>CACYPV010000006.1 GCA_902776375.1 uncultured Ruminococcus sp. | reverse complement strand
ACGTCATCGTCTGATGAATAATTACAATATATGTACGCAAACCCTCTGCTTACTGCGGAGGGTTTGTTTATGTCAGGGGGTGGTTATTAAGCGGTTACAAAGAAAGAGGGCAGACCCGCGGGGGTCGACCCTCTTTTGTGTTGTTACGAGCTTTGCCGATTTTACAGCCTTTCCGTCTCGTCAGTTTCCGGCTCGATATACGGAATGTTGTTGAAGTAGTGATACGCCGCGTCCCAATAGAGGTACAGCGCCTTGACAGTGTTGACCAGCTTTGCGTTGCTGCTCGCCTGCTGCACCTTGTAGCAGTAGGTCAGCGGGCTGTAGGTTACCGCGTCTGCGCCGTTCACCTTGACGGTGATGGGCTGATGCAGGTCAGCCGCCGCGAAGTCGCGTATACGGATAACGTACTCATTGCCGGAGTTGGCGGTTACCGCCGTGTGACCCTCGCAGGTCAGAGTGAGCTCTTGTTCGCTTTCAAAGAACAGCGACAGGGTAGTCTCTGATTTCAGCGACAGGGAAGCGCCGGTGAATTCCGCGTATGCGGGCAGTGTATCGTGTATCGTTTCGGGGAATTCGTCGGGGATAGTCACGTCTTCGATATCCTCGGGCTTTTCGGCTGTCTTATCAAAATAATACTCCGCGTGATCGCCATAGGTTAGCATGGCTCTGACGAGGTATTCCGCCCGGGTGTATTCCGCGATCTCCAAGTGATCGAGCAGGTAATTCGCATATTCGGATACGGAATAGGTGTAGAGGTTGCCTAGGCTCTCGTCGCCTGTGGCGTTGATATTGTGGATCTGCGCCGTGATTTCGGAATAAATCTCCTTTGCGGCTACGTTGCACTTGAATACGAAATAGGTTTTGTTGTCTAACGTTTTTGTATCGGCATCCTTAACAAGTATATCCTTTACCGTTGTGCCGCCGCCGATCGGGATAGTGAAATGCATGTAGGCTGTGTCTTTGTTCGCGACGATCTCGTCGGAAAGCTCCATGTAGAAGTTGACCGCAATGTCGCCGTCGAGGCTCAGACTGTGACCCACAAGGCGCGCGCCGAAATCGTTGTCAAAATCATATGCCGCGGTATAGGTCACATTCTTTGTTACCTCGGGAAGCTCCTCGTCGAACGGGTAGTAGTTATCTTCTTCATCTATCCAGCCCATGAAGGTGTAGTCTGTTTTTTCCGGGAAGTTTCCGTCAAATACCGGTATCGTTCCGCCGGGAACACATTCGTCCGTATAAAGCTCAGTGCCGTCCTCGTCCAGCCATGTGACGATGTAGGTATCAACTTCCTTTGTGTCGGTGAAGACCTCGCCCATCGCTTCAACGGTCGCGGTATAGGTGATTTTACCCTCAGTCGATTTGCTTGTAACCTCGGCGGTGAACGTTTCTTGATACGGGCATCTTTCATCCGAGCACTCTAATGTAAGTGCAGCGCCGCTGTAATCGTCATCCCACTGCCACGAGGGTGTGATGATATGATCGTCTGTGAATATATATTCGTTGCTTTGCGAGTAGAATCTGTCAGTAGAAAAGGTCGTTGCATGCTTGATGCGCAGGGTAAGGTGCGTATGGTCAAAAGCATAATCACCCAGATTGATCTGACCGGGATAATCTAGCTTGATGTCGAGCTTATACTCGCCTGTACCGCCGTTTGCCCATGAAAAGGCGGATTGACCGATCTGGTTCAACGCGGAGGTGTCGCCGGTGACCGTTGCGACCTTTATACCCCAGAAAGTATTGGTGCCGATTTTTTTAATGTTTTCATTCAGAACAAGCGTGAACTGTGGAGACGTTTCGGTGAACAGCTTATTTTGTGAATCATCGCCAACCACGGTAACGGGATTGTCTCTGTAGCTTTTGGGGATGACCAGCTCGGTAAGGTTAGCCGAACCGGTGTATTTATTGATGCGGTAGGTATTGTCGTTGAGAAGCTCAAACTCAAAGTCGCTGATATCCACCGAATCGCGCCGTTCGCCTACGCTGAAATCTTCGTTGATTTCGTAACATTCGCCGTTGATCAGATAATGCTTTTCCTTGCCGGGAATATACGCGCCCGAGGCGTCGATATACGGCGCGGTCTGTTCCAAATACTTATATATCGGTGTGTAGGTGGTATTGGTTCTGGCTTCCGGAAGATCCTGATTAACATAGTGTCCCACACCGTCCGACCAGCCCACCAAGCCGTAGTCGGATGAATCCGCGCCGGGTTTTCTGGGAGAAAATATACAGGAAGGTCGCGTTCCCAACGCGACGACGTTTGACTGGATGATCGTGCCGTCGGAGTTTTCAAATGTGATGGCTACGCCGTCGCTGATGATATCTCCGTTGTCGTTGACAAGCCTTTCAGTTGAATAACCTTTATCGTTGTGTGTCACAGTCGCCGTGTAATGGTTTCCGTCGGATTCTATTCCCCAGCCTACGGTCGCGGGGACTGAAACAGTATTGCCGCAGTCTTTGCAGGTGAATTGTGCCGTTGCCGTCTTGTTGTTTGCGCCCCACGTCCATGAGGTCAGCACATCGTTGTGCGGGTCTTCATAGGCAGTGTTGCAGTAGAGGCATTTTGTGTAATGGTGCTCGCTGTCTTTGATGGTATAGACAAGCTCTCCGTGTTGTGTGCAGGGTTCGATATGGATTTTATCGGCTTTCCAGCCGAGCGCCTTTACTCTGTCATCTGCTGCCGCATATGCGGAATCGTATTTCACGTAGGAATGTCCCTCATCGGTATCGATAAAGTTGATCGCATTGGCGATATAATGGTATGAGTAGGTGTTGTTTTCTCTTATGATATGTGTGTCGATAATAGCGCCGGCTTTGATATTGACCGTGCCGGTGCGCTGAGAAATGCTGCTGTTGGAGCCGATAGCGGTTCCGTAGACGTAGTTATAATCTACGATATTGGGATTGGATTCGCTGATGTGCTTATCCTTTGCGCCGGTCGCATCGATATTGCCGCCGTTGAGGTTGATCGTGCCGCTGAAAGAGTTGCCGCCGATCGCTGGGGCGCAGTTGACAGTAATCCCCTGTCTTTTGTCAAACAGACCGTCTCCGCCTTTGGCGTTGACAATGCCGCCGTTGATGGTGACATTTATGGTGTCAGCGGTCGTGCCGCTGCCCTTGCCGATACCCGCGCCGCCGAGTCCGCCGGTCGCGTTCACTTGGTCGGCGCCGTTGATGGTTACTGTGCCGGCGGTGCTCTTTTCGCCGCCGCCGATGCCTGCGCCGCGTTTGCCGCCCTGCGCATTAACAGCGGTGCAATCGTTGATGGTGATATTGCCAAAGTCGGTAGTGTTGTTGCCGCCGCCGATGCCGGCTGCGTAATCGCCGCCTGTCGCGTTTTTTACGGTGCCGTTATCTATTGAGACGTTGCCGCCGTTGCCGCTGTTGCCGCAGCCGATGCCTGCGCCGCCCGTGCTGCCGTATGCTTCAATGATGGGGTTATCATTTATCGTAACGGTGCCGCCGCTGCCGCCGTTGCCGCCGCCGATACCTGCGGCATTTTCGCCGCCGTATGCTTTAATGTCGCCGCCGGTAACGGTGAGCAAACTGCCGCTGCCCTTGTCGCCGCCGCCTATGCCTGCCGCGCGTTTGCCGCCGTATGCGGTTACAAAGCCGCCGGAGATATTGATTTCATAGCCGTGCGGAACGTTAAAGCCGCCGGTATACTCGGTATAATAACCTTGCTGGTCGCCGCCGCCGATGCCTGCGCCGTAGTTTGTGCCGCCGTATGCTTTGACGATGCCGCCGTTGATCTCGATATAGCCTCTGACGCTGTCCTCTTGGTTGCCGCCGCCTATACCTGCCGCTTCGTCGCCGCCGATCGCGGTGAGCACGCTATCATCCATTATCTTTAAATGCAAGCCATGTTCGACATAATGATAGGGGAGAGCGCAAGCGCCGTCGCCGCCGCCTACGCCTGCGCCGCCGCTGCCGCCCGTCGCGGTAACTTTAGCGTCGCAGCCGATAACCAGGCTGCCGCCGAGCGCTTTGTTGCCGCCGCCGATACCCGCGCCCCAATCGCCGCCGGTCGCATCGACCGTGCCGCCGAGAATGACAACAGAGCAGCCGTCGGAATGGTTGCCGCCGCCAATGCCCGCGCCGCGTTTGCCGCCGGTCGCTGTGACCTCGCCGCCGTAGATATAAACGTTTCCGCTGGTGAGGCAGCTGTCGCCCGCGCCGATGCCCGCGCCATAGGCGGCGCCTTTAGCGGTGACCTTGCCGCCGTAGATTTTGACGGTTCCGCTACTGCCGTTTTTGCCGCAGCCGATACCGGGCGCGTCGTCACTGGCTTGCGCAAATATGTCGCCGCCGTGAATATTGATGGTGCCGCAGCCTTTGTTTTCGTAGCTGCCGATTGCGGCGTCGTTGTTGCTGCCGTCTTTTACTTCAAGCAAACCGCTGTTTTGCGACTGACCGTAAATGTTCAGCGTGTTTTGGAAATAGTTGACGACGATGTTTCTGCACTTCATGGTTACGCCGTCGGGAACGATGATATTAACGGTTCCGTTGATGGTCAGTCTGCGGAACTGTACATTTCCATCTGCAACGTACCAACCGCTTTGCAGCGTATGATTGCTGTTTTGCTCGTAATCTGTCAGCTTTTTGTAGTCGGTGCAGGTTTTTTCTTCCTCTTGCAGCTCATCATCATTGTCCCACCAGCGCTCGATATAGCGCACGCCTTCCGCGGCGCTTGCCGTGAACGGCACGATGGTAAACAAACTGATTATCATGACGATAGATAACAGGATGCTGATGGATTTATAGAGCTTTTGCATATTCATTCCTCCTTTTTATTTTGCTTTTTCTATATAGATATGTATCCGGCTCAGTATAAGAGATACACATAAATATATAATTATCTTACTATATTTTGGCAACAAAATCAATATCTTATAAAAAAACCGTACATACATTATAAAAAAACCGTACATAAAGTGATTGGATCATTCCAAAATCAGCCCCAACACCTACCTTGTCAGCACTCCCGAGGAAAGGATCCGGGACGTTTACTCGTTCTTCGGCACCTATGGCACCCCCGACCTGCCCGCGAATCTCGGCTACGGCTTCTTCGCGGATCCCGTCGAGCCCGAAATGATCGAATTCCAAACGCAGGACGTCATAACGACCTCCAACCTCGACGAATATGAAATAATCGTCAACGGCGGACATTAACAGCTAAAAAAGAGAGGCTGACCGAAAGGTCAGTCTCTCTTTGTTTGCATAATGATCACCGGCACTTGTCATGCGCCGGTGATTCTTGTTTTATTTGCCTGTTTTACTCAGCCGCTTTTTTGTTATTGTCAAAATGTTTTTGCCGCCGGAATACTCGTATTGAAGCTTGTCGCTGAACTTCCTCACGAGGAATATCCCCATGCCGCCTTCCTTGCGATCCTCAACGTTTTTGATATCGGGCTCGGGCGCGTTGAGCGGATTGAAGGGTATGCCGTTATCGGTGAAGGTAAGGGTCACTTCATCGCTCGCGGGGTCAAAGGCGAAGCCGGCTGTAAGGCTTCCGCCGCCGTCGGGGTAAGCGTAACGGATGATGTTTGCGCATATCTCGTCGGTGATTATGCCGAACTGCGCCATATCGTTTTGACCGAACTCGCATGCCGCAAGCTGCCTGTCGACAAAGCGGTATACCTTATCGAGCTGATCGCGCTTTGCGTCTACGGTGATCTCATCAAAAACGCGTCTGCCGTGATATATAACGGCGAGCATGGTTATGTCGTCGCTCTGGTGCGCGTTCTCGGCAAAGGCGCTCAGCTCCGCGTTCACACCGGAGCAGATCGATCCCGCGGTTGAGCAGTCCGCGCGGTTCAGCGCGGCTTTCAGCCTGTCTTCGCCAAAGAACGTGTCTTCTGTGTTCACGGCCTCGGTCACGCCGTCGGTGTACAGGAAAAGCGCGTCGCCCTTATTTAGCGTGATGGTCTTGTTGTGGTACGGAATGTCCTCCTCGCCCGCGACAATGAAGTCGGGGCTATCGGTCAGATATTCAAATCTGCCGCCGGAGCTTTTAAGCAGAGGCTTGCAGTGACCGGCGTTGACATAGGTCAGCTCGCCCGTTTCGGTGTTGAGCATGGCTATCCAAAGGGTCACGAACATGTCCGCGCTGTTGTCCTCGCACAGTATATTGTTGGCTTTTGAAATAACGGCTTCAAGCTCCCTGTTTGACTGCGCGAGGTTTTTGATAATGGTTTTTGCCTTCATCATAAACATCGCCGCGGGTATGCCCTTGTCGGAAACGTCCGCGGTCAGGAACACCAGGTGCGCGTCGTCGGTGAAGAAGAAGTCGTAAAAATCGCCGCCGACCTGCTTCGCGGGCTTCATGCTTGCAAAGATATCTATGTCGTGCCTGTCGGGGAACGGCGGAAAAACATTGGGCAAAGCCGAGGTCTGTATGTCGCGCGCGAGTTCGAGCTCCCGCTCAAACCTTTCGGACTCTCTTTCGATATAGCCCTTCAAGGCTGATACGGTGGTGTTTATGCCGTCGGAGAGCTGCTTGAATTCAAGGTTGTTTTTAACGTCGATCTCGGTGTTGAGGTTGCCGTCGGTGATCTCGGACAGCTCGCTGTTGATGGTGTTGATGTTTTTGACGACAAGCCTGTTCATCAGCACGTTGATGCGCAGGAAGATAACCGTCAGCAGAAGCATGACAAGCACAGCCGTGATCAGCAAAATCAGTTGTATGTTGCCCATGACCTCCGCCTCGGGAATGAGCGTTATCACATAATAGCCGTCAGCCTGCGCGTATTCGGTGTAGTAGGCGGTGCCCTCTACGGTATAGCTGAACAGCGCTTTTTCCTTTGCAAGCTTGTTTAGCTCTTTGACGTTTATGTTTGACGCTTTGAAGTTCCAGCCGTCTCTGATATCCTTCGACGGGCTGATGATATCTCCGTTTTGATCTATCACGATATCCCAGCCGTCCGAGCCCACGGAATTATAGTTGCATATGCCCGTTATCATGCTGTTTAGCGTATCGTAGTATTGCTCGGGCGAGAATTCCAAAACGAAAAAGCTTCCGTCATTCATTGAAAAGCCCGAGCGCTTTTTCCAATTTCCGGACTTGAACGCCTCGGGCGAAACGGTCTCAACATAGCTGTTGTCATCGCTCGCGGCTATAAGCTCCTTGCAGCAAACGCACAGATCAGGGTCCTCAAAGGCGTTCACGCCCAGCTTGCTTTTATTGTCGGTGCGGACAACAACGCCGTTTTTGTCCACGTAATACCAATTCGACGGCCCGTAGATCGCCAGTATATCTGCCAATTCCTTGTCGCTCATTTTATCGACGGGCTCAGAAATGATATTGCCGTTGTCGAACATGGTTTCAGAATAATAATGCATCTCGTTTGTCAGCTCGAATATCTGCGTATCGAGCAATGTCGAGGTAGAAATGTGGACTACCAACAAAACAGCGATGACAATCAGCAATATCGACGCCAAAAGGATGACAGCCGATACCTTCAGCAGCTTGCGGCGAAACACCGTAGACAGCTTTTTTGCCGGACGCGAAGCTTTGTTGTCCGGTTGGTGCTTTTTATCCTTCATCAGATAAAGTTAAGGAACGAGGAAAAGCCCGTCGACTCAAACACGTCGAGAACGGTGCCGTTTGCGTGGCTGATAAGCAGCTTGCCGCTGCCCTTTACGCGCTTGTGGGTGGAGTGCAGCACGCGAAGCCCCGCAGATGAAATGTACGCAAGGTTCTCCATGTTTACCTCAACGGTGTCGGATTCCTCAAAAGCCGATTTCAGCTCGGCGTCGAGCTGCGGCGAGGTGAGGGTGTCAAGCTTGCCGTCGATAAAAATAACCAGTCTGTCGTCTTTTTTCTCTTTTGTGATGTTCATAATTAAGTCCTTCCTTACGCTAATTTATTTATAATCTCGGCAAATTCGTCAGCCGAGATCGCTTTGCTGTCCCAAAATACGCCGTCAATAAGCTCTTTGTCAAAATACTCTGCAAGCTTTTCGGCGGTCAGCATACCGCCGTAGAACAGCGGCATTTCTATCGGGAAGCCCGGCAGAGCTTCCTTAACCGCCTGCTTTATAGTTTTGAACATATCGAGCGTGTAGCTCTCGTCGGCAGTGTAGCTTTGGTCAAAGTCCCATAGCGGGCGGTAGATTGTGCCTATCCTGTAGTGCGCTTCGTAGGGTATCTTTGAGTAGCCCGTTTTTATCTGCCGTGTTATCACCTTGGCAGCCGTGCCGTTTTCGGCGGCTTCTCTTGTTTCGCCCACACACAGCATCGACTTGAAGCCCATGTTCAAAATGACTTCAAGGTTGTCGCGGGTCGCCTCGTCGGTCTCGCCCATGAAGCAGCGGCGGTCGGCTAGTCCGGTTATCGCCATGTCCGCGCCTATGCTTTTAAGCTTGGCGGGGGACAGCTCGTTTGTCACGGGCTTTACCGAAAAGCTCTGCGACGATATCTTTACGAGCTTCCTGTCGGGAATAGCCGCGCACACAGCCTCAAGCGACAATGTAGGCACAAAGACGAAGAGCATTATGTCTTCTTCCCGTTCAAGGCGCTTCGTTTTTTCGCACATCATTTTGATGTCGTCGATTATCTGCGGAGTGGATCTTTCCTCAGTAAAATTGTAGCAGTAAAATTTTAGCATTAAGTCCTCCCGATATTTATCAGCATATTGTTAAGCCCCAGGGCGCGCGTATAATCCACGCTGTCCGCCAAGGTGTTTATCATCTTAAGGTTTGTAAATTCGCCGTCGTCGCCTTCAACGGTCGCGGCGTCAAAAGCCTCGCCGTTGTCGCGCACCGAAAGGATCACTTCGCTGTCTGTCACGCGGCAAATAAGGTCTATCTGCGGCTGCTTTTTGTCCTTGTTGAAGAATCTGATATGCTCTACGGTCTCCTCGGCGAGCACGCCCGTGTAGTCGGCAGCCTTTCCGGTCACGCCGTTATTGTTGCAGAACGCGATGATCTCGTCCGAAATATCCGCCGCCTGCTCCGCCTCGGGGCGCAGGCTCGCGTCAAACAGCGCGCTGCAGTCGGTCTGCCGCTCATGCAGCAGGACACCGCTGTACTTGTCCTTTTTTGCGCGGGATACTATAAGGCAGATAAGGAAGGTTATAGCCGCCGTGAGAGCCTCGGCAAATACGAATGCCATGCTTACGCCGTTCAGCCCGAAGCTGATCGAAAGCAAATACGCCAGCGGTACGATTATGATGAGTCCGCGCAGGAATGTGATGGTGACTGAAATAGCCTTTTGCTTAGTCGCCTGCAAATAGTTCATGGTGACGATGCAAATGCCCATACCGATCAGGCTGAGCGAGAATATCCTCACGGCGGGTATTCCCAGCGCCACGCGCTCGGGGCTGGTTACCGAGAACAGCTGCAGCAGCAGCTTGGGGAACGCCATGATGAACGCTATTATCACCGCGCAGGAGGCGGCTACGAAGATGAAGGTTTTGCGCAGCACCAGGTCGATCCCCTTGTAGTCGCGCTCGCCGTAAAGCAGGCTGACGATGGGGGTCATGGTGTCGCTGCCGCCCGAAACGAACATCGATATAAAGGTGACGCTGAAATTGCACACCGAGAACACCGCCATGCCGTCTGCGCCCGTAGTGCTGAGCACTATCTGGTTGAGCAATATAGCCTTAACAAACAGCAAAATGGTGTTTATCACCGAGGCGATGCCGCCGGTGCACAGCTCGCCCAAAAAGCGGAAGTCGTCCTTTTTGAGCCGTATCAGCTTTAGCGTGCGCTTTTTGAAGAACAGCAGGTAGTACAGCTCCATGACGAAGCCCACCACATATCCGGTCACCGTAGCAAGCGCGGCGCCCGAGGTGTCCATTTTGAATACCCCCATGTAAACAAGATCCATAAACAGGTTCACTATGTTTGAGATCAAGAGGATATTCGCCGAAAGCTTCGGCATTCCGTCAACGCGGATAATGAATACCAAATACGGTACGACTACCATGAACACCGAGCCGTAAATTGTGAACAGCGCGTAGTGCTTTACATATTCATAAAGCGTGCCGTCGCTGCACAGCGCGTGGGTGATGGGGTCTATGAGCAAAGTGCCCGCCACGGTGTCGATGACCGCGACGATCACCGAAGCCGTGAACGACAGGGTGAACAGCGCGTTCGCCTTGTGCTCGTTGCGCTGTCCCTTCGCTATCGAAATGCATATCGCGCCGCCAATGCCGAACAGGAAAAACAGCGCCTGCATAAAGAGCACCACCGGCTCGGCGAGGTTGACCGCCGAAAAAGCGTCGTCGCCGATAAGCTTTGAAACGATAATTCCGTCGACGAAGGACGCCAGCAAAATTGACATGGAGCTTATGATGGTGGGGAAGAGGTATTCGGTGAATTTCTTCCCCAGCAGAGCTCCGTTCCTTTGATAGCTCATCACTCGTCCTCCGTTTCAAAGAAGCCCAAGCTTTCAAGCGCGCTCAGGAAGCTGTTCATGTAATCGCGCGATGTCATCGACCAGCTAAAGCCGAGCCTGTAGAGCGTCTGAGTGGTGTACTCGTTTTCGGTAGCTATCATCTCCACTACCTTTGAGCTGTCCTTGTTGTCGTAGGCGAGCAGGGTGGTAAGCTTAGCTGCCTTTTTGGGATCGTTCTGCGCCTTTTGCAGCAGCTTCATAAACTCGTCGTCTTCAACAAGCTTGATGTCCATTCCCATCTCGCGCATTTGCAGTATTACGTCGCCAAGCGGCACATAATGGTTGTTGTAGGGGTGGAAAATGCAGCACTTGTCGGGTGTGGAGCAGAGCCTTACTATAGCCTCGGCGGTCTCGTCGATAGGAGCCATCTCAACGGGATAGCTCATCATGCTGTAGGGGTACGCGCCGATTATCAGGTAAGCGCGCAGTCTGCCCATGAAGCCGTTGGTCACAAAGTTTATCTGGAACTCGCCGTCGCTGTTGCGCGCCGCAAGGTTGCCTACGCGCATTATCTTGCCCTTTACGCCCTCGTTTATCGCCTCAAGCACATAGCGCTCCGCGAGGAACTTGCTGTGTACATACTGGTTGTCGATGATCTGACCAAAGTAGAAGCGCTGTTCGGTCAGCTTGAGGTCAGGCGAGGGATATCCGTTCACTCTGTCGCCCGCCACGCTGCCGGTCGATACCTGAACGATCATGCTGTTGTGCAGCTTGCAGAACTCGATAAGGTTCTTAACGCCGCCCGCGTTAACGCGCTCGATATCGTCGGTCTCAGAGAAGTGCTTTACCAGAGCCGCGCAGTTTATCACCGTGTCGACCTTAGCGTCTTTCAGCGAATCGAACCAATCGGTGTCGGTCACGCTACCCTCAACTACGGTTATCCTGTTTTCAAACAGCTGTTCAAAGTTGTCCTCGAAGTAGTAGTAGAGCTGACCTCTGAGCCTTTGCTCCGCCCCGGAACGACGCGAACCGCGCAGCAGGCAGTAAACGTGGCCGCTGTAGTTGTCGAGGAAGTATTTTAATATATGTATGCCCAAAAAGCCCGTCGCGCCTGTCAGCAGCAGGTTGCCGATGCGGCTCTTTCTTTCGCTTAAAGAATTAAGATTGTTGGATTCGAGTATCTTGTCAAACGCGGAATAATCGTAATCGGCAAGTCCGTCCGAAAAATCATCCTTGCCCGCGCACTTGGCGGCGATAGCCCTCGGGGTCTTAAGCGCGAATATGTCGCCGTATGAAACTTCAAGTCCCTGCTCGTTGGCTTCGACCAGCACGCTTGTAACGGTGAGCGAGGTGCCGCCCAGATCGAAGAAGCTCGCCTCCGCGCTTACCTTATCGAGCGAAAGCACCTGAGCGAAGATGTCGCAAAGCAGCTTTTCTTCTCTTGTCACGGGCTCGCTGTACTCGACCTCAAAGCTGAGCAAGGGCTGCGGCAGCGACTTAACGTCGGTTTTGCCGTTGGGGGTCTGCGGCATTTCGTCAAGACGCATCAGCGCCGTGGGCACCATGTAGGCGGTCAGCCGCTTTGAAATGTGCTCGCGCACAAGCTCCTCGGTCACCGCGCTGTCGGCGCTGTACCACGCGCACAGGTTGTCCGCGCCGTTTATCGGGCGGATAAGCACTACCGCCTGATTAACTCCGTCGCAGGACAGGATAGCGCGCTCGACCTCGCCAAGCTCGATGCGCAGTCCGCGCAGCTTGACCTGGTTGTCGCATCTGCCCAGTATCACAACGTCGCCTTCGTCAGTCCAGCGGGCGTAGTCGCCGGTTTTGTAAATGCGTTCGCCGTTGTATTCCTTAAAGCTCTTTTCGGTCAGCTCGGGGTTGTTTAGGTAGCCCTTCGCAACGCCCGCGCCGCCTACGTAAAGCTCGCCTGTCATGCCCGGCGGCAGCAGGTTGCCGTCCATGTCTACGATATACTCGCTGACGTTGAGCAGCGGCTTGCCGACGCACACCATATCGGCGTTAGTCAGCTCCTTGGCATTGCAGGAAACGGTGATCTCGGTGGGGCCGTAGGTGTTGAATATGCGCGCCTTTGTAATGGCTTTAAGGTTGTCGAGCAGCTTGGGAGAATACTTCTCGCCGCCGCACATGATTATCTTGCACTTTGACAGCGCCGCCTTGAATCTGTCGAGCATCATGTATTGCTCGATACGCGACGGGGTGGCGTTTATAACGTCGCAGCCCGTGCGCTCCATAAGCTCGCAAAGCTTCAGCGGATCCTTCGTTTCGTCCTCGTCGGCGAGCACCAGCGTTATGCCGTTGCACAGCGACGCGGCGGTCTCTTTAAGCGACATGTCGAACGAAACGGTCGTGACCGAAACGTACACATTGCCCTCGTTTTTCAGCGCGTGAATGTGCGTGTTCTCGGGGTAGGGCGTCAGGTAGTTTGCAATGCCGCCGTGGCGGATGACAACGCCCTTGGGTCTGCCGGTCGAGCCGGAGGTGTAGATGAGGTACGCGGTGTCGTCGGGCGTGATGTCCACCTCGGGAGAGCTGTCGTTAGTGTTTTCAAGCAGCTCCTCAACGTTTATCTCGTTGTCGAACCCGCGCGGCTTGTCGGTGATAATATACCTTGCTTCGCTGTTTTCAAGAATGTACTTTATTCTGTCGTCGGGGTATTCGGGGTCGCAGGGAATGTACGCCGCTCCGGTTTTGAGGATAGCGTACAGCGCGATCATCTGGCGGCTCGTGCGCGGCAGCAGGAAGGCTACTCTGTCGCCCTTTTCAACGCCCTTTTCAATAAGCGCGTTGGCTGCGCGGTTGCATATCTTGTCAAGTTCCGCGTAGGTGTATGAGGCGTCGCAGGCGATAAGCGCGGTTTTGTCCGGGGCTTCCTTTGCGCTCGCCTCAAACAGCTTGTGGTAAAGCTTTATGCCTATTTCGCGGCTCTCGCCCTTTTCAAAAGATTTTAGTTTATTTTTTTCGCCCTCGGTCAGCATGCTGAGAGTGCAGAGCTTTTCACCGCCGCAGACCATCATCGACTTGGCGCTTTCGGCTATAGCCGAGGCGATCCTCAGCGCCGCCTTTTCGCTGTAAAGCGCGTTGTTGTACTGCACGTTCACGGCGATGCTTCCGTCCTTGCCCTCCTCGATGTGGATCGATAGGTTGAACTTGGGCAACGGATTCGTTATTACGGTTTCTATTATATTTTCGCCTTCCCATTCGACGGTCTCGTCAACGCCGAGCTGGCAGGCGTAATTAATCTTTGAGGTAAAGCCGTACTTGTCAAACAGCTTTATAAACGGATATGCGCTTTTTTTCTGCGCCGCGCGCATGGAGGCGGCGGTGTCGCTCACGAATCCAAGCGCCGTCCTCTCGGTGTCGATAAAGCCGTGCAGCGGCAGGCTCTTGACGAACATGCCCAGAGAATCCATGTAGCGGATATCCTCTCTGCCGCCCGAAATCATCGAGATGTACACATGGCGGTCGGCGGTGCAGCGGCTTACCGCGTACTCGGTCGCGGCTAAGAACAGTGCGGCGGGGGTGAGCGAATTGTCGCGGCAGAAGGAATCAACTGCTGCGCGGTCGACATAGGCGCGCGCTTCGCTCAGCTCGCCCTCCTCGGCATTGCCGTTCAGGTCGGCTGAAATATCCGACGCGTTTTCATAGTCGGCAAACAGTTCTTTGTAGTATTCAAGCGACTTTTCGCCCTGCTCGCTCTGCTCGAGCGCGGCTTCGTCGGCGATAAAGCTGTAATATGAGGTGTCGGTCTCGGGCTCCGCGCCGTTTTGGTAAACGTCGGCAAGCTTTCTGATGAACGCCGACAGCGACAGCCCGTCAAATATGATGTGGTGCGCGTCGAACAGCAGCAGCACGTTCTTCTCGGTGCTGATTATCTCGCAGCGGAACAGCGGACCGCGCGCAAGGTTGAACGGCTTAACGAACTCCGCTTCCTCGGCGGCGACGTCTTTCGAGTTCATCGTCAGCACGGGTATCTCGCAGACAAAGCCGTCCATTTGGCGCTGCACGGTTTCCTTGCCCTCCAGCACTATGACTGAGGTCAGCACCGGGTTAGCCGCTATAAGCTTTTCAAGCGCATTTTTCAGCCTGTCAATGTCGGTGCGCTTTGACAGCGTGTACTTCATCGGAATGTTGTATATCAGCGCGTCGGGGCGCTTTACGCTGTCGTAGTAAACGCCAAGCTGCTCGGCGCACAGCGGAATGTTGTTTATGTCCGCTTCGGCTTTTTCAGCTGCCTCGGCGGTCTTGCCGCTCAGCAGTTGTTCTATTATCAGGTTTTCAACCGTCATCAGCGTGCAGTCGTCGTCCATAAGCTCGGCGACGCCCGCCTTTAGTCCAAAGTTGTCATACAGCTTGGCTGAGAACATTATCGTGGTGAGAGAGGTGAGTCCCAGTGAAACCAGACTTTCCGTAACGCTCTTGCTCTCAAAGCCCGTTATCTCGCTGACCATGGCGCACAATTGTTCTTCAAGCTTGTTAAGCGCCCTTGCGCCCTCCTCTTCCTTCTTGAACGAGGGTTCTGGCAGCTTGCGCTTGTCGACCTTGCCGTTGGGGTTGAGCGGTATTTTATCTATCTGCATCGTGACCGACGGCACCATGTACTTCGGCAGCTCGTCGGATATGAAGCTGTTGAGCGCGGGGACGTCGACGGGAGTGTCGGACACCACGTAAGCCACAACAGCCTTGCCGCCGCTGGGCAGGTCTTTCGCTATGACAGAGGCGTCCTTGATTTTATCGAACTCGCGTATGCGGCGCTCGATCTCGGTCAGCTCGATGCGGAAGCCGCGTATCTTTACCTGCTCGTCGCGTCTGCCTACGAATTGTACGTTTCCGTCCGCAAGGTAGCGGCACACGTCGCCCGTCAGGTACATTCTTTCATAACCCGCAATATCGAAGAACGGGTTCGGAATGAACTTTTCACCGGTGAGGTCGGGGCGGTTCAGGTAGCCGCGCGTTACGGGATAGCCGGATATAACAAGCTCGCCCACAGCGCCCGCGGGCAGCAGACGGTTTTGCTTGTCAACTATGTAAATGTCGCAGTTGCCGAAGGACTTGCCTATGGGCACCGACGCGTATTCCTTGTCCAGCTCATAGTCGGTCACGTATATCGTACATTCGGTGGGACCGTAGGTGTTAACAAAGCTGAAATTCGGCGGGGCGCAGGGCACCAGCTTTTCACCGCCGACGGTAAAGGTGCGCATGTACGGGCTGTCGGGGTAGGCGGTGATGTACTGCCTGCCGAGCTGGGTGGTGCAGTCCATCATGGTTATCTTGTTGCCTATAACGAATTCGTTCAGCCCCACAAGGTCGAGCCTTGTTTCCTCGGGCACTATGTACACCGAAGCGCCCGCGGTCAGGGCGGGGTAGAGGTCCTGCATGGACGCGTCAAAGCCGAACGCGCCGTAAGCCGCAAAGTGATCCTGATCGGTGATGTCAAACTTCTCGTTGAACGCCAGGCAGAAATTCACAAGGTTGCGGTGTTCAAGCATACAGCCCTTGGGCTTGCCGGTCGAGCCGGAGGTGTAGATCAGCGCGAAAAGCGAATCCGCGGCGGGGGGAGTAAGCTCGGTCTCGTTGTCCTCTGGCAGGTCGTATATCTCGTTTGCCGAAAGGATAACGCCGTTGTAGCCGTCGATTATCGGCGCAAGCTCGTCGTCTGCGATAACCACGGGTGCCTTTGAATCCTCAAGCATATACATCAGTCTGTCCTGAGGATAGTTGCTGTCGAGCGGCTGGCAACCGCCGCCGGCTTTAAGCACGGCGATGGTGCAGATCGGGAACAGCTCGCAGCGCTTCACCATGATACCCACGGGCACCTCGCGCGTAACGCCGTGCTTCGCAAGCAGCTTCGCGAGGTTTTCCGAGTAACGGTCAAGCTGCGCATAGGTCAGCTTTTTGTCCTTGAAGCCAATAGCTATGTTGTCGGGGTGCAGCTTCGCCTGCTTGCGGAACAGGTCGATAAGCGTCAGTGAGCGGTCAAATTCAAGACGGTTGTCGTTAGCCGCGCGGTAAAACGCCTTTTCTCTTTCGCCGCAGAAAACAAGCTCGTTCAGGTTTTCGGCTTCAAGCAGACCCTTTACGATGTTTATATAAAGGTTGGCAAAGTTTTCGATCGTTTCGTCAAGGTACAGGTCGGTGCGGTACTCGAACGAGAGGGTGTAGTCGTCTCCGCGCTTCAGCACGTCGAGCGAGAGTTTCGACATCGCGTCGCCCGATTTGTGGATATGGTACGGGATGAACTCGCCGCCCAGCTCTACGCCGTTGAGCATCTCGCCCTGATAAACGAAGATGATGTCGGAATTCACCTCGTACTCATTGGCGAGCTGAACTATCGACACGATGTCGTGGTTCAGGCAGTCGAACAGCAGCCCCTGAACGTCCGCAAGGTAGTCCGCGGTCGCCTGATTCTCGTCGATATTGACGCACATGGGCAGGGTGTGCACCAGCATGCCGTAGGTGTTCCTCAGCTCGGGTACATGCCTGCCGTTCTCAACGGTGCAGAACAGCGACTGCTCCTGACCGCCCTGCTTTGCAAGGGCGTAAGCGAACGCGCCGAGGAACAGCGTGTTCTCGGTTATTTTCAGCTTTTTGCAGCTTTCGGCAACAGCGGAAGCCGGCATAAAGTCTTTTAGGCTGAACGTCATGTGCGCGCCTGTTTTTTCGGGCGGCGCGTCTATTTGATCGGGGATGATGTTCGAGTCGAGCTCAACGCCCGCAAGCATTTTATCGTAGAAATCACGGCACTCGGCGTAATGCTTGCTTTCTTTCAGCTTTTGCTCATAGGTCGAGAGCATAAAGCCGTTTACCTCCTCGCGCACGGGAGCCTCGCCCATGTATATCTTTGCGAGGTTCTGTGTGAACACCGAGGTTGACGTGCCGTCGGTTATAAGGTGATGCACGTCGTTGAAGAAGTAAAGTCCGTCGGGGGTGGTGAATATCTTAAAGCGGAACAGCGGGCCGTTCTCAAAGTCGAACGGCTTTACAAAGCGCGCGCACAGCTTGTCCGCGTCGGTCTCGTCGGTCGACTCTATGTCTACTCGTATTTCCATGTCCTTGACGGGGCACACGCAGGGCACGCCGTCGATGACCTTCGCGCAAACCTTCATAAACGGGTACAGCGCGGCGGTCTCCTTAACGGCTTTCGCCAGCTTTTCAGCCTCGACTCCCGAAGCTTTGGGGAAGAACATCGAGGCGGGATTGTTGTATTCAAGGCTCTGCGGCTCCTGAATGTTCGCAAGGTAAATTCCGAGCTGCGCGTCGGTCATCGGGTAGGCGGACTTTTCCTCATATTCAAAGGTGATCCGCTCGCCGCCGCCCGCGCTCTCGGCTATAGCCTTGGGTGTTCTCAGCGAGAATATCTGAGCGCTCGAAAGGTTGAAGCCCTCAAGCTCCTCCTGAAGCATAACGACCTTTATAGAGTCGCCGCCCAGCGAGAAGAAGTCGTCGTTCACGCCGACCTTTTCTATCTTCAATATCTTTTCAAAGGCGGCGCAAACCTGCTTTTCCGCCTCGGTCTCGGGCGCGGTGTATTCGGATTGGAAGTCCTTCGCGCTCGGCTCGGCTAACGCCTTGCGGTCAAGCTTGCCGTTGGGCGTCAGGGGGAATTCGTCTATCTGCACCAAAAAGCGCGGTATCATATAAGGCGGGAATTTCGTCAGCAGGGTCTTGCGTATCTGCGCGTCGTCAAGCTTGCTGTCCGCGGTGAAGTAGCCGCAGATATAGGTCTGTCCGTTATCGTCGGTGAACGCCTTTACCACCGCGGTCTTTATGCCCTTGATCTTGCCGAGCTGCACCTCGACCTCGCCCATCTCAACGCGCTGACCGTTGATCTTTACCATCCAGTCCTTGCGGTTGACATATACTATACTTCCGTCGGGAAGCTTTTTGCATATATCCTTTGTGTGCAGCATGCGCTTGTCGGTTTCGTCTGCCGAGTAAGGGTTCTCGGTGAAGACCTCGGCGGTCAGCTCGGGAAGGTTTATGTAGCCCCTCGCCATCGTGCCGGCTAAGCAGAGCTCGCCCTCCTCGCCGTCGGCTACCTGTTTGCCGTTTTCGTCCAGCAAATAAGCCTTAAAGCCCGAAAGCGGCTTGCCTATGGGCGTGTTGTCGTATGCCTTGTCAAGCTCAAAGGTCATCGCGATGCTCAGCACCTCGCTCAGTCCGTAGGCGTTCTTTATGTGCGCGTAGGGGCTGTAGATGCCGCTTATGCGCTCGCCGCCGCTGTTTATAAGCTTCAGGCTGCTCTCTCTTACCGGCAGCTGCTTCAAAAGCTGGGGGCTGATGACAGACGCGGTGATTTTGTGCTCGTCAATGTATTTGTCTATGAACAGTATGTCCTTGCGCTGGGCTTCGGTCAGGATGTGTATCTCCGCGCCAGCCCACAGTGGCGTAAGGATATCGTGTGTGGATATGGCAAAATTGAACGGCGTGACGCTCATTTCTACGTCGTCAAAGCCCGCAGCTATTTCAAGCTGCCTTACTACAGCGTTCGTAAACGACCAATGATCGTGCAGTATGCCCTTGGGGTTGCCCGTTGAGCCGGAGGTGTAAATGGCTATAGCCGCGTCCTCCATGTGTATCTCGGGGAATTCCGAGAGTATCTTTTCCTTTTCGATATCCTTCAAAAACGCTTCGTCAACTACAAAGTCGGCGTTGCTGTCCTTCAAAATAAAGGCGACCCTGTCCTTGGGGTACTCGGTCGAAAGCGGAGAATACGCCGCTCCCGCGCGCAGTATTCCGATGATGGAGGCGATGTACTCAAAGCCGCGCTCAAGCACTATCGGGTATATCTTCTCCTTTTTCGCTCCGCGCCGCAGAAGCCGCGAGGCGATCTTTGCGCTCAGCCTTTCTAGCTGCGCGTAGGTCATTTTTTCTTCCATGCAAACCAATGCGGTCTTGCCGGGATTTTGCGCCGCTGTCTGCAAAAAGCGTTCAACAAAATTCTGCATTTTTACCTCCTGTTAACTATAGAATAAGAAATATTATACCAATTCTTATTGTAACACAATATTCCACTGACAGCAAGTGAAAGATACATAAAAATACGGTTTTGCGGTCAAGCTGAATATGCGTATGAGGAATAATAGTAAAGATTATATTAATGAAGCCGAATAATTGTAATAATAATGATATTTTTGCGAAAAATACTTGAAAAATTGAGCAGGTTGTGGTAAAATTAACTTGATACTATGGGTTTTTGGGGTAATTTGACACAAGGCCCATAGAAGAACAATATAATATCCGTCAGAATGGAGTTGGTATTATGGCAAGAAGCGCAGGAGTTCTACTATCAATCACTTCGCTTCCTACCCCCTACGGCATCGGCACCATCGGCAAAGAAGCCCGTGAATTCGCGGATTTCCTGAAGAAGGCAGGTCAGAAGGTCTGGCAGATCCTTCCCGTTGGCCCGACAAGCTACGGCGATTCGCCGTATCAGTCATTTTCAACCTATGCGGGCAACCCCTATTTCATCGACCTCGATACCCTTGCGGAGGAGGGGCTGGTGACAAAGGAGCAGCTTAACAGCTTCGACTGGGGCTCAAACGACGCCGAGGTTGATTACGAAAAGATCTACAACAGCAGGTTCAAGGTGCTCAGGATCGCGTACAACAAATTCAAGACCCGCGACCAGAGAAAATTCCGCGCGTTCGTGCGTAAGAACAGCAAGTGGCTCAGAAACTACGCGCTTTACATGGCGGTCAAGAACAGCTTCAACATGGTTTCGTGGACCGAATGGCCCGAGGATATCAAAATGCGCGAGGAGGCGGCTGTGCACCGCTATGAGCGCAAGCTGCGCAACGACATCAATTTCTGGAAGTTCGTTCAGTTCAAGTTCTATGAGCAGTGGGAGAGCTTCCGCGCTTACGTGAACGGTCTGGGCATCAA
The DNA here is from genome assembly GCA_902776375.1 of uncultured Ruminococcus sp. Taxonomy (GTDB): domain Bacteria; phylum Bacillota; class Clostridia; order Oscillospirales; family Acutalibacteraceae; genus Ruminococcoides. The sequence goes on along the minus strand of CACYPV010000006.1, from coordinate 111,459 downwards.
GATCTTAGGCGACATGCCCATCTACGTCGCGATGGACAGCGCCGACACATGGGCTAATCCCGAGCTGTTCCAGCTTTACGACGACGGCGATCCCATCGCCGTGGCAGGCTGCCCGCCGGATTATTTCTCCAAGACCGGCCAGCTCTGGGGCAACCCGCTCTACGACTGGGATTACCTTAAGGAGACCGATTACGAATGGTGGTTCGAGCGCATCAAGGCTGCCGCCAAGCTGTACGACATCACCAGGATAGACCACTTCCGCGCATTCGCGAGCTACTACTCCATACCTTATCCCGCCGAAAATGCCATCAACGGCAAGTGGGTCGAGGGTCCGCGTATCGAGTTCTTCAGAATGATGGAAGAGGAATGCGGCGAATTTGAGATCGTCGCCGAGGATCTCGGCACCCTTACCCCCGACGTAACCGAGCTCATGCAGCAGACGGGCTACCCGGGCATGAAGGTGTTGGAGTTCGCCTTCGACAGCGGCGAGGAAAACGACTACCTCCCGCACAAATACACCGAAAATTGCGTAGTTTATACCGGTACTCATGACAATGATACCGTAATGGGCTGGCTTGAAACCGCCGATCCCAAGGATGTAGCCTACGCAAGAGAATATTGCAAGATGCCTGCCGATGAGCCGTTTAACTGGGGGCTTATCCGCACAGCCTACTACAGCCGTGCAAACATGGCTGTCGTTCCCATGCAGGATATTCTCGGGCTGGGCAAGGAAGCAAGAATGAACACGCCTTCCACCCTCGGCGGAAACTGGACGTGGAGAGTCAGCAAGGCTACATGGACAGACGAGCTTGCACAAAAATTAAAAACAATGTCTGTAAACAGCGGACGACTGGAGGATTGATTTATGGCTAACATTATGGAAAAGCTTGAGCTGACCGCTCAATCGATGTACTGTAAGACTGTCAACGAGCTCAACCCCTCCGAGCTGCACCTCGCGCTCGGCAAGGCGGTAATGGGCGAGATCGCTCCCAACTGGGCGAAGAGCAAGGCAAAACACGACAGCGAGAGAAGAGCTTACTACTTCTCCGCAGAGTTCCTCATGGGCAGAATGATGTACAACAACCTCTACTGCCTCGGCATCCTTGAGGATGTTACAAAGCTTCTCAAGAAAAAGGGCGTAGACATCAACGTGTTCGAGGATATCGACGACGCTGCGCTGGGCAACGGCGGTCTGGGCAGACTCGCAGCCTGCTATCTCGACTCCGCGGCTACTCAGGAAGTTCCGCTCGACGGCTACGGCATCCGCTACAAGTACGGTCTGTTCAAGCAGCTCATTGAGGACGGATATCAGAAGGAAGAGGCGGACAACTGGCAGCGCTTTGAGGATCCGTGGTGCATCCGCCGCGAGGACGAGGCTGTAACAGTCTCCTTCAAGGATCAGACCGTAAAGGCCGTTCCTTACGATATGGCTGTTATCGGCTGCAAGACCGACAACATCAACACCCTCAGACTTTGGCAGGCAGAGCCTATCAACGAGTTCGATTTCCACGCCTTCAACGACTTTGAGTATGACCGCGCCGTCAAAGAGAAGAACGACGCCGAAAATATCTCCAAGGTCCTCTATCCTAACGACAACAAGGACGAGGGCAAGGTGCTCCGCTTAAAGCAGCAGTACTTCTTCTGCTCCGCTTCCCTGCAGGATATCGTTCGCCGCTACAAGGCTAAGCACGGCACTAACTTCAGCTATTTCGCTCAGGAAAACGCGTTCCAGCTCAACGACACCCATCCCGTTTGCTGCGTTCCCGAGCTTGTCCGCCTGATGATGGCGGAGGGCATGGGCTTCGACGACGCTTTTGAAGTCGCCCGCAAGACCTGCTCATACACCAACCACACCGTTCTCGGCGAAGCTCTCGAAAAATGGCAGGCTTCCCTGATGAATCAGGTCATCCCCGAGATCTACAATATCATCTGCCTGATCGCCAACAAGTGTCAGGAAGAGCTGCGCGACAAGGGCGTAGACGAAGAATCCCGCAGAAAGATGCGCATCGTAGACGGCAACACCGTCCACATGGCTAGACTCGCCACCTACACCGGCACCTATGTAAACGGCGTAGCAGAGCTGCACACCGAGATCCTCAAAAAGGATCTGCTCAAGGAGTGGTATCAGGTTTATCCCGAGCGCTTCCTCAACAAGACCAACGGTATCACACAGCGCCGCTGGCTCGGCCTTTGCAACCCCGAGCTCTCCGATCTCATCACCGAGAAGGTCGGATCGGACGATTGGCTTATCGACCTTTCCAAGCTGAGCGTGCTCAACAACTGCCTCGACGGTCACACCATCAACAAGTTCAACAAGATCAAGGCTAAAAAGAAGGTTCAGCTCGCCGAGTACGTTAAGAAGATGGACGGCTACGACATCAACCCCGACACCATTTTCGACGTTCAGGTAAAGCGTCTGCACGAGTATAAGAGACAGCTTATCAACGCTTTCTCCATCCTCGCTATCTACTTCCGCATCAAGGACGGCAAGCTGCCCACATGGACTCCCACCACCTTCCTGTTCGGCGCCAAGGCTGCTCCCGGCTACGACAGAGCTAAGGTCATCATCAAGTACATCAACGAGATCGGCAAGCTTGTAAACAACGATCCCGACACCAAGGATCTGCTTCAGGTTTACTTCCTCTCCAACTACAACGTATCTTACGCTGAGAAGATCGTAGTCGCTGCGGATATCTCCGAGCAGACCTCCACCGCAGGCCTTGAGGCTTCCGGTACCGGCAACATGAAGTTCATGCTCAACGGCGCTGTTACCCTCGGCACCTGGGACGGCGCTAACATCGAGATCGCAGAGTGCGCAGGCGTTGAGAACGAGTACATCTTCGGCGCTCGCGTTGAGGGCATCGAAGAAGCCAAGAAGAACGGCTACAACCCCGCCGCTCTTATCGAGGCTAACCCCGAGCTCAAGAGAGTTGTAAACACCCTGATCGACGGCACGTTCCCCACCGACGGCAAGGTCGGCAACAGCAGCTTCGGCGAGCTGTATGACGCGCTCACAAAGGGTACCCATTGGCACGGTCCCGACCATTACTTCCTCATGCTCGACCTTCCCGATTACATCGAGAAGAAGATCAAGGCGAACACCGACTACGCCGACCGCAAGGAATTCGGCAAGAAGTGTCTGCTCAACGTAGCTAACGCCGGCAAGTTCTCTTCCGACAGAGCTATCCTCGAGTACGCCAACGAGATCTGGCACGTATCGCATAAGTAATTCATAAGTTATTCTACAGGCCGCGCGGTATAACAGCCGCGCGGTTTTTTAGCGGCCTTGCCTGTCATCCTGAGCGGTGCCGGAGGCAATTTTGCGTCGGCAAAATAGTCGAAATATCCCCCGATGCAGCGCATAAACGTTTAGTTGTGCGCTGCTCACCTGCCGTCAAGAATAATTCTTGTGCAGAATTATTAAGCGAATTTGCCCTTTATAAAGCCTGAAATCTTTAGAAGGGCTGATTTTTTTGTTCACTTTTTATAAAAAATAAACGAAAAATTCGGCTTTAAATTTTTCAATTTGCTTGAAATTCACAGAATTCTTTGGTATTATATATAGTAGAAAGATATAACATAGGATAATTATAGCTTGTAGCCTTATAAAGGCGGGGCGGAGCGAAACCATGAATTACAGCTTTAACGATGATCGCAGTGAAATAACACGGTTCTGTGAGGGCGACGGCGTGCGCGCTTACAGTCTTTTCGGCGCGCATATCGAGCAGCGCGACGGCAAGTCGGGCGTGCTGTTCCGCGTGTGGGCTCCCAACGCGGCGGCGGTCGCGGTCGTGGGAGATTTCAACGAATGGAACGACAGCGTTTCTCCCATGTCCAAGGTCGAACACGGCGTTTGGGAGTTGTTTATCGAAGGCGTCGAGTCCGGGCAGTGCTATCAGTATTCCATAGACACCGCCGAGGGCGAAAAGCTTCGCAAGGCGGATCCCTTTGCGTTTTACTCGCAGCTTCAGCCCAAGCGCGCCTCGCGCGTATATGATTTGAGCGGCTACGAATGGAGCGATTCCGCGTGGCGCGAGAGCCGCCGCGGCAAAGACTCCCTAAAGGAGCCGATGAACCTTTACGAGGTGCACCTCGGCTCATGGAAACGCAACGAGGACGGCAGCTACTATACCTACCGCCAATACGCCGACGAGCTCACCGCTTATGTTACCGAAATGCGCTTCACGCACGTGCAGCTCATGCCGATGATGGAATTTCCCTTCGACGGCAGCTGGGGCTACCAGACGACGGGCTACTACGCACCCACCTCTCGCTTCGGCGATCCTAAGGACTTCATGTATCTGGTGGACAGACTGCATCAGGCGGGCGTGGGCGTTATCCTCGACTGGGTGCCCTCAAACTTCCCCAAAGATGATTTCGCGCTTGTCAAATTCGACGGCACCGCGCTTTTTGAGGACGAAGATCCCAAGCTGGGCGAACGCCCGTCGTGGGACACCTGCCTCTTCAATTTCGCCAAGCCCGAGGTGCTCAGCTTCCTTGTGTCCTGCGCGCTGTTCTGGCTGGACACTTACCACCTCGACGGACTGCGCATAGGCTCGCTTTCCTCAATGCTCTATCTCGACTACGGCAAATCCGCGGGCGAGTGGGAGCCTAACAAATTCGGCGGCAAGGAAAACCTTGAAGCTATCGAGTTCATAAAAAGGCTCAACACCGCCGTGCACCTCTGGCATCCCGAGGCACAGACCTTCGCCGAGGAACAGACCTCATGGTCGAAGATCACCCACCGCATAGAAGAGGGCGGAATGGGCTTTGACTACAAGTGGAACGGCGGCTGGATGAACGACATGCTCAATTACATGACGCTCGACCCGCAGTGGAGACCGTTCAACCACGACAACCTGACCTACAGCTTTTTCTACGCCTTTTCCGAGCATTTTCTGCTGCCGCTCTCGCACGACGAGGTATCGCGCGACAAGGGCATGCTGATAAGCGGATTAGAGGCTTCCGACCGCGACGCTTTCGCGGACTACAGGGCGTTTATAACCTATATGTACGCGCACCCGGGCAAAAAGCTCATATTCATGGGCGCCGAGAGGGGACAGGTTTTCAACTGGGACTACAACGCTCCGATAAACTGGGAAGCGCCGGGCAGCGAGCGTGGGCGCCAGATAAAAACCTTCTTCAAAAGCCTCAACAGCTTTTATCTCGATAATCGCCCGTTCTACGAGCGCGACGCCAGCTGGAAGGGCTTCGACTGGATACACCACGACGATTACACCAACTCTGTTATCGCCTTCAAGCGCACCGACGACGACGAAAACGAGATAATAGCCGTGTGCAACTTCCGCCCGATATTGCACGAAAAGTACTATATCGGCGTGTCGAAGGAGGGCGTTTACGCCGAGGTGTTCAGCTCCGACCGCGAGGAATTCGGCGGCTCGGGCATCCTCAACGGCGAGGCGATAGTCTCTCAGCCTAAGAAGATACACGGCTGCAATCAGGGCTTGTCGCTTACTTTGCCGCCCATGAGCGTTATCTACTTAAAGTGGGTAGGAGTCAATAACAATTGACAATGGACATTGGACAACGGACAATTTAGGGTGGGCTCTGCCCACACCAGTATCTTATATGTGCTATTCAAAAAATAAACACGCAGAACTATCGATTCGGAGCAAAGCGACCCGTAATTGTCAATTGTCAACTGTCAATTGTCCATTATATAAAAACAATTAATCTATATAAGAAAACGGAGGTAATCACATGCAAATGTTCCCAAAACAGGAAGTAGTTGCAATGCTGCTTGCAGGCGGACAAGGCTCCAGACTGGGCGTGCTTACAAAAAAGCTTGCCAAGCCTGCCGTGCCTTTCGGCGGCAAGTACCGCATCATCGACTTTCCGCTGTCAAACTGTGTGAATTCCGGTATCGAGGCTGTTGGTATACTCACCCAGTACCAGCCGCTCATCCTTAACGAGTATATCGGAAACGGTCAGCCGTGGGATCTCGACGGAATGCACTCGGGCGTCAACTGCCTCAGCCCTTATCAGGCTATCCAGGGCGCCGACTGGTATTCCGGTACCGCTAACGCGATCTATCAGAATATCAACTACATCGAGCGTTACGATCCCGACTATGTTGTAATTCTTTCCGGCGACCACATCTACAAAATGGACTACAACAAAATGCTCGAGTACCACAAGGAAAAGAACGCCGCCTGCACCATCGCGGTCATCGACGTTCCGCTTTCGGAGGCTTCGCGCTTCGGTATCCTCAACACCTACGAGGACGGCGAGATCTACGAGTTCGACGAAAAGCCCGAGCATCCCAAGAGCACCAACGCGTCCATGGGTATTTACATTTTCAGCTGGAAAGAGCTGCGTAAGTATCTGACCGAGGACGCCGAGCTCGAGGGCTCAAGCCATGACTTCGGCAAGGACGTTCTTCCCGCAATGCTCAACGCCGGCGAGAGAATGTTCGCTTATCCCTTCGAGGGCTACTGGAAGGACGTCGGAACCATCGACAGCCTTTGGGAGGCAAATATGGATCTGCTCGATCCCAAGGTCACCCTTGACCTCAAGGACATCTATTCGCGCAACCCGATGATGCCGCCTCATTATGTATCCCCCAACGCAAACATCCAGAATTCCCTTATCGCGGACGGCTGCGAGGTAGAGGGCAATCTTGAATTCTCTATCCTGTTCTCGGGCGTTACCGTGGGCAAGGGCGCGACAGTCAACTCATCCATCATCATGCCCGGCGCGGTCATCGAGGACGGCGCGACCGTTCAGTTCGCTATCGTTGCCGAGAACACCGTTGTCGGCAAGAACGCCAAGGTAGGTCAGCGCCCCGAGGAAGTTGAGGATCGCGACAACTGGGGCATTGCCGTTATCGGCGAAAACACAAAGATCGCGGACGGCGCGTTCATCAAAGCAAAAGAGATGATCGACAGTGAAACGGAGGTATCGGCTAAATGAGAAGTAATGATGTATTAGGCTTTATTTTCGCGGGTACTCTCGACGATAAGATCCCCGAGCTCGCGGCTTCCCGCACGACGGCAAGCATCCCCGTGGGCGGCAAGTACAGAGTTATCGACTTTGCGCTTTCCAACATGTCCAACGCGGGCATAAACAACGTAGGCATCATCGCCAAAAGCAACTTCCTGTCGCTTACCGACCATGTCGGCTCAGGCAGCGCCTACGACCTTTCCAAAAGAAGAAGCAGCCTTACTCTGCTGACGCCCTACGGCGGCAAGTCCTTCGGCAGCTATGTAGAGACCATCTACAACATGCACGGCTATCTTGAAAACTGCCGTGAAGAGTACGTTCTGCTCTCTCCCGGCAACGTTATAACAAACTTTGACTATACCGATCTGTTTGATTTCCATTCAAAGAACGGCGCCGACATCACCGTTGTATACAAAAACGGCGTGGTGCCCGCAGGCTATGACCGCCCCCTTACCGTCGACGTCGACGAAACCGGCAAGGTTGAGCAGATCTTCGTAAAGCCCAGCGCCACCGACGAGGTCGTGAATCATGTGTTAGGCACTATCCTGCTCAAAAAGTCTCTGCTCATGGAAGAGATCCGCAAGGCTCTCAGCCTCAATCAGCTCGACTTCAAGCGCCTGCTTCAGGATATGATCGGCAAGTACAAGGTCTACGGCTTTGAGAACACCGGCTACACCGCGGCTATCAGCTCGATCAACTCCTACTTCAACTTCAACATGGATCTTATGAAGAAGGAAGTGCGCGACGAGCTGTTCAACCCCAAGCACCCCATCTTCACCAAGGTGCGCGACGACGCTCCCTCCAAGTACGGCCTCAACAGCAGCGTTAAAAACTGCATTATCGCTCAGGGCTGCGTTATCGACGGCGAGGTCGAGAACTGTGTTATTTCCAAGGGCGTATATGTCGGCGAGGGCGCCAAGCTCTCTAACTGCATCATCATGCAGGATACAAAGATCGGCAAGAACACCAATCTCAACTACGTTATCATCGACAAAGACGTTGTCATCAAGGACGACCGTTCCCTTATGGGCTTTGATTCCTACCCGATCTACATAGCAAAAAAATCCGTAGTTTAATTCGTAATGCGTGATCCGTAATGCGTAATTAAATGAGCGATTTTTATCATTCATTACTTGAAATAGGAGGAAAAAACCAATGAGAATTTTATACTGTGCTTCCGAGGCGAATCCCTTCTGCGGCAGCGGCGGCCTTGCCGACGTTGCGGGCAGCCTTCCGCATACCCTGTGCAGAAAGGGTCAGGATTGCCGAATCGTTGTGCCGCTCTACGGCACTATCCCGCAGGATCTGAAGAACCAGATGAACTTCATCACCAACTTCACTGTTCCCGTAGCGTGGAGACACCAGTACTGCGGTCTTTTCTGGGCTCGCTGGAACGATTGCACCTATTACTTCATCGACAACGAATATTACTTCAAGCGCGGCACCCTTTACGGCCACTATGACGACGCCGAGCGCTTTGCGTTCTTCTCGCGCGCCATTCTGGAAATGCTGCCTTACATCGATTTCCATCCCGACATCATCCACACCAACGACTGGCAGACAGCTCTCGTTCCCGTATACTACTATCTGTTCTATTCGCACAGACCCTGGTATTACAACATCAAGAGCCTGTTCACCATCCACAACATCCAGTATCAGGGTGAGTACGGCTGGGAAGTCAACACCGAGTGCGTAGGTATCCCCGCAAGCGAGTGCCACATCCTCGAGATGAACGGCAAGCTCAACATGATGAAGGGCGCTATCGAGACCTCTACCCGCGTTTCCACCGTATCTCCCAGCTACGCTGCCGAGATCAAGGATCCTTGGTACAGCTGGGGTCTGCATGACGAGCTCAACCTCCGTCACTACAAGCTTTGCGGTATCAAGAACGGTATCGACCTCGCAAGCTACGATCCCGCTACCGACTATCAGATCTACTGCAACTACACCAAAGAGGATATGAGCGGCAAGGGCGAAAACAAGCGCCGCCTGCAGGAGCGCCTCACCTTAGAGGTCAACTGGAGCATCCCGCTCGTAGCAATGGTCACCCGCCTTGTCTCCCACAAGGGTCTCGACCTCGTCCGCATGGGTCTTGAAGAGCTGATGAACACCGAAAACATGCAGTTTGTCATCCTCGGCTCAGGAGATAAGGAATACGAGGACTTCTTCAACCACATGCAGGCAAAGTATCCCGGCAGACTCATCTTCTGTCACGGCTTTGTCCCCGAGCTCGCCAGAAAAATCTACGCGGGCGCCGATATCTTCCTCATGCCCTCCGCGCAGGAGCCCTGCGGTCTTTCGCAGATGATCGCTCTGCGTTACGGCACCATCCCCGTAGTGCGTGAGGTTGGCGGTCTTAAGGACTCCGTATTCGATTCAGCCGACAACTACGGAAACGGCTTCACCTTCAAGAACTACTACACCGCAGACATGCAGCACGCTGTCCGCCGAGCTCTCTGGGGCATCCAGGACGACCACGGCTGGCATCAGCTCATGTGGCGCGCAATGATGAGTGACAACAGCTGGGAACGTTCGGCTCAGGACTACATCAACGTCTACAGCGACACCCTCAACTGGGCATAAAACACCGTATAATAAATTCAGCTCCTTCTTTCGAGGGAGCTGTTTTTTTCAATGTTGCATTTTTTAGAATAATAGTGTATAATACTACTGTTGTGTATCATTTATCATTCTATGTCAACCGAAAAACTTTATTTTGAAAGGATGTATTCAAATGAAAAAAACCACAAAAATTCTTGCAGCAGCTATGGTTTTGGCGCTTACCGCAATGGTATTCGCGGCATGCGGCGGTTCCGGCTCATCAACAGCGGAAAGCAGCAAGACCGACGCTTCCTCACAGGCTGTTGAAAGCAAAGCTGACAACGCTTCCGTAGACTACAACAATCCCACCGTTACCATCACCGATTACGCGGCAATGGAAACCTACGCTAAAGAGATGCAGTCAAACGGTCATCAGGGCGAGGTCGTAAAGGTAGTCGGCATCAACAGCCGTTCCAACTTCGGCGCTAAGGCGACCGTATCTATCAGCGACGGTGGCAGCAAAAAAATCGGCACGACATACAAGATCAACGGCGCGGACAGCATCGACGCTTATCCCGCGGAAGACGCTGAAATCGAGATCACAGGCGTAGTTACCCTCGAAGAAAGCGGTCTCGGCTGCTTTATCGCGGTTCCCGCTGACAAGGTCACAGTAAAATAATACAGGAGAGTAAATGACTATGAAAAAGACGATCGCGATAATCGCGGTAACAGCGGCGCTCGCAGTAACTTCAGCCATAGCGCTCACAGGCTGCGGAGGCGGCAGCAAATCCTCAAGCTCGCAGGCTGAGGTGACTACTGTTCCCACAACATTTGCGCCCGCTACAACAGTTCCGGAGTACACCAGACCCGACACCACCACTCAGCGCACGACAATGGCTATCACAATCAACGGTACCACTGTGGTTACCGAGTACACCACCGAGCCCGAAGATGATTACGTCGAATACGATGACGGAGTCAATGACGACGGCGTTTATGACGACGGAAACGAAGGCGGCGAAGGTTATGGCGAAGACGGCGATAATTACGTCGAAGGATATGACGAAGGCGACGGAGCTGTCGGCGACGGAAACGAAGACGGCGGCAACTACGGCGAAGACGAAGATTACAACGAAGTAAACTGGTAAATATATTTTATCAATAAGAACGCCCCGGGCAAAAGCTCAGGGCGTTCTGCTTTTACGCTTGTCCAAATAATCCTGCAAAATAATCGTGGCGGCTACCTCGTCTACCACGGCTTTTCTCTTTTTGCCGCGCGTGTTCGTGTCGTTCAAATAACCGTGCGCGGTTATGGTCGTGCCGCGCTCGTCCTGCATATCAACGGGCAGTCCCGTCAGCTCCTTTAGCTGTTCGGCAAAGGCTCGCGCGTTTTGCGCGCTTTCGCCCTCGGTGCCGTCCATGTTTTTCGGCAGGCCGACGACTATCAGCTCCGCCTTAGCTTCCGTTGCCGCCTGTACGACCTTTTCGGGCAGCTTGTTCGGCGATTTCTCAAAAATCACCTTGTACGGCGACGCCAAAAACTCCGTTTTATCGCAGACCGCAAGCCCTGTTCTGGCTTTTCCCAAGTCAACCGACATTATGATCATCAAAACATTCCTTTCGGTTTGATAGATACATTATAATCCAATAAATAAAAAGATACAAGTCTTTTGAGTTAATTTTCTACAAAAGAATATAAAATCGTTCCGCCACAGTATGACAAAACGATTGCGCCCCATATCCTATAATTGTGTTATCAATCAAGAAGGAAGTAAAAAATATGGAAAGCGTAAAAACAGTTCGCCCGCGGCGCAAAGAGCAGATGAGCTTCGCGAAAAACGCCGTTATAAATGTGATATACGGTGCGCTTGGTTTTCTGGTTTCGCGCGGCGCGGTGATGGGGAATCTGGCTCCGTTCGGCGCCTCGTACACGGCGGCGGTGCCCAAAAGCAGGCTTGCCGCATCTATGACCGGCACGGCGCTCGGCTACGTTGTGCTCACACGCACGGGCAGCTTTCGCTACGTCGCGGTCATAATCGCTATCGGCGCGCTGCGCTGGCTGTTCAGCGAGCTGGATATTATCCGTAAAAGCCGCTTGTTCGCTCCGCTGGTCGCGTTCGGAACGGTGCTCGCAACGGGTATAGCCCTTGTTTTCGGCAAAATGGGCGCAGTTTCCACAATGACCGACTGCGCAATAGAGGCGGTGCTCGCAGGCGCGGCGGCGTATTTCATGTCTATGACGGTACGCCTGAGCACACGGGGGAGGGGTATAAGCTCCTTCACGCGGCAAGAGAGCGCCGGCGTGGTGCTCACCGGCTGCGTGCTCATGCTCTCGCTCGGCGACATAACGGTCGAGGGAGTGTCCGTCGGCAGAGTCATCGCCGTTGCGGTCATCCTCCTGTGCGCGCGCTACGGCGGCGTCAGCGGCGGCGCGGTCAGCGGGATATCGACGGGCGCGGTGTTCAGCCTTGGCAATACCGGCTTGGGCTATATCTGCGGAGGCTTTGCCTTCGGAGGGCTTATGTCGGGAGTGTTCGCTCCGCTCGGCAAGCTCGGCTGCGCGGTCAGCTTTTTGCTCTCAAACGCAATGATGAGCCTCGCGTTCGGCAAGGAGGCAATGCTGCCCGCGGTGCTTATCGAAAGCATGCTTGGCGCGGTCATTTTCATGGTGCTACCAAAGGAGGTCGGCAACGTTGTGTCGCCGATCTTCGGGGGCGAGAAAAACGCCGCGCTGGGCGAGAGCCTGCGGCGCAACGTCGTGATGCGGCTCGACTTCACCTCAAAGGCGATAGCCAACGTTAAAAACGACGTTAAAAGCGTTTCCGAAAAGCTCGGCGAGCTGTATTCGCCGACCTTTGAATGGGTCTGCGAGAACGTCGCGCGCGACGTCTGCGGCGGCTGCGGACTGAAAATGTACTGCTATGAGCACGAGGGCGGCGTTACCCGCGACGACTTTTTCAGGCTCGAGGAGATCCTTCAGGACAAGGGCAGCCTGAACGATAAGGATATCGAGGAGGCGTTCGTGAAAAACTGCTGCAAAAAAGGCGAGATCGCCGACCACATGAACAAAAACTACCGTCATCTTCGTTCGGCGCGCGAGGCGCAAAGCCGTGTGGCGGAGCTGCGCGGCGTGGTGGCGGGGCAGTTCGCCGGTGTGAGCGATATCCTTCACGACCTTTCACGTGAATTCAGCGACACCGAGGTAGCCGACGAGGACAGCGCCGAGCGCGTTATAACCGCGCTTGCCGCAGCCGGCTACGCTGTTGCGGACTGCGTGTGTCTGCGCGGCGCCGGCGGCAGGATGACCGTTGAGCTCGAGCTTGCGCAGCGCCCCGACAAGCCTGTTTCAAAGGGAAGCTTGGCTCGCGAGGTCAGCAAATGCTGCGGCAGACGCTTTGACTTGCCCACCCTCAGCTATGAGGGCGGCAGGGTGCGCGCCGCGATGTGCGAAATGCCGCTGTTCGATGTTGAGATCGGCGCCGACCAGCACATAGCCGACGGCGGCAAGCTCTGCGGCGACTGCATCGACTACTTCAGCGACGGCATGGGGAAGACCTACGCGCTCGTATGCGACGGAATGGGCACCGGCGGCAGAGCGGCGGTCGACGGAAATATGGCTGTTTCCGTAATGGGGCGGCTGCTGCGCTCGGGTCTTTCGCCCGACAGTTCGCTGCAGATAGTCAATTCCGCACTGATGATAAAAAGCGAGGACGAGTCGCTGTCGACCGTAGACTTGGCGGGCGTCGATCTTTTTACGGGCAAAGTCATGCTGAAAAAAGCGGGGGCTCCGCAGACGTATATCAAAAAAGGCGGCAGCCTGACGACGCGCGAAATGCCGTCGCTGCCCGCCGGTATATTAAACAACATCAAATTTTCATCCGATACGATAAAGCTTGGCGCGGGAGATATGGTGGTAATGGTGTCAGACGGTGTATTGACAGGCGACGAAAAATGGCTCGAGCGGCTCATCCGCACATGGAACGAGGGCAGTGCGCAGGATTTGGCGCAGGCGGTAGTTCAAGAGGCGATCCGCCGCCGCGCCGAGACCCGCGACGACGACATAACAGCCGTCGCAATAAGACTGACCGAAAATCAGGTGTAACACACTTGACATTAAAAAAAGGAATGGCCGTTCTGACCATTCCTTTTGTTGTTTAGTTAAACTATTAATCAAAGAACTTGCTGTGGATAGCTTTTACAGCCTTGTCGGCGTCGTTGATGTCGATAAGGACAGAAACCTTGATCTCGCTGGTGGAGATCATCTGGATGTTGATCTGAGCGTCGTACAGCGCCTCGAACATCTTTGTAGCAACGCCCGCGTGGCTCTCCATGCCCGCGCCAACGATAGAGATCTTAGCTACTTCGTCGTCATACAGCACTTCCTTAGCGCCGTGGGTTACCATGTAATCCTCAAGGGCGGCAACGGCTTCCTTGCCGCGCTCCTTGGCAACGGTGAAGCTGATGTCCTTCTTGCCGTCGTGACCGATGGACTGCAGGATGATGTCGATGTTGATATCCTTTGCGGAAAGCTTAGAGAACATTTTGAACGCGATACCCGGGGTGTTGGGAACGCCGATAACCGAAATTCTTGCTACGTCTGTGTCTTTGGCAACGCCGCTGATTAACATTTTTTCCATTTTAGTTTTCTCCTTTACAATTGTACCGGGCACTCTCGCAAGACTTGAAAGCACCTCAAGCTCGATGTTGTATTTCTTAGCCATTTCAACCGAACGGTTGTTGAGTACCTGCGCGCCCAGCGTAGCAAGCTCAAGCATTTCGTCGTAAGAAATCTCTTTAAGCTTCTTCGCGTTTTCTACCTTGCGCGGGTCTGCGGTGTAAACGCCCTCAACGTCGGTGTATATCTGGCAAAGGTCGGCGTGCATAGCAGCCGCGATGGCGACCGCGCTGGTGTCGGAGCCGCCTCTGCCGAGGGTGGTGATGTCGCCGTGACGGGAAAGACCCTGGAAGCCCGCTACTACAACAATGTTCTTTCTGTCGAGCGCGTCGCGTATCCTGTCGACCCTCACTCTTCTTATCCTCGCGCTGGTGTGCGCCGACGAGGTCTGGAAGCCCGCCTGCCAGCCCAAAAGCGAGGTGGCGTGATAGCCGAGCTTTTCGATAGCCATGGCAAGCAGCGCGATAGATATCTGCTCGCCCGCCGCCATCAGCATATCCTTTTCTCTTCTTGACGCGTTGGGGTTTATTTCATTAGCCTTTGCAATAAGGTCGTCAGTGGTGTCGCCCTGAGCGGATACGACAACAACAACGTCATTGCCCTTTGCGAATGTGTCCGTTACGATCTTCGCAACGTTCATAACACGCTCGGCGTCGCGCACCGAAGTGCCGCCGAATTTCTGTACTATCAAACTCATGTGCTATACTCCTTTTTGAATTAACGATTAATAATTTGCAGTTAAGGGTCGCATGCTCCGATCAATAATGCCGTGTGCATACACTTTGAACTTTTCACTTTGAACTTGGAACCAACTCTCAACTCTCAACTCTTAACTCTTAACTCTAAAATTAAATGTCTCCTACTCTGATTTGCGACAGTACCTTTACGCCGTCATTTTCGAGCGTCTTGCACTTGTCCTCA
The DNA here is from genome assembly GCA_902776375.1 of uncultured Ruminococcus sp. Lineage (GTDB taxonomy): Bacteria > Bacillota > Clostridia > Oscillospirales > Acutalibacteraceae > Ruminococcoides. Next base: position 96,359 of record CACYPV010000006.1, on the reverse strand, counting down.
AATTCTCTGAGGGTCATTTCGCCTGTGATGAAGGCGGTCATATCGCCGTCCTTGCGGACATCGATATTTCCGAATACCTTTTCCGCCTTTGCTTCGGCGCCGTCGCCTGTAACGCGGACGAACATAGCCGATACGCTGTCGCGGTAGTCGATGATGTTGCTGCCGTCGCCGTCTGCCCAGAACAGGAAGCGCCTCGCTTTAAGGTGCTTGCAGCAGTCAACGACGTCTGCAACGACCGCGCTCGCGGTGGGAAGCTTGCCCGCGCCCTTGCCGTAGAACACAACGTCTCCCGTGCAGTCTCCGCGAACCATGATGCCGTTGAATTCATTGTCGATATTCGAAAGCTGGCTCTTGAACGGAACAAGCATCGGAGCGGTCATGATATCGATCTTGCCGTCGTCAAGCTTCTTGACCTTGCCGATAAGCTTGATAACATAGCCGAACGCCTCAGCGAGGTTTACGTCGTCAAGCGTTATCTCCGTAATGCCCTCGGTGTGGACGCTCTCGGGATAAACATGCTTGCCGTATGCCAGCGAAGCCAGAATACATATCTTGCGGCAGGCGTCGTGTCCCTCGATATCCGCGGCGGGATTGCGCTCCGCAAAGCCGAGCTCCTGCGCAAGCTTCAGCGCTTCCTCAAACTGCATACCTTCCTGTATCATCTTGGTGAGGATGAAGTTTGTGGTGCCGTTGAGAATACCCGCGACCTCGTGTACGTTGTTCGCCACAAGGCATTGGTTCATCGGGCGGATTATCGGGATACCGCCGCCTACGCTGGCTTCAAACATGAAGTTTACGTTTTCTTCCTTGGCTATAGCCAAAAGCTCGGCGCCGTGCGCGGCTACAAGCTCTTTGTTTGAGGTCACAACGCTCTTGCCCGCCTTAAGGCAGCGCTTAACAAAATCATATGCGGGGTTAAGTCCGCCCATGACCTCTACCACAACGCGGATCTCAAGATCCTTGATGATCTCCTCAAAGTCCTTTGTGAACCTGTCCGCGATGGGGCTGTCGGGGAATTCTCTTAAATCCAGAATTTTCTTTATGTATATTTCCTCTCCGATAGCCGAAAACAGCTTTTGCTTATGTGTGAGAAGTATCTCGGCTACGCCTGAGCCAACAACGCCGTGACCCATAATTGCTACTGATACCATAATTTACCTTACCTTTCCAAACAGTGTTTGGCGGCGGGAGTGACAAATTCCCGCCGTCAGACGCTAATGATCATCCTTTAGCTAACATAGATATTTGGTTTTGCGCTACGGTTGAGCGCCGTCTCCGCCGGGCGCCGGGGTTCCGCCGCCTCCGCCGGCATCTCCGCCGCCGCCTTCAGCGCCTCCGCCGCCTCCGGCATCTCCGCCTCCGGCGTCGCCTCCTGCGTCACCGCCCGCGTCGCCTCCTGCGTCGCCGCCGCCTTCGGCACCGCCGCCTTCAGCGCCGCCGCCGGGATCAGCGCCCGGATCTACTCCTGGATCGCCTTCGGTGCCGGGTTCGGGAACATAATCGTCGGGATTGCCCTCATAGGTCACGTCGGGAACATAGTCGCCGCCGTAGGTGTAAGCCTCGTAATAAGAATCGCCGAACGGGGGCATGTTGTCCTCAACGTAATAGCCGACATACGGCTCAAACAGATTTTCAGTCGAGATGATATAGCCCGTGGTGGGGTTGTATGACGCGGGCTTTGCCTTTGGCGACAAAGCGTACGACTTTTGCTTTTTATCCTTCAAATATTCGCTCATTACGGTTCTGAAGAACTTCGCCGAGCGAGTTTTATCATTTATGGTGGCAGGCACGTCAAAGCCTGTCCACGTAGCCATTACAGCGTAGGGGGACAGTCCGCAGTACCAGCAGTCCTTGTCTTCGTCGGTGGTACCGGTCTTGCCCACGATGTCCCAGCCTTCGATCACAGCGTTGTACGCCGAGGTGTGACCCGTCGAGGGCGCCATTTCCATGTTGTAGTGGAGCAAACGGTTCATTATGGTAGCCGTTTCGCTCGAGTACGCCTGTTCCGGAACGACGTCGCGGTTGTCGATGATAACGTTGCCTTCGCTGTCGGTCACGTATTCGTAGGTGTAGGGGTGGTAGTACAGTCCGCCGTTGCCCATATAGGTGTAAGCCGCCGCCATTTCGCGCACGCTTACGCCGCCGACCATACCGCCGATGGAAAGCGAACCGATCTGATACGAATCCGCTTCGTCAAGCTTTTTGAAGCCCATCTTTTTGGTTGCCTGATCAAACGCTTCGCCGGGGCCGCCGATCATTTTGAGCACCTGAACGGCAGTTGCGTTCGAGGAGCGCTCAATGGCGTCGGGCAGCAGCATTTCGCCCAAATAGCCGGTGTATGCGTTCTTAGGACCGGCGATCTTCTTGCCGTTCTCGTCGGTTTTGTAGTCGTCTACAGGTTCGTCAAGTACGACCGAAGAGTAGTAAAGCTGGCGCTTTTCGATAGCCATCGGATATACCAGCACGGGCTTGATAGATGAACCCGGCTGCAAGGTCGAGTGCGTCGCGCGGTCCCAGTCGAGCGGACCGGTCTTGCGCAGCGAGCTGCCCACGGTCGCGATGACTCTGCCGTCAAAGTCCATAAGCACCGAACCTATCTGGATATCGGGGTCTGCCGTCCTGTCAAGGTTCAGCGCCTCAGCCTCGATGAAGTCCTGCATCTGCTCGTCCATCGCGCTGTAAATGTTAAGACCCTCGGTGTATATTTTTTCACTCGCCGCGCCCTCGCTTATGTTATAAAGCTTCGCAAGGTCGGCGCGCAGGTCGTAGATCATCTGGTTGTAGTACCAGTTTTGTACCTTATCTTCCTCTTCCTCGTCGTCATCGTCGTCGTGGTCTGAGGAGAAGCCCACAAAGGTCATATTCTTAGATTCGGCGATCGCCGCTTCAAGCTCTTCCTTTGTGATCTTCTGTTGGTCGTACATCTCGTACAGGATGTTCTCGCGGCGCACAAGGTTGTGCTCGGGATATATCAGCGGGTTCCAGTGCGAGGGGTTCTGCGTGATACCCGCAATCGCCACGCACTGCGCGAGCGAGCAGTCCTTTATGCTCTTGCCGAAGTAGAGCTGCGCCGCAGCCTCAACGCCCTGGCAGTTGTTGCCGTAGTTAACTACGTTAAGGTACGCCTCAAGTATCTGCTCCTTCGAGTATTCCTGCTCAAGCTTTATCGCCTTGCATATCTCCCTGAGCTTACGGTTGATAGAAACCTCGTTGTCGTCGGTGATGTTCTTGATAAGCTGCTGGGTTATGGTAGAGCCGCCGTATGAGCTCGAGCCGGTGATAAGCGATCCCATAGCCGACAGCGTTCTGGTCCAGTCAACGCCCTTGTGGTCAAAAAAGCGCTTGTCCTCAATAGTGACCTGAGCGTCCTTCATATACTGCGGGATGTCGGCGTAGTCGACCCAAATGCGGTTTTCAACGTCGTAAAGCTTTTGCCGCTCGGTGAACTCGCCCGTTTTGCTGTCTCTGACAAAAATGTGGCTGGTCTGGTTCAGCGACTTCGCCTTAAGGTCAATACCCGTAGGCTCCGACGCCAAATGATAAATATAAATGCCCAGCGTAGCAAGCGTGATCACGCCTGCGATAAAGCAGACGCAGAACACCGTGAGCAAAACCTTGCCCAGCGTCTTTAAGACTCGTTTGGCTCCGCTTTCGGTCCTCTTATCGGAAGCCGATGCGGCGTCGGTGGTTTTATCAGTGTAGTTACTGATATCCGTTTCACGTTTATTTCGCATACTAACTCCTTTTTGAGTAAAAAATATTAATAAACATCATAAACATATTTATCATATATTATACCACCTCGGCGCGAAAAAATAAATATATAAAATGAAATTTTTTTGAGAAAAATACCCCTGTGCGGCGTTTAATTTTATGAAAAAGAGTGAATAATCACGACCAAAACGCCGATAATACAAATAAAAGACCTAAAAAGGGGTATTTGTATGAAAAAACTGCTTGCCGCAACGGGCTTGATCCTCATAACCTGTGTGTGCGCCGAAGCCATATATACTTCTCCCGTTTCGGCGGATCCGCCGCCCGAAGCTTCGTCGGAAGAAACGCAGAGCGTAGGATACCTGCTGCGCGATTACAACGGCAAAATAGCGGTGTTCAAGGCGGGGGAGGACAAGCCGCTTAAAATCACTTCAACTCATATAGCCTCGCTTCCCAAGCAGGACGCCAAAAAGCTTAAGGCGGGAATATCCGCCGACACCCGTCAGGAGCTGGAAAAAGCGCTGGAGGATTATTGCAGCTAAAGACAAACCGCCCGAACCGTAACGGTCAGGGCGGTCTGCTTATTATAGGGTATAACGTATCAAACCGCCCGATTTCTCGGGCGGTTCAACTGAGTAAAGTGCTAAAAAATCAGTGTGCGGACTCGCCGCGGGCTATCGCTTCTCGTTCGGCAGAGATTTCTCTGTACAGCTCATAAGCCGTGAAATTCACGTTGGTCGGTGTTTTTACCGCCTTTAATGCGACATTTGCCTTCCTGCGTTTGAGTTGTTCGAGGAAGATGCTTAAAAGTCCGCCGTTTACATCGGCAAAGTAGAGCATCTCCTCGGAAAAATCCGAATTCTCAGCCCCTTCTCTGTCCTCTGACATGCCGAGAAGGTAGGAAATTGTGCAGCCGAAATCCTCGTTTGAAACCTCTGTGGCTTCCATGAAGAACTTGCGGCAAAGCATTTTTATCTTTACTGCCTTGCTTTTTTCGATGTTGAATAATAAGACCTCTGCCATTTTTTCACCCCTGAAGCACATCGTTATCTAACCATATTTTAACACAAATCAGCCGCCTTTGCAAGCTGCCGACCGGCAAAATATGATATGCAGACAGCATACGGATAAACAATGCCTGCGCCCGTGTAAAACACAGGATATTTCAGGTATCTCGGTTGGTCAGAGTCGTCCTCGAAGCCGCCGACGGATAGTCCGCAGTAGCTGAAGAAGATGAAGTCGATAATTAGCGAAAAAGCGAAATCAGAATGATAAACATTTTTTCAGAACCTTCTGAAGCGCGTGATCTTTTGCACGTTATCAGCAATCAGGTAAAACGGTGCTATTCACTTTATTTCATTATACACCAAAAAGCGCAAAATGTCACTGGTATTATTGTATAATGATTTGCGTTATTTGCTTATGCTCATTGTGCAACTATTCATTCCTTGTCATAATTAGTCGAGAGCTTGCGCAAATAATTGCAAAAATCAGAAATATAGTCTATAAAAGCGGCGATGTAATAAAACGAAAGATCATGTAAATTATTGCTCTGCTTTGCTGACCACATACCCGACGCGCGACAAAAGTAGTAAAAACTTGCAAAAAATAACAGCCGCGAAGCTTGCTCACGGCTGTGGGTGTTATTTTAAAATTCCATCAGGGCTCAGCTCTGTCGGCGCCTCCGCCGCCTCCGAAGTCGTAGTAGCCTTCAACGTCGGCGTAGGGGTCTTGGGGATCGTCCTGCGGGATGGACACAAACATCGCGCTGCCAACATAGCAGTTGATGTATTTTCCCTCGGTATCCTTTACGACCACGTGCCAGCAGTCCTCATCGTTGTACTCGGCGGGCTCAACCAAGGTGACGTCCATACCGTATCCGCTGTTTTGAAGAGCGGTCTGAGCCGCCTGACTGCTAGTGATATCGCCGTGCTTTTCGTCCTCGGCGATATCGTCGTCGATGGTGTAATCAATGTCTTCCTGCGTTTCCTGACTCAGCTCTTCGCCGGTCGCCTGCGGATCGTCGTTCGGCGTTTCGGTAAAGTCCCCGTTCTCGTCGCCGTAGGCGGATCCGGTCGTCGTCGGTGCCGCTGTGGTATCCGCGGCGCTTGACGAGCTGCTTGTCTTGCTCGAGCTGCCGCCGCCGCAGCCGCTCAGCATAGCCGCGGACGAAACAGCCAGTATCGCCGCCGCTATTGCGGATATTATTTTAGCTTTTTTCATGCTTGTTTACCTCTTGGTTCATTTAAGTTATAAGAGAAGTCGCGGTTTAGTTTCTCATAAGGTGGATGGTCGTTTCGGCTTTATCGATTATGCGCAGGTCGTTGTCGTAAGAGCACAGCTTGCGCGCCTGCTGCAAATCTACCCAGATAAAGCTGTCGATCTCCTCCTCCTGTATCTTCACGTTGTCGGTGAACGCCCGCGCAAGGAAGAACACCACGCGCTTGCGTATCTTGCCAAAGGGGCAGTACTCGCTTATCTCGCGGAAGTTGTTCACCAGCGTCACGTCAAGTCCGGTTTCCTCCTTTATCTCGCGGATAGCGGTCTCCTGCTCGGTCTCGCCCTGTTCTATATGACCCTTGGGAAAGCTCCAGTATCTTCCGTTATTGTTTTTTACAAGCAGTATCTTTGTGTTCTGCTTGGTCTTGTAGAAGATTATTCCGCCGCAGGATTTTTCGTAAAGGCAGCGCATAGATTTTATCTTGACGTTTCTCAGCTTTGAAAGCCGATCCCTCAGCTCGGGCTCGTAAAATATCTCTCCCGGCTGGGCAATTATCAGCCGCTCTCCGGACATACCCTCAAATTCGGCGACGGCAACGACAACGCCGTCAAAGAACTCTTTTATCCGCTTGCGCGTCACTACGTACGCGCTGCGGTTGCTGATGACCGACGAGCTGACGTACGCGGAGTACAGTCCGTCGGCAATGCTTCCGTACAGCGTTCCTCTGACGTTTTCCGCTATCATTCCGTCTCCTCCTTTCTCAGGGTAGTTTCAAATCAGTTGAACATCGCTTCAATGCTGTCAAAGTGGTCGGCGTTGTTGGCGCTCATCACACCGTTGAGGAACAGCACGTCGGTTATGCCGTTATTTCTGCAATAGGTCGGGAAGTCTACGCTGGACGCGTCTCGGAATGAGCGCAGGTCGCACACATGTACTTCCTCATAGTTGCAGGTCAAATAGGGCACAAACGCGTTGCCGTAGCTCTCCTTTATGACCGCTATCTTTCTTCCGGCTGTAGCCTTGTCCGAGCTTGACTTCATCACTGTCAGCGGATTGTCGCCGAAGATGAATACGCCGTAGGCTAAGCTGCCGCCCTCTTCGCCCTCAAAATAGGGGCTGTCGTAGGTCTGCGTGTTGCCGTAATCATCGGTGATGTCCATCGTGACCGAATACGGGAACTGCCAGTAGTGCACCGTGTCGGTGTCGATTCCCTCAGCGTAGTTGTAAAGCGAGCCCGTAAAGCCGTCTATCGTGCCTTCGGTGCAGTCCTCGAGCGCAAGCTTCGGCATACCGAGAGTGTCGGCGAACGCCGTGTAGGCGTAGTAGGAGCCGAGTCCCGTCCAGTGGTGGTCTGACTTGAAGTAGATGTAGTCGTTGCAGTGCTCAGACAGATAGTTGTAGGCGTTGATGGGAGTGACCTTGCTCTTGTCCATTGCCGCGTAAGCGGTCTTGATGTTGTCCGCCTGCGAGGTGGTGGGGGCGTCGCCGCTGTCCTTGAGCCTTGCGGGAAGACCCATTTCGGTGTGGTTGGGGATTATCATGCTGTAAACGTTCATGCCCGTCAGCTTGCCCGAAAGATCGTTTACCATATCAACGTAACCCTCTACGGTGTCCTCGCTGCCGCCGAACAGCTCAAACGCCTGATTGTTCCAAACGTAAATGGCGTTTGCTATATATCCCGACGCGTTGTTGTCGGTCGGATTGGCGGGGATGAAATTGTCGATGGCGAGCTTGTCGGAATTGACGGGAGCCGCGTTCGCGCTCTTGGTCGCCGCAACGGTAGTAGTCGTTTCCGCGGGCTTGGTTTCCGTGCTGGCGTTGGTTGAGCTTCCGCCGGGATTGCACGACCTTATCATCAAAACCAAAAGCACGATGACCAGCGTGATAGCCAGCACGCCTGTAGCTACCATGATAATGCGGTTGCGCGTTCTCGCGCGCATCCTGCGCTTGCTCGGTCTGCGCTTGTTGTACGGCGGTCTGCCGTTCATGGTGGTGTTCCTGTTGTTTCTGCGGTCAGGCTGACGGCGGCGGTATTCGCGGCTGTCTATGCTCTCGTCATAGTTGTCAAAATTATAGTAATCGGAATTATTTCGGTCACTCATTAGCAATCACCTTTTCGTGTTTTTTGTATATATATAATCATTATACAACAAACTTCCCGCAAAAACAATATTTTAAATAAATTTTCTACACCCAAAAGTACAGGTTTTTTTCGCGAGCGAAAAGTATAGCCAAAGGATAAGAGCGCCCCAAAACGGGACGCCCTCGGAAGAGAGATTATTTATTATAAAGAAAGGAGATGGAAATTTGAAAAATTGTTTGTAGTATTATTTGCCGGTTTCCGATTTCCGGCGTTTTGCATATCTATCTTAAATATACCTTCTAAATTCAAACGTGTCGTCTTTCGCACACGTCCATGGTGTAGACATTGCGGTTTTTGTCTACCATAGTGATCGAAATCATGGGAGCAAGCTTGTTGAACTGAACCAAAAAGCTCTCTTTTCCGCCGTCGTGGATGCCTGCCACTATTTGCAAAGCTTCGTTCTCCCTTGCAAATTTAACAGCCGCCTTTGGAGCGTCGCTGCTGAAAATTATAGTCATATCCGCTCCCGCGCGTTTCGATACGCGGTTCAGATATTCAAGCTGATCGCTGATGAGCGCGTAGTTTTCGGTAGGCATTAGCACACTCAGCACATGCAGCTCGCAATCATATTCCGCGGCGAGCTGTTCAGCCGTTTCAATTATTCGGTCACATTCATATTGGCTTGTTACACAGGCAACTACCGACGGTTGATTTCTGTTCATCGGTTTCACCTCCTTCGTTTGCTGTGACTATATACTACCCCCCTTGTTTGAAAGGAATATATAAACAGTGTGAAGTAATTGTGAAAGTTTCTGAAAAACCGCGTGTTTTTACTTCGGATTTTTAAAAATAGTATGCGAGTATACGCGAGTATATAGGAGCAAATGAACGAATACGCGAGATTTCACCGAGCTAAATTAAATATTTTCAAAAAAGTGTTGACTTTCCCCAAAAACTATACTATAATCATAAAGCACGAAAAAAACAGGAGGAATGAAAATGTCAACATTTTTAGCAAAACCCGCCGAGGTTGAGCGCAAGTGGTACGTCATCGACGCTGCCGGCAAGCCCCTCGGAAGAGTTGCCGTACAGGCTGCTGTGCTGCTCAGAGGCAAGCATAAGCCCACCTTTACTCCCAACGTAGACTGCGGCGACCACGTTATCATCGTAAACTGCAAGGACGCTGTTCTCACTGGCAACAAGCTCACTCAGAAGAAGTGGCAGCGCCACACCGGCTATATCGGCCATCTTAAAGAAACCCGTTACGATACCCTCATGGCTACCAAGCCCACCAAGGCTATGGAGCTCGCCGTTAAGGGTATGCTTCCCAAGAACACGCTCGGCAGAAACGCTCTTCTCAGACTCCGTCTGTTCGAGGGCGCGGAACACAACCATCAGGCTCAGAAGCCCGAAGCGTTTGAAGCTTAAGAAGGAGGCAGAACAGTATGTACGATAAGACACCTTATTTCTACGGCACAGGTAGAAGAAAAAGCTCCGTTGCCCGCGTAAGACTTTATCAGGGCACCGGCAAGATCACAATCAACGACCGCGACATCGACGATTATTTCGGCCTTGAAACTCTCAAGCTCATCGTTCGTCAGCCCCTCGCTCTCACCGAGACCGACGAGAAGTTCGACGTAGTATGCCGCGTTGCGGGCGGCGGCGTTACCGGTCAGGCGGGCGCTATCCGTCACGGTATCTCCAGAGCGCTGCTCCAGTACGACAGCGAAAACCTCAGAGGCAAGCTCAAGAAAGCAGGCTTCCTCACTCGTGACCCGAGAATGAAAGAGCGTAAGAAATACGGTCTCAAAGGAGCCCGTCGTGCGCCTCAGTTCAGCAAAAGATAATTATTTGCTTTTGTTATTTCCCAGACCTTTCGAGAAATCGAGAGGTCTGTTTCTTTTTGACCACAGAGGCGTCCTCGGAGCATAGCTCCTGCTGTCGTGGCTAAAAACAGTCCGCCGGACTGTTTTCTTAACGCCCCGACAGTTCTCAAAGAGATAATCATTTACATTGGTTATTCTCCAGACCTTTCGAGAAATCGAGAGGTCTGTTTCTTTTTAACTGCAATACAGTGATTCTATTGCCATATGACCGGTTTCGTGGTAGAATTATTTTGAAAGGAAAACGGTTTTGTATTGAAAGGAGCAGCTAATGAAAATACTTATCACAGGCGGAACTACATTTGTCAGCAGATTTGCAGCGGAATATTTTGTTTCAAAAGGCAATGCTGTGACCGTTATCAACCGCGGCAGCAGATCGCAGGTCGACGGTGTAACGCATATCAACTGCGACAGAACTGCGTTTGGCGACAGGCTCAACGGCAAGCGCTTTGACCTTATTCTCGACATAACCGCCTACACGGAAGAACATATCAAAACGCTGCTTGAATCAGGCGTTACATTTGGTGATTACATTTTCATCAGCTCCAGCGCCGTCTATCCCGAAACGAATCCTCAACCGTTTACAGAGGAACAGTCCTGCGGATATAACTCTGTTTGGGGGGATTACGGAACGAACAAGCTGAAAGCGGAGCGGTACTTGCAGGAGAACGTTCCGAACGCCTATATTCTCCGTCCTCCGTATTTCTACGGCGTATATGAAAACCTATACCGTGAAGCGTTTCCGTTTGACTGCGCTATGCAGGACAGACCGTTTTATATCCCGCAAAACGGAGATATGAAGCTGCAATTCTTCAACGTATCCGACCTCTGCCGTTTTGTAGAAATCCTGATAAATAAGCGCCCCGAAAATCACATTTTCAATGTCGGTAATAAGGATATTGTAACTGTAAAAGAATGGGTCGAGTTGTGCTATAAGGCTGTCGGCAAAACTGCCGAGGTTGTCCGCGTAAGTAAAGATGTTCCGCAAAGAGATTACTTCTGCTTCTATGATTATGAATATGTACTTGACGTAAGTAAACAAAACGAGCTTATGTCCAATACTATTTCATTGGAACAGGGTTTGAAAGAAGAATTTGAGTGGTACAAAAACAACCCAGACAGCATTTACAACCGCAAGCCGTATATGGAATATATTGATAACAATTTGGTGAAAAAATGACAATTAGAGAAATCAAAGAAAATGAGTTAGGCAAATTGCTTGAATTATATACCCACCTGCATGAGCTTGGTGTTATATGTAATGATGTTAATCATCATATTATTGTCTGTGAGTTTGACGGTAAAATCATATCTTCTTGCGTATGTGTGATTATCCCTAATCTGACAAGAAATATCCGTCCGTATGCTTTTATAGAAAATGTTGTTACACACGCCGATTACAGAGGAAAGGGTTATGCAACCGCCTGTTTGAATTATGCAAAAGATTTGGCAGTAAAAGCTGATTGCTATAAAATGATGCTGCTCACAGGCTCGAAAAGCGAGAGCACGCTTAATTTCTATAAAAGAGCGGGATATAATTGCACGGATAAAACTGCGTTTATTCAGTGGATATAAAAAAACACCGACACAAGTGAGGAATAAACGATATGAGTAATCTGATCGCACACGCACTAATAAAGAACTCGATGGATGAGTTGCTAATTCTCAAAAGAACGCTGACAGAGCAAGGAAAAGAAAACTATGAGGGCGGCAAGTGGGATATTCCCGGCGGCACAGTTGAAAAGTTAGAGTTTCCATCCTCAACTGCCGTGCGTGAAACGAAAGAGGAAACTAATCTGGATGTTACAGTTGAGAGGATACTCTACGAAAAATCTAATATGGATACAAAGAAGAATCAGGTGTTTACTACTTTAATCTATTTGTGCAGTTTATCAGGCACAGATGAAACAATAGAGCTTGATTTAGAAGAACACGATGCGTACAAATGGGTGACTAAAGAAGAAATATTAGAAATGAATGATAACGACTTAGTTTCGTATATGAAGGAATTGATGAGAGTATGCTAAAACTCAGACCATACAAAAGCTGCGACGCGGAAATCATCGCAAAATGGGTACAAGATAAAAATGTGTTTACGATTTGGGGCGGAGAACGCTTCGGCGATTATCCCATCAACGCCGAGATCATTGATAGAAAGTATCGCTTGGATAACGGCGACTGCGCAGAGCCGGACAATTTCTACCCCTGGACTGCTTTTGATGACAACGGAGTTGTCGGTCATTTTATTATGAGGTATATCAACGGAGATCATAAGGTGATACGGTTCGGCTGGGTAATCGTTGACAGCTCTGTAAGAGGTAAAGGCCGCGGCACCGAAATGCTCCGTTTAGGTCTTAAATACGCCTTTGAGATACTCGGCGCCGAGAAGGTGACGATAGGTGTTTTTGAAAACAACACGCCCGCGCACAAGTGCTATCAAAAGGTCGGTTTTGTTGACGTTGGCGTGGTAAAAGACGAACCTTGGAATGTTATCGAAATGGAGATCCAAAGGTCGGCTGCATTTCATTGTGAATAAAGGAGGATGGCAATGGCTTCAACAAAGGATTATTTGGACTACGTGCTTGAACAGCTCAGCGGGCTTGAGGATATCTCGTACCGCGCGATGATGGGGGAGTATGTTCTGTATTATCAGGGCAAGGTGTTCGGCGGGATATACGACAACCGCTTCCTTGTAAAGCCCGTCAAGTCGGCGGCGGAGCTTATGCCCGAAGCGCCCTACGAGCTGCCATATGAGGGCGGCAAAGAGATGCTTATGGTAGAGGACATCGAGGACAGAGAGCTCATGGAAAAGCTGCTCAACGCGATGGTCGGCGAGCTTCCCGCACCAAAGAAAAGAAAGCCAAAGAAGTAAAGAGCTTTTGAGGAAATGAGGTTTGCGGAATGAAAAGATGCCCTAAGTGCGGCAGAAAATCACTTATGCGTTATTTGCCGTTCAACCGGGAAGCGAATAACGGAGCAAAATACCGTTGCCGAAACTGCAACAGCAACTTCGGGACGCCCCCTGTTTGCCGCGAAACCGGAGAGGACTACAGAGATATCGCTGTTTATCTGGAATTCCGGGTCAGCGTGTTTAGGGGAGGCAGAAATAGAATCCTGATCAAAAAGGATAACGCCGGTATCGAATTGAGCGCTTGGAGCCGGCTTTCTCCTGACCCGGATATACGGCGCCCAATGGAGAACGCCGAGTGGAAAAAGCTGCTCGACCGGCTGTATGGCGAGTTGTACCTGCATGAGTGGAAAAAGAGCTTTGTAGAGCCCAAAATCTTGGACGGCATGCAGTGGGAGCTAAAGCTCGCTTTTACCGGCGATCGGGTCGAGAGCTACTACGGCAGCAATCGTTACCCGCCATATTGGGAAAAACTGGAAGAATTGTTCGACCCCTATTGGCAGGAAGCGAGATCAGCCGCGAGCAAAAAAGCAATAATTCCTCCCCCTCCGAAGAAAAGAAAACCCAAGAAGTAAAAATACCGCAGGTCAAGCATTACGCTCAGCCTGCGGCTTTTTGCTATATCTGTATCTGTTAATCAACTATTAGGTATCGGCGGCATTTCTACGAAGAGCGAACGCAAATCTTCAACGTTACCGGCATTTTCCCAGTTTGCCATTCCTTGTTTCCAGACAAGAGTATCTTTTGTGAGCTGTCCGTTTTGCTTCATTTGGCTTAACACCTCTAACGGGAACGCGCCTTGCGCCTGTCCGTTAATTGCGACATAGTAGGAAATTGTCGGAATAGGCGGCGGCACGGCGGCAGGCTGTGCGTAGGGATTCACACCCGACATAGCTCCATTCATGGTTTCAGCCATTTTATTACCGACAACACCACCCAATGCCATGCTCGCCATCATTGCGGCGGGATTAAAGCCCATTCCTCCGCCGTTGCCCATGTTAACAGAGCCGGCGCCGTTCTCGCCCATTTGCCCCAAAGCTCTGGCAGCTTCAACTCCGACCTCGGCTTGCTTTTCAACTTGGAATGCGCCCATGTTTGCCGTTTGCGTTTGCTTGTGCGCGGCGTATTGTCCTTCCTCGCGGCGAACGCGCAGGGTTTCTTCGTAGTCGTGTGCTTCAATACGCTGCTTGTCGTGGATATTCTTAACAGTGGCTTCCTTTTGTGCGGTCACTGTTGCAGTGGTTACCTCTTTAGTTACAGCCATAAGCTGCCTGTAACCGGCGCTGGTCTTGTCGATCTCTATCGCGCCGATGTCAACGCCCGTAATTTCAACGCCGAAGTCCTCTTTCATGCGCTCGGAAACATTATACTCGATAACATCGTTTATTTGAGCGACACGGCTTTCCAACTGGATAACCGGAATGTTATTTGCCGCGGGAGCATTGGCAACAGTATCCTTTGCATAACGGCACATCACGTCCCGTATCTGCTTTTGAAAATCGTCGAGGTTAAAGTTTATCAGTCTATGCAGCTTGATAAATTCGCGGTAATCTTTGATATGAAAACTTACCGTTCCTCTTACAGCAACAGGCACACCGAAATCATCAAATCGCGGGTCGTACACATCAAAAAACGGGACGGCAAATCGCACCTGAACAATGCGCGCCATGTTGATGAAATAAACCTCTGCCTGAAACGGCGTGCCGCCCTCGTAAGCGAGCCCGACTATTTTTGCAAGCACGGGAAGATTAGCGGTTTTTATTTGTTGGTCAAACGGACCCTCAATAAAGTCCTGATATGTACCGTTCTTTTGATGATATACAAATACCGCGACCTCACCGTCTTTGACGCGCAATGACGAGCCCCAGCGAATAGCATTTTCGCGGTTTCCCTCTCCCAGCTTAACACCAGATGGGTGCCATTTCCAAATTAAATACGATGGTTCATCACAGCGAATTTGATCCATAAACCCGCCGGTTGCTTTACGCGGATTCCATATTGCCATAAAAAACTACACCCCTTTTGCATATAACTAGAATCATATTCAATTAGCATCTTTATTGCCTTAAACTTTTATGTTTAGTTCTTTCATCTTGGAAAAATAAATGTCTTGAATTTGTAAAAATGCTTCATCATGCGGAAACATTCGCTGAGCCTTTTTATATAACTGTTGCATTTTTACTACCCATGCATCACTTATTTGTTTTTCGATACTTGGATCATCTAGCTTATTCCAAAAGCTATTCTTTGATATCATAACATTGATATTATTAGCTGCAAGTGAAAAAAACTCGACGATATCTTCGATTGAATTTGGAATAGGATAACTTCTTATAAAAGCGAGTTTTTGTTCGTCAACTGGGTCTACCTGTACAAATAGACTGTTTTTCTTCGGTTTCCTATTGCTTTCTATTTCCATCAACCTATCATAAAATGTTTGAATGCTTCCTGAAGCTTCCTCTCTGTTGATCTTCATCCCGCAATCCGGACAAAGCATCGTTTCTGTTCCGATAACACAACCACAATTGGGGCATTTTAAAACCTTACCAACATATTCAACTTTACGCTGACTTTGCTCATCTTTTTTTGCGTTTTCCACTGATACATTTGTAATTGTTGCCGGTTTCATTACGTTTTCCGCAGGTGCTGCGATTTCATCTTCGTTAATTGTAGGAGTTCCGCACTTTACACAGAATTTAAACCCTGAACTGATTCTTGAACCACAATTATGGCAGAATTGGTTTTCACTTTTTAAACTACTATTTGTTTTATTGTTGATTTCAGCGTTTTGAGTGTTATTAATTGTGTTGTTAGATTGCTTTGTTATAGTGGTTGCATTTGATTCTGAATCAACTATTCTTATTTTTTCATCTTGTTCAATACCAAGCGATTTCTTGAATCCTTTAGCTAGAAAACTGCCAAAACTCTTTTTCTTTGCTCCGCCTATCTCTACAGTGATTCCTAAAGCTGCTTTGTTTATTTCTACAATCCAAGTTGTAATTAGTTTTTTTGAAGGAGTTCTGAAAATAATATACTCTTTTCCGGACTTAAACTGAAGTTTTAAGCAAGAGTCGAAAGCCTTAAAACTTGCAATTGTCGCATCAATATGACCATCTTTTTTTGCTAAAGAATCAAAACTATATTTTTGTATTTCAATATATTTCTTAAATACTTTTTTTCTTTCAATTACATAAATTAGATTTTTATTTGTCAGTACTAGCTCTTTTAAATGTAACTCTTCTTCACCATAACAAACAACTTCAGGGGTCTGTAATATTATCTCCTCGTTCATATCCAAGTTTAAATCAACCATAATAACTCTCCTTACTTTTTGGCTTTTGCTTCATAAATATAATGTGGTGCTGTTACGATATACAAGTTCTATCGTAGATTTGCATATGCAACATTTTTATAAAAATTCCTTCAAATATGATAAAAAAGGCGCACAACCGAAGTCGTACGCCAAAAAACACAGCTCCGATTGTCGCCAAACAATTACAAGTTATCCTAGTTTTAGATTCACAAGGGATAGCCGAATAAGAGCATAGTGTTTTTATCAAAAATAAAAACACTATCCCCACGCATGAATCTAAAACGAATTCTCGTATGAGTGTATTTACTTGTAATTGTTGGCAACATAATCATACCACATTAACAGAAAAGTTGCAATCCAAAATTCTCCCTTTTGTTTTAGCAATATTGCACATATAAAGCTAATGCTCCGCAAGTCATTTTGCGCTCAACGGCGTTCGTTTGGCAACAGAGCCACAATACAAGGTTGGAGCGTATGTATTACGGTATAAAGGACTAAAAACCGCAGGCGAGTTTTAACTCAGCCTGCGGCTTTTTGTTTGCATTTATTTAACACGACAGATTAATGTCTGCCCAAAGCAGGAACACATATACAGCGTAAACGCGGTTCCACAGCAGGCTTTCGCCGCCGGTGAAGCGCTCCCACATATCGCGCACTGCGTCTTGGTTGAACAGCCTTTGCGAGGTCTCGCCGAACAGCTTTTCCTCAACGGGCTTGTTGTAACGCTCGTCCGCAAGCCAAGTGCGCACGGGAACGGGGAAGCCAACCTTCTTGCGGAAGGCTACCTCGTGCGGCAGCTTGCTTTCCGCGGCGGTGCGGAAAACCACCTTGTTCTGCTCGCCGTCGAACTGATATTCCGAGGGTATCTTCCTCGCCACGTTGAAAAGTCTTAAATCGCTGAACGGGGTGTGAAGCTCAACTCCGCAGGCGGTGCTGGTGCGGTCGGTGTTGAGGTAGATGTCGCCCTCGAGCCACAGCGAAATGTCGATAGTCAGCTTCTGCGCCAGCGGGCTCTGTCCCCGAACCTCAGCCCAAAGCGGAGCTACGGGGTCTACCGCCTTAACACTTTCGTCAAAGTCCTTCATAAGCGACTTTACGACTTCCTCGCTCATGATGTGCGAGCAGGTGAGGTAAGTCCAGTCGTCGGGCAAAACCCTTTTGTGGGCGTTGTAGCCGCCGAAAAATTCATCTATTCCCTCGCCGGAGTAAACCACCTTTGCGTGCTCTCTTACAGCCGCGCAGCCCAGCGAGAACGCGACCGCCGAGGCGTCGCCGAGGGGCTGACCCATTTTTTCTATAACCGTGGGGATGCGCTCAAAGTACTCCCCGGGAGTTATCATCTTAACGTTGAAGCCCTTGCCGAGTATCTCGGCGGTGCGGCGCGCAAGAGCGGATTCATCAAAGCCCGCTTCCTCGTAGCCGACGGTGTTGGCAGCCTGAGCGTCGCTTGCCGCCAGCAGGTAGGATGAATCGACGCCGCCCGAAAGGAAGGATTCCTTATAGGGGAATTCCGCGTCGCCCTTTTCCTCGCCCAGTATCTCCTCAACCACAGCCTCGATCTCCTTGGCGAACTCTTCCGGGCTCTTGCTGTTGTCCGGCTCAAAAGAGGGGAAGAAGTAACGGTGCACCGTTACGTTTTTGCCGTCCCACTCGGCGTAGTGACCGGGCATCAGCTTGTACATGCCCTCGTAAAAGGTTTCGTCGCCGATGGGGTAGCCGTAGAAAAGGTATTGCTGCAGCATGCGCTTGTTCAGTCGCTTTTCAAAGCGCGGGTCGGCGGCGATCTCGTTCACGTCGCCCGAGCAGATCAGCTCGCCGTCAGCAACGGCGTAAAACATCTGCTTTTGACCCACCTGATCGCGGATAACGAACAGCTTTTTCTTTTCGTCGTCCCAAAGCGCGATGGCGAACATGCCGAAGATGTGACCCATCATTTCAAGCCCCCACTTTGCGTAGGCGGCTTTTAATATAGCTTCCTCGCGTTCCTCGCGGCTGAGCGTGAGCGAAATATCCAGCTCGCCGCAAAGCGAACGCCAGTTGCGGATGTAGCCGCTGAAATAGCGGATCTCAATTATATTTGTATCAGTCATAGTTATCCCTCCGTCGAATTTTGTCGAACACGGTAAAATTATACCATTTCGATGCGGGATAGTCAAGGCAACACCGCATAATTCAGGCGTGCGGATTGCGCAGTAAGATTTTTCGTCAGGCTGGACAAATAATCAGTTCGCATACTGGCGTATGGGTGCTGATTTTTGGGCTGGCTGACGGAATAATATTCAAGCAAGACGTGCGCCGTGAATTGTGTGGTGTTGCCTTAATTATTTATCAATGCTTTTTCGAAAAAGTCCGTCAGCATGCGCATAAAGCCCTCGTCAAGCTTGTTCGCGCGCGCTTTGTCGGTCGGATTTTCGGCTTCCGCAAGGTATTTTGCAGAGTCGCGGCTGAGCCATACCGTGCTGTGCTCGCCGCGGTATTCCTCGTCTATCTCAACAACGACCGCGTTGGGGTTGGTTATGCGATCCGCCTTATTCAAAATGCTTATCTCGTCCGGTACGGTGTCGTCGCTGCCGCCGCCCACGATCAGCACCGGCTTGTTGCTTTGGTTTATAGCGTCTACCGCCGTATCGTCCGACTTGCCGCCGAACAAAAAGAAGTTTTGCAGGCACATGAACGGGTACTGGATGTCTGCCAAAACGCCCACGTATTTTTTGGCGTTGTAGCGCATATTCTCGTTGGGCGAGTCAAAGCCCG
The DNA here is from genome assembly GCA_902776375.1 of uncultured Ruminococcus sp. Lineage (GTDB taxonomy): Bacteria > Bacillota > Clostridia > Oscillospirales > Acutalibacteraceae > Ruminococcoides. Next base: position 77,483 of record CACYPV010000006.1, on the reverse strand, counting down.
AAACGCACACAGCCGCCTTGACCTCCGGCGCGTCCTCAAGCGCCGCGGCTGCGGCATACGCTCCCAGCGAGTGCCCGTAAAGCAGCAGGGGAAGCTTGTTGAGCTTGTCCGCGGTTTTGATGTATTCAATAGCCGCCGCCGTGTCGAGCCTCGCCTGCGCTATTCCCACGGTGCCGTCGCCTTCGCTTTTGCCCACGCCCGTGTTCTCAAAGGTGAACACGCTGTAGCCGTGATCGATAAACCAAACTATCTCCGGCAGGTGGCGGTCGATGCAGCTGTTTATCCCGTTTATCACCATAACAAGCCCGCGGCTGTTGCCCCCCTGGCCGTACACGCAGCCGAACAGCCTGTTGCCGCCCGACGGAAAATAAACCTCCTCGCGCGGATAACGGGTTTTGTCTATATCTTCATAAGTCATTTCAAAGGCGTTCACGGTGTCGGTGCGCGCAAAGATGAATCTAAACGCGATAACCGAGCCCGCCATCGAAACCAGCACATAGGAAAGGACGGTCACAATAAGAATAATGCACACCCTCTTGACGCGGCGTTTAGTTTTTGAAAGCGGCTGTTTCATATTGCTGCCCTCCTTTCTATGATTGACTGTTTTTTACTGTTTATTCAAGTATAAAAGCGCCGAAACAAATCGGCGCCTTTGTCATCAAATGCGGTAAGTATATTTGTATTCCCTTTCGAATTCGTTGAAGAATCTCTTCAAATCGTCGGGATGGTTTGCGGCGAAATAAATCAAGAGCGACACAAGCGTAACGATCAAAACGATCATAACGATGCTCACGATAATTCCCGCGATAGAAAGCCTTTTTCCTATCCTTACCTGATTGGAAACATTGCCGAAATTTCTGATGTAATTGTTTGCCTTGCTCAGTCCGATGATAGAAAAGATCAAGCCTAAGATACCGGTCTCGCAGAACGCCAGTCCCAGAATACCGAATACAAGCGCTTTTGTATGGCTGCCGTCGCCGGTGGGCTGCTGAGTGTCGCCGTATACGAGCGCGCCGCAGCGCGGGCAGTATTTGTTGTTCTGTGCGTCTGCGCCGCAGTTTTTACAAATCATATTGCTCTCCTTTCAGCGACTTTCTGTCGCAAGTATCAAATTATTTGTCGTCGATAATACCGTTTTCGACAATTCCATTATCGCATATTTCGCGCAAAAAATCAACAATAACTTGATCGTATTTTTCGGGTGCGTTGATCTTTATGTGCGAATGAGCGCCCTTTTCAAAGTATACAAGCCGTTTTGGCGCGCCGCATTTTGCGTAAAGCTCCTTTGCGCGGTGCGGCAGCGAGTATTTGTCCTCTTTGCTTTGCAGCATAAGTATCGGCTTTTTCAGCTTGTGTATCCTGAAAATCGGGCCGTCCTTTTTTATATCGTAGCCCGTGAACAGCTTTAGGTAGCCCCTGACTTCTTCCAAGCACGGAAAAACGGGCTGCCTGAATTCTCTGATATGATGGCGAAGGCTCTCGTAAAAGTTGACGAACATTCCCTCGCTCGTCATGCCCTGCAAATAATCGGGGGCGTCGTCGGCTGTCAGCGCGAACAGCGCGTTCGACGCGCCTATGCAAATGCCGTGGAAGTACACCTGCCTGTTGCCCAGGTCGTCGTGCAGCATCTGCGCCCAGCGCAGGATGTCGCGGTGCTCGTTATAGCCCAGCGAATTCAGCCTGCCGTCCGACCTTCCGTGAGAGCGGTTGTCGATGACAAGGATGTTGTAGCCCGACGCGCGGTACGGCTCGGCAAAGTAGTAAGAGTATAGCAGGGTCTCAGTCCTGCCCGCGATGATGATCGCCGCCTTGTCAAAGCCGAAGTCAAAATACTCGCCGAAAAGGTGATACTTTCCGCTGTATACGTCCACCTCGCGCTTCTGCTCCCTGTACTTTTCCGCCCATTCCATGCCGATGTAAAACATCTCGGTTATCTCTTTGTCCTTGGGCAGGCTGCACTTGCGGCGCCACTTGCTTTTGCGCGTGCGTACCAGCAGGATAACGTAAAGCCCCGCGGGAATAAGTATGAACGGCGCGATCACCAAAAAGAATGCCGCGACCCATATCAATATCCAAATCCAAACGCTCATAGTTGCCTCTTGTGTTTATGTTAATCCGATTATCCAGTGATAAACGCTCTGACCGCCGTCTACGAATTCTATCTCGAGCATAGGCCAGCGCTCCTCTATGGCTTCGCACAGCTCGTCCTCAGCCTCCTGCGCGACGCCCTCGCCGCGAAAAACTATACAGGTCTCCCTGTCGTCGATGTCCTCAACGTTCGCAAGCCCGTCTATTATAGCCTGCTTCGGGTCGCTGTTCACGCAGACGATCTTATTGTTTATCAGCAATATCTCCTCGCCCTTTTTACAGCTTATCTCGTGATAGGTGTAATCGCGCGAGGCGGTGGTCTCGCAAAGGGTCACCGTGTTTTTCAAGCCGTTGCGCATTTCGCGGATGCGAAAGTCGAGGTCTTCGCTGATGCTCAAGTCCATGGCTATCGCAAAATAGCCCTCGGCAACGCTGCGCGACGGTAGCACGGTTATGTTGTCAGCGCCGTAAAGCTCAACAGCCTGCTCGGCAGCGAGTATAATGTTGGGGTTGTTCGGCAGCACCACCACCGCGTCGGCGTCAAGCTGCGCGAAGGCGTCGATGAATTCCTGCGACGAGGTGTTCATCGTCGAGCCGCCGTCGATAACGATATCGCAGCCCAGCTCGCTGAAAATCGACTTCATGCCCTCGCCGTTCACGACCGCGACTATAGCCAGCGCCTTGTGCTTTTTGGTTTTGAGCTCCTTGTCGTGCTCGTTGTGCTGCACCTGCATGTTCTCCAGCTTGAAGGTCAAAAATTCGCCGAACTCCTGACTCAGCATTATTATCTTCGCGGGGTGCATGGTGTGGATGTGCACCTTGACTCTTTTGCCGTCCTGCACCGCCACTATCGAGTTGCCGTAAAGCTTCAAGTCCTCTATAAAGCTGCTTATGCGGAAGTGGTGGTTGTACTTCGGCGCGTTCATCAATTGCAAAATGAACTCCATGCAGTAGCCGTCCTCAAAAAGGCTGGTCTCGTTGAACAGGTCAAAGTTTATCTGCTTGGGCGGCTTCGCGTCGGCGGTGTCCGCGGGCAGCATAACGTCGCCGTAAAGGTATTTCAGCATGCCCTCGGTTATGGCTATAAAGCCCAGCGCGCCGCTGTCCACTACCCCCGCCTCTTTTAGCACGGGAAGCATCTCGGGAGTCATCGCGAGCGTCTTTTTCATCTCGGCAATGTACATCGACATCAGCTGCTCAACGCTCGTACTGCGCGTTATCTGACCGCGTATATGCTCAATGCCCTCGCGGGTAACGGTCAGTATGGTGCCCTCTGCGGGCTTAACCACGGCGCTGTAGGCGGTGCGGTAGCCCTTGATAAGACCGTTGCGCAGCTCGCCCACGCCTATCTGCGCGCAGCGCGCCAGCTCAACGTAAAAGCCCTTGTAAAACTGCGACAGGATAACGCCCGAGTTTCCCCGCGCGCCCAAAAGCATGCCCTCGCTTAGCTTTTTAAGGTATTCGCCCGCGTTCATCGCGGTCTTTGCGTAACGGATGCCGTTTTCAAGCGTCAGGCGCATGTTTGTGCCGGTGTCGCCGTCCGAAACGGGGAAGACGTTCAGCCGGTTTATCTCGTCCTCCTGAGCCTGCAAAGCGGCAAGTCCGTTTTTCATCATTTGTTCAAGCTGAAATCCGTTGATTTTTTTAATACTCATATCAATTTGCGGCGTTCAGAAGTTTGTTGATAAGCTCTTTTTCTTCTTTGAGCTCCTCCGATATCGGCTTGCCCATGTAGTACGCCGCCATAAGTCCGGGGCCGATGTTGATGCCCGAGCCGGGGAATACGTCCAGGATCTTCACTTCCCTGGGTTTTATCTCGTTCTCGATCAGCTCTTTGTATTTTTCCGCCTGAGCCATGCGGTTGGTCTGGGCGATTATTATCATCTGCTCCTCGGGGTTCTCGATAGTCGCCTTTATGTAATTTATAAGCACGCTGAACGCCTTTTTCGCGCCCTTAGCCTTGCCTATGACCGTTGTCATTCCGTTGTAGTCAAATTCGCCGATGGGCTTTATGCCAACGATCGTGCCCATAAACGCGGCTGCGTGGTTCAGTCTGCCCTTCTTAGCAACGAAGGAGAGGTCGTCAAGCCAGCCCGCCTGGTGGAAGCGGCACTTGTTTTCCTCTATCCACGCGGTCACCTCGTCGATGGACTTGCCCTCCTTGCGCATCTGCGCGGCGATAACGACCATAAGTCCGAAGCCGGGGCCGAAGCGCAGCGAGTCGATGATATTGATCTTAGCGTCGGGATAATCCTTCAAAACTTCCTCGCGGCCCTTTACCGCAAAGCTGTAGGTGCCGCTCATGGTTGAGGACATTGTAATAACTATCATATCGATACCCTGCTCGGCGTAGCCTCTGAACACCTCGGCGAACATGTCCGGGTTTGCGGGTGAGGTGGAGTAGCCGTTGGGGTTCTTTTTAAGCTTGTTGTAAAAGTCCTCACGGCTTACGTCCTTCCAGCTCAAAAACTGGCGTATCTCGGTGTTGTCGGGCATGTGGATATGACCCAAAACGACCTCGATGTCGAATTCCTTAAGCATTTCCTCATTGATATCGCAGGTTCCGTCGGCGATGATTACGTATTTTTTCATTTTGATTCCTTTCTGTGCCATGTGCATGTTTTTGCTTGTTTATGAAAAATATTTATCAAAAAATCCTGTCAGCGCCTTTTCGGCCTTTTCGGGATTTTCCAAAATGCTCAGTGTGTGCGGCGCGCCCTCAACAAGAAGTATATCCTTTTCAGACGCGCAGGCTTCGTAGTTTGTTTGCCCCCATTTGCACAGCACGGTCTCGTCGTCTAAGCCGTGCAGGAAAAACGCGGGCGTGTCGGTTTTCTCCAGCGAAAGCGTAGCGGGGCGGCGTATGTCGACGCGCAAAAACAGCTTCGCCAAAAATGCCTGTGCGGGCACCATCAGCTTTGGAATATGGTTTTTTTCCGAATCGCGCTTCATCTGCTCGTAAACAGAGTAGAAGCCGCTGTCTATGACCATAGCCTTGACCTTTGTGCCCTTAAGCCTGTCTGAGGCTCCCGCCACGGTAAAGCCGCCCATGGACACGCCGTAAAGCAGGATGTTCTCACATCCCATATCTTCAACCAGCTTCACCCAGCTCAGCACATCGCGCTGCTCGCGTATGCCGATAGACGACCATTTTCCGCCGCTTTTGCCGTGGGCACGGTGCGTGATAAACAGCACGTTGAAGCCGCTTTTCATCAAAAACGCGCCGTGCGCCGAAAGGTTGGTGTAAACCTCGGCGTTGAAGCCGTGAAAGAGGATGGCGGTCTTGTCGCTGCCCATGTCGTAGTAATCGCCCTTAAGCGTCAGCCCGTCATAGGACTTGACGCTGAGCTCGGTCATGGGGTGGCTCTTTACGAAGGCTCGCTTCACGCTGATCCGATCGATATACCGCACGTAGTAGTGCTTTTTGAATTTTTTTATGTTGTATTCTTCAAACGGCTTGGTTTCTTTTCGCTTGAACACCATAACGAAGATCGTCAGCGCGGGCGCTATCAGAAAATTGAAAACCAACGCGAAGATTATGACCGCTATCCATAAAGCTATCATAGGAATTTGCTCCTATTCAAATTGGTGTACCCCCATGAGCGTGGAGGATTCTTTGTCCGCCCAAAAGTATTTGACAGATATTTTGTGCTTTCCTCTGACAGACACGAGCACACGCGGGTCTATAAGCGTTCTGTTGACGCTGTCTCTCAGCATACTGTCCAGCGAGAGTTCAACGTCGGCGTTGGACACGGCAACACCCGCCACGCCGTTTTCGGAAGATGAAAGTGAAAAGCGGAATTTGCCGCTGACCCATTTTCCGCCGAACTTTCTTTTAAGCTCCGCGTGCTCCAGATCCACGCCGAAAGAGCGCTGCGCGGCAAGATCGAGCAGCTTCCAAAGGAAGCGCGCGTTGTTCCTGAGCTTTGGGTCGGCAATAGCGTCTATCTCTTTTTTGCGCTTTTCGGGATAAATATCCTCGCCGTTCACGTCGTCGGGGATACGCGCCAGATAAATGTCGCAGATGGGGCGGTTGAGCCAGCGCTTGCGCACGTCCTCTTCCTGCGTGCAGCGCGCCTCGCCGAAAACACATTCGTGCACAAAGTGTTCGCAGTTATTGTGGATGATGTTATATCCCGTTTCGCCTAAGCGCGCTCTCGCGCGGCGAACGGTCTCCTCGCGCGGAAGACGTTTTTTCATCTCCGAACGGTCGGGGCAGGCGGTCTCTACTATGCAGCCGCAGGCAAAGGTGTCTATGTCCGTGGCTAAAATCGCAACCTCGCCCTCTTTGGCGCGGTTTTCGGCTGTCGGCGGCAGACCGAACTGGATAACCTCGTTTTCGCTGACGAAAATACCGTAGTGGTACATGCTTCCAAGACGGATGCGCACCATATCGCCCGCCTTACATTCTATAGGTTCCCACTTCATGACAGTTTCCCTTCTATATAATTCATAACGTCGCCTACGGTCTGTAACTCGTTTAGCCCGATATCGTCAAAGTAGATGCCGAATACCTCCTCGGTGGCGATGATCAGATACAGCATATTGACCGATGACAGACCCAGCCCTGTGTGCAGATTCGTGTTCTCGTTCACCAAATGGATGACGTCGCGGCTGCTCTCATCGGCGGAGAGCAGTATTTCTTTGAGCTTTTCTAAAATATCGTTTCTGTTCATTGGCATTTCTTATATCTCACAATCTTCATACTTGGCGTTCTTTCAAAATCCGAGGTGCGGACGGTTATCTTGGCAACGCGCTGGAACGTCGGCAGCGACTGGTTGATTTTTTGAAGTTCTTCTATTATTTTTGCGTTGACGTCTATATCGCCGAGCTTTGCGGTCTCGGTTGCGCGCGGCACTACTTCGAGCGCGAGGAAGCGGTTGCCGCTGTCGTTCATGTCCTCAAATACCTGAGAATCCTGTATAAGGTTCAGTGAGTTGAACTTTGCCTCAAGCTCCGCCGGTGAGATGTTCTCGCCGGTGGAAAGCACTATTATTTCCTTGATCCTGCCCGTGATGTATAAAAATCCGTCTTCATCCATGCGCACCAGGTCGCCGGTCTTGAACCAGCCGTCCTCATAGGCGTCGGGCTCCTCACAGCCGACGTAGCCGTCCATCATGTTTTTGCCCTTGAGCCAAAGCTCGTCGTTCACTATCTTGTACTCCATGCCGGGGAAGATAAGTCCAACCGAGCCGGGCTTGTTGATGTTTTCGGGGTTGCCGGACACAAGGTTTGCCGATTCGGTAAGTCCGTAGCCGGGATAAAGCGAAATGCCCATTTTGGCGTATTCCTCTATCAGATACTGCGGAACATTCGCCGCGCCGCAAATTATGGTCTTAAGGCTGTCGCCCCACATGTTTCTGCCGAATTTCTTCGAGAGCGTCAGCGCCATTTCCGCAAGCGCGGGAACCAGCACCATTATTGTCGGGCGGAACGTCGCCGCGTCGCGGAACATGTTTTTGTTGTCGCGGCAGATATACATCGCGCAGCCGGAGTAGAGCGAGGCGAGCAGGTTGCGGATAAGACCGAAAACGTGAGAGAGCGGCAGCACCAGCATGTAGCGCTGTTCAAAGGTGCCGGGCACGCCCAGACAACTGTTGATGATGCCCTGCATAACGGCGGTGTTGCTGAGCAGCGCGCCCTTCGGCTTGCCCGTGGTGCCGCCTGTCATGATGATGGTGCAGCCGTCGCTGCCCTTGCAGTCGGCAGCCTCGGTCAATTCATCAGCGGTCTCGGCGGCGTTTATCAGCGTTATATCGGGAGCGGCTTTTGCCACAAGCGCGGTCGCGCCCTCGGTGGCGTCTGCGTAAACAAGCGTTGAAGCGCCGAACATCCTGCAAACGCCGAACACCGACTTTTCGTCGAGGTGGGCGGGCAGAACAGCCGCGGTGCAGCCCAGGGTGACCGCCGCCAGAAACGCCTTTACAAAATCGTATGAGTTGGGTATCAGCAGGGCGACCCTGCCGCTCACGCCCTTGCTTTTGAGCACGGTGCGGTACTTCGCGACGTCCTCGGCAAGCTGCGCGTAGGTGTAGCTCTTGCCGTCATACTCAATGGCGACAAGCTGCGCGTATTCCTTCGAGCGCTCCTCCCACATTTGCGCTATTGTGTCGTAGCTCTTGATGCGGGAAAAACATTCCCCGGTGTAATTTCGGTATTGTTCAAGGGTGTTTGCTATCATTTTTATTTCCTCTTTTCTATAGTTTTAGGTGTTAGGTATTAGGTATTAGGTGTTAGGGAGTTATAAGTTATAAGTAAAATGACAAGTTACAAACGACAAATGACAAGTTGATTGAAGCTCAACGTTTTTTTGATATAACAACTTGCAATTTGTAATTTGTAATTTTCAACTATCTAGCTTCTAGCCTCTAGCTTCTAGCTTCTAGCCTCTAGCATCTAGCTTCTAGCATCTTTCTTTTATGGAAGCATGGAAGATATGGAATTGTTTTTTACTGCTTATTACATACTTGATAATATATATATATTTAACTGTTAAACAAATCTCTTATAAATAACCTCCATAACTTCCATAGTTGACAAAAACGGCTTATATATGCGGTTGTTTGGCATGGAAGTAAATGGTTACAACCTCCATACCTTCCATAGCTTTCACCGCGCGCGCACCTTTGGCGCTGACCGTTCTCACATATCCTTGGCTATTTCCTCCAGCGCTTCCTCGCGCTCGCGCAATAGCTTTGTTATCTCATCTATTTTCGAGAACGCCGGCATGTCGCCGTACATCTCGGTGATGTCAACGGGTTCGCCTATGACCGCTTTCAGGCGGCTGTACCAATGCTTACGGGGCTTCATATATATAGGCACTATCGGGCGCTTGCTCTGCATGGATATAAGCACCATGCCCGACTTGAATTCGGTCATCGCTTCGCCGCTGCCCACGTGCCCCTCGGGGAACAGCACCACTGCTTTGCCCTCTTTAAGGCTTTCGGTTATCACGCGGAATGAGCCGATGTTGAAGTTTTCGGCGTCTATGGGTATAAGGCAGCCCGCCGCGTGAAAAAACGGACCCGCCTTGGTTTCCATAAAAGCCTTGTGGCACACAAAGTATTGCCTGCGGTACCACACAACATACATCGTGTAGCCCGGGTCGACAAAGCTCGTATGGTTGCATATTATCAAAGCACCGCCGCGTATCCTCTTTTTTGCTGTTTTGGAGGCGTAGCGTATCTTAGGCCGCAGCCAGATAATGCCCGGCAACACGCCCGAAACGCGTATAAAATCCATTACAAAGCATTTAAGAGAAAACAGCTTAGCTTTTTTGGGTTTGTTCATATAATTGTTTCTCCAAACTGATGATTTTGTCGCGCATTATGTCGGTTATGCGCGCAAGGTTCTCCTTTTCGCTCAGACTGTCGTCAATAAGGTCGCGCGCGCAGATCGGCTTGCCTATGATGACCCGCGCGCGCTTTTTCGAAAAGTACCTGCCGTTGGTAAAAACGGGAACAACGGGCGCGCCGCTCAGCAGCGCAAGGTACGCCGCCCCCGGCTTGAAGGGAAGGGGTCTTTCCTCGCCTTTCAGCGGCAGTCTGCTTTCGGGGAAGATAAGCGCCACGCCGCCCTTTTCAAGTATCTTTTCGGATTTTGTGACGCACGCAAAGTCGTTCGCGCCGCGGTTCACCCTGATGCCGCCCATCATTTTCAGAAAAAGTCCGAGCGGCTTTTTTTCAAACAGCACCTCCGCCATCTGAGCGCGCAGCGTGCGGAAGAAAAACACAAACAAATATTCCGCGTAATCCCAAACCGCGGTGTGGTTCGATATTATTATCGCCCCGCCCTTTATGCGGCGGCTCTGCGCGGCTTTGTCCTCGTAATACACCTTTGTGCGGAAGATCAGCAGCTGCGGAAGGTATGCGGTTATTTTTACAAAGGCGTTCCAAAATTTAATCAGCATTGTTTTCTGCTTTCCTTATATAATCGTGCAGCTCCTCAACGGTGCTCAGGGTCTTGCCGCCGTCCTGCGGGAACGGCAGACCGAAGTCCTCCTGCAGCTTCGCCGTCATAGCGAAGTAGTCAAGGCTGGTGCCGCCCAAGTCCGTAAAGAAGTCGGACTGCGGGCTCACCTCATCAAGCTCCTTTTCAAGCGTGACCGACACTATCTGACGCAGGTGGAGCGTCAGCTCATCCTCGTCGCCGCTGTCCTTTATCGTGTTCGGGTCAATAACGCCCAGCCTGCCGGCTTTGTAGTCGGCGGTCAGCCGTCTGCGGTTCAGCTTGAATTCGTCGCCCTTCATCAGCGGCTCCGAAATAAAGGCTATCTTGCCTATCTGTCCCGTAAGTCCCTGCCCGGTTATTTTTTCTTTTATTTGCTTTTCAAACGTTGCTATCTGCTCGGCTGAGGCGTAGCGGTTCACCGATACCAGCAGCACCGGCGTTTTGCCGTCGCTTACAAGGCACACGCCGCCGACTGTTTGCAGCCTTAACTGCGGCTCAATAAGATTAGGGTTGAGGTTCTCGCCGTTCGCGCCGATTATAAGGTCGTCGTTTCTGCCGAGTATGCGGTATTCACCGTTCACACATTCCGCAAGGTCGTGCGTGTTGAACCATTCGCTTTTGTCGGTAAAGGTCTTTTTGCCGTCCTCTATTATATATTTGGCGATGACCTTGCCGCGCACCAGCAGCTCGCCGTTTTCGTTTATCTTGTATTCGGCGTAGCTCATGGGCTTGCCCACAAAGCAGCCGTTCAGCACGCGCTTGTCAAGCGACAGCTCTACCGAGGTAATGCCTATCTCGGTCATGCCGTAGCCGTCCGCAAGGTGATAGCCCACCGCGTTGAAAAACTCGATGACCTCGGGTCTGATGGCGCTGCCGCCCGTGATAAGGAACTGTATGCTCTCGCCGAACAGGTTATCCCTTACTTCCTTGAACGCCTTCTTTGAAAAGGCGCGGCTGAGCTTCGGAACTCCAGCAAGCTTGCGCGAGATGTCCATGCCCTTCAAAAACTTCTTATAAGTCTTGTCGCCGCGGCTTTTTATCGTCTTTATCGCCTGATCGTAAACGGTCTCCCAAAACAGCGGCACGGCGAATATATGCGTCACCTTATGGCGCTTTATCGTGTTGACTATCGTCTGCGGCATAAGGTCGTTTAGCTGCACGAAGGCGCGCGAAAAGAAGCCGAACCAGATGTACATGGCGATAAGCCCGAACACATGGTAAAACGGCAAAAAACAGAGCTGCTTGATATAGCCGTCGTAGTGCTGCTTTATCAGCGCACATTCGCTGATAATCTGATAGCTGTCGTGTATCTGACAGCGGAATTCCTCGGCTGAATACGCGCAGATCTTCACGTGATCCGACGTTCCCGACGACATCACCATCAGCTCCTCGCCGAAGGCGGCAGGGGTTATCGGGGCGTCGGCGGGCTTTATGCCGTCCGCCTTTAGCGTGCGCACGCCGTACTCTCTGCCGTCCGATATCACCGCCCGTGCGCCGCAGTCTTTGAGCGCCTGCTCAAGCGCGATATCCCCCAGACGGAGGTTCATAAGCAGGGGGCGGTAGCCCGCGAGTATTATAGCCCAGAACAGCTCTATCCACAGCAGTGAGTTTTCCATGCTCAGTCCGACGACCGAGCCCTCGTCAAGCGAAAGTGTGCTTTTTACCGTTGCGGCATAGCGCTTTATCTCGTCGTAAGCCTCGCCGTAGGTCGTCTTTACTATGCGGTAGCCCTCGCTCTTTTCATACATCAAATTATCTTTTTCGCAGAACATAAGCTCAAAAAGCGACTCAAAGCCCACAGGCGCGGCGTCAAGCTTTTTCAGCTTATCCTCAACGAAGGAATCTATATCTTTAAAGTTTCCTAATCCTAATGTTTCCATATACGTTTTCCGTTTCTGTTATTAGTAGATATATGCACACAAAATAAATTATACTACAAACCCTCGACACTTTTCAACCCTTTTTTATGATTTTTTCGCAATACCATATAATATAAAAAGTGCAGGGACAACTTAACTGATCGCCCTGCACATTATTGATTATTTGTTCACAACGCATTTGTCCAGCAGCTCGCCGACCTTGTCGTGATAAACCAGGTCAGCTTCCCCGTCGAACGGCGTTTTGTCGCGGTTTATCAGCACCACGGTGTCGCCGCGGAAGTAGCGTATAAAGCCAGCGGCGGGGTAGACGGTCAGGCTGGTGCCCGCGATTATCAGCGTGTCCGCCTGCATAATGGCGTTCAGCGCGCCGTTTACGGTGCTGTCGTCAAGCCCTTCCTCATACAGCACAACGTCGGGCTTTATAACGCCGCCGCAGTCGCACTTAGGCACGCCCTCGCTGTTCTTAATGTACTCCGCCGTAAAAAACTTGCGGCATTTGCGGCAGTGGTTGCGCAGCACGCTTCCGTGCAGCTCGTACACCCTTTTGCTGCCTGCCGCCTGATGAAGCCCGTCGATGTTCTGGGTAACGACCGCAAGCAGCTTGCCCGCCTTTTCCAGCTCCGCAAGCTTAAAATGCGCCTTGTTCGGCTTCTTGTCAAGGCACAGCATCTTGTCGCGGTAAAAGCGGTAAAACTCGTCTGTGTGCCTTTCAAAGAAGGTGCGGCACAAAATCTGCTCGGGCGGATAGTCGTACTTCTGATTGTACAGCCCGTCCACGCTGCGAAAGTCGGGAATACCGCTCTCGGTGCTCACGCCCGCTCCGCCGAAGAATACGATCCTTTGGCTTTTGTCTATCACTTCCTGCAGTTGCTCAACAGTGCTCATAATAAACCTCCGTTTTTTTAGTTGAAAATTGAAAATTGAAAGTTGAAAGTGAAGATGCTAGATGCTAGATGCTAGATGCTAGATGTATTAGCAGAAGCGTTTGGTTCATTGCCGAGGGGGATCCTTCGACTAAATCGCTGAACGCGATTTTGCCTCCGGCACCGCTCAGAATGACAGCAGGAGGCAACGGCTAACCGCAAAGCGTTTCCATTAAACCAAACGCAACACAAATCGGAGCGAAGCGACCCTTCACTGTAGATTGTAGATTGTTAATTGTAGATTTGAAACAACTCTCCACTCTCAACTCTCAACTCTCAACTATCTAGCATCTAGCCTCTAGCTTCTAGCATCTAGCTTCTATCCTCCGAAGAATAAATGCTCGACCAGTATTTTTATTCCCAGCAAAATAAGAATAACGCCGCCGGCGAATTCCGCCTTTGACTTGAACCTCGTGCCGAAAACATTGCCTATTTTCACGCCTGCCGCCGATATCGCAAAGGTGATAACGCCTATCAGCGTGATCGCCAGAACGATGTTTACCTCCAAAAACGCGAAGGTCACGCCCACCGCAAGCGCGTCTATGCTCGTGGCTATCGCCAGCGGCAGCATAGCCTTGAACGAGAACGAGGCGTTCTGCTCGTCCTCGCCGCCGAACGACTCGCGTATCATGTTTGCGCCTATCAGCACAAGCAGACCGAACGCTATCCAATGGTCGACGCTCTTTATCAGCTCCTCAAACTGCCTGCCCAGCAGCCAGCCGATAAGCGGCATAAGCGCCTGAAAGCCGCCGAAGTACGCGCCCGCGATCAAACCGTGCTTAGGCTTGAGCTCTCTGACCGACAGCCCCTTGCAGATCGACACCGCGAACGCGTCCATCGCAAGCCCGACAGATAGCAGTATAAGTTCAATTATCCCCATAAATTACCTCATTTGAAAACAAGCTGTACCAGCAGCATGTATACCGCAACGCCGCCGAAAACGCTTATCAGTGTGTTGCGCCGCCAGACGTACATCCCAACAACGAACGCCGAGGCGATAAGCTCGGGCAGCCCGTAAGGCCATTGCATTACCGAAACGCCCTTAAAGCAGTACACCACCAGCATGCCGATAATAGCATATGGCAGCACGCTGCCCAAATATGTGATGACCTGCGGCCTTTTGCGCCCCTCGGGGAACGCCAAAAACGGCAAAAAGCGCGTAAAGGCTATAACAGCCGCCATAACAAGCACCTGCAGCAGAGCGTGCATATCATTCATCGTTTTCCACCTCGCTTGCCGGTTTTTCGAGCTTTTTGCGCAGCAGCATAAGCTCTAAAGCTATAAGGAACAAAGCGGGCACAATAAAATACTCCGCGCCGAAGATCACCAGGCAAACCACCGTTGTTCCCGCACCCAGTATGGCGGGCAGGTGCTGCTTGCTTTTCAGCCATTGATCCGTCATAATTACGATGAACAGCGCCGTCATCGCGAAGTCGATGCCCTCGCCAGAAAACGGCATTATCATTCCCAGCACCGCGCCCAGCACGCAGCCCGTTATCCAGTAGCTGTGATTCAGCGCGGTCAGGAAAAAGTAGTATTTTTTCGGGCTGATATCGTCCTCAAGGGTCGTCGTGGCGGTTATCGAGTAGGTCTCGTCCGTCAGTCCGAAAATAAGGTACGGCTTCACTATACCCGTGCCGCGGTATTTGTCGAGCAGCGAGACCCCGTAAAAGAAGTGGCGGCAGTTGATTATAAGCGTCATGAACGCGGTAGTCAGCAGCGACGCGCCGCTCGCCATAAAATCCACTCCGGCGTATTGACCCGAGCCCGCGAACATCGTTACGCTCATAAGTATAGCCCACCAAAAGCTGTAGCCCTTGCTCTGCAAAAGCACGCCGTAGCCGATGCCCAACGCCAAATAGCCTGCCATTATCGGCAGGCTGTCTTTAAAAGCGCGTTTAAAGCTTCTTTTGGTCATCTCGGCGTCCTCACTTTGTATCATTTATTTATGCGTTCGTCCGCATAATCGGTTTTCGTATATATTTCCGGTCGTAAAATAATTGTACGATCTGCAGCCGCCCGCGCAGTACTCTCCGTGCTTGCAGCCCTTGCATTTGCCGCTGAGCATCGACGCGTCAAAGCGGCGGTTGTAGGCAAACGCCTCGGGGTCTGTCCAAATATCCGCAAGCGTCCTCTCGCGCAGGTTGCCCTCGATGAAGCGCTCGTCGTACATCGACTCGCAGCCGCGCACATTGCCCGCGCTGTCGATGCCTATCACCGAAAGCCCGGCGGCGCAGCCGGGGAAGGGGTTTCCCGAAATGCCGCGTATGTACGGCTCGTCGTCGGTAAAATAGCCTATATTGTCCGCTGCCCCTATCCTAAACGGCGCGGCAGGCGCGGTATCTCTTATAAATCGCATGACCTCGTTAGCGTCGAACGCCACGTTGAGCCCGTTCTCGCGGGCGTTGCCCATCGGCGAGCACGCCTGTATCTGCCACGCGAAGATTTTTTTGCTTTTGAGCACCTCGTACAGCTCGCCCAAACGCGGCGCGTTGTCGCTGCGCAGGGCGCTTATAACAGAGGTCGGTATGCCCGCCGCCGTCAGCGTGTCGATAGCTTCTAAGGCGCGGCGGTAACTGCCTTTTTGGCGGAACGGGTCGTGGACTTCCTCAACGCCGTCCAGCGACACCGCCACGGATTCGATGTTTAAGTTCTTTAACGCGTCGATCATCCCGGGCGTAAGCCGAAAGCCGTTTGTGATAATGCAGGTTATTATCCCGCGCGAGGTCAGCGCGCGCACTATTTGCTCCCAGTCGGGGCGCATAAAAACCTCGCCGCCTATAAGCGATATCCTTTTAAGCCCGATCTCGCCCAGCTGCCGCGCAACGTCAAGACATTCCTCGGTAGTCAGCTCGTTTTCCCGCGCCCTGCCGCCGCGCGAGCCGCAGTAGGCGCAGTTGAAGCAGCACGCGAGCGTTATCTCCCAAACGCAGTGCCGCAGCTTGAAGGGAAAATCATCAGCGCTTTTCATCTGTTTCTTCCTCGGCGCTTTCGTCCGTCATTTCGTCGTCCGGTTCGACGTCAAGCGGAGGCCCCGCGTATACGTCAACGGGCTCGCCGCCGCTGTTCGAAAAGCTAAAAGGGTATTTTTTCTTGCCGAACATATTAGTCCTCTCCTCGGTTTTAAATCACGCGCAGGCAAGCGCCGCCCCTACTAAATCAATTACGCATTACGCATTACGCATTAACTAGCCTCTATTCACCAAGGGCGCGCCGCATTTTGAGCAGAAATTCGCGTTTTCGGGATTTATCGCTCCGCACATCGTGCAAAAAACGCCGTCGGGATTCTTTGCGGGCGCGGCTTCCTTTTTCTCCTCGGGCATAGGAGCAAACGCGCCTATGCCGCCGTTCATTTCGGGTCCCGCGTAGGTCGGTGCCGGATATTCCTCCACAGGCGGCGCGACGGGAGCGGAAAAGTAGTCCGGCCCCGCGTAAACGCCCGCCGCGTTTTTTTCAAAATAATCGGGTCCCGCGTAAACGGTTTTAGGCGGGTCAAGCTTGTTTTTGATATGGTTAAAGGGGTATTTATCTTTTATTGACATAATTTGATCCCTCTATTAACAATGGGCGACAAAAGCCGCCCACGGGTTTTATAAATCACAGTGTACCGAAAATCCGGTCGCCGGCGTCGCCCACGCCGGGGCAGATGTAGGCGTCGTCGTTTAGGCAGCGGTCAAGACAGCCAACGTAAAGCTGAATGTCGGGGTGCTTTTTCATCAGCACGCTCACGCCCTCGGGCGCCGCAAGCACCGACATAAACTTTATGTTTTTGCCGCCCTGTTCCTTTATAAAGTCAACAGCCGCCACAGCCGTGCCGCCGGTGGCAAGCATCGGATCCAACACCACTATCTGACGTTCGCTGATAGCCTCGGGCAGCTTGCCGTAATACACCTGCGGCAGGTGAGTTTCGGGGTCGCGGAAAATACCGATGTGTCCGACCTTAGCCGAGGGAACCAGCGCAAGTATGCCGTTCACCATGCCCAAGCCCGCGCGCAAAATAGGCACCACCGCCGGCTTTTTGCCGTTGATAACGGGCTGCATCGTTCTTTCGATAGGCGTTCTTACCTCTATGTCAGCCGTTGGCAGGTCAGCCAGCGCCTCATAGCCCATCATCATGGCGATCTCCTCAATCAGCTTGCGGAACTCGCCTGTTCCGGTGGAGCATTTGCGCAGCAAGGTTATTTTGTGCTTTATCAGCGGATGGGTCATATAGGATACCGACATTTTACATTCCTGCCTTTCTGTATATCATAACGTTTTTAAATTCTCAACTATGTTTTCAAAATGCATCGAGTGCGAAGCCTTAACAAGCACGGTGTCGCCGTCCTTTAGCAAATCGGGCAGCTCGGGAAGCAGCGCGTCTATGCTCTCGAACCACACGTCCTCCGCGCCCCGCGCAAGCTCCTTTGCAAGCGGTCCCACGCTCAAAACGCGGTCTATGCCTATCTCTTTGGCGTACGCGCCCGTGTCGTAGTGCAGCGCAAGCTCGTTTGAGCCGAGCTCCTTCATGTCGCCGAGTATGGCGACTTTCCTGCCCTCAAAGTTTTTCAGCGTGTCAAGCGAAGCCTTCACCGAGGTGGGGTTCGCGTTGTAGCAGTCGTCGATGATGCGCAGCTTGCCCGTGTTTATCACGTTCGCGCGGCTACCCACGGTCTTGTAAGCCTCAACGCCGTTTTTAAGCTGTTCGTCGCTTAGCCCCAGCAGCTTGCCCGCCGCCACCGCCGCCAGCGCGTTAGACACCATGTAGCTGCCGATTGCGGGGATAGTCACGTCGAGCCGCGTGTCGTCAAAGCAGAGGGTGCAGCTCACGCCGCCCTCGCCGTTGTTTTCAATGTTCTCCGCGTAATAGCGGTTGCTTTTGTCAAGCCCGAAGAATATGGGCTTTGTGCCGCGAACGTCCTTTACGGTCGACAGCTTGTCGTCGTCGCCGTTCAGAATGAACGCCGCGCCATCCTTCGCGTAATCAAACATTTCGGTCTTGGCTTTCAGCACGCCGTCGCGGTCGCCCAGGTTTTCAAGGTGACAGCAGCCGATTATCGTCAGCACGCAGATGGTGGGCTGCGCCATTTTCGCAAGGCGGGTCATCTCGCCAAAGCCGGAAATGCCCATCTCTATAACAGCCGCCTCGGTGTCCTCCGGCATGCTCAAAAGCGTCAGCGGAACGCCCAGCTCGTTGTTCAGGTTGCCCTGAGTCTTGTGCGTCTTGAATTTCTGCGAGAGCACCGCGTACAGCATTTCCTTTGTGGAGGTCTTGCCCACGCTGCCCGACACGCCCACGACGGGAATGTCGAATTTTTCGCGGTACGCCCTGCCTATCTCCTTGACCGCCTGCAGGGTAGAGGGGACAAGGATGTACGGCTTGTCTGCGTTTTCGGGCGCTTTTTCGCAAATCGCGCAAATCGCGCCGTTGTCGTAGCATTTTTGGATGTAGTCGTGTCCGTCGACGCGCTCGCCCTTTATGGCGAGGAACAGCGAGCCCTCTTTGACCTGCCTGCTGTCGCGCTCGACCGAGGTTATGACGGCGGACTTCATGTCCTCATTTCCTACGTATGTACCGCCGCACGCCGCGGCGATCTCTGCTAAAGTGAACGGTTTCATACTCATACCTTTTTTTCGTATTTTTTCAGCGAGTATTGGATTATCAGCTCGCACAGCTCGGTGTAGCCTATACCCTCGGCAGCCGCCTCCTGAGGCAGCAGGCTTGTGGGGGTCATGCCGGGCAGGGTGTTCGCTTCAAGGCAATATGCGTTGTTGCCCTTGTCAAGAATAAAGTCCATTCTTGCGTAGCTTTGCAGGTGAAGCGCGTTGTACGCCTCTTCCGCCGCCTTGCGCATAGCCGTATCCTGCTCAAGGGTGATGTTTGCGGGGCATTTCTCAATAGCCGCGCCCGCCTGATATTTTGTCCTGTAGTCGTAAAAGCCGCCGTTCGGGATTATCTCGATAGGGGGCAGCGCCTTGCCGCCCAAAACGCCGACGGCAAATTCTCTGCCCTTTACGTATTGCTCTACAACTATCTCGCGTTCGCCGTAGGCAAAAGCCTCTTCGACCGATTTCTTGAAATCCTTCTTGTCCTTGACTATGGTGATACCCACGCTGGAGCCGCCCGAGCAGGGCTTGACAACGCAGGGGAACACCTTCCAATCCTTGGTTTCTTCAACGCTCCTGAATATCTCGCCTCTGGGGGTCATAACCTTCTTTTGCGTAAGCACGCTTTTGGTAAGACCCTTGTTCATCGCGAGCGCGGAGCCCAGATATCCCGAGCCGGTATATTTCAGCCCGAGCAGATCGAACGCCGCCTGAAGCTGACCGTTCTCGCCCTCGCCGCCGTGCAGCGCGAAGAAGGTGATGTCGGCGCAGGAGCAAATGTCTATAACGTGTTCGCCGATAAATCTGTCCGATTTGTCGCGGCGGTTCTCGCGTATCTCGTCGATGTCCGATATCGTTTCGCTCACCTTGGCGCTGTCGGTAAAGCTGTAATTCTGTTTGAACAGCGCGTCAACGTCAAGGATGTCCTGCTCGTAGCCGGTAAAAACGTCGAGCAGCACTACCTCGTGTCCCTTTTCTCTGAGAGCGGCCGATACCAAAAGTCCCGACGATATCGAAACGTCGCGCTCGGTGCTCGTGCCGCCGGCAAGTACTACAATTCTCATAATGGATCCCCTTCTCTTTTATCAGAACATAAAGCCGTTATAGCCCCAGTATTTTACTTCCTCAAATTTTACATAGCAGTTTTGCCCCTCAACGTCCGCCTCATCCTGAAGTATCAGGCAGATAGCCGTAGTCAGGCGCTGATAGGCGTCCTTGGATGAGCTGCCGAAGATCTTTACCTCTACCATAGCCATGTTCGACTCGCTGTCGCGGTGAAACGCCATGTCTGTTTTATCCTCCACGGCGACCATAAGGTAACGGTCGCTTTTTCCGGGAAGGATGCTGATGCTGTCAAAAAGACGTCTTTTTATAATCTCTTTCTTTTCCTTTGGGATATCTGCATTTGTTTTTACATTGATAAACGGCATAATGTTATTCTCCTATAAAGTATATTCGTGTTTTATTATAATATTAATCGCCGTTATTGTCAATTGAATCGGCGTTATTATTTCCGATGAAATTCTGCGGCAGAGCGAAGCGCTTTTTGTAAAAGAATGCGGTGTGCCTGCCGTGGCGATATTAACGGTCGATTGTGCAAAATGACCGGATCGGTAGGTGAAAAATCTACTTGCAAAACTGCCCCTAAAGTGCTATGATTATAATAGAGAAATATTATAATCAAGGAGGTATAGCTATGAAGAAAACAATATCATTTCTGCTTGTTTTGTGTCTGCTTTTGCCCTGCGCCGTGATATGCGCGAGCGCCGTTCCCGCGCCGCTCAAGTGTATTGCAACAGGCAGCGTGACTGACCTTTTCGGCACGATGTGGGACAACGGCAACACCGACAACATCATGGAATTTGTCGGCGATCACACATATTCCAAAACCTACACCGCCAATACCGAATACACCGATGTGCAGGTCAGGGTCTATGTAGATGACGAAAGCCGGTGGTACGGCGACGAAAGCGGCAACGCCGTGGCTTTCGATATCGAAGCGCCCGGCGACTTTACTGTCAGCTACAACGCGCTCACCAAGGTCGTGTCTGTCAGCGGCGACAATGTCTATGACTACAACGATCCCCACGACTTTGAGTCCTTTTACGTGTTCGGCAACGGCGATGAGGGCTGGCTGAACAACGCCGCCGGCAACGAGATCAGCATCAAAAACGAGATGGAAGAAGTCGCTGATTATATCTATTGTCTGCGCGTCAACGCCTCGGCAGGGAACGGCAGAGAGTTCCGCGTCAGCTATTGCGGCAGTATGGATTTCACCTTCGGCGGCAGCTTTGACGCTTATGAGGTGTGGACTGACGCGGTTTTCATGGGCGACCCCGTAACCCTCGACGTGGGTGAAAACGTCGCCGAGCTGTGTATTTTCCTCGACCTCAGAGACTTCGACTTCGCAACAAAGGAGGGCGCGCGCTTCGGCGTTGTCGCTTTGGCTGAGGGCGAACGCTTCCGCTTGCCGAAGGATACATATAAAAACGAATTTGACAAAAAATACATGGATTACGAAGATTATGATCTTGAAGATTTCAATCCGGAAATCTATAACGAGCTGTATGTTCACCTTGCGAACGATGAGATTGACTGGGTGCTTGTTCAAGCCTCCAACGGCGGTCCGGAGGAGGAGTGGATCATCTACAGCGTGCTCGGCGACAGGATCCTTCAAAAGTATTCCGGCGGCAATCCGTTTCAGTTTGACTATGCCGTCTATGACGTGAAGCAAAACCGATTTGTCAGCTTGGAAAACGCGTATGTCGGCGGCGCCTATTCCGGCTTGTCCGAGGCGCTCGATGCGCTGAACATCGGCAGACTGCGCGGCGATATCGATAAGGACAACGCGCTGACCATCAACGACGCCACCGAAATGCAGCGCTGCATGGCTGAATTCAGCAGCTACCCGTATGACGACTTGGTTTACGGACAAAAGCTGCCTTGCTACAGCTTCGACGACCCCAGCCCGCCTATCTACATCAGCGACGTCAACCAAGACGGAAAACGAAACATCCGCGATGTGACCGAGATCCAAAGACGCCTTGCGGGCTTTAAATAGATTTGATAAAACTGCAAATAATAACGGAGCGGCATGCGCGTCGCTCCGTTGTTTTTGTTATTTACCGTTCATAAACGTTGTTTCCCTCGCAGTCTATCGCGACTATGCAGGGAAAATCCTCTACGGTGTATCTGCGCACCGCTTCGGTGCCCAAATCCTCGTAACAAAGGATCTCTTCCTTCTTTATGCTTTTTGCGATAAGCGCCGCCGCGCCGCCAATAGCGGCAAAGTACACCGCCTTGTTGCGCACTATGGCGTCGATGACCTCCTGCGAGCGCGCGCCCTTGCCTATCATGCCCTTCATGCCAAGATCTAGCAGGGCGGGGGTGAACTTGTCCATGCGATAGCTCGAGGTCGGACCCGCCGGACCCACCGCGTAGCCGGGCTTTGCGGGCGCGGGACCTACGTAATATATCAACTCGCCGCGTACGTCCACGGGCAGCTCCTCGCCTTTTTCTATCAGCTCAAAAAGCCGCTTGTGCGCCGCG
The DNA here is from genome assembly GCA_902776375.1 of uncultured Ruminococcus sp. GTDB lineage: Bacteria > Bacillota > Clostridia > Oscillospirales > Acutalibacteraceae > Ruminococcoides. The sequence goes on along the minus strand of CACYPV010000006.1, from coordinate 55,507 downwards.
TCGCGCCCCGTGATTATAGTACCCGTAAGCAGCACGCTGTCGCCTGCCTTTAAGCTTTTTATATCCTCATCCGTTATCGGTAACTGTATTTTTTTAGCCATGTTTCCTCCCATAATTCCTAATTACGCATTACGAATTAAATGATTGTATCTGCGTGCCTTGCCGCGTGACAGCATATATTCACCGCAACCGGCATTCCGGCTATGTGTGTGGGCGAGGTCTCGATATTCACGCCCAGCGCGGTGGTTTTACCGCCCAAGCCCGCGGGGCCAAAGCCCATTTCGTTGATTTTTTCGAGCAGCTCATCCTCAAGCAAAGCGTAGCGTTCGTCGGGATTATGCGTGTCTATCGCGCGAAAGGTAGCCTTCTTCGCAAGCTGAGCAGCGCGCTCAAAGGTGCCGCCAATTCCAACGCCGACCACTATCGGCGGGCAGGGGTTGGGACCCGCCGCCCTTACGGTGTCAAGAATGAACTGCTTCACGCCCTCAACGCCGTATGCCGGTGTCAGCATTTTAATAGCCGACATGTTCTCGCTGCCAAAGCCCTTGCCGCCGGCGGTGATCTTTATTCTATCTCCGCTCACTATTTTGGTGTGGATTATCGCGGGCGTGTTGTCGCGGGTGTTCACGCGGTCAAAAACCGGGTCGCTCACCACGCTCTTGCGCAGATAGCCCTCGTCGTATGCCTCGCGCACGCCCTGCTGAACAGCGTCCTCAAAGCTGCCGTTTTGTACGCACACCTTGTCGCCGTACTCGACGAACAGCACCGCCATTCCCGTGTCCTGACAAAGCGGTATCTCCTCCGCGGCGGCTATTTTGTCGTTCTCTATTATCTGGCTGAGCACGCTTTTCGCGACCGGGGAGTCCTCGATCTCCAGCGCCCTTTCAAGCGAGCTCATGATGTCGCCGCCTATGAAATAGTTGCAGTCCATAAACAGCTTTTTTACCGCCGCGGTTATTTCGGCGGCGTCTATTGCGCGTATATCCATGATCAATCTCCTTTGTCGTTTGTATAAAATATATTATAAAACTTTTTATAAACTATTTCAATCCTTTTTATTCTGTGATATAATAATTATTTAGAGATGGAAAAATAAGATAAAGGAATTGATAGATATGAGCAAAATTCTGGTTGTAGACGACGAATTCCGCATTCGTCAGCTTATCCGCAAATACGCCGAGTTCGAGGGCTACGAGGTAGAGGAAGCCACCGACGGCATGCAGGCTATCCAAATTTGCCGCCAAAAGGAGTTCGACCTCATCATCATGGACGTCATGATGCCCGAGCTCGACGGCTTTTCCGCCTGCCGCGAGATCCGCAAGTTCCGCGATACGCCCATCATCATGCTCTCGGCGCGCGGCGAGGAGTACGACAAGATCCACGGCTTTGAGCTGGGCAGCGACGACTACGTCGTAAAGCCCTTCTCGCCCAAGGAGCTCATGATGCGCGTCGGCGCGGTCATAAAGCGCTCGGGCAAGGGTGACTCCGCTCAAAAGAACGACGTGTTCACCTACAACGGCTTAGAGGTCGACTTTTCCGCGCGCACCGTGACGATCGACGGCAAGCGCGTCGAAATGACCCCCAAGGAATACGACCTCTTTTTCTACATGGTTCGCAACAAGGGCATAGCGCTCACCCGCGAAGCCCTTATCAGCGAGGTCTGGGGCTACGACTTTTTCGGCGACGAGCGCACGCTCGACACGCACATCAAGCTGCTGCGCAAAAGCCTCGGCGATTACAGCAAGTGCATAGTCACGCTTAGGGGAGTGGGCTACAGATTTGAAACGGTTTAGTCTGAAAAAAATGCCCCTGCGCGCCAAGCTCCTGGTTTACTTTCTGGTGTTCGGCGCGATAATCCTCATCGTGCTCTGGGTGTTCCAGTCGTTTTTCCTCAAACCTCTGTACACCGTGTCAAAGTCTATGAAGGTCGAAAAGGGCGCCACTCAAATTTCAAAGGCGGTGCAGCACAGCAAAAACGTGTTCGCCACCGTCGACAACGTCGCCAGCGAATACACGCTCACCGTCTACCTTTACGACGTGGGCGGCGGCAAGCCGGAGTTTTCACGCAAGTGCTCCTACGAGAACCCCACTATAAGGCTTGAGCTCGAGTACAAGGATGTTTTGAAGTACTACGAAAAAACCGTAGACCACGGCGGCAAATGCAGCTTTGTAGACTCAAACGACGCCGAGGATATGGCGCGTAAGCGCATCGATATAATGAGCCAGTCCGTTTCCAGCGCCGACAGCTTTATCGCGCAGGCGCGGCAGACCACGGACAGCGAAAACGAAAGCCTTGTCTATACATATATAATACCGCGCAAGGACGGGCGGCAGACCTTCCTTATCATCACCTCGTCAATAACGCCGCTCAACACCACTATCGAGGTCATCCGCAATCAGCTTCTGCTGGTGTCGGTGGCGTTCATATTGCTGTCTATAATCTTTTCGCTCTACGCCAGCCGCAGGATAGCAAAGCCGATAGCGCGCACCAACAACGCGGCAAAGCAGCTGGCAAAGAAAAACTACGCCGTAGATTTCAACGCCAAGGGCTACCGCGAGGTCGAGGAGCTCAACCAAACGCTCAACTACGCCAGGACTGAGCTCGCGGCTACCGAAAAGCTGCAGCGAGAGCTTATCGCCAATATTTCACACGACCTGCGCACGCCGCTCACCATGATAACCGGCTACGGCGAGGTCATGCGCGATCTGCCGGGCGAAAACACCCCCGAAAACATCCAGATAATCATCGACGAGGCTACGCGCCTTTCAACGCTCGTGAACGATCTGCTCGACCTTTCCAAGCTGCAGTCAGGCGCGCTGCAAGCGGAGAAAAAGGTGTTCTGCCTTACCGACAGCGTCCGCGATATACTCACCCGCTACTCAAAGCTTGTTGAGCAGGACGGCTTCGACATCACCTTCAACTGCGACGAGGACGCCTACATCAACGCCGACGAGCTGCGCGTTTCGCAGGTCATTTACAACCTCGTCAACAACGCGGTCAATCACTGCGGCGACGATAAAACGGTCATCATAACCCAGACCATCAAGGACAGGCGCGTGCGCATCGAGGTCACCGACCACGGCGAGGGCATACCCGCCGACAAGCTACCCTACATTTGGGAGCGGTACTATAAGGTCGACAAGGAGCACAAGCGCGGAGTTATCGGCTCGGGACTCGGACTTTCAATCGTCAAGTCCATCCTCGACGCCCACAACGCGCGCTACGGCGTAAGGAGCGCCGTGGGCAAGGGCAGCACCTTCTGGTTTGAAATGGCAACAGCCAACACAAAACGCCGCAAAAACAGCGACAAAGATAAATAAAAGATAAAAAACCGGGCGGAAGCGTTATTTCAGCGCTTCCGCCCGTAATTTTCCATTGTTAAAGCTCTTCCAGCAGCGCGATAAGGTTCTCCGCCGAAAATCTTTCGTCGCGGTCAAATTCCGCGTTCAGCGCCTCGGTGTTGTCGTAGGAGTGCTCTACCTCCTTTGAGTAGCGCTGCAATATCCTCATGCGCGGCAGGGGATAGCCCTTCGCGGCAAAGTCCGCGTCAAGCCTTTCGGTTATCACATACGCGCAGATTATGCGTTTTATCGAGTACAGCACATCGCCCGAATTCACAGCCTCCAGATAGTAGCGGTAAATGTAGTACAGTGCGAATTTTTCAAAATCTGCTTCAAATTCGTCCGACGCTTTTGCCGAGGCGTTTTCCTTAGCTTCCTCAAGAGCCTCGCGCCAGCGTTCGCTCATTATCTCAAATTTAAGATGCATGTCGAATATAAAACCGTTGCCCTCGGTTTTTCCCTCGCTCATTGGCTGCGGTTCAGCGCCGTCCAAAATGCTCTGCACCTGAACGTTAAAGTCCAGGCAGTCGGCAAGGCGGTATTTGAACGGCAGGCTCCCATCCGTCAGTATCTCCGCCGAGCGCTCCCTCGCCTTAAGCAAAAAGCTCATGTAGTCGTCGCCGTTTTCGGCAAGGCTCAGCTCAGCCTCGCCGCCGAAGCCGGTGTAGGAGTTTTCGCTGCGCAGCATTATCCTCGCCGCCTCGGGGCAGGCGAACGACAGCAAATGCTCGCGAAAATCAACGTAGTCCACCTTAACGCGCGGAAATCCGCCGCAGGTCTCGCTCAGGTGCTCCTCGCCAATGTCGATGAAGATATCGCACAGCATGTCGCTGTTCCAAAACGGGCATCTGCCGCCCTCCGCCTTGAACACCCGCTCGCCGTATTCGTCGGTCACAAGCTTGTCTCTTATCTTGTCGCCCGTCGCGCCCTTGACGGTCATGTAAAACCGCTCGGTCTCGCTGTCAATGTCGATGTCCCAGTCCTTGCAGCAGCTGTCCTCGCAGCGGTTCGCTATGCATTTGAACTCTTTATAAAAATCGGGGTAGATATCAATCACTGTAATCACTTCCTGTCTACTACTATATCACAACATTCGGCACATTTCAATCGCGATTCTGCCTTTGTAAGTTATTACAAAATTTCTGCTTTTTGATTGTGCATTTATCACAACGGATTTGGCGAAAGAAATATAAAATGAAAATTAATAAAGTAATAATTTTTTGTTGTGAACAACAATATACAATTTTTTGAAGGGTATCCGGCAGGCATTTATTTTCCTGAATTTTATTTCTATAAAGGAACAAAAAAAATAAAACAAATGTTTTATAATGTTATTTGGGTATCTGTTGAATTTTCACAAAAGTGTTAGTATTTGTGAAAAGTTTAACAAAAATACTGCACTCAATTTTCGCATATCGCACAAAAGCGGGGTAGTGTGCTGACGCCGCGCGGTAATGCGAAAAAATCTAAAGAAAGGAAGATGGTAATTATAAAAAAAGCTACAAAATACACATCGCGTCAGGGTAAAAGATCGCTTCTCGGCGTGCTGGCTGTTTTGCTTTCGGTTTTGATTGCGGCTTCGGCACTGGTTATCGCCGTGCCCATGGTTTCAGCTCAGGGCGAAAGTGCCTTTATCGACAATGAATGTATTTTCATTGACTGCCGGATAGGCAACAACGATTTTTGGGACAAAGACGGTGCTGAGATCAGAGTTTTCACTTATTACAACGACTCGGTCGACGCTAACTACTGCCATGAGTTTGAGGAAAACTTTCAGAACGACGGCTGGTTTTCGGGTTCCAATGTCCTGCAAAAGGGTATCAAGGCCGACAAATTCTGCGACCATGTTTATCGTTTCAGGATCCCCAGCGACAAGATCAGCCATGTCCGTGTCGTCAGAACCAACAGCGGTGCTACCGAAAAGTGGAATTTGACTCAGTACTATATGTGGGATAACCAGCGAACAAAAACCGCGGGCAGCAAATCCAACTGTATAAAGATCAAAAGTTGGGGCAACGATGGCTACAGTCCCGCTGAATGGACATGCTTCCGTCCCTCGAACAACGCGTCTTACAGTTCCAAGACGGCAAATCCCGACAGCACCATAACCGGCAACAGCGATCTTTACACCATTGACGCGACATTTTATGATTACTACAACGACGATGAGATCCAGAAGGGTTGGCGCAATATCAATTACGAGTCCAACCACGCCTCCGTCCACTACACCAAGAACAACAACTGGTATTGGTGGGCGGGCTACTGGGAGCCGTTCCAGTATCTGAACAGCAAGATCGCCGAGCATGACAGCAGTGTCAACTATCCGCTTTACTTCGGTAACTTCTACGGAAAGAACGACGGATACACCGGTGAGGGTTCTTCAAACCTTAAGAATTTCAACAATAAGGCGAACAACTCTAACAACATCGGCGGCAACCATAAGTCGGTCGCGGGCCTTACGGGCGGCACTTTGGACAACGGAAAGGCGACGGGCAAGCTTGTATACGCCGGAAACAGCGGCTACAACAGCTCAACGACCGTTCCCTTCTTCGATGAGGACTTCCTCAGCTCAAAGAAAGTCGGTTCGGTGGTCAATTCAAAGTTCCCCATGCGCATGGTTGAAGAGAACGGCGTAATGGGCTATTACTTTGACAGCACAAACGGCAAGGATAACGTTTGGTTCAACGGTCTCGGCGGAAGCAGTCCTACCGTATCCTATGCTGAAAACAGCAAGAAAGCGCAGGATTCGCTCTACTCCTATTCCGACAGAGAGACGAGCGGCTATGGCTTCTTCCCGTTTGACGGCGACAGGACCGGCAATGTAGTGGCTAAGAACTACGGCTTCGGAATGCGTATCGATGTTGACTTCAACATCGGCATGAACGGCAAGAACAACGGCGTTGATGAAAAGTTCACCTTCACGGGCGACGACGACGTTTGGGTCTACATTGACGGAAAGCTTGTTCTCGACCTCGGCGGCGACCACAAAAAGGCGACCGGCACGATCAATTTTGCCAACAGAACGGTTACGGTAGATACGGGTCACACCTTCAACGGCGCTACACGTAACCAAAGCTTTACATGGCTCAGCAACACAGATCCTACAGAGAAGCACACTCTGACTATGTTCTATGTTGAAAGAGGTATGATCGAATCCAACCTCAGCTTTAACTTCAACTTCGTTCCTTTGGGCAACGAGGTAGTAGTTACCGAAAAAATCGATACAACATACGTGAACGAAGGCTTAAGACAAACTGTTAAAGAGCTCGACAGCTTTACATTCACTCCTTACGGCGGCGACGGAACAAACGAGATCGCCAGCCTTAAATACGGCGCAAAATCCGGCTCCGAAAGTCTGCCCAATTACACGGCAAAAAAATGGACGAGCGGTATCCCGTCAGACGCGGGCAGCAGCTATCTGTACCTCGACGCGCACAACTTGGGCTGGAATAAGTACTATTGCTACTTCTTCAACAGCAGCGGCACTGTGGGCGCTTCATGGCCCGGTACCCAGATGACCGCTTATACCCGCGGCGGAGACTACAAAATATCTATCCCGAGCGGCGCTACGGGCGCGGTTTTCAACGACGGCAAAAACCTAAAGAGCGTTGATATCACGTCCTCAAGCAGCGGAGCAAAGTTCAGCGACGGCGCGTTCACCCTCGGCGGCTCAAGCTTTGATTTGAAAGACGGCGGCGAGGCGGACTTCGGTAACGCCTTCACTACCGGAGAAACCATCTCGGTAAAGCAGACGCAGTTGTCGTCGAGCTACCTCACCTACGACAGTAAGTGGCAGTATACCGACAAGGTCGGCAATCAGTCGGCTTCGAACGGCAGCGTTGACGAGCTTCCCGAAAGCGGCTTCTCTACCGATACCAAGCAGCTTGTGAATGATGTGTCGAATCCGAACCTTATGGAATTTGCCAAGCTGCAGATCGATTACGAGAACAAACCCCTTACCGCTCCCGTAGGCGTTACAAAGACCGTGGCGGGCGGCACCCAAGACGACGCTACCGAGTTTGACGCTGTTGTTACAGTGGCGCTGTCCGATTCTCTCGGTTTCCGTCCCTACAGCCTCAAATACACCGCGTCCGACCTTAACGGAACCTTTGAGCTCGGCAGCGACGGCAAGCTCGCGAGCGGCGCGAAGCTTAAGGATGGCAGAACGCTCACCTTCGAGGGCATTCCCGTAGGCGCTAAGTTCAAGGTCACCGAGACCTCGATGCCCACCGGCTACGTTTATCAGGGCGTATCCAACGGCGTTACCGAGGACGGCAACGGCGGCTGGATCACCGTTAATAAGCCCAACCTCGCGGGCGGCGGCAACATCGGCATCACCAACACGAAGCAGAGCGGCGCAGATACCATTACCGTCAACAAAACTCTTGACGGACAGGATTATACCGGAACGCTGTTCAACTTTGAACTGAACGCGATGACAAGCGGCGGCAAAAGCGGAACAACCTATGTTTCCAACCCCGCTACCACTCAGGTCGTCACCTCGAACGCGAGCAACGGCGAAGTCAACTTCAGCCTGAACTTCACCACTCCGGGCAACTACCGTTACAGCATCACAGAGACCGCGCCGACCACAGTTTCTTCACCCGACGGCATGGTTTATGATTCCCGTGTTATCTACACCGGCTTCAGTGTCATAAGCGACGGCGGCGCGTTAAAGATCGACAGAAGCACGCTTAAGTTCTACACAAACAGCAACTTCACCACCGAAACCACCGACGTCACCTTTAAGAACACCGTTCAGTACGGCGAGATCGTCGTAAACAAGGACGACCAAGCCGGCGATCCCGTTTACGACACCGAGTTTGCGGTCATCAAGGTCGCGGCTGAGGACAAGCTTCCCACCGAAGCTCAGCTCAACGCCCTTCTCGCTATGGATGAGAACGACCTTATCATCAAGCCTACAACGGCAAAATCCGGCAAGGCGCAGGCGTACTTCGAGAACCTTCCGATTTACCAGAACGGCGACCCGATCTACAATGTGGAATCCGGCACTTGGGTGAACAGCGCGAACTATCTGCAAGGCACCTTCACACCTCAGACCTATCTGGTGTTTGAGTATTCGCCCACAGACGGCTACAATACCAACAAAACCACCAAGCTGGTCACCTTCCCGTATGAAAGCCAGTACGCCGTAACGTTCGACTACACCAACGTCGCGGTCATCGATCCCGCTTCGGGCGGCCCCGGAGTAAGAACATTCCTGTTCATCGGCTTCGGTATATTCGGCTCGGCTCTGCTTATGGCTGCGGGTTATATCGTATATGACAGACGCGCCCGCGCAAAGCGCAAAAGCAGACACGGCAGAAGATACAAATAATTTATTTATTATTAATACTAAAAATATTTAAAGGAGAAAAAGTAATGAAAGCTACAAAAAGAATTATTGCCGTAGCACTGGCAGTAATGATCCTCGCACTCATGATCCCCTTCGCGGCAAGCGCAGTAAGCAGCTATACCGCAGAAATCACAGGTAAAGACGGATACACCATCACCGTTTATCAGATCGCTGCATATGACGGCGCAGCCTATGTACCTGCAACCGGCATTGACTCAACTATCGCTGCTCAGATCACAAAGGATACCGGCATCGTTCCCGCCGATCTTCTCGCAGCCTGCGAAACTGCCAAGAAGGCAGGCAACAACACCGGCACACAGTCCGGCAACGCTCTGACCTTCGGTTCAGACAACAAGACCACCTTCACCACCACCATCGAAGGTATCTACTATGCTACCGTAACAGCTACTCCCGCGGGCGTAAGCGTTAAAAAGACCGGCGGCTGCGTATTCTATCTTTCCGACGCTAAGGACAGCAACGGCACTCCTATGACCAGCCAGACCATCGACATGAGCGCAAAGATCGCCGACGGCACCGTTTCCGTTAGCAAAGAGATCGTAAACGGCGACATGGGCAACACAACTCAGACCACCGAGCATGTCGGCGACAACGTTACCTTTAAGCTGACCGCTTCCGTAACCGGCACCAAGGACGAGTACCTCACCAGCTATGTTATCCACGATTCCATGTCCGAGGGTCTTGATTTTGTAAGCGTTGACTCCGTAACTCTCGACGAAGCAACTACCCTTACAAGCGGCACAGACTACACCGTTACCTCCACTAACAAGGCTGACATCACCATCGCTCTTACCGAGGCTTACCTCAACAACGCCAAGAAGGCTACCGGCGACAACGGCTTCTATGCTGCTGCCAACGTTGTAGTTACCCTCAAGGGCAAGCTCAACGCTAACGCTGTTCACGGCAGAACCGCCGGCGACGACGCTACCGCTTATGACAACACTGTTGCAAACTATAACAAGGACAGCCTTTCCTACACCAACAAGCAGGGCGTAGACAGCACCGTAAACGGTAACTCTGTTCACGTTTACACCTTCGACGTAGACCTCTACAAGGTTGACGCTACCGACGATACCAAGAAGCTCGACGGCGCTACCTTCACCCTGACCATGGGCAGCAAGACCTACACCGCTACCACCGCTAACGGCGGCAAGGCTACCTTTACCGGTCTTAAGAAGGGCACCTACACCCTCGTTGAGACAAACCCGCCCAAGGGCTACAACGAAAACACCACTCAGTACACCGTAACCATCGGCGCTGACGGCGCAGTAACAAGCGCTCAGTACGACGCTACCCTCAAGGGCGTTAAGATCGGCAACACTCCCGTTGTTATGCCCGCAACAGGCGGCCCCGGCACAATGATGTTCACCATCATCGGCGCTTCCCTCATCGCTTGCGCAGGCATCCTCTTCATCGTTATCATGAGAAAGAAGAAGAGCACAAAATAATTTGACTATTCACACTTGAATAGATCGATCCGTCGGGGACGTGTTCTCACGTCCCCGACAACAGCATTTAGAGGCTAGATGCCAGAAGCTAGATGCTAGAAGAATGTAGGATATATTATATCTAGCTTCTAGCCTCTAGCTTCTAGAATCTAAAAAAGGAATCAAACACATGAAATCAAAACTCCCGATAATCGGTATCGCGCTCATTTTCCTTGTGGGCTTAGGCATACTTCTATATCCGCTCATAAGCTCGGCGGTCAATAACTTCGCCGCGCGGCAGCAGGCTGAGGAGTACACCCAGGTCACAAAGGAAATGCCCACCGAAAGGCAAAAGGAGCTGCTCGAGAGCGCCAAAAAATACAACGACAGCCTCACCCAAAACGTCATAATCATCGACCCCTTCGACAAGGAAGCGTACGAGAAGATAGGCAGGGAATACGCCAAGGCGCTCAACGTCGACGGTCAGGGGCTCATCGGCTATATCGACATACCCAAGATCAACGTCACGCTGCCCATCAACCATTCAACCTCCGAGGAAGTGCTCGCCCGTTCGGCAGGCCACCTGCAAAACACCTCTATGCCCATCGGCGGCGAAAGCACCCACGCGGTCATATCCGCGCATTCCGCATTCCCGGGGCAGACCTTCTTTGACTACCTCACCGACATGGAGGAGGGCGACGAGTTCTACATCCGCGTCCTCAACCGCGTGCTCAAATACAAGGTCAACCAAATCAAGACCGTCCTGCCCGAGGAAACAAGCGACCTGCGCATAACCCGCGGCAAGGACTACGTGACCCTCGTCACCTGCACGCCCTACAGCATCAACACCCACCGCCTGCTCGTGCGCGGCGAGCGCGTCGAGTACGACGACTCAAAATACATCGTCACCGGCGCCAAGGCTATCGACCTTGTCGGCGACAACATCTTTTTCCTCGGCTACAAAATCCCCTACTGGGCGGCTATCCTTGTTATCACGGGCTTTGTAGGCATGGTGGTGTTCATCGTCGTGTTCTTCGTGCGCCGCGGAAAGAAGAAAAAGAAGGCAGCTCACGCCGAAGCGCAAAGCGGGGGAGGCGGCTGATATGAAAAAACGCACTAAGCTGATCCTTATCATCATCGCCTCGATCCTGCTGCTCGCGGGCTTGGCTTTACTGCTTTTCCCGCCGATTTCCAATTACATAGGAAAGCAGAAGGCGCGCCACAAAACCGAGGACTATGAAAAAACGCTCACATATGTGATATCCGAGGACAGCGACGCCGGCACGGGCATAACCCAAAAGACCTACGCCGACGCGCTCAAAGCCGGCGAGGTCGACTCCGAAGGCTACGCCGTAGACAAAGAGAGCGGCAAGCGCACAAGCAGCGCGCCCGTTCTGTTCAAAGCCGATCTCGACAGGCTAAGACGCGACAGCATAGCCTACAACGAGGATCTTAAAAAGACTCAGGGCAGCAAGTTCAACGGCAGCGGCGACTTCAACGGCAAGTCCGCGCTCGACCTGCGCGACTACGGCATCTACGACGGCGTTTACGGCTACGTCTCCGCGCCCTCTATCGACATGCTGCTTCCTATCTATCTCGGCACCAGCGACTCAAACATGAGCTACGGCGCGGCGCACATGACCTTCACCTCGCTCCCCATAGGCGGCGCCGACACCAACGCCGTCATAGCCGGTCACACGGGCTATGTGGGCAGGATATTCTTCGACAACCTGCGCAGCCTGAATATCGGCGACAGAATAACCGTCAGGAACTTTTGGGAAACTCTGACCTACGAGGTCAGCGAAAAGAACACCTTCAAGCCGAACGAATCCGCCGCGGCGTTCATCAAGGAGGGCGAGGATCTTTTCACCATGTTCACCTGCACCCCCTCCGCAAGCGGCGACTTCGACCGATTCTTCGTCAAATGCCGTAGGGTCGGCGGCTAGAAGCTAGAGGCTAGAAGCTAGAGGCTAGAAGCTAGAGGCTAGAAGCTAGATGCTAGATGAATTAGCGGAAGCGTTTAGCTATGTTAAAGCCTTCCCCCTTGTGGGGAAGGTGGGCAATTCGCTTTGCGAATTGGTCGGATGAGAGTATTCGCCGCCCTGCGGCGAAATGACAGCCGCAAGGGCTGTCACTACGCAACACTGATGTAAGCACAAACGTTTAGCTATACGAAAGGCTCCCCTTACGCAGGGGAGCCTTCTTTTTTGCAACGTTTCTGCTCTAGCTTCCAGCCTCTAGCATCTAGCCTCTGGCATCTAGCCTCTGGCATCTAATCTTTTGTCAGCACGAAAACTTCTGCTTTACTTGCTCGATTTTCTGCCTTTCCACCTGTTGGCTGGGGTACCAGCCCTTCTCCTGCATTTTGTCGTAGATCTGCTCCTGCATTTGCAGCGAGGCGTTCAGCGAGGTCGAGAACGCGCGGTGCACGTTGGGGCTCGCGCTTTCGACCGTGCCGTGCAGCATCAGGTCGCAGGCTCCCTTTTCCAATAGCAAAAGGTTCTCCATAAGCTGTTTGTCATCCATGTCGTTTCCTCCTTACAGCAAATCGTAAAAGCTCTCAAATATCGCGCGGTGCTTTTGCTCCTGCTCGCGCGCAAAGCTTTTCAGGTCGCCGTCCTGTATCTGTTCGGCGGTCGTTTGGCACTGCGTCTGAAAATGCTGTTCGTGACCCAGCGCGTCTTCAACATAAAGCAATTCTTTTTCTGTCATATTAAAACCTCCTTGTTGATGTCTTTATTATTCACCGCCGCAAATTTTTTATTCAAACGTTTTTATTATTCTCTTAACAACTTGAAATTATAAACCATTGATATTATAATAAAAAAGTAATCTACTATTAAACGGAGAACGATATGAAAAAATTCCTTACAATCCTTATTTGCAAGCTCCTGCGCTTTCTTGGCAAGCTTATCGGCAAGGGCAGCAGCAAGCCGGGTCAGGTCGCGCTTAAGCTCTGCCCCGATATCCTCAGCCGCATGCAGCTTCCGCAGTATATCATCGCGGTGACGGGCAGCAACGGCAAGACCTCAACGGTCGAGATGATAGCCCACATCCTGCAAAAAAACGGCAAAAAAGTCGCGTGGAACAGGGAAGGCTCCAACCAGATCGAGGGCGTTACCACCCTTGTGCTCGCCGGCTCCACCCTCGGCGGCAAGGTCAAGGCGGATATATTGCTTATCGAGAGCGACGAACGCTTCGCGCGCTATACCTTTAAGTACATCAAGCCCACCCACTATGTCATAACCAACCTCTACCGCGACCAGCTCACGCGCAACGGTCACCCCGAGTGGGTCTACGACGCTCTCGCCGACAGCATCACCGACGGCACTCAGCTCATCCTCAACGCCGACGACCCGCTGGTGTCCTCCTTCGGAGAGGGCAGGGACAACGTCGTTTGGTTCGGCGCCAACAGGCTTTCCACCGACACCGACACGCTCGAAAGCGTTTACAACGACGGCGCATACTGTCCGATATGCAAGGCGCCCATGATCTACAGCGCCTACCACTACAACCACATCGGCCACTACCGTTGCGACAACTGCGGCTTCTACCGCCGCAACACCAAGTACACCCTCACCTCCTTTGATATGGACAGGGGAGAGATGACCATCGACAACAGGCACACCATCCACCTCGCCTTAAAGTCGCTGTACAATATCTACAACATCCTCGCGGCGTACACCGTAGCATCCATTGTGGGCGTCAACGGCGCCGAAATAGCCGCCGACATGAACGACTACGTGCTCAAAAACGGCAGGGTCATCACCTTCACCCTCGGCAGCCGCAAGGGCACCATGCTCACCTCAAAGCACGAGAACTCTATATCCTACGACCAGTCCATCCGCGTCGCCTCCGCCTGCAAAGAGGGCTGCGACGTTATGTTCATCGTCGACGCCGTAAGCCGCAAGTATTTCACCAGCGACGTTTCGTGGCTGTACGACATCGACTTCGAAATGCTCAACAACCCCAACATCCACGAGATAATCCTCGCGGGCAAATACGTCAACGACCTCGCGGTGCGCTTCTCCTACACCGATATCCCAAACAGCAAGATCAAGCTGTTCGAAAGCATCGACGAGGCGGCTGATTACCTCAACAGCGACCGCAAGGAGTACCTGTACGTCATCACCTGCTTCTCCGACAAGGGCAAGTTTTTGGTAAAGGTAAAGGAGGAACAATGATGAAGATCCTGCATTTATATCACGACATCATGAACCTCTACGGCGACTACGCCAACGTCTCCGCCATGAAGCGCGTGCTCGAGAAGAGCGGCGAGGAGGTCACGGTCGACAAACTCAGCCTTGCCGATACCGCCGTCCTTGCGGACTACGACTTCATCTACATCGGCTCCGGCACCGAGCGCAACATGCATTATGTGCTTGAGGACTTCAAAAAATACGCGGACGACTTCAAGGCGTGCGTCGACAGCGGCAAGGTGATTCTGCTCACCGGCAATTCCTTTGAAATGCTCGGCAAAACCATCACCGACGCACAGGGCAACGTCTACGACGGTTTGGGACTGTTCGATTTCACCGTGACCGAGCAAAACAAGACCCGCATGACCGCCGACGCTGTGGAGGCGTGCGACTTCCTCACCCGCCCGCTTGTCGGCTTCATCAACAAGTGCAGCGAGATAAAAGGAGTCAAAAACCCGCTCTTCACCGTAACGATGGGTCTCGGCAACCATGACGGCGACAAAAACGAGGGTGCGCGCCTTAACAACCTTTTCTGCACCCACCTCACGGGACCCGTGCTCATCAAGAATCCGCACTTCCTCACCTGCCTCGCCGAAAAGCTTCTCGGCAGAGCGCCCGAGAGCGACTGGCTCACCCACGAGCGCGCCGGCTACGAGATAACCCTGAGAGAACTCAGGAAGCGCTCGCAGTCGCATTAGTGCAAAACACTCGCCTGACGGTTGATATATGTACAAAACCAACAAATATTAAGGTGATTTTTTGGATTGCAACAAACGGAAAAGTATTATATAATAGATACATAAATATAAGAAAATCCACAGGAGGGCCACCATGAAAACAACATTCAAAAAAATTTCATCCATCCTTCTGACTGTTGTCATGCTTTTCAGCGTGTTCGCGGTTGTATCGGCGTCCGCTGCCGAAACATCCGACGCAGTCGGAGCGTCCAATCTCACAGTTACGGGCAGCTCTAACTACTGTACGGTAAGCGAACCCGTGACCGTTCAAACCAACCAGACAGTTACCGTGACCTTCAAAACCCCCGCGCAGCTCAGCCTTGTCAGCATCCAGTGGGGCATGAACTACGACAGCACAAAGCTCCAGTATCAGGGCGTGACCGCATTCACAGACGACATGCTCGTCAACCCCAACGCGACCGGCTACAACGTAATGGGCAGCATCTCCAACAACGGCGCCCCCTTCACGCTTGCACAAGGCGCAACCGTCCTCACCTTTACCTTCAAGGCTATCGGCACGGGCGACGCAAGTGTTTTCCTTAAAGTAGAAGACCTGATGAACAGAACATCGACCGGCGACGAGATCCTCGTCAACAACGGCGTCGTTCAGCAGGAAGTTCCCTTCAAGGTAAACGCCGCTTCCAACTTCTTCGCCGCGGGCAGCAAGAGCGTCAATAACGTAAACCTTTACAAGGCTGCCGACGGCAACGTTTACGTCACCGTAGAGTACAAGCTCCAGGCTAATAACATGTATCTCATCAACATCGATATCGACGAGCTCACCTACGATCCCGCCGTTCTCGAGTGGCAGGAATCCTACAACATGTACGGCAACGTTGTCGATCTGTTCCCCTTTGCTGCCGAGTACAACTTCGGCCCCGGAACCTACCAGCTCACCGCTCCCGGCAGACTCGTCGGTAACTTCACCTCCGTTAAGCCCGCAGCTTGGGCATACGGCGAACACAACGACCCGATCACCGCTGTAAAGGCAGTGTTCAAGGTAAAGGATCTCAGCGCAGGCGAAACCACCGTTACCTGTAACATCGACACCCTCACCTACTGCAGCGAGTCCGTTTCTCAGCCCTACATGCAGTACATCGCTATCGACAAAAAGGTCGTAAACGCAACCAACAAGGCTAAGGGTACCTATTCCACCGACGTCGACTTCGGCGCGGCTGTCGAGGGTCTGCTCGGCGACGTCAACAACGACGGCGTTGTAAACATTCAGGACGCCACCACCCTGCAGAGATATTTTGCGGAGTACACCAACATCGGCGCCGTTAATCTGGCTGTTGCCGACGTTAACCGCGACGGCAAAATAAACATCCGCGACGTAACTCAGCTCCAGAGATTCGTTGCAGGCTTCATTACAGCTTTCTAAATTAATCAAAACATTCACGCGGCAGCAATGCCGCGTGTTT
Source organism: uncultured Ruminococcus sp. (assembly GCA_902776375.1). GTDB lineage: Bacteria > Bacillota > Clostridia > Oscillospirales > Acutalibacteraceae > Ruminococcoides. The sequence goes on along the minus strand of CACYPV010000006.1, from coordinate 39,007 downwards.
TTTTGTACCAAAATGCCGCAAACAGATGTTGAAAAAAATTGCGCAATGTAGTATAATAAAAGAATCAAACCACGGGAGGTAAATATATGAAACATCTTTTCCGCAAAATAACCGCAATAGCGCTTTCGGCGGCGCTTCTTATGTGCTCGTTCTGCTTCATTTCGGCCGGCGCGACCGAGAACGCCGAGGCAAAACCGTTTGTTGTCAAAGCCACCTCAAACATATTCCCCGGCTCCGAATCATCCTACTATGATATTTCGCAGTTCGAGGACGATAACGGCGACGTGTTCATCACCGTTGAATACAAACTGCAAGCGAACGCTATGTACATTCTCAACCTCGATCTCGACGAGCTGACATGGGACAAAAACGTTCTCGAGTTCAAGGAAGATTACAACAAGATCCTTGTTGGCAGGACCCCCAGGCTCAACGTTTTCCCGTTCGGCATCGAGCAGGGGCTCGGGGGCGGCATAGTAAACACCTTCGGCGACAAAAACGACGGCAGGATCGTCGGCAACTACACCTCTGTTTCACCGGCTGCATACGCGTACAACGAGGACGGCAGCGCCATCACCGTCGTTAAAGCGGTGTTCAAGCTGCTCGACAAGGACGCGAAAGAGACGACCGTCAACTGCGTTATGGACACCATCACCCTTTGCGATGAAACCATAGCCGAGCCGTATTCGCAGTACTATCTGATCAGAAGTTGCTCTATTAACGAAGAAAGCTCCGGGCTCGCCACTCTCTCCACCGCCATTTCACCCGCCGCTCAGTACAAGACCGGCGACCTCGACAGCAACGGCGAAGTTTCCGTCAACGACGTCACCGAGCTTCAAAGGATACTGGCGGAATTCGACGGTCTTGACCTCACCGATCCCGCGGTTTTCGCGGCGGCTGATCTCAACAAAGACGGCAAGGTTAACATCCGCGACGTGACCTATGGTCAGCGTTATCTCGCGGGCTTCATAACCGAATTATAATTCCGTTCCGGAACAAAAAAGCAGGCTTTTCGAAGTCTGCTTTTTCTTTGTGAAAAAACGCAAAAAATTACACAAAAAATCATTGAAAAATCGCCGTAAATCTATAGCCTATTCCATATTGAATAAAAAATACATTCATGTTATTATTATTATAATGTAAACTGGGCAAATGAGCGCTCGGTTTCATTTGCAAAAAATAGAAGTTTTTTTACAGAAAGGAAGTTTTGGAATGAAGAAAAAAACGATTTCACTCGCGCTGTGCTTTGCCATGCTCATTTCAATGCTCGCCGTCGGATTCACCACAACATCCGCCGCGACCGTTGAATCTGCTTCGACAGGGTACAGCAGAATAGAAAGTGCCGACGATTTCTCTTGGGATAACGCCAACGTCTACTTTCTATTGACCGACCGTTTTGCAAACGGCGACACCTCAAACGACCACTCATACGGCAGAGCTCTTGACGCCAACGGAAACCCGCTCAGCGGCTGGCAAACCGCTCCCGGCACCTTCCACGGCGGCGACTTCAAGGGACTTACCCAGAAAATCAACGAGGGCTATTTTGACGACCTCGGCGTAAACGCCATCTGGCTCTCCGCTCCCTACGAGCAGATCCACGGCTATGTTGACTCCGGCGACGGTCACTTTGCCCACTATTCCTACCACGGCTACTATGTGCTGGACTACACCGAAACCGACGCCAACTTCGGCACCAAGGCTGAGTTCAAGACCCTTGTAGACACCGCGCACGCTCACGGTATCCGCATCGTGATGGACATCGTTATGAACCACGCCGGCTACAACAACATCGTCGATATGGAGGAGTTTAACTACGGCACCATCACCGACAAATCCGCGATTGACGCCTATAAGTATAAGCTGACCGGCGTTGACGGCTTCCACGACTTTATTGACTACAAATCCTCCGCTTCCGACTGGGGAAGCTGGTGGGGCAACGGCTGGGTTCGCAGCGGTCTGCCCGGATATACCGGCGGTAACGGCGGCGACGACATCACCCGCTGCCTGGCCGGTCTGCCCGACTTCCGCACCGAGTCCACCGCTTCCGTTTCCATTCCTACCTTCCTGCAGGAAAAATGGCAGAAGGCAGGCACCTACAACACCAAAATTGCTAAATACGGCAGCAGCGGCACAGTTTCCGATTACCTCACCACATGGCTCGCCGAGTGGGTCGAGACCTACGGCGTTGACGGCTTCCGCTGCGACACCGCAAAGCACGTTGAGCTGGCTTCATGGAAGAAGCTCAAGACCAAGTGCGTCACCGCTCTCCAGAATTGGAGAAGAAACAATCCCACCGCCGTCGGAGCAGACTGGGACGAAGACTTCTGGATGACCGGCGAATGCTGGGACTACGGCTCCGGCAAGAGCGAATACCACACCGTGGGCGGCTTTGATTCCATGATCAACTTCTCCTACTCAGGCAGAAGCCTTGACGGTCCGACCTCCATCAACAATGTTTATCAGGACTACGCTGACAGGATCAACAGCGATCCCAACTTCAACGTCCTTACCTATAACTCATCTCACGACTCCGACCTTGCGCGCGGAGACCTTTACTGGCAGGGCACCTCGCTCATGCTTTTGCCGGGCGGCGTTCAGCCCTTCTACGGCGACGAAACTAACCGTCCGACGGTACCGGGCATGTCATTCGACGGCCACGGCGGCAGCGGACATTCGCTGCGCAGCGACATGAACTGGGACAGCATCGACACCGACGTGCTTGCTCACTGGCAAAAGGTCGGTAAGTTCCGCAACAATCACGTTGCGGTCGGCGCGGGCGATCATCGTCTTATTTCCGCCTACAATGGATCTACCGGCTACACCTTTGCGCGTACCTATGACGACGGAGATGTAAGCGACGCGGTCGTATGCTGCATCGGCGCACCCGCCAACCAAAATATCACAGTCAACCTCGGCTCCACCTTCGCGAGCGGCAAGACCGTCACCAACGAGTACGACGGCACTACTGCGGTCGTAACCAACGGCTGCGCCACCTTCAACTCCGGTCCTCAGGGCGTTATCCTGATCTCGGGACCGCAGTCCACCATCAACATGTCGCTCAAGAGCGAAAAGAGAGCTTTCTACGACAGCATGACCGTAACCGTAAGCCTGCGCGGCGCGGACTACGCAATGGTATCCGTTGCGGGCGGAACACCCTTCCGCGTTGTTGACGGACAGAGCTTCGAGATCGGCGAAGGCATCGAGGTCGGCGCCAGCTTTGACGTCACCATGACAGCCACCAACGCCGTGGAAACCTCCGAGATGACCTTCTCTTATAAGAAGAAGGATCCCAGCGCCGTTACGTACGTTTACTTCGACAACACCCAGTACAACTGGTCAAACGTCAACATCTATGTCTACAAGGGCGACGGCGACTCCGCCTCAAGCATCAAGGCTTGGCCCGGCGAGGCTATGGAATTTGACAGCACTACCGGTCTTTACGTCTATGAAGTCGACGAGGACTTCGCCGACGAGGGCGCTGTAGTATTCAACGCCGGCTCCGGTCAGGCGCAGTATCCCGCAGAGGGCGTCCGCTTCGACATTGAGGGCACCGATAAGATCCTCATCAACAAGACCACCTGGAAGAACTACGAGGGCGAAACAGTTGAAACTCCCGAGCCTCCCGATCCCGGCACGATGCGCACGGTTTACTTCGACAACTCGAGCGCGAACTACTCCACTCCCTGCATCCACGTCTGGAAATCCGGTTCCAATGACCCTTACAAGCCCTGGCCGGGCATCACAATGACCAAGGGCGAGGGCAACCTCTACTACGCGTCTTTCCCCGCAACATATAATATGTGCGTGTTCAGCGACAATAAGGCTAACCAGACCGGCGATATCACAATGCCGTCTTATCAGAACGCGCTTTACTCCAACGGCAGCTGGTCCGAGGTTCAGGAGCCTACCGAAGCACCCACCGAAGCGCCTACCGAAGCTCCCACCGAAGCGCCTACCGAAGCTCCCACCGAGCCCACCCAGCCCGATACCGGCGACAAGGTGCTCCTCGGCGACGCTAACCTTGACGGAAGCATCACCATCAAGGACGTTACTCTGATCCAAAGACACTGCGCAGAGCTTATTGCCCTGTCAGGCAACGCTTATACTGCGGCTGACGTAGACAAGAGCGGCAAGGTCGCTATCAAGGACGCCACCTATATACAGATGTTCCTCGCTGAAATGGACAACCACGCTTACACCAACACTTATGTAAACGTTGGCGGCAACGATCCCACACAGCCCACACAGCCTACACAGCCCACTACACCCACTCAGCCCGCGGGCACCAGAACCATCTACTTTGACGCGACGGGTCACAACACCACTACTCCTTACATCTATGTTTGGAAGAAGGGCACAAACCAGAGCGCTGCAAGCTGGCCGGGACAGCCCATGACTAATGTCGGAGGCAACATCTACATGTACACCTGTCTTGAGGAGTACAACTGCTGCATCTTCAGCCGCGACGGCGGAAATGACAGCAAGATCACCGGCGATTTGGAGGATATCCCCTACACCAATGCGCTTTATCGCAACGGCTGGACTCAGTATGACGGAGGCACCCCCCAATAATCCTACCAACCCGACCAATCCGCCCTCCGGCGATACCGTTACCCTTGTAAACGGCAGCTTTGTTGATAACGACAAGGGTCAGGACTGGTACGCCTGGACATGGAACGAAGGCAGCGAAGGCAAATGGCTCTCCGGTACAGGCGACGCCACCGCGTATGTGTTCACAGGCGAGTTCGGCAATAAGATACTCTTCGTAAGAGTTCCCAAGGGACAGCAGCCCAGCTGGGATCCCAGAAACATCTTCAACCAGACGCCCGACCTCGATACTCAAATCGGCGGTACCTATGTCATCACAAGCTGGTACAACGGCAACTGGCAGTAATAAATACACACCTTTGGAGCGGACAAAACGTCCGCTCCTTTTTGTTTTCTTATCAAGCTCCAAATATATAAGTTGACTTTTTCCGGTTTTTGAGGTATGATAATAACGATAATGTCCTACTATGCGTAAAACGCAGAGTATACGATTAAATTTTGCTAAGACTAATGAAATTGTGCGTGCGCAATATAAAGGAGAAAGTGCATATGATTTCGACAGTTATCGACCAATCGCTGGGACTGGAGTTCCCGATTTTTCAGGGCGGAATGGCTTGGGTAGCCGACGCCTCGCTCGCCGCAGGCGTTTCCAATGCGGGCGGTCTGGGGCTTATAGCCGCCATGAATTCCAACGGCGAGCAGCTCCGTGACGAGATACGCAAATGCAAGCAGCTCACCGACAAGCCCTTCGGCGTAAACATCATGCTCATGAGCCCCTTCGCCGACGAGGTAGCCGACGTTGTGATCGAAGAGGGTATACCCGTCGTCACCACGGGCGCGGGCAACCCCGGCAAATATATGGAAAAATGGCTAGCCGCAGGTATCAAGGTCATCCCCGTGATCCCCTCCGTAGCGCTTGCAAGGCGCATGGAAAAGCTCGGAGCCTTCGCGCTGATAGCCGAAGGGGGAGAGAGCGGCGGTCACGTCGGCGAGCTCACCACAATGGCGCTCGTTCCCCAGGTCGTCGACGCGGTAAAGATACCCGTCATCGCCGCGGGCGGCATAGCCGACGGCAGACAGGTCGCGGCGGCGTTCATGCTGGGCGCGGTGGGCGTTCAGGTCGGCACGCGCTTTTTGGTAGCTAAGGAATGTACCATAGCTCAGGAATACAAGGACAAGGTATTAAAGGCGAAGGATATCGACTCGGTCGTGACCGGCAAGCGTTTAGGTCATCCCGTCCGCTCTATCCGCAACCAATTCACCAGAGAATACGCCAAGGCTGAATACGATTCAACCAACTACTCCGACGAGGAGCTCGAAAAAATGGCTACCGGCGTGCTCCGCCTTGCGGCGCGCGAGGGCGATGTCAAGAACGGCTGCGTGCTGGCCGGACAGGTCGCCTCAATGGTGACCCGCGAGCAGACCTCACGCGAGATTATCACCGAAATGTTCGGCGAGGCAGAGGCGGTACTGAACGGAGCGACAAAATGGGTAAAATAGCATTTGTATTTTCAGGACAGGGCGCCCAGTACAGCGGCATGGGCAAGGCAATGTACGACGCCTCACCCGCTGCCAAGGCGGTCTACGATATGGCGGACAGCGTTCGCCCCGGCACCTCAAAGCAGTGCTTCGAGGGCACGGCTGAGGAGCTCACCCAAACCGTGAACACCCAGCCCTGCGTGTTCACCGTCGATCTTGCGGCGGCGCGCGCGTTGGTAGAAAAGGGCATTACGCCCGACTGCGTGGCAGGCTTTTCGCTCGGCGAGATCGCGGCTCTCGCGTTCGCCGGCATGCTCTCCGACGAGGACGCGTTCAGGCTCGTGTGCAAGCGCGGCGAGCTCATGGACAAGGCTGCGCGCGAAAACCCCGGCGCAATGGTCGCGGTTATGAAGATAGCTCCCGAAAAGGTCGAGGAGATCTGCGCGGGCTTCGATAAAACCTATCCCGTCAACTATAATTCCCCCGCTCAAACGGTCGTCGCGACGACTGTCGAAAACAGCGACGCCTTCTGCAAGGCGGTCAAAGAGGCGGGCGGCAGGGCAAAGGCTCTGCCCGTAAGCGGAGCCTTCCACTCTCCGTTCATGGCTCAGGCGGCGGCAGGGCTCGCCGAATACATGCAAGGCGTAGATTTCAGCGAACCTAAAATCAAAATCTACTCCAACTTCACCGCCAAGCCCTACGAGGGCGACTATAAGCAGCTTGTCAGGGCGCAGGTCGAAAACCCCGTCCGCTGGCAGACCATAATGGAAAACATGAAAGCCGACGGCGTAGACACCGTTATCGAGATCGGCGTGGGCAAGACCCTGCAAAACCTGTGCAAGCGCACCTTCGACGACGTAAAAGCATACAAGGTCGAAACCCCTGACGATATTAATTTTGATTAGATATTAGAAACTGTCATCCAGAACAACAAACAATAAGGAGAAAATATGAATTTCGAAAACAAAACTGCCGTCATCACAGGCGGCTCGCGCGGTATCGGACTCGCTATCGCAAAAAAGCTCGCCGCGGCCGGCGCCAACATCGCCATTCTTTACGTCGGCGATGAATCCGAGGGCAAAAACGCCGTCGAGGAATTAAAGAGCTTCGGCACCAAGGTCGAGCAGTATTTCTGCGACGTTTCCGATTTTGAGGCGTCCAAAAAGGTCGTCGATACCGTTATCGCGGAATTCGGCGGTATCGATTTCCTGATAAACAACGCGGGCATCACCCGCGACAAGCTGGTGCTCAACATGGACGAAAAGGACTTTGACGCGGTAATAAACGTCAACCTCAAGGGCACCTTCAATATGATAAAGCACACCTACAAGCACTTTATGAAAAAGCGCGCCGGCAGGATCGTCAGCACCTCCTCCATCGTCGGTCTTATCGGCAACGCGGGTCAGGCTAACTATTCCGCTTCCAAGGCGGGCATAATCGGCCTTACAAAGTCCGTAGCACGCGAGCTCGCCGGCAGGGGAGTCACCGTCAACGCCGTAGCCCCCGGCTATATCGGCACCGACATGACCAACGCCCTTTCCGACAAAATCAAGGAAGCCATGCAGGCGCAGATCCCCGCCAAAAGAATAGGCACCCCCGAGGACGTGGCTAACGTCGTTGCCTTCCTTTGCAGCGACGAGGCTGCATACGTAACGGGCGAGGTCATCCGCGTAGACGGCGGACTTGCTATTTAATAAATGGACAATTTATAATGGACAGTGGACAATTTAGGGTCGCTTCGCTCCGATTTATGATGCCGCATGTTTTTGTCGCACGGCACGAATATTAATCGGGTGTGGGCAGAGCCCAATCTTAATTGTCAATTATCAATCGTCAATTGTCAACTGAAATGGAGTGATCACATGAGCAGACGAGTTGTAGTTACGGGTCTGGGCGTGATTAGCCCCGTCGGAAACGACGTCCCGACTATGTGGAATAATATGATAAACGGCGTGTGCGGCATCGACGAGATAACCGCGTTCGACACCTCCGATCTGAAGGTTCATATCGCCGGCACCGTAAAGGATTTTCAGCCCGAGCTTTACTTTGAAAAGCGAGAAGCCAAAAAGCTCGATATTTACTGCCAGTACGCCATGGCGGCGGCTCAGCAGGCTGTCGACGACAGCGGCATCCTCGGTCATATCGACGAAGACCGCTTCGGCGTGTATATCGGCGCGGGCATAGGCGGCTTGCAGACCTTTGTCGACAACACTTTAGGCCTCGACCACGGCGGTCCGCGCAAGGTCAGCCCCTTCTTCATCCCCATGATGATAGGCAACATCGCCACCGGAAACACCGCTATCCGCTTCAACGCCAAGGGCGTTACGCTCTCTGTCATGAGCGCGTGCGCCACAGGCACCAATTCTATCGGCGAGGCATTCCACGCCGTAAAGGACGGCTACGCCGACGCTGTTATCGCGGGCGGCGCCGAGGCGGTCGTGGAGCGGCTCACCATTGCGGGCTTCCAAAACATGAAGGCGCTTTCCACCAATCCCGACCCCAAAACCGCTTCACGTCCCTTCGACAAAGACCGCGACGGCTTTGTAATGGGCGAGGGCGCGGGCGTGCTTATCCTCGAGGAATACGAGCACGCTAAGGCTCGCGGCGCTAAGATCTACGCCGAGTTCGCCGGTTACGGCAACACCTGCGACGCTCACCATATAACAGCTCCCGACCCCGAGGGCGACGGGCTGGCAAAGGCAATCAAAATCGCGCTCAACGAGGCTAACGTCCCCGACGACGCAGAAATATACATCAACGCCCACGGCACCAGCACCCACCTCAACGACCTCACCGAGACTATCGCCTTCAAGAAGGCGCTGGGCGACAAGGCGTACAGCGCGAGCATAAGCTCCACCAAATCCATGACAGGCCACATGCTGGGCGCTACCGGCGCTATCGAAGCTATCGCGGCGGTCAAGGCGCTCGACGACGGTATCATTCCGCCCACCATCAATCTCGACGAGCCCGACGAAGGGCTTGACCTCGACTACACGCCCAAAACCGCGAAAAAGCGCGACGTAAACGTTGCCATCTCAACCAACCTCGGCTTCGGCGGTCACGACGCTTGCGTCATTTTCAAGAAAGTATAACGGAGGAACGTAATGATAGATATAGCTACCCTCAAGGAATACATAAACGTGCTGGAGGAAAGCGGACTTCAGGCTATTGAGCTCTCAGACGGAAACGACTCCATCCGCCTCGAAAAGCCCGCCGCCGCAGCCGCAGCCGCTCCCGTAACGGTTCAGGCAGCTCCGGCTCCCGCGCCCGCAGCCGAGCCCGCTCCGGCAACAGCCGAAAGCGGCAAAACAATCAACGCTCCCATCGTAGGCGTGTTCTACGCCGCCCCCTCGCCCGACAGCGACCCCTACGTTTACGCGGGCAAAAAGGTCAAGAAGGGCGATACCGTCTGCATTATCGAAGCCATGAAGTGCATGAACGAGATCCAGGCGGAAGCCGACGGCGAGATCATCGAAGTCCTTGCCAAGGACGGCGAATTGGTAGAATACGACCAGCCGTTGTTTAGCTTGAAAAGCTAAACAATTAACAATTGACAATGAACAATTGACAATTGAGGGCGGGCTCCGCCCACACCTGATTTGTATTAGCGCGGTTTCCAATAGTTGTCATCTCGAGCGGTTTTGCGAAGCAAAAATTTCCGACAGGAAATAGTCGAGAGATCCCCCAATGCAGCGCACAAACGTTGTTTTGCAACCAAACACAATACAAATCCGGAGCGAAGCGACCCGAAATTTTCCATTTTCCATTCTCCATTTTCAATTCTCCAAAGGAGCAAACCATGAATCAAGAACAAATCATGAAAATCCTGCCCCACCGCGACAACATGCTGCTCGTCGAGGAATCCGAAATGCTCGACGAGAACACCGCTAAGGGCAAATATACAATAAAGGGCGACGAGTTCTTTTTGCAGGGTCATTTCCCCGGCAACCCCGTCGTCCCGGGCGTCATTCTCTGCGAAATGATGGGTCAGGCAAGTTGCTGCCTGCTTGCCGACAAGGTAAGCGACTGCACGCCCTACTTCACAAAAATGGACAAGGTCAAATTCAAAAACCCCGTAAAGCCCGGCGATACCTTAGAGAGCGTCTGCACCCTCACCAAAAACCGCGGCGCGTTCTATTTCATCGACGCAAAGGGTTATGTCGACGGCAAGCTCTGCGTCAGCGCCGAGCTCAGCTTCGCGCTTGTTCCAAACGAAAAGCAGTGATCCAATTACGCATTGATCTAGCCTCTAGCCTCTAAAACGGATGTGATTATATGTTTTCTAAAATTCTGATCGCCAACCGCGGCGAGATCGCCGTGCGCATAATCCGCGCCTGCCGCGAAATGGGCATTTCCACCGTGGCTATTTACTCAAAAGCCGACAAGGACGCCATGCACGTCCAGCTCGCCGACGAAAGCTACTGCGTGGGCGGCAACCGCGTGGCAGACAGTTATCTCAATATCCCGGCTATCCTCACCGTCGCTGTCGAAAGCGGCGCTCAGGCTATCCACCCGGGCTACGGTCTGCTCAGCGAGAACGCCAAGTTCGTGTCGCTCTGCGAGCAGTGCAATATCAACTTCATCGGGCCCACCTCCGACATGATCGCCATGCTCGGCGACAAGGACATGGCGCGCAAAACCATGCGCGCGGCGGGCGTTCCGGTCACCCCCGGCTGCGACGTGGTCGAGGACGTTGAACAGGCAAAGATCGAGGCGGAGCGCATCGGCTTCCCGCTTCTTATCAAGGCGCGTTCGGGCGGCGGCGGCAAAGGTATCCGCCGCGTAGACTCCATCGACCGCTTCGAGGAGGCGTTCCTCGCGGCGAGCGCCGAGGCAAAGTCCGCCTTCGGCGACGGCGCGTGCTATCTTGAAAAGTTCATCCGCCCCGTAAAGCACATCGAAATGCAGCTTCTCTGCGACAAATACAACAACATCATCTGCCTCGGCGAGCGCGAGTGCAGCGTTCAGCGCAAGAATCAGAAGATGATCGAGGAAAGTCCCAGCCCCGCGCTTGACGAAAAGACCCGCAAAAGAATGATGATCGCGGCGGTCAAGGCGGCAAAGGCTGTGCATTATATCAACGCCGGCACGGTCGAGTTTTTGCTCGACATGGACAACAACTTCTACTTTATGGAGATGAACACCCGCCTGCAGGTCGAGCACGGCGTCACCGAAATGGTCACGGGTCTTGACATCGTCCAGTGGCAGATACGCATCGCCGCGGGCGCAAGGCTCACGCGCACTCAGGACAGCATCTTCACCCACGGCAATGTTATCGAATGCCGCATAAACGCCGAAAATCCCGCAAAGGGCTACCGCCCCAGCTGCGGCAAGATCCGCCGTCTGCACACCCCCGGCGGCAGCTTCGTGCGCTTTGACACCGCCGTTTATCAGGACTACACCGTTCCGCCGTATTACGACTCAATGGTAGGCAAGCTGATAGTTCAGGCGCGCAGCCGTGCCGAGGCTATCCGCAAAATGAAAATGGCGCTCTCCGAGCTGACTATGGACGGAATCGACATCAACCGCGACCTCCTCGCCGAGATACTTTCCGACGACCGCTTTGTCAGCGGCGAATACACTACCGACTTTATGCAGGACTTCGAGAAAGAACACCGTTTTTAGAATTGAAAGTTGAAAATTGAAAGTTGAAAGTTGATTTAGCAGAAACGTTGCCTATATATGTCATCTCGAGCGGTTTTGCGAAGCAAAAATTTCCGACAGGAAATAGTCGAGAGATACCCCAATGAGAGGCAGAAATTGTCATCCTGAGCGGTGCCCGAAGGGCAATTTCACGTAGTGAAATAGTCGAAGGATCCCCCTCGGCGATGAACAAAGGCTTAATCTAAATTTACTTATAACTTCTTACTTATAACTTATTACTGACTAACCACTAACCACTAGCCACTAACCACTAATGAGAGGTCATTATGGATTTCTTTTCCTTTGTAAAACCGAAAAACGAGCTTGAATCCTCGCCCGACGCTAAGCAGAACGTACCCTTCGTCCCCGAGGAAATGTGGGTTAAGTGCCCCAAGTGCAACACCCTGCTCCTCACCACCGACATGGAGGAAAACCTTAACGTCTGTACCAAGTGCAACCACCACTTCCGCATGGACGCTAAGCGACGCATTTCTCTGTTTGCCGACGGCGACAGCTTCTGCGAGCACGACGCCGACCTCACCGCCGCCAATATCCTCGACTTCCCGGGCTACGACAAAAAGCTTGAGAAGGCTCGTGAGAAGGGCAAAGAGTCGGTGATATGCGGCGAGTGCCTTATCGGCGGCGTCAAAACAGTCCTCTGTGTTATGGAGGGCGGCTTCATGATGGGCAGCATGGGCACCGTCACGGGCGAAAAGATCACCCGCGCCTTTGAATACGCCACCGAAAACCGGCTTCCGGTCGTCGTTTGCACCGTTTCGGGCGGCGCACGCATGCAAGAGGGCATCCTCTCGCTTATGCAAATGGCAAAGACCTCCGGTGCGGTCAAGCGTCACAGCGACGCGGGGCTGCTCTACATAACCGTTCTCACCGACCCCACCACGGGCGGCGTTACGGCTTCGTTCGCTATGGAGGGCGACATAATCCTCGCCGAGCCCAACTCCCTTGTGGCGTTCGCGGGTCCGCGTGTCATCGAGCAGACCATGCGACAAAAGCTCCCGAAGGATTTCCAGACCTCCGAATTCGTTATGCAAAAGGGCTTTATCGACGCGGTAGTAAGCCGCGACAAGTTAAAGAAAACAGTGGTAAAGCTGCTTAAAATGCACGGTTACGGGGAGGCGGCGCAATGACGGCTTTTGAAAAGGTAATGGCGGCGCGCGACTCCAAAAAGCTCACCGCTGTTGATTATATCTCACACATGTTCGGCGACAGCTTTATCGAGCTGCACGGCGACAGAAGGTTTTCCGACGACAAGGCTATCGTCGCGGGGCTTGCCATGCTCTACGACACGCCGCTCACCGTCATAGGCATAGAAAAGGGCAGAAACACCCGCGAGCGCGTCGAGCGCAATTTCGGTCAGGCACAGCCCGAGGGCTACCGCAAGGCGCTGCGCCTTATGAAGCAGGCTGAAAAGTTCCGCCGCCCCGTGCTCTGCCTTGTTGACACCAGCGGAGCCTACCCGGGTATCGGCGCCGAGGAGCGCGGTCAGGGTCAGGCTATCGCGGAAAACCTCATGGAAATGATGACCCTCAAAACCCCCATCCTCACCATCTTGATAGGCGAGGGCGGCAGCGGCGGCGCGTTGGCGCTGGCTGTTTCCGACGAGGTCTGGATGATGGAAAACGCAGTTTATTCCGTCATCTCTCCCGAGGGCTGCGCCTCCATTCTGTGGAAGGACAGCTCAAAGGCGCCCGAGGCGGCAGAGGCGCTCAAAATGACCGCGCAGGATCTTTTCGACCTAGGCGTGGTTGAGCGTATCATCCGCGAGCCAAAGGCGGAGGACGCCGCTATGTTCGAAAGCTTAAAGCTCCTTATCAGCCGAACGCTCGAAAAAAATCTTTCGCTTCCCGTCGAAGCGCTCACCGAGCAAAGATACATGCGCTTCCGCAAAATAGGCGCTCAAACCGATTAACGTTAAAAAAATCCCTCTCAGCTTCAAAAGCCGAGAGGGTCCTTTTTTATTCATGACTGTTTTCTATATGACAAACCCGCCGTTTATTCCAAGTATCTGCCCTGTAATAAACGAAGCCTTGTCGCTGCACAAAAACAGCGCCGTCTCCGCTATATCCTCGGGCGTTCCCAGCCTGTTCAGCGGGGTTTCATCGCGCAGCTCATCAAGCGTTTCCTCGTCAAAGCCCGCCATCATGTCGGTCATTATTACCCCGGGCGCAATGCAGTTTACGCGCACGCCCGACAGCCCGACTTCCTTTGCAAGCGCCTTTGTCAGTCCTATCACGCCTGCCTTAGCCGCGCTGTAGTGCACCTCGCAGCTCGCGCCTACCTGCCCCCACATGGAGCTGATGTTGAGTATCGCGCCCTTGTGCGCCGGCAGCATGAAGCGCCGCAGCGCCTCCTGACAGCAGTAGAGCGTCCCGTCAAGGTTCACTCCGCGCATTTTAGCCCAATCCTCAGCGGTTATATTGGTAAAAAGCTTTTGCTGAGCTATTCCCGCGTTATTGACCAGCACGTCGAGCGAACCGAACTGCTTTTCGATATTGTCAAACATTTCACGCACAGATTCGTTATTCGAAACATCGGCGTAAAATATACCTGTTTTTAAGTTATAATTATTATTGATTTCATCAGCTAAAGCTTGTGCGCGGCGCTCTCCGCTGTGATAGTGTATGGCGATATTATATCCGTTTTTTGCGAAGGCGCGGCAAACAGCCGACCCTATTCCGCCCGCTCCGCCTGTTACGAGAACCGTCATGTCAAACCTCCTGCTGGCACTAAAGGTATAATGCGCGTATTGGCACTAAAAGTATAACATAAAAATAAGAAAAAGAAAAGATATAAAAAGAACGAAAAAAGAAAACGCTCTTTTCAGAGCGTTACTTTACAAGACTTACTATTTCATCGATCAAATCGGCTATGCGATTCTGCTGTTCGGGACTTAAATCGCTGAGCGACTTCTGTATTTTATAAGCAGTATCGGAGATATTGTCGATGTCGCCGTCGATATCGATCAATTTATAAACAGGAATACGCAGCGCTTTTGCAAGCCTGTAAAGGGTGTCGATAGTAGGACATTTCTCGCCGCGCTCAAGCTTGCTGATATACGCGGGGTGAATACCCGACTCCAACGCGAGGTGTTCTTGGCTGACGTCCCTTTGAATACGGTATTTGCGGATATTTGCCCCTATTAATCTAGATAATGCTGCTCTATCCATACTCATTCCTACCTAACAATTAATTTATTTATATATTAATGGAAATGATAAATTTCTTCAATCAACTATAGTAACGAAATGTAGCCCAAAGATATAAAAAACAAAACACGACACACAATTTTTTAAAAAATCCGAATAACCTATGCCTTTAGTACAAAATTGTTATATTTTTGTCTTTTGCCGTTTTGAGGATCAAAACAACGTCACTCGGATAACCGGATCGAGGCGAAATAGCGGTGCGTAAAAACTCACTTATTCTTTATTTTTTCGCCTTTTTCTTATAAAAATCGATAAAAAACGAATATTTCGCAAAAATAATCAGAATTGTTATCTATTATTAAAAAATTCTAAAATAAAAACAAAAGCGCAGATCAATGGGGATCTGCGCCGTTATTTTGTAAAAAATGTTAATAAATTACTTTTTTCTGAAACCGTCCTTAAGCGATACGCTGCGGTTGAACACAAGATGATCGGGTGCGCTGTCCTTGCTGTCAACGCAGAAGTAGCCTATCCTCATAAACTGGAAGCTTTGCGGAGCAACTGCGTTCGCAAGGCTTTTTTCCGCTTTGCAGCCAGTGAGGACGTCGAGCGAGTGGGGATTGATAAAGTCGAGGAAATTGCGGTCGCCCACGTCGGGATCGGGAACGGTGAACAGGTTGTCGTACAGCCTGATCTCAGCCTCGGCGCAGTTGTTCACGTCTACCCAGTGGATGGTGCCGCGCACCTTTCTGCCGTCGGGGGTGTTGCCGCCGCGGGTCTCGGGGTCGTATTCGGCGTAAACCTCGATCACCTTGCCGTTTTCGTCCTTTTTGCAGCCCGTGCATTTTACGATATAGGTGGATTTAAGGCGCACCTCGTTGCCGGGATAAAGGCGCTGGTACTTCTTAATGGGTTCCTCCATAAAGTCGTCTTCCTCGATCCAGCACTCGCGCGAGAAGGTAACTATCCTCGTACCATCCTCGGGGCGGTTGGGGTTGTTCTCAACCTCAAATTCCTCGGTCTTGCCCTCGGGATAGTTGGTGATGACCAGCTTAACGGGGCGCAGCACGCACATGGCGCGTTCGGCTGTTTCGTTCAGATCGTCGCGCAGGCAATGCTCAAGGAAGCTGTATTCAACTATTGAATTCACCTTGGAAACGCCGATCTGATCGATGAACGAGCGGATCGAGCGCGGAGTGTAGCCGCGTCTGCGCAGACCGCAGAGGGTGGGCATACGGGGGTCGTCCCAGCCGCTTACATAGCCGTCCTCTACAAGCTGGCGCAGCTTGCGCTTTGACATTACGGTGTTGTTGATACCGAGGCGCGCAAATTCGATCTGGCGCGGCTTTGCGGGCGCGGAGATGTTGTCGATGACCCAGTCGTAAAGCGGGCGGTGCGATTCGAATTCAAGCGAGCACAGGCTGTGGGTGATGCCCTCGATAGTGTCCTCGATGGGGTGCGCGAAGTCGTACATCGGATAGATGCACCATTTGTCGCCCGTGCGGTGGTGGTGCATGCGGTTTATGCGGTAAATAACGGGGTCGCGCATGTTGAAGTTGCCTGAGGCGAGGTCGATCTTCGCGCGCAGAGTCATGCTGCCGTCGGGGAATTCGCCGTTCCTCATGCGATTGAACAGGTCGAGGCTCTCCTCAACGGGTCGGTCGCGGAAGGGGCTTTTTGCGGGCGTCTGAGTGTCGCCGCGGTATTCGCGCATCTGTTCGGGAGTCAGCTCGCAAACGTAGGCGAGCCCCTTTTTGATAAGCTCTACCGCAAAGCCGTACATATCCTCAAAGTAGTCGGAGGCGTAGTAGAAGCGGTCGTCCCAGTCGAAGCCCAGCCACTTGATGTCCTCTTTGATGGCGTCGACGTATTCAACGTCCTCCTTGGTGGGGTTGGTGTCGTCCATGCGCAGGTTGCAAAGTCCGTTGTATTTTTCGGCGGTGGCAAAGTTGACGCAGACAGCCTTTGCGTGACCGATATGAAGATAGCCGTTGGGCTCGGGAGGGAAACGCGTGTGAACGGTTTTGCCCTCGTATTTGCCGCCCTCGGCAATATCCTCGTCGATGAATGTGTGGATAAAATTACCCTGTGATAATTCTTTTAATTCTGTATCAGACATGATGATTTTCCTTTATTTTTCAAATTTATTTAAGCCGATTTCCATTCTGCGCAGGGATTCCTCTCTGCCCAAAATGTCGAGTATCTCGACCGCACCGCCGGGGGTGACGGTCTTGCCTGCCGCCGAAATGCGTACCGGCCACATAACGGTGCCGTTTTTGAGCTCCTTTTCCTTTGCCATGTCTATAAGGCAGTCGTGGATGGAGGGGTTGTCCCAGACGGGCAGGGCTTTCAGGCGCTCGTAAGCCTCTTTGAGCACGACGGGCGCGTTTTCAAGATTGGTCTTGCTCTTTTTATTTACGAAAAGACTTTCGTCGTATTCGGGCAATTCCGCGAAGAAATCGAGCATTTCGGGTATCTGCGTAAGCTGAGTCACGCGCTTTTGCAGGATCTCGGCAAGCTTGTCCCACGGCATTTCTTTATCGCCGAAAAGCTTTTTGTAATAGGGCATAGCCGCCTCGGTGAACTCATCAGTGGTCATAGTCTTGATGTATTCGCCGTTGAACCACGTCAGCTTGTCGTAGTCGAACACGGACGGGGATTTGCTGATACCGTCGATGTCGAACGCCTGCTCAAGCTCTTTCAGGGTGAAGATCTCCTGATTGTCCTTGGGGCACCAGCCCAGCAGGGCGATGTAGTTGATGATAGCCTGCGGCAGATAGCCGTCGTCTATCAAATCGTAGAAGCCTGTCGCGCCGTGGCGTTTGCTGAGCTTGCTTACGTTGCCGTCCTCGTCCTTGCCCATGATGAGGGGAAGGTGGATATAGGTGGGTATCTCCCAGCCGAACGCCTCGTAAAGCAGGTTATACTTGGGTGTTGAGCTCAAATACTCGCTGCCGCGCACCACGTGGGTGATGCCCATTGTGTGGTCGTCGATAACGTTGGCGAAATTGTAGGTGGGATAGCCGTCGGTCTTGATAAGTATTTGATCTTGCAGCTCGCTGTTCTCAACTGTGATATCGCCGAAAACCGCGTCCGAAAATGTTGTGCTGCCCTCTATGGGCATTTTCTGGCGGATAACGTAGGGAACGCCCGCGTCGAGCTTCGCCTGGATCTCTTCCTCGGAGAGGTCGCGGCAGTGACGGTCGTAGCCGCCGCCTACGGTTTCGTTTTGGATTTTTTCGAGCCTTTCCTTTGTGCAGAAGCAGCGGTATGCCTTGCCTTCCTTTATTAGCTGTTCGGCGTAGGGGAGATACATGTCCTTGCGCTCGGACTGCACATAGGGACCGTATTCGCCGCCGACGTCGGGACCTTCGTCGTGCTGCAAGCCCGCAAGCTTGAGGGTGTTATAAATAAAATCGACCGCGCCTTCAACCAGCCTTTCACGGTCGGTGTCCTCTATTCTGAGAATGAATTTGCCGCCCTGCGATTTGGCTACCAGATATTCGTAAAGCGCCGTGCGCAGGTTGCCCACATGCATAAAGCCCGTGGGGCTCGGGGCGTAACGGGTGCGTACCGTTTTGTCAGCCATAAAATTACCTCCAATAAAAATGCTATACTGGAATAGTATAGCATATTTTTCCGGGTAATTCAATTGGTTTTTTGTTATAAGTATTGTAAATCATAGAAGGAAAAAGGAAGATTTATATTGACACACCCTATTATATAGGGTATAATATAATTGAAAGAACTGACAGTATGACAAGGCAATTTATTATGCTTCCGGAGTTTGACCGAAAGTGGGCTGAGATGGGGCTTACTGACAAGGAGCTCAAAGCCTTGCAGGAAGAACTGACGATCGATCCCGCTAAAGGTGATGTAATGCAAGGCACCGGAGGTCTGCGGAAAATCCGAATCGCCTTTGAAGGCAGAGGGAAAAGCGGCAGCGCAAGAGTTTGATATGTGGACTTTGCGGTTTATGAGAGTATTTATCTGATTACCGCATATGCTAAAGATGAGAAAGATAATCTGTCCAAATCGGAGCGGAATGAAGTTAAGAAGTTGATCAAAATTTTGGAAGCGACTATCAGGAGATGATTTTATGAGCGTTTATGAAAGCATTTTAAAAGGGCTGAATGAAGCAATCGAATATGAAAAAGGCAATGTTCAGGCACGAACGGCGAAATGCACGGTAAGCCCTGTTCCCGATTTCAGCTCGGAAGAAATCAAGGACATCCGTCTCGGCTTTGGTATGACGCAGCTCACGTTCGCCGAAGTTATGGGCGTATCTGTCAAAACAGTCGAAGCGTGGGAAGCCGGCACCAACAAACCGATCGGAGCGGCAAGGCGGTTTCTCAGCGTATTGAAAGCCGACCCAAAGCTGCTCGTCAAAAACAATATTATCAGCGCATAACCAAAAACACGACGCCCCTTGATAGGCAAATCGGCTTATCAAGGGGAATTTTTATGTAGTTAAAAAATGTTTTAAGGGCTCATTCAAGCTCTAACCTTAACAGTTTGCGCCCCTTATCCAACCGGCTCAGTACCGTACCCTTAGGGATTCTGAGAATCTCGCTGATTTCTTTAGTGGTGAATTGTTCTGAATAGTAAAGGATAATCACCTGTCGGATTTTCAACGGCAATGCTTCCACCGCCGCACGCACCTCAACCTCCTCAATCGAGGAGGTTGAAACGGCTTGGACTTCCGTTAATTCCGCAGTTCTTTTTCTTTGGCGAAGCTGCTTGTTGCAGGTGTTGATCAAAATGCGCATGAGCCATGTGCGGAAGTATTCCTCATGCTTTAATGTACTTAGCTTTTCAAACGCTGACAAAATCGCTGTTTGCATAGCATCCTCGCAGTCCTTTTCGTTGCGGAGCATGGACATGGCAACCTTACACATCATTTCCTCGTTTTTCAAAATCAGCCCGGTGAACTTTTCTTTCGTCATATACACACCTCACTGATTCACTTGGAGCGGAATTATTGTGTCAATACTCTTGCGGACGACGGTCTGCGTTTTATCGTCAATGACCGTTTCAAAGGAAGCTATGCTAAGCACAACATCATTCAATTCATCTTCATCCGCCACAATACCTACTGTAAAAATTTCCGCTCCGTTTTCAGAATGGTTTTCCTGATACAATACGCTGCCGCTATGTGTCATAAATTGCCCGGTAAAGCTGCCGTTTTTCACTTTCACAGTCACCAAATAAAAGTGCCGGTTGACTTCTTTTGATTCACTGTGTCCGAGCGCGTTAACACCGTCACCGTAATCTATATCGGTTCGAATATATGGTGTTTTCAAACTGCCGTCGCTGTTGAACCAACGTGCGCACCATTCTTCGTCATCGGGAAAAAGCAGATTGTTTCTGTCTAATCCTTTGATACCGTCGTTCTCTTTAACGGCTTTTACGGTTATCTCACATTCACCTTCTTTAAAGCAGTATAACGGTGAAGGTGCGTCTACTATCTGCTCTGTCCATGTAAAAGTTTCGCCAAGTTGGTACTCTCTTGTTTCATCCTTCGTCGAAAAAGCATAACCGACATACGGATCATCGCCCACATCAACGGTTTCCGGTTCCAAGTGCTCTTTATCAACCACAATCCCCCAATCCTCAAAATATTTCACGGCGTAGTGATCCTGATTGCCGTTATCCTCAAACTGTCTTGTCAGGAATATGGTTTTATGACCTCCGTATTCTTTTTCAAAGCTATCTACAATATAACGGGCTTCCTCGCTGTATGACTCCGCTTGGTACACATGGAAATGCACCCATGTTTCTTTGCCGTCCGTATATTTGTAATTGCCGTTGGGATTGTAAGACGTCACACCCTCGGCGTTAAGGATGGGATTTTCGTTATCATCATTTCCCATCAACTGGCAGCAGCCTTTTGGCAAGTAGGTTGGGTTAGGCTTTGCGTATTTTTTGTTTACGGCGGAATCCGGCGTTGCCTGCACGATATGCATATTCACTCCGTATTTCCCGACGCGTTCTGTCAAAAAGCCAAATAGATGCGTTGCGTATGCTGCGGTAGTAAACGCCGCAAGCAATATGACAACAGCAAGCACAACCGCAAAACGCTTAACAATTTTCTGTTTGCGGTAGCGCATAGGCGATTTGTCATCAAGCTTTTGCAGAGTACGCGCAACGCTTTCATGTAATTCAGGGGTCAGCGCGTATAGCTTTTTTAGTTCTTCTGCTTTCATTTCCTCACTCCTTTTCTCTGAATCAGCCGATTCATTTATTAGATGCTTTTAGGAGCCTTTTGATTCATTGCATTTTATTTTTTTCGCTGTTTTGACACCTCTGTGAAAGGAGGTGAAATGATGGAGTACGTAGTGTATCTCGCTTTTTTAGTGACAGTGATCGTCCTTATCATAAAGAAATAACCGCCCTGTAGTAGCAGTACAGTGCGGTTAATCTTATAGCCCAAAAACATATTGCGAAACAGCTTATGCCGTTTCTGTTTTTTATTATATTGGAAAAAAGCCGGAATGTCAATATTTATTTGGCATTTACACATGTTCACTTAAGTATATGCTGTTTGAATTTTACGGCGTCAAGCGCTGCCGCGAGCGCGGTGAACAGAACGGCGCCGACGATCGACTGCATGATGTTGAAGGGCGTTTCAGCTATAGCCGCGGAAACGTCGTAGAGCAGGGCGTTGGCGATAAAATATCCGCCGACAGTGACCGCCGTCGTGGCGACGAGCGCCGCTATGATTGGCAGGCGTAAGATTTTGTCGTCTTTATTGTTCTTATTAAGAATTAAGCGAATAAGAAAAAACGGCAGAACATTCAACGCCTTGATGATGGCGGTGGGTATAGCCCATACCGCGTAGCCGCTCATTATATCGGCAAGCGCTCCGCCGATCGCCGCCGCGATAAAGCTGAACGGCGCGGGCAGGACATTTGCGGTGAGATACACCATTGAGTCGCCGGCGTGGGCGTAACCCATTGGCGCGGGTATCTTTATAAACGCGGTTGTCACGGTTATCAGCGCCGCGAACATCGCGCTGACCGCCAGCGCTTTTCCCGTTGCTTTTGATTTTTGCGCTTTTGCTTTTACTTTGATAGTTTGCATATTAATCCACATGCCGGTGCGGCACCGGCACAAATAGAGATGAAAACGGAAGCCGCTAAATTTTCCGTTTTCAGTTGACCGAATTGGTGGGAATTATTGCGATTTTAGGCTCACTTAGGTGGGTCTTGTTTTGGTGTTCAACAGGCTAAAATGCCTGTTTTTTACTTTTTCACACTATTTCACCTCTGCAAGTATAGTTAGGAATTTTTCATAATTCACCCCGTAAAGCGGGTCGTGCGGCTCCTTTACAGTGTCGGCTATCGAGCGTTCAATGAAGTCTGTTGCAAGCCGAGCCGCATCAAACAATGTTTTACAGCTGAGTATACAGCCGAATATGACCGCCGAGAAAATATCTCCGGTGCCGGAAAAGCTCTCGCCGGCGTTCTTACATCGAAAGAACCTCGCCTCGTCGCCCGTCACGGCTAGGTTGCACACGTCGCCGCCGCTGCGGATACCCGTGACGATAACGCCGAGCGGCCGCATGATTTGCCTTGCAAGGGCTGTAATCTCGTCGAAATAGCCATGTGCCGCACTGTGCGCGGTCAAATCGGCGTAAGCGGTATCGGTCAGCAGGCAAAGCTCGGTCAGGTTGGGCGTGATGACGTCGGCGGTGCATATAAGCTGCTTCATCTTTGCGCAGCAGGCTTTGTCGTAATCGGGATAAAGGCTGCCGTTGTCGCCCATGACGGGGTCTACGAGCACCGCGCTTCCCTCGGTGCGGAAGGTGTTTATTATGTCCGCCGTGTGGTCGAGCTGGCGGCTGTTTGCAAAGTAGCCCGTGCTTATGCCGTCGAAGCGTTCGCGGTTCTTTTGCCAAGCCTTTTTGTATCCGGTAATAGCGTCGGTCAGCTCCATGCCGAAATAGTCGGGGAACTCAGACTGCGCGCTGAGTACGGCGGTGGGCAGGGGACAGGGCGTGTGCCCCATAGCGGACAAAACAGCGATGTACGCTGTGAGCGAGCACCTGCCGAACGACGACAGATCGTTTATTACCATTGCTCTTTTAGCCATGCCGACCCTCCTGACTGTACCTTTAATAACGCACAAATATTATAAATTTATATGTACAGTTGGATTTTAACACATATCTGTGCATAAAAAAATAGACAGATATCACAAAATAAAAGGGTACAGTTTACAAAAAAACATAGACTGCTGTTTGCAGCCTATGTTTTTAAATTATCGATTTTCAATTAATGGTTATGGTTTGCTTCGCGAAGAAGGGGGCTCCTTCGACTATTTCACTTCGTGAAATCGCCTTCGGCACCGCTCAGGATGACAGGCTCTATCACGAATAAACGCTCATGACCTTTGCGCCGCCCGAGAGGACGCCGTCGGCGCCGGCGTATGCCTTGTCGTTGGTATCGGTGATGACCTCGAAGGTGATGGCGGGCTCGGTCGTGCCTGTTTTGAGCACCTCGTACTCTACAACGAGGAATTCGTAGCCGG
Source organism: uncultured Ruminococcus sp. (assembly GCA_902776375.1). GTDB lineage: Bacteria > Bacillota > Clostridia > Oscillospirales > Acutalibacteraceae > Ruminococcoides. The sequence goes on along the minus strand of CACYPV010000006.1, from coordinate 15,641 downwards.
GCTCGGTGAAGTCGTAGCCGCTGAGGTCGGAGCCGTTGAATACTACGCGGTTGTCGAGCGTGGCGTTGAGCATCGCGCTGTAGCTTGCGGGCGCTACGAGATAGGCGTTGGTCTTTTTGAGCATGGTGTTGTCATACTCTACTCTGCCCTGGAAGTTGAGCATGGGCTGGGGAACAGTCAGGAAATAGGTGCAGGTGACTTTGTCGCCGACCTTGTAGCTCTTGCCGCCGATAGTGAGTTCTTTGGCGGAGTCGTCTGCCTTGGTCGACTTTTTGGTGGCGCTGTTCTTTGCGCCGGACGGGGTCTTGGTTCTTTCGCCGCTGCCGGAGTTGCCGGAGCCTGCCGACTGCTGAGCGCCGGAATTCTGCGTGTTGTTGGTTTTGGATGAAGCGCTGCTCTGGGTCTTGCTTGTATCGCCCGACTTGGAGTTTTGTTTGTTGTCGGCGCTGCTCTGCTTGTCGTCCTTAGCCTTGGACGTTTTGTCGCCGGCAGTTGTTGCCGCCTCGGACGCGGGGATGAAGTCGCCGTTGGCGTCGGTGATCGGCTGGCCGTTTTCGTCGACGTAAACGCCGTTTACGACCTGGGTGACGACCTGTGTTTCGTTTGCGGCGCTTACCTCAGCCTTTGAGCTTGTTGAGCCGGAGCCGCAGCCTGCCATTGCGCCTGCGATCATAGTTGCCGCGAGAAGCGCGGCGAGAGCGCTTTTAAAAATGTTCTTTTTTGTTGTGTTTGTCATGGACATTTTACCACTTCCTTAATTGGTGTTCTTTTCATTGCATACCTTCGTTCCAAATCGATATGCCGCTTCAGAGCTATTATAGCAAATAATTTTGCAAAAATAAAGAGGATTCCGAAAATTCATAAAAAAAAGAAAAATTGTGCTTGCTTATGTGACAGCACTGTGATAAAATGAAAATAAACAAACATTTTTAAAATATTTGTAAAAAATTACTCTGAAAGGAATGATGTACCAATGAAAAAACTGATTGCGGGGTTTATGTCCGCAATGCTGGTTTTTGGCTGCGTTCCCGTGCTAAACGCCTCTGCGGAAGAAGTTGAGGAGGTCGTTTTTGCCCCCTCGGATTTCGCGTCGGAGCAGGCGCTTTATGTTCACGCGGTTTCGGGCTCCAAGGACAGCGAGGCGTGGCAGGCGTGGCAGAGCGTCCATGACGAACGCTTTTTGGTTGCGGCACCAACGGAAAAATACTTTTTCCTGCCTGTGTCCGCAGGCGACGAGGAGGTAGACGTTTACAACGGATTTTCCTCGGCGGTCACCCTTAACGGCGTTACCATCGCGGCGGGCGAAACGGAGACAGTGCCTTATTCGACCGAGCAAAGCTACCGCGTGACTGCGGCAGGCAGCACTTTTACGCTGAGATACATGAAGTCGAGCGCCGAGGCGGCGGTCTATATCAACAACCCCGACGCTGACGGCGAGGGAAGCGACCTTATGTCGTATCTGAACGTTGACAAGTCGAACAGCGCCAAGGCTACTGGCGCTATAGTTGAAGCCGACGGCAAGATCGACAACACGACGATAAAGAAGATCAAGGGCCGCGGCAACACCTCGTGGGACAAGCCCAAAAAGGGATATAACATCACCTACGATAAGAAGGTATCGATAGCGGGCATGGAGAAAAACAAGAAGTATTCCATTTTGCCCAACTATCAGGATGATTCGCTTTCGCGCAACCGCATCCTTTATGACCTTTCCGACGCGGTGGGAATGCCCTATGCCTCGGATTCGCGCTTTGTCGATTTTTACGTTAACGGCTTTTACTGGGGCTCCTACATGATGACGGAGAAGGTCGAGGCGGGCAGCCTTGTGACCGACGTTGACGAGGAGGGTTACCTAAACGAGGACGAAACCGTCAAGGAGGACTTTTCGTTTATCGCCGAGGTGGACGCCAGCGCGGGCGGCGACGATTATTATGTCACCTGCGACGGCGGAATAAAGGTCACGATAAAAGCGCCCGAGATCGATCCAGGCAACCCCGGCTACGAGGAAGTAAAGGCGTATGTCGCGGAAAAGTTCAACGCTCTGCTGAAGCAATGCCGCACGGCTATTAAAAAGACGAGCACGGCTATCGACGATCTGATCGATCTGGATTCGGCGGCGAAGCTCTACCTGATAAACGAGCTCGGCAAAAACTGGGACGCGGGCGTATCGTCCACCTTCTTTACTTACAAGCCCGATGAGGAAGGAAAGTATAAGTTCTACGGCTCGCCCGTGTGGGATTACGACAACTCGCTCGGCAACGCTGTGGGCGTAGGCCGCGACCTGACGAATATGGGCGTAAGCGATTATCAGCAGTATACGGGCTGGTGGTGCCGCTTCAAGGGCAAGAGCAGCACCGAGGTTTATACTTACAATATTATGAATCTGCTTTCGCGCAACAAGCAGGTGCAGGCGACTGCCGCGCAGGTTTGGTTTGAGGACTTCATGCCCGCGATAAACCATTTCAGCGGCAAGACGAAAAACCCGTATATCGAGCCTGAGATGTACAGCGCAGACAAGTATTATTCGCTTATCTCGGACAGCGCCGCCATGAACTACAAAAGCGGCTGGCTGCTGAATACCGGAAGCTGGATAGCTCCGCGCAATCCGATGAAGAAAGCCGGATTTGACTTCTTCACCGGCGAATACACCGTTGCCTCGGCTAACACGAGCTACAGCGGCGATTTCAGGGGCATGTTCAACTATGCGCGCGATTGGATGCTCAACCGCGCGGCGTGGCTTTCAAACGAAATGTACGCTTCGTATAAGGGCTCGAAGGTGCGCTACGATGTTGACCGCAGCGGCGAGTTTGATGTGAACGACATCACCGAGGTGCAGAGATACTTGGCTGAGTATATGGAGCTGACTCCGCTGCAGTATGAGCTCGCCAACGCAAACGACGACGAGAAGATAAATATCTCTGACGTGACGCAGCTTCAAAGAATTAAAGCCGGCTTTTCCGCTCCTGTGGAACAGCCTAAGCCCGCGAACCGCACGGTCACCTTTGTGAACACGCTGGACTGGACGGGCGAGATAAAGGCGTATTATTACGGAGGGTCGACAGTCCCTTTTGAGTGGCCGGGCGTTGCGATGACGCCCGCTGCGGACATTGACGGACACGCGGCGTATACGGTCGAGCTGACCGACTACACCGAATATGTCATCTTTAATAACGGCACGGTGCAGACCGAGAAGATTCCGTACGACGGCGCGCCGCATGTTTACCGCGCGGTCGACCAGACCTACGCGAACGGAAGATATTATTTTACGATAGATTAAAATGGGGGGAGCTGCTTTACGGCGGCTCCCCATAGCTTGAAGTGGTATTATGTTTGGCGATTTTATTATAAGGACAAAGGCAGATCTGATACAAGCGATAAACGAGTATGGGTTTCTGCCGTTTTTTGAAAATTCGATAGACGGATTCTCTATTGAGGAGCATATCGACCCCGGCTGCTGGTGGCACAGCGACACGGGCGAATGGAGCGCGTGGGAATGGAAAGGTCCCGTTATAAAAGAAACGGGCTGCGCCTATGGCAAGTTTTTTGAGAAGAAGGCGTGCTATATAAGCCCCGAATGGTTCCCTGATTTTGCGAATTACCGCCGCGACGGCTACGACTTTGACGCGCGGTATGACGACGGGCTGGCTCAGTACAGGGACAAGCTGCTCTACGATTTGGTTGAGCAGAACGCGCCGGTCATATCAAAGCGACTTAAGCAGCTCGGCAACTACAAAAAGGGCGGCAACAAGGGCTTTGACACGATAATCACCCGATTGCAGGCGCAGGGCTATGTGATTATCAGCGACTTCGTGTACATGAAGGACAAATACGGCACCCCCTACGGCTGGGGCGTTGCCGAGTACTCAACGCCCGAGGCTTTTATGCGCGGCGGCTTTACCGATAAGGTGTACAGCCGCTCGCCCGAGGAATCGTATGAAAGGCTGTTGGAGCATTTTACAAGGCTGTTCCCGAATGAGGATGTTGGGAAAATCAAAAAGTTTTTGGGATAGTATAATAGTTAAGGCAGGCTCGGTTGTTGAGCCTGCCTTTTGCGTTAGTTTGTTTTTATGTTTGTCCAGTCGCCGACGTCGCATTGACCGTCATAATTATCTCCCACAGCAACAACAGTGCCATCTGATTTCAAGCCGACAGTGTGACTCGCTCCCGCGCTTACAGAGACTATATCCTTCCAATCACTGACGTAACATTCTCCGTGATAATTATTTCCCGCAGCAACAACTGTCCTGTCCGATTTCAAGCCGACAGAGTGATATTCTCCCGCGCTTATCGCTACGATATCCTTCCAACCGCCGACGTCGCATTGACCGGAGTAATAATAACCTACGGCTACTACCGTGCCGTCAGCTTTCAAGCCGACGGTGTGGTCATATCCCGCGCTTACTGCAATGATATTTTCCCATTCGCTGACATCACATTGACCGTATTCATTATCTCCCGCGGCAACTACCGTGCCGTCCGATTTTAAGCCGACAGTGTGGCGCCTTCCTGCACTGACCGCTACGATATCATTCCAACCGCCAATGTCGTATTGATCATTCGAATCTAATCCCGCAGCAACAACAGTGCCGTCCGATTTCAGGCCGACAGTGAAATTATTTCCCGCGCTTACTGCGACAATATCTTTCCAGTCTCTGACGTGGAGTTGACCTGAATCATTATATCCCACGGCAACCACAGTGCTGTCCGATTTTAAGCCAACAGAGAGGTATTCACCCGCGCTTATCGCGACGATATCCTTCCAATCGCCGACATTGCATTGACCCTTATTATATACATCATGCATAGAATCATCGGGTATTTTTGTAGCAACGACAGTGCCATCCGATTTTAAGCTGACAGTGTGATAAGACCCCGCTGAAATCGTTTGCTTTGACAAGCCCTCCCGTATTTGCTTTTGTTCATCGCCATAAGTTGTCGATCCCGACGATGATGATTCTGATTGTTTATCAAAAATTGGCTTAACAACAAAAACGCCCACAATTGCCAATACCAGCACTAATGCGATTGAGCTGATTATTAACGGCACCTTTTTGCCGCGCTTATTTTTCTCATTTGTTTTATCGGTTTCTTTAGCTTGTTTCCAATCAACAGGCTTTTTTGCCATTACTGGTGCGTCTGCCGAAACTGTTTTCTGTTCGTCTTTCTTTAATTCATTTGCGTCAATGGTTTTGTTTTTGTTGTTTTCCGCATCGTCCGCAGCAATGGTTTTGCTTTCGTCACTTTCCTTATCGTCTGTGACGATCGTTAGGTTTTCTTTTGCCTCGGTTTTTTTCTTTTCAGTCGGTACAGGTTTTTTCTCAATTGCCGCAATAAGCTCGCTCATGTTCCGGAATCGGTTCTCACGATGAACGGCGAGCCCTTTCATCAGCGCTTTTTCGAGGTTTTCGGGTATCGAAATGCCGAGCTCCGAGGGCTTTTTTAAATCGTCGGTAACCGAGCGGTCGAGTGAATCTGAGGGCGCTTTACCTGTTATGCACGCGTAGATAGTGGCGCACAGGGCGTACACGTCCGTCCACGGACCCTGCTTTCCCTTGCGGCTGTACTGCTCGAACGGAGCGAAGCCGGGCTTTAGCACTACGGAAAGCGACCTTGATTCATCACGCGAATACTGCCGCGCCGAGCCGAAATCCATAAGCTTTAGCGTGCCGTTTTTGAGCAGCATGATATTGTCGGGCGAGATGTCGCGGTGGATGACGTTTTGCCTGTGCATTTTTTCGAGCGTGCGCATGAGCGGAAGCATCATGTCAAAGGTCTGCTTTGCTTCCATAATACCGTTATTATGTATGTGCTTGTTTAAATCAATGCCGTCCAAAAACTCCATGACGATATACGCCGTGTTGTTTTCGGTGAAGAAGTCGCGCACGTCTACAATGCCGGTTTCGTTTGAAAACTGCGCCACGCTGCGGGCTTCTTTCAAAAAGCTGTCTTTTCCTTTTTCAAAACTCTCTTGTTGCCTCTCCGCGCTTACTCTTACGTCGTTTGAAATGGTGTTGAAGCGCGTGGCGATGCCCGAGGGGTAATACTCCTTGACCGCCACCTTGATATAAAGCGTTTGGTCAAAGCCCACGTAGGTTATGCCGAAGCCGCCTTCGCCCAGCGTTGCGCCGACAAGGTACCTGTTATGCAGGACTGTTCCGGCGGCAAGGCGGTGCGGGGGATTCTGTTCATTTGGGTTCTTGCCGCAGAACGGACAAAACGGGACGCTATCCGTAGGCAGCTCTTTCATACAATTATAACAGCGCATAATATAACTCCTGTTGGTTTGTCTGATGGCGGATAATTAATACGCGGTCAGGAGGGGGGAGATGCCGGAGACCATTTCTTTGTCGGCGTAGGGGATGTATTTTATCGCCTTGCCGCAGCCCATTATCACGCAGTCGGGGGCGTATTTGTGGACGCGCACCTTTAGCTTGGTAGTCAGGCCGACGAGCTGTGCCATGCCCTTTAGCTTGGCGAGGCCGCCGGTGAGGATGATGCCGTCGGTCGAGACGTCGCTGAGCAGCTCGGGGGGAGTTTGCTCGAGCACGTCGCGGATGGCGGTCACTATCTCTTTTGCTATTTCCTCTATCGCGCCCTTGATCTCCTCGCTTGTAACGTCAACGTAGCGCGGCAGACCGCTTATCGCGTCCCTGCCCTTTACGCGGAAGGTCTCTTGCTTGGGAAGGCTGACGACGCAGCCTATAGCCTTTTTGCAGCTTTCAGCCATGTTGGTGCCGATAACGAGGTTGTACTCTTTGCGCACGTATTTTACTATAGCCTCGTCCATCGCGCTGCCCGCGTGCTTGACGCTTTTGGACGCCGAAAGACCGCCGAGGGAGAGCACGCCTATGTCTGCGGTGCCGCTGCCGATATCGGCGATAAACACGCCGTGGGGCGAGGTGATGTCGGCTCCGCAGCCCAGCGCCGCCGCCTTGGGCGTTTCGATAAGGTACACCTTGCGCGCGCCGAAGGAGCTTACGGCGTTTACGACCGCGCGCTTTTCGACCTCGGTGAGGGCGCAGGGGATAGCGGTGATGACGCGCGGATTTGATATTTTGACGGGGCACAGCTCGCGCATCATTATGTCGACCATTTCCTCAACCAAATCGGACTGAGCGATAACGCCGCTGTCCATCGGGTGAGCGGCGCGGATGCCCAGCGGCGTTTTGCCGATCATGGCGTACGCTTCGTCGCCGACCGCGTAGATCTCGTTGGTGTCGATGTCGTAGGTGATAACGCTTGCTTCGTCGAGCACCTTTCCTTTGTTTTCAATAAATACTCTGGTTCTGTCGGAACCTAAATCGATTGCAATGTTCATGTTTAATACTCCGTTTTATATTAGTGTATAGTGAATGGTGCATAGTGCATAGTGAATGGTCGCTTCGCTCCGGATTTGTAATAATGCGTGCTGAGCGAAAAAGCTTCCTGCGCGAAGCGCATGTGCCGCGTTATCGAATCGTGCCGCGCCAATATAAATCGGGTGCGGGCAGAGCCCGCCATTCACTATTCACTATTCATTATTAATCATTCACTTTAATACAGGCTGTCTTCCCTTGTCAGGAATTCCCTTAGCGCGCTGTAGCGTTTGGTTTGGCGGTTGTTGTTTACCATGTATTCCACTGTCTGCGGCGTGCCGACGAGGATGAGCGTCTTTTTGGCGCGGGTCACGGCGGTGTAGAGCAGATTGCGGTAATATAGCTGAGGGGGTCCGGAAAACATCGGGATTATGACCGCGTCGAACTCGTTGCCCTGACTTTTGTGCACGGTTATCGCGTAGGCGAAGTCGATATCGGAGCAGTCTTCAAAGGTGAGCGCGGCGGTCTTGTCGTAAAAGTTTATCCGCATGTGCTTTGTCTTTCTGTCGATCTTCTCGATGATGCCGATGTCGCCGTTGAACACGCCCTCGCCTGTTTCGCCGTTTTCGCGGAACCAGCGGATATCGTAGTTGTTTTTTATCTGCATCACCTTGTCGCCCTCGCGGAAGGTCTTGCTGCCGATCGTTACCTCCGCCTTGTTATCATCGGGCGGGTTCAAACTTGACTGCAGCCTGTGGTTGAGCTCCGCGGTGCCGAGCTCGCCTTTTTTTGAGGGGGAGAGCACCTGTATGTTTTCAAACGGCGAATAGCCGTAGGCTTTTGGCAGACGGGAGCGGCAGAGGTCGGTGATGAGCTCGGTCACTTCGCTCTTGACGGTTCGTCGCAGGAAGAAAAAGTCCTTGTCCGCCTTGTTGAGCACGGGCATTTGCCCGTTGACTATCTTGTGCGCGTTGGTGATTATCAGGCTTTCCTGCGCTTGCCTGAAAATCTCATTGAGCCGCACGACGGGCAGGACGCCGCTGTCGATAAGGTCGCCGAGGATGTTGCCGGGGCCGACGGACGGCAGCTGGTCGGAGTCGCCGACGAGCACCAGGCGGCAGCCCATGGGCAGCGCGCGCATTACGCTTTCGAAGATGTAGCAGTCCACCATCGACATTTCGTCGATGATAAGCGCGTCGCATTTCAATTGGTTTTTCTCGTTTTTGTTGAATACGGGGTTGTCATGCTTGTCCCAGCTCACTTCAAGCAGACGGTGGATGGTTTTTGCCTCGTCGCCCGTAAGCTCGCTCATGCGCTGGGCGGCGCGTCCCGTCGGGGCGGCGAGCAGTACCTTTTTGCCCCTGCTTTGCAGTATTTTTATTATCGCGTTAAGCGTGGTGGTTTTGCCTGTGCCTGGGCCGCCGGTAAGCACCAGCATGCCCTCGCTGAGCGCGGCTGTTATCGCGTCGCGCTGAAGGTCGGCGTATCGTATGCCGTTGCTTTCTTCAAGCTCCGCTATCGCGTCTTCAAGGTTCTTTTCGCGTTCGGCGGGGAAGGAAAGCATCATTTTTACGCGCGAGGCTATGTACATTTCGTTGAGGTGGAGCTGCGGCGTGAAGATAAAGTCGGTATCGCCCAGCCTGTCCAAAATAAGGCTGCGGTCGAAGATCAGTTCGTCAAGACATTCGCGCGCTCTGGCTTGGCTTACGCCGAGGAAGCCCGCGGCGGTGTCGAGCAGTTTGTCAGCGGGCAGGCAGGTGTGGCCGTTGCCCTCGTTGTGGCGCAGTATATAGCTCAGCCCCGCGCGGACGCGGATGCCGCTGTCGCTTTCAAGGTTTTCGCGCTTGGCGATGAAGTCCGCACGCTCGAAAGGAACGCCGAAGTCGCCCTGACAGAGTATGTACGGGTTTTCTTTTATATGCTCGACGCAGCCGGCTCCGAAGGCGTTGAATATCTTTACCGCCGAGGAGTTGGAGATGCCGTACTCGCCGAGATAGAGCATGAGCGTGCGGATGCCGGCGTTCGCGCGGAGCTGCGCGGCGAAGTCGAGCGCCTTTTCCTTTGACACGCCTTTTAGCAGCGCGACGCGCTCGGGCTGAGTTTCCATGACTTCGAGCGTGCTTTCGCCGAACTCCTTCACGAGCCGCTGCGCCGTCGCGGGGCCGACGCCCTTTATCGCGCCGGAGGAAAGATACCTGAGAATATCCGCCGTTTCGGTGGGGCGGCAGATCTCGCACGCTTTTGCGGAAAACTGCCTGCCGTAGCTGCGGTGCTCGGTGTACATGCCCGTAAGCGCCACCCTGTCGCCGGAATTGACGGGCGGCATGACGCCGACGGCGGTTATAAAGTTGTCGCCGTCGATGATCTCGAGGACGGTGTAGCCGTTCTCGTCGTTGCGGTATACTATATTTTCAACTGTGCCCTCCAGCCGGAGCAAGGCTTTTTCCTGCATAATAACACCTGTTTTTTACGTTTCCTTTCTATTATACTCCATATCGGGCGCATTAATCAAGTGATTTTAAAAATTCGTCCTTTGTCATTATACGCGCAAAGCCGTATTCGCGGCAGATACGCTCGCAGATCTTGCGGTTTTTGTCGTTTAGCTCGCAGTTAAGGCAGACCGCGCTGACCGAGTTTTTGTCGGCGCTCCAGCGGCGTTTGGCAAGCGCGCTGCGCAGCACGAACTCGATGTTGTCGTCGTTGGCGTTTATTCTTGTGATGTACATCACGGTACATTCGTCGCGGCAGGTAAAAAGCCGCAGCGATATCTCGCGGAATACGGCGACGAGCCCCGCGACCGCAAGGCTGACTATTATAACGGCGGATACTATATTCATAAGCGGCTCACCTCATTACAGTTTATCGCGGAAATACAAATGGGTGAGATGTTTTTGCGGCGGAGGAGAATAATCAAAAAAATATTTTACAAAACCTATTGACAAACTAGGAAATGTGTGTTATAATCCGAATCACAAAACCTACTAATGCAGTAGGAAATATAGGAGAATAGATATGAAACTTTACATAAACCTTTGCTGTTATGACGCGCGAATGTGCCGATGTTGATTTTAGCGACAAAAATAAAACACATCATCATAACAAAAAGGAGAAATTATAATGAGTACATTAAAAGAAAGAAACCTTCACTTTGAAACAAAGCAGCTTCACGTAGGACAGGAGAGCGCCGACCCCGTTACCGATGCTCGCGCGGTGCCGATCTACGCCACGACATCATACGTTTTTCACGACAGTCAGCACGCGGCGGATCGCTTCGGTCTGCGCGACGCGGGCAATATCTACGGCAGACTGACAAACCCCACGCAGGCGGTTTTTGAGGAGAGGATAGCGGCGTTGGAGGGCGGCTCGGCGGCGCTGGCGGTTGCCTCCGGCGCGGCGGCTATAACATACACCATCCAGGCGCTGGCAAAGGCGGGCAACAATATCGTTGCCGCCAAGACGATCTACGGCGGCAGCTACAACCTGCTGGCGCACACCCTGCCCGATTACGGCATCACTACGACCTTTGTCGACCCCGACGAGGAGGGCGCCTTTGAAAGGGCGATAGACGAGAACACCCGCGCGATCTATATCGAGTCGCTGGGCAATCCAAATTCGAACATCATCGACATTGAAGCCCTCGCTAAGGTCGCTCACGCGCATAATATACCGCTCGTTGTAGACAGCACCTTCGCCACCCCGTTTTTGCTTCGCCCCATCGAGCACGGGGCGGACATCGTTGTCCATTCCGCGACGAAGTTCATCGGCGGACACGGCACCGCTATCGGCGGCGTTATAATCGAGAGCGGCAATTTCGATTGGGCGGCAAGCGGCAAGTTCCCGCAATTCTCCGAGCCCAACCCGTCGTATCACGGCGCGGTGTTCACTCAGGCGGCTCCCGGCGCGGCGTTCGCGACATATATCCGCGCGATACTGCTGCGCGACACCGGCGCGACGATCTCGCCGTTCCACGCGTTCATCTTCTTGCAGGGCTTGGAGACCCTTTCGCTGCGCGTCGAGCGCCACGCCTACAACACCAAGAAGGTCATCGAGTTTTTGAAGAACCACCCGAAGGTCGAGCACATCAACCACCCCTCGCTTCCGGAGTCGGGCTACAAGGAGCTTTATGACAAGTATTTCCCGAACGGCGGCGGTTCCATCTTCACCTTTGATGTGAAGGGGGGAGAGGCAGAGGCGCTGCGCTTTATCGACAATTTGCAGGTCTTTTCGCTGCTCGCGAACGTGGCTGACGTAAAGTCGCTTGTCATCCACCCAGCGACGACCACGCACTCTCAGCTAAACGCCGAGGAGTTGGAGGAGCAGGGCATCCGTCCCAACACCGTTCGCCTTTCGATAGGCACCGAGCACATCGACGATATCCTCTTTGACTTGGAGGAAGCGTTCAAAGCGATTTAATTTCCAATAAAGAAAAAAGCAGTCGGAAACGGCTGCTTTTCTATTTGCTGTTTTTTATGATATCAATAACGTTTTCAAGGTTTTTCGCCGTGGCGAAAAGCAGGTCTTTCAGCTCGTTTTCGGGGTTGTCGAGGTCGGGGACGAGCACGGTTTTGCAGCCTGCCGCGGCGGCGGAGCGCACACCGTTTTGCGAGTCCTCCAGCGCAAGGCAGTCCTTTGGGTCGAGCCCGAGCTGCCCGGCGGCGTAGAGATAAATGTCGGGCTCCGGCTTGCCGCGCTTTACCATGCGCGCGCTGGCTATCACGTCGAAGTACTCAAGCAAGCCTACCTTGTCCAAATAGAGCGTTGCCCTGTCTACGGCTGTGGCGGTGGCGAGCGCGGTTTTTATGTTGTTCGCTTTCAGCCATTGCAGCAGAGCTTTTGCGCCGCGCTTGGCTTCTATGCCGTGGGCGCTGATGTATTCGTCCATTATTTTTACGCGCGTATCGCGCACCTTGTCGTAGTCAAAGCCCTCGCCGAACCAGCCCTGCAGCTTTTGGATGGCGAAGGGTCGCGCCATTGAGCGGATGCCCAGCGCGTGCTCCTTTTTCATCGGGTAGCCGTGGCTTTGCGCAGCCTCGCACCAAAAGCGCACGTACAACTTTTCGGAGTCGAGCATGACGCCGTCCATGTCGGAAATAACGCCTTTAATCATTCGTGTTCCCCCTTGAAATATTCACCAAAACGATGCCTGCCGCTATGAGCGTGAGGGAGAGCAGAGCCTCCAACCGCCAGACATTTTCGCCGAGCAGCAGCCCCGAAAGCGCCGTGCCGAACACGGGCACCAGCAGGTTGAACACGGCGATCTTTCCAGCGGGATGGTGCTTTAGCAGCGCCGTCCATACGGTGAACGCGACTGCCGAAACGAGCGCGAGCCACAGCAGGATAAGCAATCCGCGCAGGTTTGAAAGGTCGAGCCGCCCGCCGCCGAAAAGCCCCGCGAGCGTGAGCATAAGCCCGCCGAGCAAAAGCTGCCAGCCGGTTATGCTGACAGGGTCTTTGCCTTTTGAAAAGCCCTTGGCGATAAGGTTGCCGCCCGACGCAAAAACGGTAGACATGAAAATCAAAAAATCGCCGAAAAGCGTGCCGAGCCCGAAGCCGCCACCGCCGTTTATTACCAGAACGCCGGCAAAACCGACGGCGCAGCCGAGCAGCTTTAATAAAGTCAGCCTGTCGCTTTTGAAAAACAGCGGCGCGAACAGCACGGTCAAAAATGAGCCGCAGGCGGTTATTATCGAGGTGTTCGTTCCCGTGGTGTGACCTATGCCGAAGTAGGTGCAGAAGTACTGACCGGCGGTCTGGATGACGCCAAGCAGGAGGATGGGCGCAAGCTCCGGCTTTTGAGGAAAGCGAAGCCTGTGTTCCCTTGCGCACAAAAACAGGATGACCAAAATACCCGCCAGCGAAAAGCGCAGCCCCGCGAACAGGAGCATGCTGCCCACGTCGCCGTCGGCTATGCCAAATTCGCGGTACCCGAGCTTGATGAACGGGAAAGCCGTGCCCCACAGCAGGGTGCAGCCCACGGCGAGCGCGCAGGCGGCGGTTCGGTTTTGAATTACAGATGATTTCATAGCAGATCCCTTTTGTTGATTATAGCTTGAGTATAGCACGGTTCTGCCGATTATTCAACAGAAAAAACAGCGAACGCGCCGATATGATATGATTATGACTTGAAATTATTTGAATTGAATGGTATACTATCAGGGTACATGGAAAAAAGAAACCGAGGTATGATATATGAAAAAGATTTTGTCTGCCGTCCTTGTCTGCGCGTTGGCGTTTTCGATGTGCTCGTGCAGCTTGTTCGGCGGTTCGGATAAAAAGAGCAAATCCTCAACCGGCTCAGGCGTTGCGGAAACTACGGCTCCGCTTGATAAAACAAAGGCGGAAAGCTATGTTTCGACCGCGCTGGAAAAGAAGCTGCCGTTTTCGGGCGATTTTCAGATCACGGGCGAGAAGGGGCTTAAAAACGCTCTTGTTCCCAACCGTATGCCGCAGCTTATGCTTGACGGCGACGCCGCCAGGCGGATAAATTTGGAGATAACCGCGAAGTACAGGGTACAGTTAAAAACCAAACAAAGGCCTGCCGACGACCACGCTGTGGACAGGGTAGATTATGTTTGCACTCTGAACGGAAATATTCTGAGTCTTGTTATAGAGCATCGCACGGTCGAGGAAGTCCCCAACAGCTTTTTCGACGTGTACAACTTTGATATCGAGACCGGAGAGCAGCTTACGGGGGCGGATATCGTAGCCGCGTCGACCACTGAGCTGAAAAAGACAAGAAATTACGCGAAGGAAAAAATCAATAAGATTTACGACGCGATGGAAAAGGACGCCGACTCCGCCACGAGGGCAAGGATCGCAAACGCCCGTCAGGTGAGCACGTCCGACGAGAATCTTGAGCAATGCGAGTATTACTTCAACGCGAAAAAGAATTTGATTATTATTTATCACTACAAGGGAGTGAACGGCGCGATCGGCTACGCCGTGCACGAAGTGACTAAGGCGACGATGAAGGAAGACAAGAAGGGCGATAAGCAAACGTCCGAGCAGAAGTCAGCGACCGAAGCGCCCGCAAATAAGAAAGATGAATAAAAACAAACGCCTCTGATTTTACGTCAGAGGCATTTTTGTTTAACTGATATGTATTCTCTCGACCTTATAGCCCTTGTCGGTGAGCTGCTTGACTATGCCTTTATCGCCGAGGAAGTGAGCCGTGCCGGCGGTGAAGAAAACGTTCTTGCCGCTTTCGAGATATTCGACAGCCTTTTTTGCCATTCCGTCGTTGCGGTCGTCGTACATCTTTTTTCGGTAGTCGTCGAGAAGCTTTTGCTGTTCGGGCGTAAGCTCCTCGTCGTCGTCTTCCGTTTCGCCCTCCATTTCATCGCTAAGCTTGTCTTCGTCGCCCGCAATCCACGCGTCGTGAAGCTTTTTGATTTCGTCGGAGTAGGTGTCGGCGGTGTCAAGAAAGGCTTCTATCAGCAGGTTTTGCAGCTCGTCGGAGAAGCCGCTGATGAGGTCGGTCTGGGATTGCGCCGATTCAAGCTCGAGTATCTCTTTATTGCCGCTCTTTGCTTCGTTGAGCACCAGGTCTTCCATGCCGTAATCGGTAGAGTAGGAGCTTAGCCGGACTGCCGTGGAACTGAGCATGTTGTTCCAAAAGCCCATGTTATACATGTCGTAAGCCGTCATGTATAAACCCGCGTCGGTCAGATATTTTACGCTTTTTTCGTAAAGGTCGGCTCGCATATGATCCTTGATGGTGGTGCCGTCGTTGAGCAGCATCGACATTACGGTGCTAAGCTGCTGATTTGTGTCCTCTTTGTAAGCTACGGTGTCAAACTCGGCGGCTACCGCGTCGCTTGCGCTGATCTCGTCTTTGAGCATATCGAGCACCTGCTTGTTTCGCTCGTCGCCCACATGGATGGTGCCGAACAGGTACATCGTGTTGCCGTTTTTGCCCTCGACCTTCCACAGCAGGGGATCGATATCGGCGGTATTGCCTGGCTTTGACTCGGTTGTTGATTGAACCGTTGTTTCAACCGTTGCTTCAACGGTGGTTTCCGCGGTGGATGAAGAAGGATCGGCGGATGATGAAGAACCGCCGCAGCCCGAAAGCAGAATAGCCGCCGAAAGCGTGAGCGCCGTCAAAGCGGCAAGGGATTTTTTGAATACTTGCATGTTAGCCTCCTGTAATAAATGAAAAAACGTTGCTGTCTTACATTGGGGGATACTTCGACTAATACTAATACCTAATATAAAGTAGACAATCTTTGCGGTCTATTTTCCGCAATACTGCGTTGTCGTCCTTGCAAGGCGCCAGCCTTGCTGCGTCCTTCGCCTTGTCTTGCGAAAAATATCCTCGCAAAATATAAGTCTACTTTCTATCAG
>CACYPV010000005.1 GCA_902776375.1 uncultured Ruminococcus sp. | reverse complement strand
TTTGCGGCTTTTCTGCCGTTTTCCTTGCATTTATTATACCACGTTTTGACAGGTTTTGCACTGTTTATCGGATAATTGAGATTATTCAGTTGGCATTAAGTTATAAGCGACGTTGCCTTAACATGTCATCTTGAGCGGTGCCGGAGGCAAAATCGCGTTCAGCGATTTAGTCGAAAGATCCCCCTCGGCAATGAACCAAGCGTTGCTCAAAAGAAAGCCTTCCCCCTTGTGGGGAAGGTGTCGCGACGCCTGAGCACTGAGGTTTCCTATAAACGGCGGTTGCCTAACAGCAGAGTGTTTCCTTCGACAGGGCGCTGAGTATTGCCTTGCGGCAATATACCCTCATCCGACCAATTCGCAAAGCGAATTGCCCACCTTCCCCACAAGGGGGAAGGCTTTCGCACAGCTAAGCGTATCTGCCTTACATCGGGGGATTCTTCGACTATTTTGCTACGCAAAATTGCCTCCGGCACCGCTCAGAATGACAGCGTGCGGCAACGGCTATACACCAAACGTTTCCGCTAATACATCTAGCATCTAGCCTCTAGCATCTAGCATCTAGCCCACGCAGGTCTTTATCCATTCAATAAAGTTCGCGGTGCTCTCGGTGTCGCCCTCGCGTTCAGCCTGAGTGTGACCCTGCGCCCACACGGTCTCAAAGTCAACGCTTTCAACGTCATCGCAATTTTCAAGCGCAAGCGCAAGGTTTACCTCGGTCGTCAGCGCGGTGTTGTTCTGCTCGATGCCCGTGCGGATACGCCAGTATTTTGCAACATTGGATTTTCCGTATCCCCCGCGGTTCTTCATCAAATAATAGAGCGTGCTGTACATATCCACGCGCTGCTCAACAGTATTGCCGGCAAAATCGGTTTTCGCGAGGTCGGCTTCGTACTCGGCAGCGTATTCGACATTGAGCTTTTTGAACACATCGGCAAGCATCCTGTCAAAGTGCGACCTTGTGCCGTCGCCGTATCCGAACAAATTGTTTTGGCTGTCCGGCTGGTCAAAGGCAAAATCAAGTCCGCTCGCCTGCTTGCAGTGCTTTACAAAATCCTCAACACTCGTTATAGTCGCGGTGTTGGCGCTTTTGTCGTAGGTTATCCACTTTTTGTCCTTGTTCAGCTCGTCGATATACGCCTGCGCGGAATCGTAGGCGTTGTATCTGCCCTCGGAAGAAAACTCCGTGTCGGCGAGATAGTTGTTGAGCGAACGCTCGATAACGCCCTTGATGTACTCATAATAGCTGCCTGCCTGATAAACGCCGCTCTCGGATTTTTCAAGGGTTAGCGCGTTGCCGTCCCTGTCGGTAAAGCCGGCGCTGTTCACATAGTCGGCGTATGCGGCGGCGAGAGCGTCGGATATCGCCTTTTGCTCTTGTGAGAGATCGGTGCGTGTACAGCCCATCATCCACTCATACTCGGCGTTTGCCGTGCCCAGATCGACTACGGGGCACCAATCCATAGAGCCCGCGACCGCATCGGACACGCCCTGTACCGCGCCGATTTTTTCAAGGTAGGGGTCATAAAGCCCGCTGTCGCCGGACGCGCCCAGAATTGCCGCCTGCGCTCCGCCGCCGCTCATTCCAAAGGCGAATATCCTCTCTGCGTCGCCCGCGATAACGTCGTCGCAGTAGCGCAGATAGCGCACCGCCGCCTTAAGGTCGGTCACGCCCGCGGGAGCGCCCTGATCGATACCGCGACATCCCGGGAATACATAAACCATGCCCTCGGCGACAAAATCCCTTACGCCGCCGGGCATATTCAGCAGCATGGGAAGCTGCTCCTCGGTAATAGCGTCAGCCGCGTAATAGCTCGGGGTCAGCACAGGCATGGCTATCGGCGCGGTCGCGGCGGTGTAGCCGCCGACCTTGGCGCTGCCGTTGAGCTTGCAGGTATAGGTGCCGTCGGGGTTCTCGGTGCCGTCCATATACGCTGAGGGAACGAACACCGCCAGCTTTTCGTATTTTTCATCGGCGGGAGCCTCGCAGTAAGAAACGCCCAGCAGGTAATAAAAACCGTCCTGCTCGCTGTACTGCCACTTGCTCATATCGAGCTTAGGCAGGTTGGTGACTACAGCCGCGGTGGCGGGTTCGGTCTCCTGAACGCCCGAGCTTGAAGAAGCGCCTTTGCTCTCAGAGCCGCCGCAGCCCGCCGCAGTCAGCCCGACAAGGCACGCAGCCATAACAACAGCAAAAATCTTTTTCATCATGGTATCATCTCCAAAATCTTTTTATTTGATTATATCAGAAACCTGACTAAAAGAAAAGGAAAAACAGAAAAAAGTCCTGTTTTTCCCGATAAGTTTTTTCAACGCGCAAAGCTGTCCCATGCGCTGCCTTGTGTGACGTCCCTGTCCCTCAGGGCTTTTTGAATGGTGTTCAGCACGCGCTTTTTGTCGGCGCTCCACATCGGCGCGACAAGCAGCTTTTTGTCGCCGTCGCCCGTCAGGCGGTGGATGACCACGTTAGGCGGCAAGACCTCAATGCAGTCGCACAGCAGGTCGGCGTACTCGTCAAGGCTCATCGTTTCAAATGATCCGCTCCGGTAGTCGCTCAGCAGGTCGGTGCCCTTGAGCACGTGGAGCAGCTGAAGCTTTATTCCGTCGCTCCTCTCCCCTGCGTGTCGCACGCTTTGCAGCATCATCTCCCTGCTCTCGTTCGGCAAGCCGAGGATGATGTGCGTTATAACGTTTATCCCCATTTCGCGCAGCCGCCGCGCAGCTTCGTCGTAGGTGCGCAAAGGGTAGCCGCGCCTGATGTATTCCGCACTGCTCTCATGCACCGTCTGCAA
The DNA here is from genome assembly GCA_902776375.1 of uncultured Ruminococcus sp. GTDB lineage: Bacteria > Bacillota > Clostridia > Oscillospirales > Acutalibacteraceae > Ruminococcoides. The sequence continues at coordinate 70,951 of CACYPV010000005.1, read as the reverse complement.
GCCGAGCTCCACCCACACGGGCTTTATGCTGTTAAGCTCGCAAAGCAGCCCGAGCACGTCCTCGCCCAGGCAGTCGGGGCGCGTGGCTATGGACAGCGCGACGATCTCATCGGGCTTTATCGCTTCCTCAAATATCCCGCGCAGGTATTCGACCGGCGCGTAGGTGTTGGTAAACGGCTGAAAATACGCGATAAACCTGCGGCAGTCGCTCTTTTGGGCTATTCTTCGCTTTGCCTGCCCTATCTGCTCCTTAACGGGCAGCATGCCGCACGCGGCGAACTCCCCCGAGCCGCCCTCGCTGCAAAAGATACAGCCGCGGCTTCCGAGAGAGCCGTCGCGGTTGGGACAGGTCATGCCGCCGTTAAGCGATATCTTATAAACCTTTTCGCCGAAGGTCTTTTGTAAATATTCGTTTAAAGAATAATAATACATATACAATACCGTTTTCTATTATCATAGCAAAAGTCGCTTAAGCAATTCAGACTGCCCGACAGTATGCATTTTAACGCGCCGTTAGGCAAACGTTTCCGATAAGCAACCTGTTCCAAAGGCGCACCGGGTGCAGCACGTTGCTGTTTTTTGATAAAACCTTACCGTTTATTCCCGCGTTCTGATGCGCCGTTTTGCCAACGTAGCTGTTACGCCGATTTTTCCAAAGGCGCGCCGGGTGCAGCACGTTGCTGCATGCAAATAATAAAGACCGCCCTTACGGCGGCCTTTATTTAAGGAACATCTATGAAAAAATCATTAAAGGAGAAGCAATCTTTACTGTGCCTATATAATAAAGCCGCAATGTGAAAACTGCTTGAAGCTTTCGGCAAAGCCCTGTGAAGCTTTGGAAAATAATTCATGAAAACTTCTTTACATAATCCCTGAACATCTCGTCGATTTCTTCCTCGAAGTCCTCCAGCTCCTCGTCCAAGCCGCCGTTGAAGAACATCTTTGTGTGCTTGCTGAGCGACATATACGCGCCCACAAGGTTTTTCCTGACCTCGTTTTGCAGCTCCTCGCTGAGCTCCTTGCCGCATGACAGCCCCAGGAAAAGATTGTTGTTCATGAGCTGCGAGGATATCGCAGGGCTTTTGAGCACAAAGGTGTTGAACTCATGCAGCGACTCGCAGAACGCCTTTATCGAAAAATGCTCCTCGTTTTCGGAGTACTCCTTATCCTCGTCCGCCTCCTTCTTCTCGCTCTCTTCAAGCGAAAAATCGCGGCTCGTAATGTAGGTGTGCATGTTGTCGGGGCTTGTACACAACGCGTAATACAAGCGTATGGCGTAAAGCGCGTTCTCCAAACACGCGAACGCGGCATACTGCATGTTGCTGTCGTTCAGGTGCATAAAGCTGTAAAGGTTTTGATACACCGACTTGTTGACGGATATCAGCACCAGCCGCTCGTTGTCCTGATAATCGGTCACGACAGGGCTCGCCAGATAATTCATCGTGAATTTATAGGTCTTGTTGATGTAGGCTCTTATTTTCTCCATGAACTCATTGAGGAATCCAGCCTCGCAGATCGTAAACTCAAACATATCTCCACCTACCTGAATTTTTCTAATTCGGAATTATACAGATCGTTTCTGGTTATATCCGCCTCATACTCAACGCCGTTTTCGTTTTCAAGCGCGGTTATGATTAGGTTGGGGTTGACGTTGTCGCTGCTGCCCGCCGCAAGCATTATATCAAGCTCGGCGCAGTCGAATTTTTCAGTCACGGAATACGACTTGACCGCAGGCTTTATATCTACGGTTTTCATGCCCTTTTTCGACCGCTTTTCGACCTCTATGGTATCGCGGTCAAGCAGCTCTTTAAGCTGCCTGCACACAAGGCTCGAGGGCTTGTTTATGCCCGACAGCTTTATCGTAAACGAGGCAAAGGCGATTTTGCCCGCCTTCATCACCGCCTCGGTGACGTCGAACACGCGCAGACCGCGCGGCAAGCAGGCGTTCAGACGGTCTATTATTTCTTTAAAAGAATAATCATCATCTTCAAGCTTTACGTCCATGCACTCGTTGACCCCGCGAAAGCCGAGCGACAGCGGCAGCGGAAAAGTCGCGAACGGGTGCGGATTGAAGCCCTCGGTGTGCCAGATCGGTATCTTGCTTTTGTGCAGCGCGCGAAGCATGGCGCGGTTTAGGTCGAGGTGCGAAATGTAGCGGCACTCGTGATCCTTTTTAAACCATATCCTGACGTTTTTCAAAGCACACACCCCTTCCGTATTTCGCCGCGCCGCAGCCTGAGCATTTCAGGCGGCAGTGCGGCGTAGTCTGGTTTTCATACGCCTTTTTACATTCCTTTATCAAAAACTGCTTCGAAACGCCGTAGTCGATGTGATCCCACGGCAGGATCTCGTCAAAGCTCCTTCTGCGGTTGGCGTAAAACGCCGGGTCTATGCCGGTCTCCTCAAACAGCTCAAGCCATTTTTCAAGGCTGAAGCAGTCGTTCCAGCCGTCGAAGTGAAAGCCCCTTTCGCACGCGAGCGCCATTGTTTTACATAGCCTGCGGTCGCCGCGCGCGAACACCGCCTCCAAAAAGCTGGTGTCTGCGTCGTGGTAGTTGAAGGTGATCTTCTTTGAGCGCACGCTGTCCTTGATGTGCCGCTGCTTTTCGTGAAGCACGGGGATGGTGTCCTGCGGCTCCCACTGGAACGGAGTGAAGGGCTTGGGCACGAATGACGAAGCCGAGACCGTGACGCGCACGCTCTTGCCCTTGGCGTGGTTCGGCGTGTTGTAATAGGTGTCTACGACCGCCTGACCGAGATTCGCGATGTCCGCTACGTCGTCCATAGTTTCGGTCGGCAAGCCTATCATGAAGTAGAGCTTGACCGTAGTCCAGCCGCCGGCAAAGGCGGTGGCGCAGGTAGCCATAAGCTCGTCCTCACGCACGTTTTTATTGATAACGTCGCGCATGCGCTGGCTGCCCGCCTCGGGGGCAAAGGTCAGTCCGCTTTTGCGCACGGTTTTTATCTTGTTCATTATCTCGTCGGTGAACCCGTCCACGCGCAGCGACGGCAGCGAAATGCTCACCTTTTCCTCGCCCGTCCACTCGGTCAGCTTTTCGAGCAGCGGCACGATTTGGCTGTAGTCGCTGGAGCTCAAAGAGGACAGCGACACCTCGTCGTAGCCCGTGTTCTCGCACAGGGCGCGGCACTGTTCGTTGATGGTTTCGGGCGATTTTTCGCGCACGGGGCGGTAGATAAAGCCCGCCTGACAAAAACGGCAGCCGCGAATACAGCCTCGGAATATCTCCTGAACAGCGCGGTCGTGCACTATCTCGACCAGCGGCACCACGAAGTTGTCGGGGTAAAAAGACTTGTCCATGTCGAGCATCAGCCGCTTGTGAATGACCGCGGGCGCGCCGTCCCCGGGCGTAAAGCTCTTTATTGTGCCGTCCTCGTTGTACTCAACGTCATACAGCGACGGCACGTACACGCCCTCGATCTGAGCGCAGCGGCGCAAAAATTCGCGCTTGTCAACGCCCTCGGCGCGGCACTGACGGAACAGCTCCATAACTTCGAGGTCGACCTCCTCGCCCTCGCCGATGAAGAACATATCCACAAAGTCGGCTACAGGCTCGGGATTGCACGCGCAGGGACCTCCCGCGACGACGATGTTTTTCAGCTCGTTGCCGCGCGCCTCGGTCGTAAGCGCCACGCCCCCCATTTTAAGCATGTTCAGCATATTGGAATAGCTCAGCTCGTATTGCAGGGTGAAGCCGATGAAGTCAAAATCCGACAGCGGATCGCCGCTTTCGAGCGCGTACAGTGGGATATCATGCCGGCGCATCTCCTCCTCCATATCTATCCACGGAGCGAAAACGCGCTCGCACCAGATGTACGGCACGCTGTTGAACTGACTGTAAAGTATCTTCATTCCGAGGTGCGACATGCCGACCTCGTAGGTGTCGGGAAAGCAGAACGCAAAGCGCACCTCAACGTCCTTCTTGTTCTTGATGACCTCATTGAGCTCGCCGCCCACATAACGTCCGGGCTTTTGCACCTTAAGCAGCAGCCTTTCAACTTCCTTGCCAACCATATAAACCTCCGTCAATAATACCGGTTCCCTTTAAAAATCAATGATAATACCAAATAAACGCTGACAAACAGCAGCGACACATTCCGCGCACGAAGCGTCAGCCAAAAACCGAGCGCTGCAAGCGGAAAGATAAATACAAAAGTGAGCGCGTCCACCGCTCTTTCAGCCCTATCTGCGGACAGCCTTTTGCACAGCATTAAATACGCGAGCTGACCGCCGTCGAGCGACATCACGGGCAAAAGATTGAACAGCCCGACCGAGCAATTCGCCGCCGCGAACGGCAGCGCACCCTCTGCTCCTATTAAGTATAGCAGAAAAGACGGAAGAAAACAAATAAAATTCGCAAAAGGGCCGAAAAAAATTATTAAAAGGTTTTCGCGCGCGCTCCGCTCCTGCCTGTGCATGTCGGTGATAGCGATAGAGAACGGCAAAACTTTTATTCTTTTCGGGAAACATCCGCATTTGAGCATCATCAAAAGGTGTCCGCCCTCATGCACCGCGATAGCCGCCGCGCACCACAAAAAGCCCCTGAATACGCCGAGGATAACGCTTATCGCCGCCAAGCACAGCAGGGTGTACGAAAGCTCCACCTCGGTTTTGGATATCCTAAATCTCATCCGCCGTAGCCGTGCCGCTCAGCCTTTGCAAATCAACATCGCGGCTGCCGTCAAAGACAGCCGTGTCATTAAGCTGCTCAAAATACCACTCGCGCGCGGTATTGTACCACTCGCCGCCGACGCTTTTCAGGACAAACGCCGCCGCGGCAAGCAGCAAACAGCACAAAAGCTGAACCGTCAGCACGGGCTGCTTAGGTCTGAACCGCCGCTTTCGGGCAACGACGCTCTCCCCCTCCGGCTCTGCACCCGTCACGGTGAACGCCTCCGCGGGCTCGCTGACGCTCTGCCAATCCTCATCGTATGTTATCAAATCATGATCCTCAGTCAAAAAAATCACCTCAGGGCATTATATGCACCGAGGCGATCTGATATCATCAGAATGACGATATGTACTAATTCAGCTTTTTAAAATCATTCCTCACCAAATTCACGAACAGCAGCAGCGCCACTATCAGCGCGCCTATCTCCGCTATCGGGAAGGCGAACCACGCGTACTTAACGCCGAAGGTGAGCGAGATTATCAGCGCCGACGGCACCAAGATGATAAGCTGACGGCAGAATGACATCATCATGCTGCGCAAGCCCTTGCCCACCGCCTGAAAAACAGCGATGAGTATGATACCGACAGCCGCCGGAATGAAGCAAAGGCTGATTATGCGAAAGGCGTATTCGCCGGTGCTCATAAGCGTTGCCGGGTCAACGTCGGTAAAGCTGTCCTCGCTGCCGAAAAGCGAAAGCAGCACGTCGGGTATCGTCCACATAAGTATGGTGCCGATAAGCATTATACTGCCCGCGATTATAACTCCGCGCTTTATAGCCGCGTACATTCTTTGCTTGTTGCGCGCGCCGTAGTTGTAGCCGATGATAGGCATTATGCCCTGATTAAGCCCAAAGCACGGCATGAAGAAAAAGCTCTGCAGCTTAAAATAAATACCAAAAACATCGACGTTGACTATCGAGCCGTACGCCTGGAAAATTGCGTTCAGAAACAGCATCATGACCGCGCTTATGCTTTGCATAAGAATAGCAGGCACGCCGACGGCATATATATTCTTAACGGTCAGGCGGTTGAACTTAAAGCCCTTTAGCTGTATTTTGATGATGTGATTTTTCTTAAATAGAATAATAACTGCAAATACCATTCCGCAGAACTGACCGAAGACCGTAGCCACTGCCGCGCCCAGCACGCCCATTTCGGGGAAAATGCCGATGCCGAAAATAAGCAGCGGGTCGAATATGATGTTCACGACCGCGCCCAAAAGCTGGAACAGCATTGGGTATATCATGTTGCCCGTCGCCTGAAGGGTCTTTTCTATCATCACCTGCACGATCGAGAAAACCGACAGGCAAAGCACAAAGGTAAAGTACTGCACGCCGGCGTCTATAACTCTCTGGTTGCCGCCGCTGAACGCGGTCATGAACGGCCGCACGCCGAAGATGCCCAGCAGCAAAAAGAACGCGTAGGTAAAGCCGCAAAGCACCAGTCCGTGGGTCGCGGCGGAATTAGCCTCTTTGTAATCGCGCGCTCCCAGCTTGCGCGAAACAAGCGAGTTAACGCCGACAGCCGTGCCGACCGAAGCTGAAATCAGCAACAATTGCAAGGGATAAGCCAGCGACACTGCGGTAAAGCCGTCCATGTCGTAGTTGCTTATGAAAATGCTGTCGACCACGTTGTACATCGCCAGTATCGTCATTGAAAAGATAGCCGGCAGCGACATGGTGATTATCAGCTTTGTCATGGGCATGGTGCCCATTTTGTTTTCCTGATGAACTTCCTTTTCCATAATTACCTTCTCTCCTTTTTGCGCTGCTTACGTCTGTAAAGCGCGTAAAAGCCCAGCATAAGCAGCGAGCCGAACACAACGCCGCCCAAATCTATCCACACGTCGACTATCATTCCGGCTCTGCCCTCGACAAAAAGCTGGATGGTCTCGTCGACGACCGCCGTCAGCAGTCCGGCGAAAAGCACATACACGTAAAACCTGTGGGGCTTAAAGCGGTCAAAGCAATAGGCGCAGCTGAGCAGCAGACCGCCTATAGCGGCGAATTCCGAAAAATGCGCGACCTTGCGGATGACGTGCTCGGCGCCGTCCCGGTCAAGACCGAACAGCTTGAAAAAGCCGTAGACGAATTGTAAAACGCCCTCGCTCTCTTTTGATGAAATGCTCGCGGGGAAGCATGAGTGTATCCAAGCGAACAAAACCATAAAAGCGGTAAGCGAAAAAATGATATTTCGAAAGCGCTTTGACGCGCGTTTTTCATTCATCAAATCACCTCATACCCTATCTATTTTACATCATTTATGGGCAAAGTCAATAAAATAAAAATAAAAAAACACGATATGTTGGATTTTTACGGAAACATTGATTTTACGTATTGAAAACTGTGTTTTTTTCTGTTATACTGTTTGAAGTTTGTGACAATAAGGAGCGTATGATTTTGCTTTATTTGGTTTGCTTTTTGATTTCAATGGTACCGATAATCGAGCTCAGAGGAGCTATCCCCTTCGGCATAGCCAACGACCTCAACCCCTTTATCCTGTTCCCGATCTGCATTATCGGCAACATGCTTCCCGTTCCGCTCATCTACTTCTTCGCAAGAAAGGTGCTCGTGTGGGGCGCGGACAAAAAGGTCATCGGCAAGTTCTTTACCTGGTGCCTTAAAAAAGGCGAAAAGGGCGGCGAAAAGCTGCAAAAGAAAGGCGGCAGGGGTCTGTTCATCGCGCTTATGCTCTTCGTAGGTATCCCGATCCCCGGCACCGGCGCATGGACGGGTACGCTGGCGGCAAGCTTTTTGAACATGGGCTTCAAAAGAAGCGTTATCGCCGTTATCTGCGGCGTGCTGATCGCCGGCACAATCATGGCGGTAGGCACCTTCGCGGTAAAAGCCGGCATGGGCGGTATCTTCTCGCTTATGGCAAACAATTAATACGTTTTTTCAAGGCAGCATAACGCTGCCTTATTTTGCAGGTGTTACCATGAAACAACATTATGACGCAATTATAATCGGCGGCGGAGCCTCGGGACTGATGTGCGCGATAGCCGCCAAAAGGAAAAACCCGCGCATGAGCGTGGCGATAATAGAAAAAAACGACCGCGTCGGCAAAAAGCTGCTCTCGACGGGCAACGGCAGGTGCAACCTGACCAACGCCAACGTCGCCCCCGACAAGTACGTCGGCAACGGCGCAAAAAAGCTTGTCAGCGCAGTCCTTCAAAAGTACAACGTTCAAAGCCTGCTTGATTACTTCAGGGCGCTGGGGCTGTTGACCTCAAAGGACAGCGAGGGCAGGTACTATCCCCTCTCCCGTCAGGCTTCGACCGTGCTCGACGTACTGCGCTTCAACTGCGAAGCCCTCGGGATAGAGATGATCTGCGGCGAAGCGGTAACAAAAGTCGCCGCCGAAAAAGGTTTTTCCGTCACGACAAAGCAAAATGTTTACACTGCGAAAAAGCTTGTGATCGCCGCAGGCTCCCCCGCCGCCCCCAAGCTGGGCGGAAGCCGCAGCGAAGCTCTGTTTTTGGGGCATAAAGCCGCGCCGTTTTCTGCCGCGCTCTGCCCCGTCACTGTAAGATCGGATATTCTAAAATCGCTAAAGGGGCTGCGCGTTCAAGCCGAAGTCAAGCTTGAAAGCGACAAGGGCGTAGTTAAAACCGAGCGCGGCGAGGTGCAGTTCAATGAGGACAACCTCTCCGGCATCTGCGTGTTCGACCTCTCGCTTTTTGCCAAGCCGGACATGCGCATATCGCTCGATCTGCTTCCTGATATTTCCGAAAAGGAATTATACAATATTCTAATAAAGAATAAAGAGCTGTTTGCAAATCATACTATCGACAATCTATTGACCGGCATTTTGCAAAAGCGCATAGCTCAGGCTGTGCTGAAATCTGCCGGTGCAAAGGATTTTTCGCGTTCCTGCTCTACGCTCGGCGACGGCGAGCTCGGCAGCATCGCAAAAACGGCAAAATCGCTCTGCTTCACCGTAACGGGCAACGCTGGCTTTGACCGCGCTCAGGCGTGCAGGGGCGGCGTGCTGTGCGGACAGATAGACCCCGTCACCATGCAAAGCCTGCTTGTGAAAAACCTGTATTTCTGCGGCGAGGCGCTTGACGTCTGCGGCGAGTGCGGCGGCTACAACCTGCACTTTGCCTTCGCCGGCGGCATTATCGCGGGGGAAAGCCTATGATAAGAATAAACAACGTAAAGCTCCCCCTCGACTACAGCGACAGCTCGCTTATAAAAGCCGCAGCCAAGGAGCTCAGGCTCGAGCCCAAGGCGATAAAAACCGTCAGCCTTTTCCGCCGCTCCATCGACGCGCGCAAAAAGGACAGGCTCTGCTTCATCTGCTCGCTCGACGTCGAGGTCGCGGTGAACGAAAACAACCTTCTTAAAAAAGCTAAGAACGCAGCATTGGTCGCGCCCTACACCTACGACGTTCCCAAGTGGCAGGGCGGCGCGCCTCCCGTTGTGGTCGGCTTCGGCCCCGCGGGCATGTTCGCCGCGCTTGTTCTGGCGCAGAGCGGCGCAAAGCCCATAGTCATCGAACGCGGCAAGGACGTCGACAGCCGCACCGCCGACGTAAGCCGCTTTTGGACAGACGGCACGCTCGACTGCAACAGCAACGTGCAGTTCGGCGAGGGCGGCGCGGGCACCTTTTCGGACGGCAAGCTAAACACCGGCACCAAGGACAGCCGTCAGCGCAAGGTGCTGACGGAATTTGTAAACCACGGCGCGCCGGATGAGATACTCTACAACGCCAAGCCGCATATCGGCACCGACAAGCTGAAAATCACCGTCAAAAACATCCGCGAGGAGATAATCTCCCTCGGCGGCACTGTCAGGTTCGAAACCAAGCTGACGGGCTTTGAAGCCAAGGACGGGCAAATCACCGCCGCGATGATCGAGCATAACGGCAAAACCGATAAAATAGAAACCGACAGCGTGATACTCGCCATCGGTCACAGCGCGCGCGACACCTTTGAAATGCTGTATAACAAGAACCTGCCGATAGAGGCAAAGCCCTTCTCGGTCGGCGCGCGTATTGAACACCGGCGCGAAAAGATAGACCGCGCACAGTACGGCGCTTTCGCGGGTCACAAAAATCTCGGCGCGGCGTACTACAAAATGAATACTCAAACCTCCGGCGGCAGAGGCGCTTACACCTTTTGCATGTGCCCGGGCGGCAAGGTCGTGAACGCGTCGAGCGAGCACGGCAGACTGTGCACCAACGGCATGAGCGAATTTTCGCGCGATGAGGCAAACTCAAACGCCGCCTTGCTGGTAAGCGTCAGCCCGAAGGATTACAAGGGCGACAGCCCGCTAGCGGGCATGTATTATCAGCGCGAGCTTGAAGAAAAGGCGTATAAGCTCGGCGACGGGGGCTACTCCGCACCGGTTCAGCGCGTTGAAGATTTTATGCAAAACAAAAAGAGCGCCCGCCTCGGCGAGGTGCTCCCGAGCATAGGTCCCTCGCACACGCTCAGCGACCTGAACTCCATTCTGCCCGATTACATTTCCGACGGCATGAAGCAGGCAATAACCGAAATGGGCAAACGCCTGCGCGGCTTCGACGACGGCGACGCGCTGCTGACGGGCGTCGAGACCCGTTCTTCCTCCCCCATACGCATTTTGAGGAACGCCGAAACCCTGCAATCCATTGCAGTAAAAGGGCTGTACCCCTGCGGCGAGGGCGCGGGCTACGCCGGCGGCATAATCTCGGCGGCGGTAGACGGCATAAAATGCGCGGAAACCATTATAATGCGTAATGCGTAATGCGTAATGCGTAATTAATTTAGCGGAAACGTTTGGTTATAATACGTAGGGGCGCACCCATGTGTGCGCCCGCAGAATAATGCGACGTTTTCGGGCGGACACACGGGTCCGCCTTTACACTGACCCTAATACCTAGTACCTAATACCTAATACCTAACCACGCACCAAACACAACATCAATCGGGTGCGGGTGTCCCGCCCGCCACTATTCACTATTCACCATTCACTAAAAAAGCTACGCCGAAGCGTAGCTTTTGAAATGCGACTGCGTCTGTAAGCCGGGTTCTGTCTTGAACAGCCATCTATCTTGGCGGACGGTTGCCCGAACCGCTCAACGCCACCTCCTCGGGACGCGCCGAGCAAGCGCATAATGTCCCTCCACGGTGTTGCTTCAAATAGGGTTTACACGGCAGAGCAGTCTCCTGCCCTCCGGTGAGCTCTTACCTCACCTTTCCATCCTTACCGGGGTGAAATCGACACGTTCTTTTCGGTCGGGCTGAAATCGCCTTTCCAAGCAAAACCTGCCTTCCCGAAATGCTTTCGGGTCACCCCGGCGGTTATTTTCTGTTGCACTATCCCTGGGGTCGCCCCCGGCGGCCGTTAGCCGTTATTATCGCTCTGTGAAGCCCGGACTTTCCTCGCACAGACCCTTTCGGGCGCTGCTCGCGGCTGTTCGGCGCACTCGCACTATTATATTAAATCAAACTGCGAAAAAAGTCAAATAAATCTTGCCAAAGACTGAAATATGTTTTATAATGTTTCATGGTTTATAGAAAAGGAGCAATTAATATGGATATCAGAGAAGAATCATTAAAGCTGCATTACGACTGGAACGGCAAGATCGAGGTCATCTCGCGCGTTCCCATCAATTCCTCAGAGGATCTGGCGCTCGCCTACACCCCCGGCGTTGCAGAGCCCTGTCTTGAGGTGCAAAAGGATATCGACAAAAGCTACGAGCTAACGCGCCGCAACAACCTTGTCGCGGTCATAACCGACGGCACCGCCGTTCTCGGCTTGGGCGACATCGGCCCCGAGGCGGGCATGCCCGTTATGGAGGGCAAGTGCGCGCTGTTCAAGGCTTTCGGCGACGTCGACGCCTTCCCCCTCTGCATAAAGAGCAAGGACGTTGACGAGATCGTCAACACCGTTTACCTTATCAGCGGCAGCTTCGGCGGCATCAATCTGGAGGACATCTCCGCGCCGCGCTGCTTTGAGATCGAGCGCAAGCTCAAAGAGAAGTGCGACATCCCTATCTTCCACGACGATCAGCACGGCACCGCTATCATAGTAGCCGCGGGTCTGCTGAACGCTTTGAAGATCACCGGCAAGAAGATCGATGAGATAAAGGTCGTTATGAACGGCGCAGGCGCGGCGGGTATCGCCATAGCCAAGCACCTGCTCAACATGGGCGTTAAATACATCACCATGTGCGACAGCAAGGGAATCATCTGCAAGGGCGACGACCGCCTGAACGCCGTTAAGCGCGAAATGGCAGAGATCACCAACCTCGATCACCAAACAGGCACGCTTGCCGACGCCATGAAGGGCGCGGACGTGTTCCTCGGCATCTCTGCGGCGGGCTGCGTAAGTCAGGATATGGTGCGCTCGATGAACAAAGACGCCATAATCTTCGCCATGGCTAACCCCACGCCCGAGATCATGCCCGACCTCGCCAAGGAAGCCGGAGCCGCGGTTGTGGGCACAGGCAGAAGCGACTTCCCCAACCAGATCAACAACGTGCTCGCCTTCCCGGGCATCTTCCGCGGAGCGCTTGACTGCCGCGCGTCCGACATCAACGAGGAGATGAAGAAGGCGGCGTCCTACGCGCTCGCCTCGATAATCGACGACAGCGAGCTGAGCGCCGACTACATCCTCCCCCACGCCTTCGACCCCAGAGTGGGCAAGGCGGTAGCCGAGGCGGTAAAGAAAGCCGCCATCGAATCCGGCGTATCGAGAATATAATCTTCGTACTGATCAGAAAATAAACAAGCTGACGTAACCGCTTTGGTTTACGCCAGCTTTTTTCTTATTTAGAATTATGCATTTCTTTTGCTTTATTAAGCAGCGCTTGCTTTTCGTTAGGCAGTCTGTCCTCGATGACTTCATCAAGCAAAAGGTGGAGCAGGTCGCCCACCGTTCTTCCCTCGGGCACTCCGGCTTTTATCAGGTCGTTGCCGTTTATAGCCAGATCCTTTAGCCGAAAGCACTGATCGGCTTCAATTATCTCCTTAGCCTGTTTTTCAGCCAGATCGACAGCCGCGTATTTTTCGCGCCGCAGATAGTCCGACTGCGCCGCTGTATCGGCGCGCTGCACCTTAAACAGCCGCATCGTGTTTTTCTCGCCCAGCCTTTGCAAAAGCCGCTTTATTTGCTTTGCGGAGCCGTTGTAGCGCACGTCGTGATACTCGACAAGCAACAGGCAGTCGGCGACAAACTCGTTTGGAAATCGCAGCCGCTTCAAGATAGCTTCGCCAAGCTCCGCGCTTATCATCGGATGACCCTTGAAGTGGTCGCAGCCGCTTTCGTCGGTGGTGTGCGCACGCGGCTTGCCGATATCGTGCAGCAGCATCACCATTCTCAAAAGCGCGTCGGGCTCAACCGCCTCGACCGAGTGAACGATATGCCGCCATACGTCGTAGCAGTGGTGCTTTGTGTGCTGAGGAAAATCAAAGGTCTCGCCCAGTTCGGGCATGAACACAGTCAAAACGTCGCGGTACTCGTTCAGCACCTCGGCGACGTTATCGCCCGTCAGCATTCCCTCCAGCTCGACGCGTATCCGCTCGGCGGCTATGTTTTTAAGGAGGAAAGCGTTTTGGTGAATGGAGCACGCGGTGGTTTCCTCTACCGAAAAGCCGCATAAAGATGCGAACCGAAGCCCGCGCATAATGCGCAGCGCGTCCTCGTTGAAGCGCTTGTCGGGGTCGCCGACGCAGCGCAGAAGCTTCTTCTTTATATCATTCGCGCCGCCGAACGGATCGATAAGCCCCGTTATTTCGCTGTAGGCTATCGCGTTGCAGGTGAAGTCGCGGCGCGACAGATCGAGCGTGAGATCGTCTGTAAAGGTCACGCTCTCGGGGTGGCGGTTATCGGCGTAAACTCCGTCGACGCGGTAGGTGGTGACCTCAAAAAGCTCTCCCCCTGCCATGACCGCCAGCGTGCCGTGCTTCAAGCCGAAATCAACGGTTTCAAAACCTGCGAAGACCTTTTTCAGTTCGTCGGGCTTTGCGTTGGTGCAGATGTCCCAGTCGTGGGGCTCAATTCCCATGAGCGCGCTGCGCACGCAGCCGCCCACGACATAAGCCTCAAAGCCCGCGCCGCCCAGCGTATCGATTATTGTTTTTGCGTTTGAAGGTATTTTTAGTTTCATCAGTTACTTATTCTTGAATTTCTCGATCAATCTGTCCGCCACCGTATACAGCACATGGAACAGAACGGTAGAGCCCACCGCAAGCGCGATCATTAAGATCAGCGTATTGCCCGTGGGAACCTCCAGCTCGAAGAACCAGCCAAAGAAGAATACCGCGATCGCCATGCCGAGGGCGCTCGCCGCGAGCATCGCGCCGCGCAGTGCGTTGAAGGGCACGCACAACCTGAGTATGAGCATAAGCGATATAAGCGAAGTCATATATACCGAGATCGTTGATATCTGTATGTTGGAAAGCCCCATAACGCCGCTCAGCGCGACCGCCAGAATTATATCCAGCACTATACATATCGAGGCTGGCGCCGCGCGCGCTATGATATTGAAGGTAAAGTTGCCGCGCACTATGTTCTTGTTTGGCTGCAAAGCGAGCACAAACGACGGGAACGCTACCGTGAGCGCGCCGATGAGCGTGAGCTGTATGGGCAGGAACGGATATGATTTGGACGAAATAAGGAAAAACAGCGCGAGCACCATGGAGTACATCGTTTTTACGAGATACAGCGCCGAACTGCGCTCGATGTTGTTGATGGTTCGTCTTCCCTCGGCGACCACCTCGGGCATACAGGCAAAGTCGTTGTTTACAAGCACAAGCTGCGACACGTTCCTCGCCGCCTCGCTGCCCGACGCCATAGCTACCGAGCAGTCCGCCTCTTTAAGCGCAAGCACGTCGTTTACGCCGTCGCCCGTCATGGCGACCTTGTGGCCGTGCGCCTTCAGCGCGAGAAGCAGCTTTTTCTTTTGCGCCGGAGTTACCCTGCCGAATACGTTGCAGCGCTCCGCCGCCTCGCTGAGTTCCTCGTCGGTTTTTATCGTGGACATATCGACGGCGTTTTCCGCGCCCGCGATACCGGTTTCCATAGCGATATTCTTAACTGTTTTAACGCTGTCGCCGGAGATGACTTTAAGCGTTACGCCCTGCTCTTTAAAGTAATTCACGGTTTCGCAGACATTATCGCGAAGCTGATCCTTTATGAGAATAAGCGCCATCGGGTGAAGGTCGTCGGGCAGCTTGTTCTCCTGCATCGGCAGATCGGACGAGCCGAGCACGATTATACGCACGGTCTCGTTTATCTTATTTATATTTTCGTAAATTTCCCGGAATTTTTCTTTATCAGAAAAAACAAACTCAGCGGCGCCCATTATATAGGTCTTGCCGTTTTCAAAGTTTCCGCCCGACCACTTTGTCTCGGACGAAAACGGTATAAACTTTTCACACTTCACAGGCTCCACGCCCTGCGTATAGTCGCTTATCGCCTGCAATGTGGCGTTTATCTCGTCGCTTGCGGCAACGATAGACGCGAGCGCCTTTTGTATTTTATCATTGTTTGTGTTGAGGTTGATTATCTTGTGGACGTTCATGCAGTCCGCCGTCAGCGTGCCCGTCTTGTCAAGACAAATAACATCCACACGCGCCAGCGTTTCTATGCAGTACATCTCGTTTACAAGCACGTTTTTCTTCGCGAGCCTGATGACCGACACGGCAAGCACCGTACTTGTCAAAAGTATCATACCGCCCGGTATCATGCCCACCAAGGCGCTTACGGTATCCATTACCGACTTCTGGAGCGAGCCGTTATGCCAGAAGTAGTAGTTGCAGAACATCAGCGCGCCCAACGGGAAGATGACCGCGGTGCAGATGTTTACTACAAACTTAAATGACTTTAGTATTTGCGAATTGTTCTTCTTTATGTACTTTGCCTCGTTGTTTATCTTTGCAGCGTAGCAGTCGGCGCCGACGCGGTTCACGCGGCAGTAGCACATTCCGGCTGAAATAAAGCTGCCCGACAAAAGCTCGTCGCCGACGAATTTCTCGATAAGATCGGACTCGCCCGTCAGCAGGCTTTCATTCACCTTGCATATGCCCTTGACAAGAATGCAGTCCGCGGGCACCTGATTGCCGCGCGAAAGGATAATTATGTCGTCAAGCACAAGCTCGTCCTTTGACAGGTGCACCAAGCTTCCGCCGCGCATAACGTCGATCTTGCTTTCCGTAAGGATAGTCAGCGCGTCGACGCTTTTTTTGGAGCGTATTTCCTGAAAAATACCGATACCGGTGTTAAAAAGCACCACTCCGATAAACAGCAGGTTCTTAGGCGGAGCGCCGACAAAAAGCACCGCAAAAAACAAAATGACGTTGATCAAATTGAATATGGTGCAGATATTATCGATGCAGATACGCTTTATCGACTTGGTTTTGACGTTGGTCGATACATTGACCTTGCCGTCGCTTATCCTTTGCCGGACTTCATCGGAGCTCAGTCCCAAAAATTCTCTTTCGTTTTCGCTCATAATTACCTCGATTGAAAATGATGAATAATTTGAAAAATTTATGAAGTTTTCTCAGAAAAAAACGAAAAAATAAAGTTTTCTTCCGTTTTTTTCATTAATAAAAAATTTGTAGCGTTTTTATTATTATAAACGCAAATACTAAGAAAAGCAACGGAAAGAAGGTGATTTTTTGAAAAAATATGTAAAATTAACGACTGTTGCTATAAGCGTCGCAATGCTGCTGTCAAGCTCCGCGCTGCCTGCCTCGGCGGAAAGCTCCGCGCCTAAAACCGTGCAGCTCGGCGGTCAGGCGTTCGGCGTCAAGTTCATGAGCGACGGCATAATCGTAACCGAGCTGGAGGATTTCTACAGCAACGGCCGATATGTCTGCCCCGCGCAAGAGGGCGGACTAAAGACAGGCGACGTCATAAAAAAGGTGAACGATACGGCTGTCAGCACCAACGAGGATCTGCAGCAGGCGATACTCGGCTGCGGCGGCGAGCCAATAAAATTCAACGTTGAGCGCAACGGCAAGGAGCTTGTAAAAACCGTTGTGCCGCAGAAAAACACGGTCGGCGTTTATCTTTTGGGCGCGTGGGTGCGCGACAGCTGCGCCGGAATAGGCACCGTGACCTATTACGACAAAAGCGACAACTCCTTCGGCGCGCTGGGTCACGGTATCTGCGACAAGGACACATCCGCGCTGATGCCGCTGAAAAACGCCGAGGTGGTGCACGCCAAGATCGGCTCGGTGACAAAAAGCTCGGTTGGAAACGCAGGCTGTCTTAACGGTTACTTCACCGACAAGACCTTCGGCACGCTGACCGGCAACACCGGCTGCGGAGTATTCGGCAGCATAAACAGCGCTGAAATCCCCGACGGAGTTACGCTGGAAGTAGCGGATAATAACGAGATTAAAACCGGCAAGGCGCAGATATACTCGACCGTTGCCGACGATACCGTGGGCTGCTACGACGCTGAGATAACCCGCATTTGCGACCTTGGCGACGATTCAGGCGAAAACTTTGTTGTAAGGATCACGGACAAGGAGCTGCTTGACAAGTGCGGCGGTATTGTTCAGGGCATGAGCGGCAGCCCGATCGTTCAAAACGGAAAGCTTGCGGGCGCGGTGACCCATGTTTTCCTGAATGACACCGAGGAAGGTTATGGCGTAACAGCTCATAATATGCTGTCGAACAAAAAGAACTAGCCCAATATATTGTGGTTTATTGTCGTTTGTATCTTTGAGGTCAAAAAAATCTTAAAAATTTTCAAAAAATTTATTTGGAAACTATTGCCAAGTTTACCATTTTGTGGTAAAATCTACTCACAATAAAAAAATTGATGGGAGAGACTTTTATGGACAATACTATTAAGATGATGATGACCGAAAACGCCGCCGATTATGACAGGCAAACGCTGGATATATTTCAAAAGTTTGATATTTCGGTAGCGTTCTGTTCAAAGGACGGCGAGGAGCTTTGCAACCGCATCGTTCAGGAGGAGCCCGACGTGGTGCTGATGGAGTCGTTCATGACGCGGCTGGACGCAATAGGCGTTATGCGCAGCATAAAGCGGCAAAACTGCAAGCAGCCTATGTTCATCGTTTTCTCGTCCTTCCACAGCGCAGTGCTGGAGCGCGAGATAATGAACGGCGGCGCAAGCTACTTTGTTCTGAAGCCCTACGATGTGGAACAGCTTTGCGAGAACATTTGCCTTATGGTGAAGAAAAGCGAGCGTCTGCTCAAAATGCCGATCAGCGTGGACGCGTTCGGTATTGAGCTTAAGGTGACCGAGATATTGCACGAGATAGGCGTGCCCGCGCATATAAAGGGCTATCACTATCTTCGCGATTCTATAATAATGTCGGTCGAGCACCCCGAAATAATAAACGCGGTGACAAAGCAGCTCTACCCCTCTGTAGCCAAGAAGTACGAAACCACCTCATCCAGAGTTGAGCGCGCCATTCGGCACGCGATAGAGGTGGCGTGGGACAGAGGCGATATCGACGTGCTGAATTCGTATTTCGGCTACACCATCCACAACGACAGAGGCAAGCCCACAAACAGCGAGTTTATCGCGATGATATCCGACAGGCTCAGACTGCAAATAAAAAACGCTTCGTAAAAGAAAAGGGAGAAGTCGTCTTCGGCTTCTCCCCGTTTTATAATTATTGATGCTTATTCAACCTTTACAGGCGCGGTGGGCATATCGATTATCGTCATTATACAATCCTTCATAATGGTTGGCAAATACTTAGGAGCGACGTTTGCGTGAGCGTTCGCGATTTTCAGCGCGTCTTCCGCAACATCGGTACTAACCGTTATCATAATGACGTAACTGTCCGAAACGACCTCCGCCTTTATCATCTTTTTGAGCTCTGACGGCGTGTAATTATCAATTTTCATATCCTTGCACATTTTTTCAAACAGCCCGTTGCTGGTAAGGATCTGAACATAGGTGTTCATCAAATACTTATCGGGTGTTGCATACTCGCTCTCTGTGACCGAGCTTTTCGTTTTTGACTCGGTGATAACTTTTTGCGTGATATATGTGGTATAGGTGCAGTTGTATTCGTTTTCTTCAAACAATTCATATCCGGAATTCTGCTGATTGTAATCGGAATACTGATCGTCGTCGATCGTTTTTTGGCAGGCGGTCAAGCCGAGTACCGAAACAACAGCAAGTAATAAAGCAAGCAGTTTTTTCATAACGTCCTCCCAGCAAGGAATTTGTGAAATAATAAACGCTGAAAGATTATTCTATTTGAATAATAGTTATGTTTTGCGTTTATTATTCAAATTTATATCGCCCGCCCGATTTGCCGCAATGCGGCAAGGGCGATGGCTTATTATATCATAAGCCCGTTGGACTTATGATATAATAATTGTAGCATATTACTCCATTATAAGCAAGTGGTTTTTTTACGGAAAAAGGGAGAAGCCTTGACAGGCTTCTCCCGCGCTTTATTAAATAGATTTTATTTTGTCCTTCCGATGTCGGTGCGGTAATGCGCGCCCTCAAAGGATATCTTTTTGACCGCGGCGTAGGCTTTTTCAAGCGCTTCGTCAAGGGTATCAGCCTTTGCGGTAACGCCCAGCACTCTGCCGCCGTTGGTGTAGAATTTGCCGTTTTCGTACTTTGTTCCGGCGTGGTAGATGATAGCGCCGTCGACCTGTCCGTTCTCGTCCAAGCCGAACATCTCGATGCCCTTCTTGTACGAAACGGGATAGCCGCCGCTCGCCATAACTACGCAAGCCGCCGCGCCGTCATACCACTCGATATCGAGGTCAGAAAGTTGCTCGTCGATGACAGCCTCGCAGATATCCACCAGATCGGTTTTAAGTCTGGGAAGCACGACCTGAGCCTCGGGGTCGCCGAAACGCGCGTTGTACTCGATGACCTTGGGACCCTTCGGGGTCATCATAAGTCCGAAGTACAGACAGCCCTTGAAGGGTCTGCCCTCTTTTACCATAGCCTCGATGGTGGGCTTGAATATGGTGTTCATGCACTCCTCGGCGAGCTCGTCGGTGTAGTATGGGTTGGGGCTTACGGTGCCCATGCCGCCGGTGTTGAGACCCTCGTCGTTGTCGTAAGCGCGCTTGTGATCCTTAGAGCTGACCATCGGCTTAACGCAGTGACCGTCGGTGAACGCGAGAACGGACACCTCGGGACCTGTGAGGAATTCCTCGATAACGATGTTGTTGCCGCTGTCGCCGAACTGCTTGTCCTCCATGATAGACTTGATAGCCGCCACAGCGTCGTCGATAGTCTGCGCGATGATAACGCCCTTGCCGAGCGCGAGACCGTCCGCCTTGACAACTACAGGAGTGGTGTTTTCTGCCTTGACGTAGGCGATAGCCTTGTCGGGATCGTCAAACACCTCGTATTTAGCAGTGGGGATGCCGTATTTTTTCATCAGGTTTTTGGAGAAAACCTTGCTAGCCTCGATGATGGCGGCGTTCGCGTTGGGGCCGAAGGCGCGGACGCCCGCAGCCTGGAGCGCGTCGACCATGCCGTCGGCAAGCGGATCGTCGGGAGCTACAAAAACGAGGTCGATGGCGTTCTCTTTGGCGAACTTCACCATTCCGTCCTTGTCCATGACGTTGATGTTCACAAGCTCTGCGTCGCGGGAAATGCCGCCGTTGCCGGGAGCACAGTAAAGCTTTTCGCATTTGGGGCTTTCAAGCAGCTTTTTGATGAGCGCGTGCTCTCTGCCGCCTGAGCCGATCATTAATATTTTCATAGTTACCTCTTTAGGTTCCAATGCTGTCATACTGAGCGGTGCCCGAAGGGCAAAACGCGAAGCGTTTAGTCGAAGTATCCCCCTCGGCTGCGCAGACACATTTCTGCCCCTTATCAGGGAATCTCTCGACTATTCCCTATCGGGAATTTTTGCTTTGCAAAACCGCTCGAGATGACATGTTAAAGAAACCTCTTATAATTATTATTCACTAACCACTAGCCACTAACCACTATTGATCAATGGTGGAAAAGACGGATGCCGGTGAAGCACATCGTCATGCCGTACTTGTCGCAGGTGTCGATAACGTTGTCGTCGCGGATAGAGCCTCCGGGCTGCGCCACGAACTCAACGCCGCTGCGCTTTGCGCGCTCGATGTTGTCGCCGAACGGGAAGAACGCGTCGCTTCCGAGTGAAACGCCGCTGAGGGTCTTGAGCCATTCCTTCTTTTCCTCTTTGGTGAGGGGCTCGGGCTTGGTCTTGAAGAACTGCTCCCAAACGCCGTCGGCGAGAACGTCCTCGTAATCGTCGGAGATGTAAACGTCGATGGTGTTGTCGCGGTCGGGACGGCGAATGGTATCGACAAACGGAAGGTTCATTACCTTCGGATGCTGGCGGAGATACCAGATATCAGCCTTGTTGCCGGCGAGTCTGGTGCAGTGGATACGCGACTGCTGGCCCGCGCCTACGCCGATAGCCTGTCCGCCCTTGGCGTAGCAAACGGAGTTGGACTGGGTGTATTTGAGGGTGATGAGGGCGATGATGAGGTCGCGCTTGGCTTCCTCGCTGAGCTCTTTATTCTTTGTGGGAATATTCTGCATGAGCATAGCCTCGTCGATTTTCAGCTCATTTCTGCCCTGCTCAAAGGTAACGCCGAAAACGTCCTTGTGCTCGAGGGGAGCGGGAACGTACTCGGGATCGATCTTAACAACGTTGTAGGTGCCTTTTCTCTTGGTTTTGAGCACCTCGAGCGCCTCGGGGGTGTAGCCGGGGGCGATGATGCCGTCGGAGACCTCGCGCTGCAAAAGCTTTGCGGTCTGCACGTCGCAAACGTCGGAGAGCGCTACCCAGTCGCCGTAGGACGACATTCTGTCCGCGCCGCGCGCCATAGCGTAGGCGGAAGCGATGGGAGAAAGCTCGAGATCGTCTACAAAGTAGATCTTCTTAAGAGTATCGGAAAGCTCGGTGGCAACTGCCGCGCCTGCGGGGCTGACGTGCTTGAAGGACGCCGCTGCGGGAAGACCCGTCGCCGCCTTGAGCTCGCGCACGAGCTGCCAGGAGTTGAAAGCGTCGAGGAAGTTTATATAACCCGGCTTGCCGTTGAGCACCTCAACGGGCAGGTCTTTGCCGTCCTGCATGAAAACGCGGGAGGGCTTTTGGTTGGGGTTGCAGCCGTATTTGAGTTGAAGTTCGTTCATAGAGTTTTTTCCTTTCTATGTTTTACTGATTCTTATTGATGATCCTTGACTCCGCCTTGCCGGTGGCTACGTCGATGTAGCGCACGAAAAGCGAAACCTTGTTGTCCTCGTTGAGCGCGTTCCAGACCTTTTCGGCAAAAGCGTCGATGTCGTCGTTGCCGATCTCAACCAAAGTGGGCTCGCCCTCGAAACTGGGAAGCGGATCGCCGTCGCTCATGTAGGTGTGGATGAATCTGCCCAGACCCGCGAGCGGCGCGTCGTAGGAGAAGGTGTAGCGCTCGCAGCAAGCGGGTTCGCCGTCGGCGCTTTTGAGGATAGAAAGCGCGTAGTTCATTTTGCCGTCGCTGCACTTAACGATGCCCGAGATCCTGGGGGTGTAGTTGGGGGCGTCGGGCTCGAATTCGCGGGTGCGCAGAGACTGCTCAAAGGTGAGCTGCTGATTCATAAGATCATAGATAGTGTCGGTCTGGTCGCCGTTGGTGACGATGGTCTTGTTGCCGAGCACGCGCACGGGCGCATAGATGATGAGCGAGGGGTCGACAAGCTTTGAGGGGTCGAACGCCTCGGTCTTGATGCCGTCCGCTGTTTCAACAAAAACGCGGTTGCGGCTGTTTTCGCTTCTGCCCATGATAAAGTAGGCGATGACCGCCTTTGCGCCGTCAGCCGATCTGCCGAGGACGATGCCTCTGCCGGGGTAGGTGGTCGACGCGATCTCTTTGGTGAGTGATACCGCTTTCATATGATTACTCCTTTTTAATTAATCAAGAATTTGAGTTTTGCCGTCTTTTACTATAATTTTATCTTCACAGAAAAGCGCGACTGCATGCGGAAGTATCTTCCATTCCGCCTGCTCCATCACCCTTTTCTGGAGAATTTCGGGGGTGTCGCCGTCCTGTACCTCGACGGCTTTTTGCAGGATTATGGGGCCGCCGTCGCATATCTCATTCACGAAATGCGCGGTCGCGCCCGTCACCTTAACGCCCTTTTTAAGCGCCTCCTCGTGCACGCGCAGGCCGTAGTAGCCCTCGCCGCAGAAGGACGGGATGAGCGCCGGATGGATGTTTATGATCCTGTTTTCAAAGGTCTTGATGACCTGCCTGCCGAGAATGGTCATAAAGCCCGCAAGCACGACCAGGTCGGCGTTTTTGAGCTGCAAAAGCGTTGTGAGCGACGAGTCGTAGCTTTCGAATTTATCGAAATCCTTTCTGCGGATAACGGCGGTATCGATGCCGTTATTCTTGGCTCGCTCAAGCGCATAGGCGTTGGGGTTTGACGAGATGACGCAGGTGATCTTGCCGTTTTTTATATCTCCCCTGTTTTGCGCGTCGATAAGCGCCTGCAGGTTGGTGCCGCCGCCCGAAACTAAAACAACGATGTTTTTCATTACGCGAACACAACTCCTTCGCTGCCCTCGATCACTTCGCCCAGCACAACCGCGTCCTCGCCGTTGGCTTTGAGGATTTCGAGCGCCTTGTCAGCCTCGTCCTTTGCCACGGCGACTACCATGCCAACGCCCATGTTGAAGGTGTTGAACATGTCGTGCTCGCTGATGCCGCCCACGCGCTGCATGAGCTTGAAGATGGGAAGCACGGGAATAGCGTCCTTTGTGATCTTAGCCGAGAGCCCGTCCTTTAACATTCTGGGGATGTTCTCGTAGAAGCCGCCGCCCGTGATATGCGACACAGCCTTTACCCCGACCTGCTCCATGAGCGCGAGGATGGGCTTGACGTAAATCTTTGTCGGGGTCAGCAGCGCCTCGCCGAGCGGCTTGTCAAGCTCGGGGTAGGTGTTGTTGATGGTGTCTTCGTTTATATCAAAAATCTTTCTGACAAGCGAAAAGCCGTTGGAATGAACGCCGGACGAACGCAAGCCGAGCAGCACGTCGCCGGGGGTGAGCTTTGAGCCGTCGATCATTTTGGGCTTGTCGGCAAGGCCTACGCTGAAGCCCGCAACGTCGTATTCGTCAACGGGCATAAGGCCGGGGTGCTCCGCCGTTTCGCCGCCGATAAGCGCGCAGCCGGACTGCACGCAGCCCTCGGCGATACCCTCGACGATAGAAGCTACCTTTTCGGGGATGTTCTTGCCGATAGCGATGTAGTCAAGGAAAAACAGGGGCTTAGCACCGCAGCAGATGATATCGTTCACGCACATGGCGACCGCGTCGATACCGATGGTGTTGTGCTTGTCAAGCAGAAAAGCGAGCTTTATTTTGGTGCCCACGCCGTCGGTGCCGCTGACGAGCACGGGTTCTTCCATGCCCTTGAAGTCGGGCGCGAACAAGCCGCCGAAGCCGCCGATACCCGAAACCACGCCGGGTATATTGGTGCGCTTGACGTGCGCTTTCATAAGCTCAACGCTCTTGTAGCCCGCGGTGATATCAACGCCCGCAGCCTTGTAACTTTCAGAAAAGCTTTCCATTATTATTCCTCCATTATTAGATACTAGCTTCTAGCCTCTAGCTTCTAGCTTCTATTTTTCGATTTTCTTCGCGTATTTATCCACAAAGAAGCTTGTGGGTATCTCGGCGCTGAACTGCTTGGTGAAGCAGCCGTCGCACAGCTCGATGTTCGCGCCGGCGGCGGTTTTTCTCAGGCTTTCAACGCTGAGGTAGCCCAGCGTGTCCGCGCCGATCTCCTGCCTTATCTCCTCGATGCTCATGCGGTTGGCGATAAAGCTTTCGCTGTCGCCGATGTCGATGCCGAAATAGCAGGGATGAACGAAGGGCGGCGAGCTTACGAGCATGTGTATCTCTTTAGCGCCCGCCTTTCTAAGCAGGTTCACTATGTGCTGCGAGGTCTGTCCTCGCACGATAGAGTCGTCGATGACGATAATGCGCTTGCCCGCAACGTTGGCTTTAAGCGCCGTCAGCTTGGTGTGAAGCAGTCGCTTCTTTTTGTCCATGCCGGTAGCGGAATTTCTGCCGAGGAATTTGTTTTTCATAAAGCCCATGCCGTAGGGTATGCCCGAGGCGCGGGCGTAGCCCTCGGCGGCGATTATGCCCGAATCGGGAACGCCGCACACCATATCGGCTTCAAGCGGATATTCCTTGTAGAGCAGCTCGCCGGCTTTGAGCCGCGCAGTGTATACGTTCATGCCGTCGATAACGCTGTCGGGACGGGCGAAGTACACGTACTCGAAAACGCACAGCGACGTTTTGTCGGCTTTTTGGTCAAGCATATAGCTGTGGAAGCCGTCCTCGTCGATCACCACCATCTCGCCCGGGGCTACGTCGCGTATCAGCTCGCCGCCGAGGGTGTCGATAACGCAGCTCTCGGAGGTGATGATGTAGCTGTCCTGCAGCTTGCCGATGCAAAGCGGGCGGAATCCGTGGATATCGCGGAAGCCGATAAGCCTTGTGGGGGCGCAGATGACCGTTGAATACGCGCCCTTTAAGCGCTTCATGGCGCACAGCACGGCGTTTTCCATGTCATCGGTGTGGATGCGCTCGGTGGCTATAACATAAGCCATAAGCTCGGCGTTGGAGTTTGACTGGAAGATAGAGCCTCCGCGCTCGAGCTCCCGGCGGATCTCGGGAAAGTTTGTGATGGAGCCGTTGCTCGCGATAGCTATAGAGCCCTCTCTGTAGCGTATAACGAGCGGCTGGTTTGCCGCGCGGTCAAGCGCCGCGTTCATTGTGTAGCGCACGTGAGCCACGGCGATTTTGCCGTTGGGGAGCTTTGCGAGGGTTTTATCGTTGAACACCTCGCTCACCATGCCCAGCTCCTTGATCGTGGTGAATTTTTGATTATCATTGACCGTTATACCGGCGCTTACATGTCCCCTGTGCTGCAGGCTGTAAAGCGCGTCATGGCAAACGGTGACGACGTTTATGTCGTCGTTGTTGCGGTAAATTCCGAACACGCCGCACTCGTCGTTCACCTTGTCGAGCGCGGGATCGATCTCAATATAATTATTCATTAAAGCTCTGCCACCTTAGCCTGCATCGCCTCGTCCTTTTTGGCGACGCCTTTTTCCATGTCAGCCTTCATATCCTCGAGCTTCTGCGCGAGGGTCTCGTCGGAAAGCGCGAGCATTTCCACAGCCAGGATAGCCGCGTTCGCCGCGCCGTCTACCGCTACGGTCGCTACGGGGATACCGGTGGGCATCATTACCGTGGCGAGCAGAGCGTCCATGCCGTCGAGCTGGGCGGACTTGCAGGGGATACCGATAACGGGCAGGGTCGTCTTTGCCGCGAGAACGCCCGCAAGATGAGCCGCCATGCCCGCCGCCGCGATTATTACGCCGAAGCCGTTCGCCTTGGCGTTCGCCGAAAACTCAACAGCCGCGTCGGGAGTGCGATGCGCGCTCATAACGTGCACTTCATACGGCACGCCGAATTCCTTAAGCTTCAAAACAGCCTTTGACACAACGGGAAAGTCGCTGTCGGAGCCCATGATAACTGCAACCTTTTTCATTGATCACTCACTACCTTTTTTAATATATAATTTAACTAATATATTATACAGAAAAAGCGCTCGGGTTTCAATACGTTTAAAGAATTATAAAAAGATATTTAGCAGCTAGAAGCCAGAGGCTAGAGGCTAGAGGCTAGATGACGGGTACGGTGCAGCATCGACACGAAAAGCTCCGCGCCGAAGAAACGGAACGGAGCTTTTGCAACTATCTGTTTATCAATTGTCCTTCCAAAGCTCTTTGACAGCGGTCACGCTGCCTGCGAGGTTTTGGATTTCGGAGGGGATGATGATCTTTGTCGCCTTGCCGTCGGCAGCCTTGGCGAACGCCTCAAGGCTTTTGAGCTGGATGACCCTGTCGTTGGGCGCGGCTTCGTTGAGCATTCTGAGCGCGTCGGCGTTAGCCTTTTGAACGGTCAGGATAGCCTCAGCCTCACCCTGAGCCTCGCGTATCTTCTGCTCTTTGACGGCGTCTGCTTTGAGGATGGCGGATTCCTTAAGACCCTCTGCGACAAGGATCTGGCTGCGCTTTTCACCCTCTGCGTCGAGGATCCTCGCGCGGCGCTCACGCTCAGCCTTCATCTGCTTTTCCATCGCGTCCTGTATCTCGCGCGGAGGCAGGATGTTTTTGAGCTCTACGCGGATAACGCGGATGCCCCACGCGTCGGTGGCTTCGTCGAGGATTATCCTGATCTTATCGTTGATGGTGTCGCGCGAGGTCAGCGTGTTGTCGAGCTCCAGATCGCCGATGATGTTTCTGAGCGTGGTGGCGGTCAGGTTTTCGATAGCGCTGAGCGGACGCTCTACGCCGTAGGTGTACAGCTTGGGATCGGTGATCTCGAAGTACACTACCGTGTCTATCTGCATGGTAACGTTATCGCGGGTGATGACGGGCTGGGGCGGGAAATCGACGACCTGCTCTTTGAGCGAGACCTTTTTTGATATCTTATCGATGAACGGGGTCTTGAGGTGCAGACCTGTCTCCCACGTGGTGTGATAAGCGCCCAGACGCTCTATAACATAGGCATGCGCCTGCGGAACGATCTTGATATTGCGGATGATCAGGATCAAAATGAATAAAACTATAACGCTGATAATGATTATTCCTGCATATCCCATAATGTAATGCTCCTTTACTCTGTTTTTTCAACGATAAGCTTAACGCCCTCTATCGCGAGCACCTTTACCTTATCGCCCTTTTTAAGCGGCGGATCGTTGGTCTTTGCGCTCCAGATACCGCCGAGCACCTTTGCCTGTCCCACGTCCTCGGGCTGCGAGAGGTCGCTGTTCATCACTCCGATCTCGCCTATAAGGCGGTCGGCGTTGGTGCTGGTTTTGATGTTGTTCCTTCTGAATTTGTTGACGAGCGGACGTGTTGCCAACAGCGCGATCACCGAGACCGCCACGAATACAACTATCTGGATAACGATATCGCCGGTAGCGAGCGTGGTGAGCGCGGCGCAAACCGCTCCGATAACGAACCAGACCGTCACGAGCTGTGTGGTAGCCATTTCATAAATAGCCATTACGACCGCTATGCCTATCCAGACATACGCCATGTAGTCACTCATGATATCACTTCCTTTTATCATGTTATACCACATTACAGTAAAAAATTCAACTATTTGACCTTCAATTTTCTTTTGCCGCTACACTTTTATTTTATTATGTGTTATAATACGGTCATAAATCGAATTTGCGGGTGAAAAATTATGGCATTCAACACATTTGACGAGGGCATAGCCCCGGGCGGACTGAGAAGCAAGAATGAAATAAAGATACTGATTTGCTATTTGTACAACACTGTCAACGATAAAATGAGCCAGAGCCTTGTTGTTGAGGCGATACGCTCGGACGAGCTCGCAAACTTTTTTGAGATAGTCGTCGCCTTTGAGGAGCTGATAACCGACGGCAACCTTGAAAAAAGCGATGTGATAGACGGCGAGCAGACCTATGTCATCACGAACAACGGCAGGGTCATCGCCATGCAGCTTGAAACAACGCTCGCGCACACCGTAAAGCAGAAGTCCTACAACTGCGCTCTCAGGCTTTTGAGCGAGCGACGGACAGCGCGCGAAAACCATGTTGAGATACGCAAGACGGAAAACGGCTTTGAGGTGGATTGCCGCGTTTCGGGCGGCGAGGTAACATTGCTTGAATTCACCCTTTACGCGCCTAACCATGAGCAGGCTGAAATAATAAAGAAAAACTTTTTGAGCTATCCGCAGGCGGTCTACAAGACCATGCTCGGGCTGATGACAAAGGACATCGAGCACGTGGGCGAAGCTCTGGAGGAAGTTTACGGAACGCTTGTATAGATGATGTCATCCTGAGCTGTGCCCAAAGGGCAAAATTGCGCAGCAATTTAGTCGAAGGATCCCCCTCCTCTACCGGCTGCTTTAGGCAGGGGATCCTTCGACTATTTCACTTCGTGAAATTTTTGCTTCGCAAAACCGCTCAGGATGACAGCGTTTTTTTGCATAGCCGCTCACAAAAACAGATTTAAAAACAGCAGCAAAGTAACTCCCGGCACGCCGCCTATTGCGGAAACCAGCACCGAGAGCAGGCTTACGGGTATGTACACTCCTGTCAGCCCCGACAGCAGATCGACCGCCGCAAGCGCCAGTAAGCCCGCCGACATCGACAGCAACGCCCTTTTAAAGGGGCGTTTATTTTTTGTCAAAAAGTGAAGCAGAGCGAAGAATAAAAATGCGGACAAACAAACTGTTGCGATCCCCCACCACGGCATATGAAACATCTCCAAAAACAAAAATAGACCGCCGGATACCGACGGTCTATTATATGCTTTTGTGTTTTGCGGTATTCTTACAGAACCTTGAAGTAAGAAAGCACGTTGAGCGCGATAACGAAAATTACGAAAACCGCGGCAAAGACCTTTGTCCAGCGCGAGAGGAACGCGTCGATGGAACGAGCCTTGTTCTTTGAGAAATACGAGTCGGCAGCGCCGGTTACAACGCCGAGACCCTGCTGGTTACCCTCTTGAAGAATGATGACAACAATGATCGCGATAGCTACGATCGCAAGCAAAATGCCCAATACAATACCTAATGCATTCATAGATTTATCGTCCTTTCATTTGCGGATTTTTGCGATGATCCGCTCTTTATACTAATCAACTTGATTATAATAACATATAAAAGTCAAGTTTGCAATAGTTTTTTTGAAAAAATTTTCAAGCTGAACATTTATATATCACAGCATACAGCTTCTAAATAAGCGAAAGCTGCTCGTCATTTTTGTCATCGTTCGAGGGCAGGGCTCCCAAAGCGGGCAGCGAGCGCGTGCGGTAACGCTGCGGCTTTGCGAAGGTCCCCTCCTTGTACTCGCTGAGTGCGAACACTCGATGACCCTTTTTGAGCTTCATCACCGCTACGCCCTGAGTGCTGCGGGTGGTTTTCAGCGACAGCGCGCCCGTGTGCACGAGCAGCATCCTGCCGGACGAAGCGGTGAAAAGCACCTCTTTGTCCTCGTTCAGCCACAGCATGGCGACAAGCGGCGACTTGTCGGAATATGCCGCAGTAAGCTTTTTGCGGTTGGTTTTGGTAGCGTAAGCCTCGAGCGGCACCTTGGCGACCTTGCCGTTTTCGAAGGCGAAGATCAGCATGCCCTTGTAGTCCTTCGTGGCTACCATGTAAACGGCGTTTTCGCCCTCGTCCATGCCGAGCTTGGCGGCGACGTAATCGCCGAGCACGCTCGCCTTGGTGCTGTCGAAATCGTCCGCCTTCGCCTTGTAGACCTGCGCTTTATCCGAGAAGAACAGCAGGTCGCAGTCGTTTGAGAACTCGATCTCCTGAGTTATCTCATCGCCGTCCTTGAGCTTGTGGACGTTGCTCATGCGCAGCGACTGCGGAGTGATCTTTTTGAAGTAGCCCTCTTTGGTGAAGAAGAAGGTGCAGGCGTAGTCGTCGACAGAGGCGTTTTCCTCGTGGTACTGCTGAACGTTGTCCTCGTAAATGATGATGCTGCGGCGCGGCTGACCGTATTTTTCGGCGACCGCCTTAAGCTCTTTTACAATGATGGTTTTGATGCGCGCCTTGCTTTTGAGGATATCGTCGAGCTCGGCGATCTCCTTTTCAAGCTGCTCGATGTCCTGCGTGCGCTTTAGGATATATTCGCGGTTGAGGTGGCGCAGCTTGATCTCAGCCACATACTCCGCCTGGATCTTGTCGATGCCGAAGCCGATCATCAGGTTGGGGACGACCTCGATCTCCTCGTCGGTCTCGCGGATTATCTTTATCGCCTTGTCGATGTCGAGAAGTATCTTTGCCAAGCCCTTCAAAAGGTGCAGGCGCTCCGCCTTTTTCTGGCGCTCAAAGTAGGTGCGGCGCTTCACGCACTCCATGCGGAAGGCTATCCATTCCTCGAGCAGCGCCTTTACGCCGAGCACCATAGGCACGCCGCCGATGAGCACGTTGAAGTTGCAGGCGTAGCTGTCCTCGAGCGTGGTGAGCTTGTACAGCTTTGCCATGAGCAGGTCGGGGTTCACGCCGCGCTTCAGATCAATTGTGATCTTGAGACCGTCAAGACCGGTCTCGTCGCGGACGTCGGCGATCTCCTTGACCTTGCCCTGCTTTACCAAGTCGATGATCCTCTCGATGATGACCTCTATCGTGGTGGTGCTGGGGATAGACAGGATATCGACGCAGTTTTGGCTTTTGTCGTATTCGTAGCGGGCGCGCAGACGGATGCTGCCCCTGCCCGTTTCGTAGACCTGATCGAAGACCTTTTCATCGTAAATGATCTGGCAGCCGCCGATGAAGTCGGGAGCCGGCAGAGTGGACTTTACGTCGTGATTTGGGTCGCGGATGAGCGCCGCGGTGGTCTCGCAGATCTCTTTTAAATTGAAGGAGCAGATGTTGCTCGCCATGCCGACGGCTATGCCCGTGTTGGTGTTGACGAGCACGGACGGGAAGCTCGCGGGCAGGAGGGTCGGCTCCTGCATGGTGTTGTCGTAGTTGTCGACAAAATCGACGGTGTCCTTGTCGATGTCGCC
The DNA here is from genome assembly GCA_902776375.1 of uncultured Ruminococcus sp. Classification (GTDB taxonomy): domain Bacteria; phylum Bacillota; class Clostridia; order Oscillospirales; family Acutalibacteraceae; genus Ruminococcoides. The sequence goes on along the minus strand of CACYPV010000005.1, from coordinate 39,753 downwards.
GAAAAGCTCGGCGCAGATGGGCGCGAGCTTAGCCTCGGTGTAACGCGAGGCAGCCCATGCCATGTCGCGGCTGTAGAACTTGCCGAAGTTGCCCTTTGAGTCGACAAAGGGATGCAGCAGCGCCTCGTAGCCGCGCGAAAGGCGTACCATAGTGTCGTAGATAGCGGCGTCGCCGTGAGGATTAAGCTTCATGGTAGCGCCGACGATGTTTGCGGATTTTGTGCGGCTGCCCTTTAGCAAGCCCATTTTGTACATGGTGTAGAGCAGCTTGCGGTGCGAGGGCTTAAAGCCGTCGATCTCGGGGATAGCGCGCGAAAGTATGACGCTCATGGCGTAGGGCATGAAGTTTTCGCGTATGGTGGAGATTATCGGCTGCTCCACGACCTCGCCCGCGCCGTTGATAACGCCGTGTACCTTGGGCTCCGCCGCCTTGGGCGCTTTCTTTTTTCTTGGTGCCAATGCTCTCCCCTCCTCAGCTTACGTCGAGCTGGTCGATGTACTCGTTGCCGTGCTCGACTATATAGTCTTTTCTCGCCTGCAAATTGTTGCCTATCAGTATGTCGAAGATCTCGGCGGTCTGCGTCGCGTCGTCGGGCATGACCTTGATAAGCCTGCGGGTCTTGGGGTTCATTGTGGTGAGGTTCATCATGTCGGGCTCGTTTTCGCCCAGACCTTTGCTGCGCTGGATGGTGAACTTCTCCTCCCCTATCTGCTCGATGAACTTGTCCTTTTCGACCTCGTCGTAGGCAAAATACACCTCATTTTTCGTGGTGATCTCGTACAGCGGCGACTCGGCGATAAACACCTTGCCCTCGCGGATAAGCGTGGGCGTAAGGCGGTAAAGCATGGTGAGCAGCATGGTGCGGATGTGGAAGCCGTCAACGTCGGCATCGGTGCAGATGATGACCTTGCTCCAGCGCAGAGCGTCCATGTCGAAGGTGGCGAGGTTTTTGTTCGCCTTGCTCTTTACTTCAACTCCGCAGCCCAGCACGCGCAGAAGGTCGGTGATGATGTCGCTTTTGAAAATGCGGTCGTAGTCGACCTTAAGGCAGTTGAGGATCTTGCCGCGGATGGGCATGATAGCCTGAAAATCGGGGTCGCGCGCCTGAACGCAGGCGCCCTTTGCGGAGTCGCCCTCCACTATGAATAATTCCCTGTTAGAAATATCCCTGCTGCGGCAGTCGACGAATTTCTCGACGCGGTTGGTCATGTCGATGCTGCCGGAGAGCTTCTTTTTGATGTTGAGCCTTGTCTTTTCGGCGTTCTCGCGGCTGCGCTTATTTATGAGCACCTGCTCGGCGATCTTGTTGGCTTCAAGCGGATTTTCGATGAAATATATCTCCAAGCTGTGGCGCAGGAAAGTGGTCATCGCGTCCTGTATGCCCTTGTTGGTGACCGCTTTTTTGGTTTGGTTCTCGTAGGAAGCCACACTTGAAAACGACGAAATAACGCAGACAAGGCAGTCGGCTACGTCGTCAAAGTTGATCTTCTTTTCGGTTTTGTTGTATTTGTTGTTGGTTTTAAGGTAATTGTCTATCTGATACACAAAGGCGTTGCGCACCGCCTTGTCGGGCGCGCCGCCGTATTCGAGCCAGCTTGAATTGTGATAGTATTCGGTGGCGCTGACCTTGTTTGAAAATGCCACGGCGACGTCCATTTTGCACTTATATTCGGGCTTGTCCTCGCGGTCGCGGGTCTGCACCTCGGTAGTCCAGTGCTGAACGCCGGTGAGCCCGTTGTTGCCGATTATCTCAGCCACGTGATCGACTACGCCGTCGGCGTAAATGAAGGTGGTGGTGTCGAAGCTTCTGCCGTTTTGGTTGCGGAAGATGAACTCGACGCCGGCGTTGACGATTGCCTGCCGCTTCATAATGTCGAGGAAGTATTCGGGCTGGATGTCGATATCGGTAAAGACCTCTAAATCGGGCTTCCATGTGATCTTAGTGCCGGTGTCGCGCTTGGCGTAGGGCTCCTTTTTGAGCCCGCCGACGTTCTCGCCCTTTTCAAAGCGGAGGGTGTAGCGGAAGCCGTCGCGGCGGATATCGACGTCCATGTACTCGGAGCTGTACTGGGTGGAGCAAAGTCCGAGGCCGTTCATGCCGAGAGAGAATTCATAGTTTTCGCCCTCGCTGTTGTTGTATTTGCCGCCGGCATACAATTCGCAGAAAACGAGCTCCCAGTTATAGCGCTGTTCGTTTTCGTTGAAGTCGACGGGGATCCCTCTGCCGTGATCCTCTACTTCTATAGAACCGTCGGAAAAACGGGTCACGGTAATTTTTTTGCCGTAACCCTCGCGCGCCTCGTCTATTGAATTTGATAAAATCTCAAATACGGAGTGCTGGCAGCCGTCGATACCGTCGGAGCCGAAAATGACCGCCGGACGTTTGCGAACGCGGTCGGCGCCCTTTAGGGCGGATATGCTTTCGTTGCCGTATTCCTGTTGTTTCTTCTTTGGCATGTATACCTTCCTGTCTTTTCAATTGACAATTGACAATTTACGATTGACAATTAACGGTCGCTTCGCTCCGGATCGATAAGCTGTGTGTTTCCTGTCAAACCATATTATACGATACGGGCGTGGGCGGAGCACACCCCAAATTGTCCGTTGTCCATTGTCAGTTGTCAACTGTCTCTTAGCTTCTTTATCTTGTCTCTCAAATACGCCGCGTGCTCGAATTCAAGCAACCTTGCGGCAGCCTTCATCTCCTTTGTCAGGCTTTCTATAAGCTGTTGACGCTGCGCCTTGCTGAGCTTCTTTGCGTTCTTGAACTCGCTTTCGCTGTGGGTGGAGATCTCCAAGATCTCGCTTACTTTCTTTACTATCGTCCGTGGCACGATGCCGTGCTCCTCGTTGTATTTCTGCTGTATCTCGCGGCGGCGGTTGGTCTCGACTATCGTTTGCTCCATCGAGTCGGTCACGCTGTCGGCGTACATTATGACCATGCCCTCGCTGTTTCGCGCGGCGCGTCCGGTTATCTGGATAAGCGAACGGGCGCTTCGCAAAAAGCCCTCCTTGTCCGCGTCGAGCACGGCGACAAGCGAGACCTCGGGGATGTCCAAGCCCTCGCGCAGCAGGTTGATGCCCACCAGCACGTCGAACTCGCCGAGGCGCAGGTCGCGCACTATCTCCATGCGCTCCACCGTGTCGATATCGTGGTGCATGTAGCGCACTCGGATGCCGAAGGTCTCGAGGTAAGAGGTCAGGTCCTCAGCCATTTTCTTTGTCAGTGTGGTGACGAGCACGCGCTGCTTTTTAGCCGTGCGCAGGTTTATCTCGGACACGAGATCGTCAAGCTGCCCCTCGGTGGGACGGACGGAGATCTCGGGGTCAAGAAGTCCCGTGGGACGGATTATCTGCTCGGCGACGACCTGACTTTTTTCAAGCTCGAGGTTGCCGGGCGTGGCGCTCACGAAGATTGCCTGATTTATATGCGCGTAGAATTCGTCAAAGTTGAGCGGACGGTTGTCGTATGCCGAGGGCAGGCGGAAGCCGTAATCGATAAGGCTCTTTTTGCGCGCGCGGTCACCCGCGTACATTCCGCGCACCTGCGGCAGGGTCACGTGGCTTTCGTCGACGAAAAGCAGGAAGTCGTCGGGAAAATAGTCGAGCAAAGTATATGGGCTTGACCCCGGCGCCCTGCCTGAAAGTATTCTTGAATAGTTTTCGATGCCGGAGCAGAAGCCGATCTCCTGAAGCATTTCCATGTCGTAGCGCGTGCGCTGTTCGATGCGCTGAGCCTCGAGCAGCTTGCCGTTTGAGCGGAAATACTTGAGCCGTTCGTTGAGCTCGCGCTCTATTTCCGCCAAAGCTATCTGCATTTTATCGCGCGAGACGATATAGTGCGAGGCGGGGTATATAGCCGCGTGCTTCAGGGTGGCCTTGAGCTCGCCGGTAAGCGGGTTTATCTCGGAGATGCGATCGATCTCGTCGCCGAAAAACTCGACGCGGATTATCGAATCGCCAGATGCCGCGGGGAATATCTCGACAACGTCTCCCCTGACGCGGAACTTGTTGCGAATAAAATTGACGTCGTTGCGCTCATATTGAAGCTCGACGAGCTTCTTTACCAAATCATCGCGCGACTTTTCCATTCCCGGGCGCAGCGAGATGACCATATTGCGGTAATCGATAGGATCGCCCAAGCTGTAAATGCAGGACACCGAGGCTACGATTATAACGTCGCGGCGCTCGGAAAGCGCGAGCGTGGCGCTGTGGCGCAGCTTGTCGATCTCGTCGTTTATCGAGCTGTCCTTTTCGATATAGGTGTCGGTCTGTGCGACGTACGCCTCGGGCTGGTAGTAGTCGTAATAGGAAACGAAGTACTCGACAGCGTTCTCAGGGAATATCTCCTTGAACTCGCTGCAAAGCTGCGCGGCGAGCGTTTTGTTGTGCGCGAGCACAAGCGTAGGGCGCTGGGTGCGCTCGATAACGTTCGCCATCGTAAAGGTCTTGCCGGAGCCGGTCACGCCGAGAAGCGTAGTTTCCTTGTTGCCGGCGTTTATGCTTTGAACAAGCGTGTCGATAGCCTGCGGCTGATCGCCCGTAGGCTTGTATTTTGAATGGATCTTAAACTTCATGCCAGTTATTATCCGAAAAATATTTTAAGTTATGTTTGAATGAGCGGATGGAATAATGATCCGTAGAGGTAAAAATAATGTGGTCAACCAGCTTTACACCCAGACTTTTCAACGTTTCGGAAACCAAAAGGGTTATGTCCAGATCATCAGACGAAGGCGCGCAAAGCTCGCTGGGATGGTTGTGCGCCAGATAGGCGTATCTAGCGTTGTGCCTGAGCGCCAAGTCAACGATCTTGCGCACGGGGGTCTCGGATGAAGTGATAGAGCCGACTGAGATTATATCGCAGAACACCAGCTTGTTGTTGGCGTCGGAAAGCGCGAGCGCCACCTTTTCCACCGTGGCGCCGATAAACTTAGGCAGCAGGACATCGGGCGCGGTGCGCTTGTCGATGTATTCCAAATTTGCCTTTGAATCGGTATATTCGCGCGCGAGCTCCGGTATCATCCTAAGCAGTACCGCCGCCGATTCGCTTAAGGCAAAATCCTTTTGCAACACATCAACAGGGGCGTCGCAGACCTTTGCAAACGAGCCGTAACGGTTTAAAAGCCTGTGAGCCAACGCGTTTGTGTCCTTGCGGGGAATTGCGTAATAAAGCAGCATCTCAAGGATCTCGTGCTGCTCCATACCCTGAAAACCGTTATCTATAAACCGTTTTCTCATTCTTTGCCGATGTCCCGCGTGGACGTTCTCCTGCTTGTCAGCCATAGCGCATCTCCCGTATCTTATGCTTTGACTCCGTACTGATCGTAATAAGCGTCGATAGCCGCCTTCAATTTGTCGTCAATGATTATTTTGCCCTTGTATTCTCTGTTATACAGATGCTCTACGACCTCAGCCATGGTGACGATAGCGGTGGTCTTTAAGCCGTATTTTTCCTCGATCTCGCTCAAAGCGCCCTTCTCGCCCTTGCCGCGCTCCATGCGGTCAACGGAAACGACTAAGCCTATAGGACTTACATTGCCCTGAGCCTTGATGATGGGAAGCGTCTCTTCTATAGAGGTGCCCGCGGTGGTGACGTCCTCGATGATAACGATCTTATCGCCGTCGTTGATCGGGCTGCCAAGCAGTATGCCGGTGTCGCCGTGATCCTTGACCTCCTTGCGGTTGGAGCAGTAGCGAACGTCCTTGCCGTACTTGTCGCTGATAGCGATAGACGCCGCGACGGACAGCGGTATGCCCTTGTAGGCGGGGCCGAAAAGCACGTCGAAATCAAGACCGAACTTTCCGTTTATAGCCTCGGCGTAATACGCTCCGAGACGTCTGAGCTGAGTGCCGGTGCGGTAAAAGCCGGTGTTTACAAAGAACGGCGTTTTTCTGCCGCTTTTGGTCACAAAGTCGCCGAACCTGAGCACCTGACAATCTACCATGAATTCAATAAATTCCTTTTTGTACGCTTCCATAGCCTGATACCTCCGTTATCAAATATTTGTTTGCATTTTTTTACAATTAACATTCTAACACAATATATTGTATTTGTAAAGCCTTAAAGACACATTTTATTCTTACAAAATCGATACTTTTTTATAAGGTAAAACGTCTGCATCAACATAACGCAAAGAAAAAGGAACGCGACGAAGACTGTTTCCGTTAAGGATAGTAGAGTACAATCGAGAGTAGCATAACGAATCTGAGTCGAGAATTTCTCGGCTCTTTTTGTTGGCAACATAAGAGTAATATTGTATTCAAAGGGATCTCATTTAAAACATATAACACTTGTTCACAAATTTGTATATCTTTTTTAGTCTTATTTATACAAAAAACCACCATATTTTCTTACAACTACAATAATTTATTTTTTACGGCTGATATGATATAATATCAGTATGTAGCATTTAGAATTATTATCAATCGTGCCAAGAAGCTATGACCATATCAATTATAAAGGAGATGTTTTTTTCTATCATCAAATATTGATTATAGTATCAACAGTGATAGTTTAATAGAGACTTTTGGATTGTCAGCAAAACTTGATAAAAAAATAAGAGATTTAGTTAGGATAATTGAGATAACTGATCCACTTGAGATAAAGTATAACTGTACAAACGTGTTAACTCCACTGACTTTTGCAGAGAGTAGGAGTGACATTCCTTGGCACTTAAATACACAAGCATTATTGTTTACCAGAGCTAATAGCGACACTATTGAATGGATAAAAAAGACGAACATTTCTACAAAATATGATAAACACTATCATGATAGGTTTTGGCTTCCCTTTTGTTCAGATATTAATGAAATATTAAATGGCGAATGTTTGTCAATATTTAATCGACGTGTCGGCGGTTGGGACGGTTCAATTAATCGACCAGTAATTGAATTGCTCGGCGCTGGCGGTCATGTTCCCTGTGTTTGGAATAATAACACGGATTGTTTTGAAATGTTACCTATAAAAGAGAATATACAGAAAGAAACCAGTGAAGAGTTGGGAATAGATATTAAGGAAAAGGATTAATTCGCATTTTTATAAATACATCGAGATCATTCTTGTTTAGTTTTCTGTATGTAATTGTCATAATCTCACCTGAATAATTCTGCTATTTCCGCTAAACTATTGACTATATAATCGGGTTGTTCTTCTACTGTTTTCGGCTCTGCATAACTACCGAAGCCTTGTTTGATCCACACGGTTGTCATTCCGATCTTATTGGCAGGGATAATATCGTTGTCGAGTCTGTCGCCGACCATTACCGCTTCTTCAGTTTTGCAATTTGCGCGGTCAAGAGCGATTTGGAAGATACGTAAATCGGGTTTTGATACGCCTTCTTCCGCAGATGCGATAACAAGGTCAATGTATTTGAGTAAGCTGAGCTTCTCCAACCGCTGTTCGCTGCCTAATTCCTGATTTGCAATGATACCGATTTTATAGTGCTTACCTAACTCGCTTAAGCAATTCTCTGCTTCAGGATAGGCAAATACATCATTACTGTTCCAAGGAGCTTTTGTCAGTCCATAAAACTTAACCGCCTTGTTATAAGCATTTTGGTCGTGTTTTGAAATCTCGACCATTCTCTGATAAAACTCGTCATAGCTGATATAGGTATTCGCTATCGTTCTTTCGATTCTATTTCGATAAGCGATACTTTCGTCAACCAGCGTCGAACCGATATCAAAGAAAATCCATTTGATATTTGTAATATTCATACTATCTCGATCCTGATAAAATAATCGATCTGCTTTTCTATACTGTAGTATTTATTCAATAGCTATTATCTCATTATCCTTTATTAAAAACTCATAATTCATGTTGATCGTGTTTCCGCCAATAGGATCAAACGAAACAAAACCACCTGTTATATTGCGGTTTCTTTCCCCAAACACTTCTTTTACGGATTCTGGCAAAACGCTATGAATCGGGCAAGTGATTTGCAATCTGTAATGACCATTTCGTAATGCCTGACCTTTATTTGAAAACAAATCGCTAATGGTGAATTTTTCGGTAACGCTAACAGAGCATTGTGCTAAATAATTCTTTCTTCTCAGAGAAAAAATGAGCGGTGTATCAACAGGAATGTTAGACCATAATGTAAATCTTGCTTTTCCGTTTTCAAGCTCTCCTTTGACTCTTCCTCCGATTTTTAGCTCGCATTCACTTTCTGGCGTTGGTTGGGATAACTCTTCAGACAAAGGTAACAAATCTCCCATCTCAACATAGTTGTCCCTATAGTACCAACGACCATTTTTCAATTTGAATCCCCATGAATTGATATAATGATAATTTAATTCATCTATAGTGGGGTCGGAAAACGCCTTTCCGTCATTCTTGTATTGAATTCTTGAAAAGGCTCTCAGGATCTTAATGATTGGTAGGTTAAACTTTTTATACGCATCGACGTATGGCATACACTCAATATCATAAATGTTTTCAGTTTCACCTTCATAATAATCGCCGCGTTCTTTTACAAAAGCATAGATCTCTTCATCGCTGTATTCAATATTGACCGGCTGAGGAGTAACTGAAAAATAGAAATCTCCGACCAAGCAAGAGTGTTCCCAGGAAAGCTGTTCTTCGTGAAAAGCACTCAAAGATAATTCAGATACTTTAATTCTTACCGCTTTAAATATTTCTTCTATTTTCATGTTTGGTATCTGTATAGCATCTTTAAGGACCTGTGTATACAAGCCATTTGACCCAATACCATCAGACGCTGTACAATCCGGACTTGTAGAAAAAGCAATAATGGTTCCTCTTGGCGTGTTATGGAACTCAGAAAATCCGCTTACCATACCTCTCCCTGTAGCAAACGGATTATTTCGACACGCGTCTAAGATAATGATGTTAGTTTTGCCTTTGTATACATTTAGTTTACTTAAGTAATCATCAATACAATAACATGAAAAAATCGTTTGACTCTGATCTAGTATTTTACAATCGACAGGTACAATATAGTTTTTTCCATCAATTTGCATACCGTGTCCTGCATAGAATAGCAGTCCCGTAGAATAATTGTCTAAGTCTCTTAAAAATGAATTAACCATTTCATTCGTTTCAGTTAATGTAAGGTTAAATCCCTCAACTACTTCAAAACCCAATTTACGTAGTATGTCACTAATGTCTCTTGCGTCGTTAATGGGGTTATTCAGAGCATTAGCAAAAGTATAATTTGCATTACCAATTACTAAAGCTAATCTATCCATAAAGCACCTCCTCAAAGCGCATATAAAACAATCGTCTCGTTTATTCTATCATTTACTTATTCTTTATTCAAGGCAAAACAACTGAAAACACTTTATGTTTCTAGATTTCTTTTTTATTCATTTCCACTAATGGAATTATCACAATAGAAAAAGCTATCAATATTCACAACTGCGGACAGTTTCAGCGTTCTTTAAACGCGCAGTCCGTCAACAAGGTTGACGATCTCAGGGGGGTGGGGATTTATCACCGGCAAGCGGTTTTGCAAAAGTAATATTACTTTGCATTGCTTGCGAGTTGTAAATCCTGCTGTTTTGTATCATCAATACCTAACGAATTCGATTCATTTGATAATCCTTGCCCCCTGATATAATTTGTCCGCAAGCGTGTGAACACCTGCTGACAGTTTCAGCGTTTTGTGAACGCGCAGCCCGTCAACAATGTTGGCGATCTTTGGGTTTCGGGGAGGTATCACCGGCAAGCGCTATGAGCAAGTATGCGCATACTTGCATTGCTTGCGAGTTTGCGATCTTATGGTTTTTAGAAATCAATTTTAATGTCCGTAAATAAAGCCCGCGAGGTTTTTTCACTCGTGGGCTTTAATAATACTGTGGTTATTCAATCCTTTTTATCAGCGCGTTCGATCTGTTTTTGCCAAGTCTTTGCGGTTTGCTCTTTCAGAAAAGTAATCAAAGGCGCAAGGTCTTGCGCACTGTCCCATGCTTCCAGTGCTTCAAAATACGTACGGCGATCTTCTTCGTGAATAACGATTGGCGGATGGTTATGCAGAACAAGCAGATAGTTCATCAGCAGTCGTCCGGTGCGCCCATTGCCATCGGCGAAGGGATGGATATTTTCAAACTTTGCATGGAAATATGCTGCGGCGGTCAGCACTTTGTCATCAGAAATATCTTGCAGCTCAAAGAGCAACTCAGCAATTTCTTCAGCGACATCTTCAGGAGCTGCTCCGATTTCTTCCTTACCGGTCACATAGTCATGTAGCTTGTATTCGCCGGGTCGTTCACCCAACTGATAGCGCCGCGTGTCATAGGTGTTCTGAGTGAGTTTATATTGGAATGCCTTTACGAGGCTTTCATCAATCGGTCGACGCTCGTTGAACGAAACTAAGAAGAGTTCGTTCGCTTCTTTGGCGTTTCTGATCTCAAATAAGGTTCGTAAATCACCGGTATAGGAAGTCACTCCGTCGTGCTCAAATATTTCTCGGGTATCATGATAGGTGATTTGTTCATTTTCGATTTTACCGGAATGATAAGCAAACGCAATGCTGTGACCGTTCAGCGCTTCAGCCAGTTCCGCGTCATTTGTGATATTGCGTCGCTGCCACAGGACAACTGCCTTTTCATAATTTGTCATGCTATCATCTCCAGTTATTACTCTATAGATTAGTATAGCATACTTTTTCTGAAATAGGTAGATTATTAGAAAATATTTTTTCTAACTTTTCATCTATAATCAATAATATTGTTTGACAGTCGACATAAGCTGATAAACTTTTCTGTTGAGTAGAATTATAATTATGATGAAAAAGTAGTAATTCATCAATAAGGAGAGTTATTTTGAAGTTTGACAGAAGCGTAAAAAAACAAAGAACGCCAAAGGGCTTTCGCTATTATATAGAAGGTCCGGGGCGCGTGAATGATACAAAGCCTATCGATCTCGCAGAGGAAGTCGCGCCTGATATCGTAGTTGATGGCCAGCCTGGATATAAGATCGGCGGTAACCCTTATCGTATCAAATTTTCCAAAGAGTATGGAAATACCGTTTATGACGTAGTTGCCGATTTTACCGAAGATGGTAAGGAGAGCGTACTGAAACATTTTCAAAAATTGATCCTCTCCGACCAAAACTGACCGTTGTAATCCGTTCACCGGCATGGTATGATATGTATGTGCTACTCTCGGTGTACGGAAAGGAGTAATAATGCAAAAACGCACCGAGAATCAAATAACAGCTCTCTACTGTCGCTTATCACAAGACGACGGAGTGGATATGGAGAGTAATTCCATACAGAATCAAAGAAAGATTCTTCAAGAGTACATAGACAAAAATCGGATAAGAAATACCATGTTCTTCGCAGACGACGGTTACTCCGGCACGGATTTCAACCGCCCCGACTTTCAGCGGATGGAGGCTATGGTCGAGCGCGGCGAGATCGGCACGATCATCGTCAAGGATCTGAGCCGTTTTGCCCGTAACTATATTGAAGCCGGTAACTACATAGAGGTCAAGTACCCGTCTATGGGTGTTCGCTTCATTGCCATCCAAGAGAATATCGATACCGCCGAAGGCACAGGCATCGAAATGATGCCCTTCTACAATATCTTCAACGAATGGCATGCGGCGCAGACGAGCAAAAAGGTCAGAGAAGTTTTCAGAGTGAAAGCCGCCGAAGGCAAGCGGGTAGTGCAGCATGTCCCTTATGGCTATTTGAGATCAAAGAACGATCCCGATCAGTGGGTGGTCGATGAATACGCCTCCTCTATCGTGAGATACATCTTTGATCTTTGCTTACAAGGCTACGGCACAGGACAGATAGCCAAGCGGCTGCAAAACGAAAAGGTTCTTACACCCACTTGCTATTTCGCTTCCAAAGGGATAAAGGTCAGCCGTACCCCACAGGAGAACCCGTATCGCTGGTGCGCCAGAACAATTAGCAATATGTTCTGCAATTTGGAATACACCGGTTGCGCGGTGAATTTCAAAAGTACATTTGTTAGCTACAAGGTACACAAGAGAGTGTTCAATCCAAAGGGAGAATGGCAAATCATTCCCAATGCGCAGGAGCCGATCATTGACGAGGAAACATTTCAGCGAGTACAAGAGATTCGTAGTCACAGAAGGAGAATCACCTCGACCGGCAGAACGAGTATCTTTACTTCAAAAATGTTTTGCGGGGATTGCGGAGCTAAGATGTATTTCTGCGCGGCGAAGTCTATTCCGACGGATAAAGAATTCTTCCGATGTTCGGAGTATAAAGAGAATCGTGGTAAATGCTCTATTCATTATATAAGAGAATCGGTGGTACGAGAAATAGTAACAGAAGCGGTCAAAAGGGTCGCCGAATACGTTACTAACTATGAGCCTGTTTTCTTGTATTTATACGCTAAACAGAACTCCGAACTCACTATGAGCAACATCCGTAAGGTAAAGCAACGGCTTGAAGCGTCTGAGAAGCGGATCGATATTCTCAATCGGCTCATCATGAAAGTATTTGAAGAACATACTCTTGGAGAAATCCCCGATGATCGGTATCAAATGATGACTGCCAATTATGAGAGAGAACAGCGTGAATTAAGGCGACAGATCGAAACTGACAATTTGGTTTTGCAAAACGCTGAGCAGAACACGGTCGATCTAAAAGTATTTCTCAATGCGATTCGCAAATGCACGGATATCGCCGAGCTTGACGAAAAGTTGGTGAACACGCTAATCAGCAAAATTGAGGTCTTCAAAAAGGAGCGGGTTGACGGAAAGTATCATGTTCCGATCAAGATTCACTTTACCGCTTTCGACATTATCGATGTTCCGACTGAAAAGGAAATACTCAGTTTAATGGAAGAGATACGCAACAGCGCTAAAACTTCAAAGACTGCGTAGCTTTTGTCAACACAAGATTATAAGAAAAACGGTGCAGCCGAAAAAATCGACTGCACCAAAATACATTTTTATCCTTAATGGCAACAAGAGGAAGCGCGTCCCGTATCAATGTATTTTCGACACTATCAGCCGTTTGTAATTTAAGAAAGCCTCTGTCAGATTGAAATCCGCTCTTCTCGGCTTTGGCTCGGCGATAACGATCTCGTCCGTTATGGTTCCGGGCTTGCCGCCGAGCAGATATATCCTGTCGGAGAGCAATACCGCCTCGTCGATATCGTGGGTGATGAACAGCGTTGAAAGCTTTATTTTCTCCATAACGTCGAGGTACCAGCGGTGCATCTCGCTTTTTGTGATCGTGTCCAGCGCGCTGAACGGCTCGTCGAGCAACGCGGCGGCGCCGCCGAACATATAGGTGCGCAGCAGCGCGGCGCGTTGGCGCATGCCTCCCGACAATTCGGCGGGGTAACGCTTTTGAGTGCCGTCAAGTCCGAATTGCGCGAAGTGCTCTCCGACAAGCTTGCGCGCCTCTTTCTTTTTAACGCCCTTCAATATGAGCGGAAACGCCACGTTGTCCTCTACGGTGCGAAACGGCAGCAGCATATCCTTTTGCAGCATATAGCTTATTTTGCCGGACTGCCCCGTTACATCCTCGCCGTTCAGCACCACGCTTCCCTGCTGCGGCTTCAAAAGACCCGCTATAACATTGAACAGAGTTGTCTTGCCGCCGCCGCTGACGCCGAGCAGGCAGACTATCTCGCCCTTGTTGAGCGTGATGTTGATATTTTCGATCGTATTCGATTTGTTGTCGTAGGAAAATGAAACTCCCCGTACCTCAAGCGCGGTCATGTCTTACTCCAGATAATCGTTTGTAAAGCCTGTATTTTCGGGGATCTCAGCCTCGAACAGCCCGTTTTCGCCCACCCATTTGTAGAAGGCGTTCCAACGCTCGGGATCCATATAGCCCCAGCGCTCGACCTCAGCCTTATATTGCTTTGAAACATACTCCTGGCTCTTTTTGACCTGCTCCCCGCTGAGCTCAGGAGCGTATTTCAACAGTATATCAGCCGCCTCGTCGGGGTGGTCGATAGCGTATTCATAGCCTTTTTTCGCAACGGAAAGGAACTTTTTGGTGACCTCGGGGTTCGCTTTCATCCAGTCGGTGTTGCCCACGACAACGGGAGTATAGTAGTCAAATACGGGGTCGATGTCCTTGAACGCGAAGTAATCGGTTTCGACTCCCGCGACCTCTGTGGCGATACCGTCCCAGCCGTAGTAGATCCAAACCGCGTCGACCTGACCGCTTTCAAGCGTGGAAACCAAATCGTAAACCGTTGAGGGAACAAGCTCTACCTTGTCAAAATCGCCGCCGTCGGCTTCCACAACGCGTTTGAGCGTGCCCTGCTCAATAGGCAGATCCCACGTGGCGTACTTTTTGCCCTCTAAGCCCTTAGGTCTGTCCATGCCCTTACCCTTGAGCGAGATTATGCCCGAGGTGTTGTGCTGCTCCAAAGCGGCGACCGCCTCTATGGGCATCTTGTTATCGCCGGCTACGTAGGGCAGCAGATAGTCCTGGAACGAAACGCCGAACTGCGCTTTGCCCGCTCCGACGAGCATCTCGGCGCCGTCCTCGGGCGGCTGCTCAATCTTTAAGTTTATGCCAGCCTCGTCGAACCAGCCTTTTTCCTGAGCGACATAGAGCCCGGTATGGTTGGTGTTGGGCGTCCAGTCAAGCACAAAGGTGATGTCTGTTTTTTTGGCGGCGCTGTCTTTTGTCGCCTTTGACGCTTCGTCGGCAGTGCTTTTTCCTGTGCTTTCCGCTTTTGAGCTGCTGTTCGAGCCGCAGCCCGCCGCTGCCGCAAGCAGCATTGAGCAGGCGAGAACAGCCGCTGTTGCTTTTTTAATGTTTTTCATATTTTTCTCCTTTTTTCATTAACTTTTTCCCACGGCATCGTTATCCTCTGCAAAACGCCTGTAAGCCAAAACAGCAGCAGACTGAGCAGTGAGATAACGATTATGACCGCGAACATTTTATCATACCTGTTGGATTTGCGAACCAATGTCATGTACCTTCCCAAGCCCCATGTGCCGCCGAGCATTTCGGAGATCACCGCGCCGACTACGGCGTAGGACACGGATATCTTCAGCCCCGCGAAGAACTGGCCGAGCGCGGCGGGTATCTTGACATAGCGGAAGGTTTTTAATCTGCCTGCTCCCATCGAGCGCATGAGGTTCACCGTGTCGGCGTCCACCGAGCCGAAGCCTTCGAGCAGGCTGACCGTGATGGGAAAGAACACGATGAACACGACCAGCACGATCTTGGGCAGCATGTCGAAGCCCAGCCAAAGCACCAGCAGCGGCGCTATGGCTATAGTTGGTATCGTCTGGCTGACGATTATCAGCGGATAGGATATCTTTTTGACGACGATGAAGCGATCCATGACCGCCGCGGACAAAAAGCCGAGGACTATGCCTATGAGCAAGCCAATGGCGGTTTCGATGAGCGTTACGCGAGCGTGCTTAAAAATCAGCTCTCTGTCGTCCCAAAACGCTTTCCACACCGCCTCGGGCGACGGCAAAATGTTTTTGGGGATATCGCTGAACGAACACAGCGCGACCCATACGCCGAACACCAGCAGGATCGCCGCGACCGGCGGCAAAACCTTAAAAATGATGCTTCGTAACTTTTCTTTCAATTGAAAGCACGTCTCCCTCCGGACGGTAATCGACCTTGATATAGGCGAGCACGGACGGCGCGCCGGCTCTTATAGCGATATGCTGGCACTCCTTGACGATATCCATGAGCTCGTCGTAATCGCCCTCGATGGCGGTCTCAAACGGTCCCACATAGCACTTTAAACCCGTGCTTTTGATGTAGGCGATGACCTCGTCCACTATGCGGATGAGCTCTTCGTCGTTCTTCGCCTCGGGCAAGGTCTGGATAGCAACGCTTGCGTTCATAAAATACCTCCTAACAAAAAATAAGCACCGCGCAAACGCAGTGCTCTGAAAACATTATATATGAGCTTCCTACGTCGGCATTATCCGAATCAGGTTAAGGGTCAAGGCGATGCAGCCTTTTCTCAGCCCGATTTCACGGACTCCCCTGCTTCTCCATTTAGTTTACAACCGCTAACACAAAATGTCAAGTAGTTTTTTTCTTTTTTGGATGACAGATAGGGAAATGTAAATGAATAAATGAATGCTCGCGCTCATAAGCTTTTTTGAAAGCTATAACACAACGGAGGTAAGAAAATGTCAGAATATTTACCCGAGGGGAAGCTGCTTAATACGGGCGAGAACCGGCGCTTTATGCGCAGCGAACGGCTTTTGCGCGAGGCGATGGAGTCTCAAAAAATACTTGAAGCGCGGGCGACGCTGTGCGACGCCTCGCATAATCTATGCGTCGATCTGGGCTGCATGCGCGGCGTTATCCCCCGCGAGGAGGGCGCGCTGGGAATAAAGGACGGCAGCGTGCGCGACATAGCCGTGATCTCGCGCGTGAACCGCCCCGTCTGCTTTACCGTGCAAAGCATCGAAGCGGATGACAACGGCGAGCCCTTCGCCCTGCTTTCACGCGCCGCCGCTCAAAAACTTTGCCTTGACAACTATGTCAGCCGCCTTAGCCGCGGCGACGTTATCGAAGCGACCGTGACCCACCTTGAAAGCTTCGGAGCCTTTGCGGACATCGGCTGCGGAATAGCGGCGCTGCTGCCGATAGACGCTATCTCGGTGTCGCGTATCGAGCACCCGCGAGAGAGATTCAACGTGGGAATGGACATAAAAGCGATAATAAGGTCGATAGAGAACGGAAGGATCAGCCTGAGCCACAAGGAGCTGCTGGGCACATGGGAAGAAAACGCGGCGGCTTTTTCGGCGGGCGAGACCGTTGCCGGGATAGTGCGCAGCGTTGAAAACTACGGCGCGTTCATCGAGCTCGCCCCCAATCTTGCGGGGCTTGCAGAGAACCGCGACGGCGTGCGTGTGGGTCAGCAGGCGAGCGTTTACATCAAGAGCATCATTCCCGAAAAAATGAAAATAAAACTGATAATCATCGACTCCTTTGACTATCAGTACCGCCCGGAACCGCCAGTGTATTTTTACAGCGGCGAACATATCGACCGCTTTTTGTATTCGCCGGTAGGGTGCGTGAAAACTGTGGAAACGGTTTTTGATTAGCTGTCCCGTTTATGGGACAATGCTTGATTGACAATTACAGCTTACTTTGATATTATAGTAGCAAAGGAAGTGGTAAGTTTGGAAATAATTTTGATTTGTATATGCGCGGCGACCTGTATACTCTCGCTGGTCACGCTGTTTATTGTTCTTTCAAAGAAAAATCATACAGACAATACGCAGGAGATCGCTAACTCTGTAAGGCATGAGATATCCGTTCAGAACAGCGCGCTGCGGCAGGAGCTCAACGCACAGACCCAAAGCTCGATAAAGAACATGGGCGACATGCTGCTTGAAAATCAGCGCAGCTTTTCGCAGAGTCAGAGCGAGCGCATGAGCAGCCTTGAAGACAGGATGAACAGCTTTTCAAGGCAGAACAACGATAATCTGGAACAGATACGTCAGACTGTTGACAGACAGCTTACCGCCAACCGCGAAACGATGGAGAAGCGCATGGACGTCATGCAGGCGGAGAACGGCAAAAAGCTTGACGAAATGCGCAAGACCGTTGACGAACGGCTCGAAAAATCGCTCGAAGATAAGATGAACAAGAGCTTTGCGCTAGTCAGCCAGCGTTTGGAGCAGGTCTACAAGGGCTTGGGCGAAATGCAGAACCTCGCCACAGGCGTAGGCGACCTGAAAAAGGTGCTTTCAAATGTTAAGACGCGCGGCATTTTGGGCGAGATACAGCTTGGAAGCATATTAAGTGAGATACTCTCCCCCGAGCAATACGCCGAAAACGTCGCCACCAAAAAAGGGTCGAAGAACGTTGTTGAATTCGCCGTAAAGCTGCCCGCAAAGGACGACGGCTTTATCTGGCTGCCGATAGACTCTAAGTTCCCGGGCGACACCTACACCGCCCTGCGCGAGGCGATAGAAAACGGCGACAAGGCGCAGATAGACCTTGCCGCCAAAACGCTGATAACGACCATCAAAAACGAGGCGAAGGACATCAGCAGCAAATACATCGACCCGCCCAACACCACCGAATTCGCCATTATGTTTTTGCCCTTTGAGGGCTTGTACAGCGAGGTGGTCAACCGCGGCATGGTAGAGGTTTTGCAGCGCGACTACAAGGTGAATATCGCGGGTCCCAGCACTATGGCGGCTCTGCTCAACTCGATTCAGATGGGCTTTAAAACGCTCGCCGTGCAGAGGCGCAGCGCGGAGGTCTGGCAGGTGCTCGGCGGCGTAAAGAAGGAATTCGACAATTTCGCAAAGGTTCTGGAAAGCACGCAAAAGAAGCTCGATCAGGCGAACAAAGACCTCGACACATTGGTAGGCGTCAGAACGAGGCAGATACAGCGCAAGCTCAAAGACGTTGAAACCCCGGTGGATTTAATTGAAAACGGACAGCCAGTGATTGAGGATCAATGAGTTATAAGTCGCTGTAGGCAGAAACGTTTAGCTAAACTATCCGGCTTCTAGCATCTAGCATCTAGCATCTAGCTTCTAGCATCTAGTTTCTAACATCTAGTACCTAATACCTAAAAAAGCACGCCTCAGCGACGTGCTTTTTTCTTATTTAGAATTATTTCAATAGCGGCTTTAAGTATTGTCCGGTGAAGGAATCCTTGTTCCTCGCCACCTGCTCGGGGGTACCTTGGGCGATTATTTTTCCGCCCATGTCGCCGCCCTCGGGGCCCAGATCTATGATGTGGTCGGCGGTTTTGATTAGGTCAAGGTTATGCTCGATAACGACAACGGTGTTGCCGCCCTCAACAAGGAGCTGGAGCACGTCGACAAGTCGGTGAACGTCGGCGATATGCAGACCGGTCGTCGGCTCGTCGAGGATGTAGATGGTTTTGCCGGTGCTGCGCTTTGACAGCTCCGTAGCCAGCTTTACGCGCTGCGCCTCGCCGCCCGAAAGGGTCGTGGCGGGCTGACCGAGCTTGATGTAGCCCAAGCCGACCTCGAACAGCGTTTTGAGCTTGCGGTGTATCTTCGGGATATTCGCGAAGAACTCCATGCCCTCCTCAACACTCATCTCGAGCACGTCGTTTATCGACTTGCCCTTGTACTTGACCTCGAGCGTTTCGCGGTTGTAGCGCTTGCCCTTGCAGACCTCGCAGGGCACGTAAACATCCGAGAGAAAGTGCATTTCTATCTTGATTATGCCGTCGCCCTGGCAAGCCTCGCATCTGCCGCCCTTGACGTTGAAGGAGAATCTGCCCTGCGTGTAACCGCGCATTTTCGCGTCCTGAGTTTCGGCAAACAGGGCGCGGATGTCGTTGAACACGCCCGTGTAGGTCGCGGGGTTCGAGCGCGGCGTCCTGCCGATGGGGCTTTGATCTATCTGGATGACCTTGTCGAGATTGTCAAGCCCGACGATATCCTTGTACTTGCCCGAAACGGTCTTTGCGCGGTTGAGCTCGCGCGCGAGAGTTTTGTACAGCACCTCGTTTATCAGCGAGCTTTTGCCCGAGCCGGAAACGCCCGTGACGCAGACTAACTTGCCGAGGGGTATCTTTACGTTGATATTCTTCAAATTGTTTTCTGCCGCGCCGATTATTTCAAGGTATTTGCCGTTGCCCTTTCTGCGTTTTTCGGGCACGGGGACGGAGCGTCTGCCGCTCAAATACTGACCTGTCACCGAAGCCTCGCACGCCTTGATGTCGTCGACGGTGCCGGTGCAGACGATCTGACCGCCGTGTATACCCGCCCCGGGGCCGACGTCTACGATAGAATCGGCGGCGTACATGGTCTCTTCGTCGTGCTCAACGACTATGACGGTGTTGCCCACGTCGCGCAGGCGTTTTAGAGTGTCGAGCAGCTTTTGATTGTCGCGCTGATGAAGTCCGATGCTCGGCTCGTCGAGGATGTAGAGCACGCCCATCAGCGAGCTGCCTATCTGCGTGGCAAGGCGTATGCGCTGGCTTTCGCCGCCCGAAAGCGTTCCTGACGAACGCGAAAGAGTAAGGTAGCCCAAGCCGACGCTTTTAAGGAAGTTCAGGCGCTCGGTGATCTCCTTGATTATCTCGGCGCCGATAATGGCTTCCTTTTCGCTGAGCTTTAGGTTTTTGATGAATTCAATCGCGTCGACCACGGGCATTTTGCAGAAATCCGAAATGTTCACGCCGCCCACCGTGACCGCGAGGCTCTCGCGCGAAAGGCGTTCTCCGCCGCAGGCGTCGCAGGGGATCTCGGTCATGTAGCTGCGTATCTCGTCCTTTATCCAGTTGGAGCTGGTTTCGTGGTAACGGCGTTCGAGGTTGGTTATTACGCCCTCGAACTCGTGCTGATAGGTTCCGCTGCCGTAGGCGGACTGGCGGTGTATCGTCAGCTTTTCGCCGCCGGTGCCATAGAGTATTTTGTCGATGACATCGTCGGGGATGTTCTTTAGCGGCTCATGCAGCGAGAATTTGTAGCGGCGCGCCAAAGCTTCCATATACATGGCGGCTATCTGGCTGCCGTCCATAGCCCAGCCGCTGCCCTTGATGCCGCCCTGCGCTATGCTCTTTTCGCGGTCGGGCAGGATACGGTTTTCATCTATCTTCATAAACACGCCCAAGCCCGTGCATTTCGGGCAAGCGCCGAAGGGATTGTTGAAGGAGAACATGCGCGGACTGAGGTCGTCGATGCTCACGCCGTGCTCGGGGCAGGCGTATTTCTGCGAGAAAACCACGTCCTCGCCGTCGACAAAGCTCACGGTCGCCAAGCCGCCGCCCAGCTTGGAAGCGGTCTCGATGCTGTCTGACAGGCGCGAGGTTATGTCGGGTTTGATGACAAGGCGGTCGACTACTATCTCTATATTATGCTTTTTATTTTTCTCTATTGGAATATTCTCGGACAGATCGTAGATTATTCCGTCAACGCGCACGCGGACGAAGCCCGACTTGCGCGCGCTGTCGAGCACCTTTTGATGCTCACCCTTTCTGCCGCGGACTACGGGAGCTAATATTTGTATCTTGCTGCCCTCGTCGTAGCTCATTATCTTGTCGACGATCTGGTCTATGGTCTGCTGGCGGATCTCCCTGCCGCAGACGGTGCAGTGCGGCACGCCGATACGCGCGTAAAGCAGGCGCAGGTAATCGTATATCTCGGTGACGGTGCCCACTGTTGAGCGCGGATTCTTTGAGGTGGTCTTTTGATCTATTGAAATGGCGGGAGAAAGCCCCTCGATGCTCTCGACGTTCGGCTTGTCCATCTGCCCCAAAAACATGCGGGCATAGCTTGAAAGGCTCTCGACATAGCGGCGCTGACCCTCGGCGTAAATGGTGTCAAAAGCCAGCGAGCTTTTGCCAGAGCCCGAGAGTCCCGTTATAACGACAAGCTTGTTGCGCGGTATCTCCACGCTGATGTTTTTCAGGTTGTGCTCCTTTGCACCCCTGACTATGATTTTATCGGTAGCCATAGCAATCTTCCTCATAATTATTTTAAGTATATTTTATCACAAAAATTTTTAAATATCAATACACCCATTTCTATTGAAGCGCCGCGCGGCTCAATATTTTCCGGAAGGTTTTTTGTTTTGCATTAAAATGCGTACAGATTTGTCTTTTAGCGCAAAAACGAAACAAATCCGTAAAAATGTCTATATGAACAGGGATTTTTTTATTGAAATTCTAGCGGAAATGTGTTATTATATAGGTTAATTAGGGCGATTTGCCGCCTTAACTCTTTTGTTCACGAAAGGAGAGAATATGGCTAAGGATATGTTGGACGCTATTTACGCCGCCGAAGAGGATTTTGGCAGACGTGAAAGCGAGGCGAAGGCGCAGTCGAATCAGACGATAGCCGACGCAAAAAAGAAAGCTGAGGAGCTTGTAACAGCCCGAGTGGCAAAGGCGGAAGCCGAAGCCGAGGCGGAGCTAGCAGCGGCTAAAGCGGAAAGCGAAAAGCTGCTTGAAAAGGCAAATTCCGACGCGCAGGCGGACTGCGACACTATTTCCGCGACCGCCGAAAAGAACCGCCCCGCTGTAGTAAAAAAAGCGGCGGAGGCATTATTGCAGTAAGTTAATCATAATTGCCAAAGAGAGGTGAAGCTGATTGGCAAAACTAAAAATGAAAACCGTGAGGATAATCGCCCTGCGTCAGGACCGTAAGCGGCTACTTGAACATTTGCAGGACAACGGACTGGTCCAGCTTACAAAGAGCGAGAAGTCCCG
The DNA here is from genome assembly GCA_902776375.1 of uncultured Ruminococcus sp. Lineage (GTDB taxonomy): Bacteria > Bacillota > Clostridia > Oscillospirales > Acutalibacteraceae > Ruminococcoides. The sequence goes on along the minus strand of CACYPV010000005.1, from coordinate 17,645 downwards.
CGAAGGATTCAGGCGCGTAGATGTTTCGTCGCAAATGCAAGTGTTTGAGCGAAACGTCGAGCTGACAGAGCAGGCGCTGAAGATCCTTGACAACATTCGTCCCGAAAAAGCGGGCATGCTTGCCTCGTTCAAGGGACGGCGCGAGATCGATCCCGACGAGATAGGTGTTATCGCCTCGAACGCAAAAGAGGTGATCGAAACCTGCTCGCGTATTGTGGAGCTCGACAAAGAGTGCTCCGACAACAACGCGGAACAAGTCAGGATCAAAACTCAGCTTGCACAGCTTGAAAGCTGGCAAAAGCTGGATATCCCGCTGAACACGACCGACACTAAATCGACGGCTGTGTTCATAGGCTCGCTTCCCGAGCTTTACACCGAGGAGCGGCTTAAGACCGCGCTCGCCGCGGAAAACCCGAAGCTTGAATTCGAGTTTGAGATCGAGTTCTGCGAATCAAACACAACCAACCTTGTTGTGTTCGCTCCCATAAGCCAAAAGGAGATGGCTGAGGAAGCGCTGAGGGCGCTGGGCTTTGCAAGGCCGATGTCGCCGACGAGCAAGGTGCCGAAGGTGAAAGCCGAAAAGCTGAGGGAAAAGAGCAAAAGGCTCAGCGAGGAAAACAAAAAGGCTCAGGAGGAAATAGCTTCATTTGATAAAATGCGCGAGCAGATCAAATACACTCAGGACTATTTCCGCTTCCGCAGCGACAAATACAATGTAATAAACAACATAGACCATTCAAAGCACGTGTTCATCATCGAGGGCTACGTGCCCGAGGAGGACTGCGAAAAGCTTGAAGCGCTGTGCACGCGCGCAGCCACCTGTGTCGTTGAGTTCGGCGACGCGGGCGAAGATGCGCCGGTCAAGCTGAAAAACAACAAGCTTGCAGAACCCGCGCAGGGAATACTCACTATGTATTCCCCCCCCGGCAAGACCGACCTCGACCCCACCCCGATACTCGCGTTCTTCTTCTACTTCTTCTTCGGAATGATGTTCTCGGACGCGGGCTACGGACTGCTGCTCATCTTGGGAACGGCGCTGCTGATAAAGATCTTCAAGCCCGACAAAAAGATGCGCAACAACCTAAAGCTGTTCCAGTACTGCGGCGTTTCTACAATGCTGTGGGGCTTGGTGTTCGGCAGCATATTCGGCGACGCGCCGGCTGCTATCGCAAAGCTGATAACCGGCAACGAATATGTAATGGCGCACTCGATATCAAATCTGGGCGACCCGACACCCGCTATTCTGCCGTGGCCGATAATCGACCCGCAGAAGGACGCGCTGGTGCTGATGATAATCTCGATTGCCTTCGGTCTTGTCCACATACTGGTGGGCATGGGCTGCAAATTCGTGGTGTGCTTCAGACAAAAGGATTACGCCGGAGCGTTCTTTGACACCGGACTGTGGATGCTTATGCTCATAGGCTTCGCAGTACTTGCGGCGGGAATGGTGTTCGCGCCCATACTTATGACCATCGGCGCGGTCATTGCCATCGCCTGCGCGGTCGGTTTGATACTGACGCAGGGACGAGGCAAGAAGGGAATTGTCGGCAAGGCTATCGGCGGCGTCGCTTCGCTGTACGATATCACGAGCTACATCTCCGACCTGCTCTCTTATTCGCGTCTGCTGGCGCTGGGACTTACCACGGGCGTTATGGCTCAGGTGTTCAACATGCTCGCCACAATGATGGGCACGAACGTTTTGGGCATAGTATTCATGATAGTGATATTCTTGCTCGGACATCTTATCAACATAGGACTAAACGCGCTGGGCGCGTACGTACATACGATGCGTTTGCAGTATGTAGAAATGTTCAGTAAATTTTATGAGGGCGGCGGAAAAGAATTTGAGCCTTTCTCATTAAACAGTAAATATATCAAAATTCAGGAGGATAAATAATTATGAACGGAATCTTTTTAGCAATCTTAGGTGCGGCTATCGCAACAGTACTCGCAGGTATCGGCTCCGCTAAGGGCGTTGGCTCTGCGGCTCAGACCTCAATGGGCGTTCTCTCAGAGGACTCCTCAATGTTCGGTAAAATGCTGGTTCTCACACTTCTGCCCGGTACTCAGGGTCTTTACGGCTTCATCGTCGGCTTCCTTATTCTGGTAAGCAGCGGCGTGCTCAGCGGCGCTCCCACAGTGACAATGGCTCAGGGCTTTGCATACGCAGGCGCTTCGCTGGCTATCGGCTTTGGCGGCCTCTTCTCAGGTATCGCACAGGGTAAGGCGGCTGTTTCCGGTATCGCCATGACAGCCAAGGACGAAAAAAACTTCTCTAAGGGCATGGTTTCCGTAACCCTCGTTGAGATCTACGCTCTGCTCGCATTCATCGTATCCCTTCTCGTTGTAATTCAGGTTCCCAACTTTGTAGCTTGATAAACCAAAACCAATTACTACGAAAGGAAGGTGAGTCTGAATGAACGGAAGCGACCTTATTTTAAGCCGGATCAAATCAGACTGCGACGCAAGCGTCAGAGCTATCGAGGAGCAGGCGCGCAGCGAGAGCGACCGTATCATAGCCGAGGCTCAGCTAAAGGCTGACAAGGAAGCCGCGGCTGTCGCCGAAAAAGCGGCGGCAAAGCGCAGGCAGATACAGACCTCTTCACAAAGCCGCGCGCAGCTTGAGACCCGCAACGCTCTGCTTAAAAGACGCAGAATGGAAATAGACAAAACCGTCGCCGCGCTTGAGAGCTATCTGCTCGGACTCGACGACTGTGAATATTTTGAGGCGCTCTACCGCCTCGCCGCCCAGTTAAAGGGCAAAAGCGGAGTGGTTTTCCTCAATCAAAAAGACTTGGGCCGCAAGCCCGAAAACTTTGAAAAACGCCTTGCGGCGGCAGGGCTAGACGCCACCGTAAGCGATATCCCCGCAAAGATAAGCGGCGGCTTCATCCTCAAGAGCGGTGATGTGGAGGAGAACATGGAGTTTTCCGCCATCATCAGCTCAAAGCGCGACGAGATAGAGGATTTGATCAACAAGGATCTTTTCGCGCAGTAAGGGGGATTTATGGCTTTATCATATGAATATTCCATAGGCTCCGTGCGCGCCAGAGAAAACGCGCTGTTCACAAAGACCGACGTCGAGCAGCTATTGGGCAGCAAAAGCTCAGCCGACCTGTGTCAGACCCTTAAAGACAAGGGCTACGGCAGCGGAAACAGCTTTGACGCGATCGTGGACGATCACATGGAGAAAGTGTGGGCATACCTAAAGAGCATTGCGCCGGACTTCGCGGTTTTCACGCCGTTCCTGATCCAGAACGACGTGCACAACTTCAAGGTGACGCTAAAGGGCATAATGTCCGCGAGAGATTACTATAAAGCGCTGATGCTCTCCCCCTGCACCGTTGAGCACAAGGACATCATTTACGCGGTGGAGCACCGCAACATGCAGAAGCTTCCCGAATGGCTGGCTCCCGCCGCCGAAAAGGCTTACGAGCTGCTGGCGCACAGCGGCGACGCAAAGGCGAGCGACGCGGTGCTTGACAAGGCGGTAATGAAGGAAATGCTGCGACTGAGCGGCGATATTCGCTCGGCGTTTTTGAAGGATTACTTCAAGGCGCAGGTGTTCTACAACAATATAAAGATCGCTATCAGAGCCGCGCGCACAGGCGCAGACAAGCGCTACCTGAAAACCGCTATGGTCGCTTTTGAAGGCTTTGACCGCGACAAAATAATTGCCGCCGCGGTAAAGGGCAGCGACGCGCTGCTCGATACGCTATCGAAAACCAGCGACTTCGGCTGCAAACAGGCTATAGAGGAGTACAAAAAATCCCCCTCCGCCTTTGAGAAGTTTGTTGACGACAAGCTGATAATCATGGCAAAGGAAAGCTGCAAGCGCGCAAGCGAGGGCGCCGAGCCCATGCTCGGGTACTACCTCGGCGAGGAAGCGCAGAAAAAGGTGCTTCACATCATATCAAGCGGCATAAACACCGCGACAGATACAGACATAATCAGGGAAAGGCTGCGTGAGATCTATGGCTAAAAACATTGCCGTCATAGGCGACGGCGAAAGCATAAAAGGCTTTTCCGCTGTGGGACTCGATATTTATCCCTGTGAGGATACAGCCGAAGCCTCCGCGCTGCTGCGGCGTGTGGCGGACAGCGACCGTTACGCTGTGATTTATCTTACCGAAACCGTTTATCACGCTTCGGACAAGGTGCGCACGCGTTACGAGGAGCGGCTGACCCCCGCCATTATCCCCATCCCGGGCGTGACGGGCAATCAGGGCACAGGCGTAAAGCGCCTTTCCTCCTTTGTGGAAAAGGCTGTCGGCTCTGACATAATCTTCAACGATTGAGGTGTATAGTTTGAAATCAGGAATTATAACAAAAGTCGCGGGTCCTCTGGTAATCGCCGAGGGCATGCGCGAAGCAAATATGTATGACGTTGTGCGCGTAAGCTCGCAGCGTCTGATCGGTGAGATCATCGAAATGCACGGCGACCGCGCGTCGATACAGGTTTACGAAGAGACCTCGGGTCTCGGCCCCGGCGAGAAGGTCGACAGCACAGGCGCTCCCCTTTCCGTTGAGCTCGGCCCCGGACTTATCGGCGCTATCTACGACGGTATCCAGCGCCCCCTCGATGAGATCATGAAGGTCGCGGGCACAAACCTCAAAAGAGGCGTTGACGTGCCCTCGCTCAACCATACCAAGGTTTGGAAATTTGAGGCTGTGGCGAAGGTCGGCGACAAGGTCAAGGCGGGCGACGTTTTAGGTACAGTTCAGGAGACCGCCGCCGTGCTGCACAAGATCATGGTACCCAACAAGGTCGAGGGCACCGTGGAAAAGATCGCCTCAGGCGAATTCACCATTGACGACGTTGTGGCTGTCATCAAGACCGAAAGCGGCGACGTCGATGTTAAAATGTTCACCACCTGGCCTGTCCGCGTAGGCAGACCTTACAAAAAGAAGCTGTCCCCGGACATTCTGCTCACCACGGGTCAGCGCCCCATCGACACCCTCTTCCCCCTTGCAAAGGGCGGCGTTGCGGCTGTTCCGGGCCCCTTCGGTTCGGGCAAAACCGTTGTTCAGCATCAGCTCGCTAAATGGGCTGCGGCTGATATCATCGTTTATATCGGCTGCGGCGAGCGCGGCAACGAGATGACCGACGTTCTCAACGAGTTCCCCGAGCTGAAAGACCCGCGCACAGGCAACTCGCTTATGGAGCGTACCGTGCTTATCGCGAACACCTCCGACATGCCCGTTGCGGCGCGTGAGGCTTCGATCTACACCGGTATCACTATCGCCGAGTATTTCCGCGATATGGGCTACACCGTTGCGCTGATGGCTGACTCAACATCACGTTGGGCTGAGGCTCTGCGTGAAATGTCCGGCCGTCTTGAAGAAATGCCCGGTGAAGAAGGCTATCCCGCATATCTGGGCAGCCGTCTGGCGCAGTTCTATGAAAGAGCCGGCCGCGTTATCGTAAACGGCACCGAGGACACCGAGGGCGCGCTGTCGGTTATCGGCGCTGTATCGCCTCCGGGCGGCGACATCTCCGAGCCTGTTTCTCAGGCTACGCTGAGAATCGTAAAGGTATTCTGGGGTCTTGACTCCAACCTCGCGTACAAGCGCCACTTCCCCGCCATCAACTGGCTTACATCTTATTCGCTCTACACCGATCAGCTTGAAAAGTGGTTCGCAGAGAACGCCGCGCCTGACTTTATGCAGCTTCGCGGCAGGATCATGGCTCTGCTTCAGGATGAAAGCGAGCTGCAGGAGATAGTAAACCTCGTCGGTATGGACGCGCTGTCCGCTCCCGACAGACTGAAGCTCGAGAGCGCACGCTCCGTAAGAGAGGACTTCCTGCATCAGAACGCCTTTGACCCGACGGATACATACACATCCCTGCCCAAGCAGGTGCTTATGATGCGCGCTATCCTGAGCTACTACGACAAGGCGCGCGAGGCGCTTTCGCAGGGTGCAAACATCGAAATGCTTGTTAACATTCCCGTGCGCGAGCGCATAGGACGCTTTAAATACGAGCCTGAGGACAAGGTTCAGGCTGAGTTCGATTCCATCCAATCACAGCTTGACGCTGAGATCAACGACGTACTGAAAAGGAGTGATGACTGATGCCAAAGGAATACCGTACAATTCGAGAGGTAGCAGGTCCTCTTATGATGATCAGCGACGTTGAGGACGTCAAGTATGACGAGCTCGGCGAGATCGAGCTCCCGAACGGCGAGACCCGCCGCTGTAAGGTGCTCGAGGTCGACGGCACCAACGCGCTGGTACAGCTTTTTGAATCCGCCGCGGGCATCAACCTTGCGGGCTCAAAAGTCCGTTTTCTGGGTCGCTCGATGGAGCTCCCCGTATCACCCGACATGCTTTCGCGCGTATTTGACGGTCTGGGCAACCCGATCGACGACGGCCCCGCGCTGATCCCCGAAAAGCGCATGGACGTCAACGGCACGCCGATGAACCCCGCCGCGCGCAACTATCCGCAGGAATTCATCCAGACGGGCGTTTCCGCTATCGACGGTCTGAACACGCTGGTAAGAGGTCAGAAGCTTCCTATCTTCTCTGCCTCCGGTCTTCCCCACGCTCAGCTCGCCGCGCAGATCGCGCGTCAGGCAACAGTACGCGGCAAGGACGAGCAATTCGCCGTTGTATTCGCCGCAATGGGTATCACCTTTGAGGAGTCCGAGTACTTCGTGCAGTCCTTCAGAGAAACGGGCGCTATCGACCGTACCGTAATGTTCGTAAACCTTGCGAACGACCCCGCTATCGAGCGTATCGCTACCCCGAAAATGGCGCTGACCGCCGCTGAGTATCTGGCGTTCGACCTGGGTATGCACGTGCTCGTAATCATGACCGACATCACCAACTACGCCGACGCGCTGCGCGAGGTCTCCGCCGCGCGTAAGGAAGTCCCCGGCAGACGCGGATATCCCGGCTACATGTACACCGACCTTGCGACCCTCTATGAGAGAGCGGGCAGACTGCGCGGCAAGGAAGGCTCTATCACGCTTATCCCGATCCTCACCATGCCCGAGGACGACAAGACCCACCCGATCCCCGACCTTACAGGCTACATCACCGAGGGTCAGATCATCCTCAGCCGTGAGCTGTACCGCAAGGGCGTAACGCCGCCTATCGACGTTCTCCCCTCGCTTTCACGTCTTAAAGACAAGGGTATCGGACCCGGCAGAACAAGAGAGGATCACGCGGCTACGATGAACCAGCTCTTCGCCGCTTACGCGCGAGGCAAGGACGCCCGCGAGCTCATGGTTATTCTGGGCGAGGCGGCGCTGACCGATATGGATAAGAAGTACGCCGAATTTGCCGAAGCGTTCGAGAAGGAATACGTTTCTCAGGGCTACAACGCCAACCGCTCGATAGAGGAGACCCTCAATATCGGCTGGAAGCTGCTGGCTATCCTGCCGAGAAGCGAGCTGAAACGTATCAAGGACGATATGCTGGATGAGTATTATCCGGGATGATAATGATTTCGAAGAAATCATGTTTGAGGTATAATATATGGCAGTAATGAATGTAAACCCCACGCGTATGCAGCTCACCAAGCTGAAAAAGCAGCTTGTGACCGCCGTGAGGGGACACAAAATGTTAAAGGATAAGCGCGACGAGCTGATGCGGCAGTTCCTTGATCTGGTGCGTCAAACGCGCGACCTGCGCGACAAGGTGGAGCGCGAGCTTGAAAACTGCAACGCCCACTTTGTGAACGCCTCGGCAGTAATGAGCAAGCAAGCGCTCGACGGCGCACTGCTCTCACCGAAGCAGCAGGTCAATCTGGAGATCGGTTCCAAGAACGTGATGAGCGTTGAGATCCCGCAGTTCGAGAGCGAAAACCGCACCGCCGACAAGGGGGATATCTTCCCCTACGGCTTTGCGTTCACCTCCTTCGAGCTGGACGACGCGGTAATGTCGCTCGAAAAGGTCCTGCCCGATCTCATCCTGCTTGCCCAGTACGAGAAGAGCTGCGAGCTTATGTCGGCGGAGATCGAAAAGACCCGCCGCCGTGTAAACTCGCTCGAGCACGTCATGATCCCGCGCTATCAGGAAACTATAAAGTACATCTCCATGAAGCTCGAGGAGAACGACCGCAGCAGCCGCACAAGGCTGATGAAGGTCAAGGATATGCTGCTCGACAAGGCGCATGGCTACTCGGAACGCGCACAATAATTCTATATTAGCATTAAAAGTGTAAAAGGCAGCCTCGCATTGAGACTGCCTTTAGCTTTTTTCTAAGAGCAACAGCGTGTTGCTTGTAATTCTCACTGTTTTGTATTAGAATTGATTACAGGGAGGTGTTTTTATGAACACAAAAGACGTTATATATGAATTAAGAACAAAGAACGGTCTGTCGCAAGACGAGCTTGCGGAAAAGGTCTTTGTGACCCGACAGGCGGTATCGCGCTGGGAGAACGGCGACACTGTACCGAATACCGATACGCTCAAGCTGCTTTCACAGGTTTTCAATGTTTCGATCAACACTCTGCTAGGTTCTCCGCGACAGCTTTTCTGCCAGTGCTGCGGAATGCCGCTGGATGATACGATCATCGGCACGGACAAAGGCGGAGCGCTGAACGAGGACTACTGCAAATGGTGCTACGCCGACGGTCAGTACACCTACAGCGATATGGACGAGCTGATCGACGTGTGCATCCCGCACATGGCAAAGGAGGGCTTCACCGAAGAGCAGGCGCGCGCTTACATGAAGCAAAAGCTTCCGCAGCTTGATTACTGGAAGCGCTACGAGGAACTGAGCGACAACGGAGAATTCGAGGCGTTCAAAAAGCAGCTGATAGCTGAATTAAACGCTCTTAATATCGAGGGCATGCCAAAAGTCGAAAAACTGAACGCCCTCGTCGGCAGCTATGTGAATCTCGCCTATCCCCTGCCGAGCGGCGTAAGCGCGAAATTCCTGGACGACAACACGACCTACCTCGGCAATCAGCTTGAATCCAAATTCGGCGGAGACCGCTGCTTCGGAGTGTTGGCGAATATGGATTTTATATTAGTTTGCACTTATGAAGCAGAGGGCAAAAACCCCGAGCTTGTGCTTTATAAAAAGAGATAAAAAATAAGCGACAAATGAAGTAAAGGAGCATCCGCCACAGATACCGGTTTGGTATCGTTTCTAGCCGATACCTCCTTACTATACACTTGTATAAAACAAGCTTATTCAGTTTGTGATTCATATTCGCATATGTACTGCATCACATCCTTTCGTGACAGCCATGCAAGATGTATCCTATCCTCAAGACGTCGCCGCCTGAAAAATGTCTGCAACAACTCGAATGAATCGTCAAAGCACAACAGCACAACTTCATCCTGCGAAAAGGGGCGGCATATCAATAAGGCTTCAACAATGGTCGTTGGACTGAGATCCGGACAAATTGCCGTTCGATAAGTATCTTCATATAGATAACTGAACCAACGGCAATCTCTGTCCATCGGCGCGTGGGTCAATTCATACTCATCAAAAAATACTTGATTTATCCTATCAACAACATCATCGTCGAGAATACTCAAAAGCTCGTTGCAGCTTTTTGACATTATACACGCGGCAGATTTCTTCAGGCGGTACTCCTGATACATACTCGCAGTGAATTTGTTTTTTGTGTCGTATCCTTTATATCCGTTGAAAGACTTTATATATTCCGATTCGTTTCTGTATAGAAATAGAAACCGGTAATTCTGATTTGCCGAATATGGCGGCGGCATGTGTTCCCGCAAAGCTCCCATAGCGACGTGAAAACTTTCTTCGCGGCCCAAACAAATAGGATGTTCGCTATCATGGAGGTAAACAGCCCAAAATGCGTCTCGCGTTATGATCCATCCGTAAACACGGTAACCGTATATCATCCTGAATCTCAAATGCAGCCTTCGCATTTGCTTGACTGTCACAAAGAAGGGTTTCTCGACTTCAACTGTCTGAAAGCTAAATATGCTGCGCATATCGTCCTCATGATTTGTTAAGTCGACGCCCGAGCGTGCCAAATAATAGAGGATGTATGATGAAGTCAAGTTGCGAAAGCGCACATTATCGTCGTATTTGCGCGCCTTGCTGTCGGAATAGCAGTTGTAATCATAACGGTCCGGGAGTTTAGTTTTCATGTACTCCACCCCTTTTGGCGTAAGCTGATACCCGTAACCGACGTCTTTTCGTTTATACCTCTTGATATAACCGCCGATTTTCAGCGACTGTATTACGTTATTCTTTATCGCGGTCTCGCCGTAGTCCTCTTTCATCTTGCGAATGGTTTCTTGTGAAATCTCCCCGGACAGCAGACAGATTGCGAGAAATAACTCTTTCAGATTTGAAATAGGCTTGTTGATCGTAACAGACATTCTATTATGTCTCCTTTCTTCAAGTTAGTTTTACTGACAGGAGTAGTAAACGCTTTCTTCGGTTACAGCTCCAGTTAAAAAATAGTTTTGAGAAAAAGAAAAAGAGAACTTAATTAACGCAGTTTGTCTGCGTCAATTGAGTTCTCAGTTTTTTCTCTTTTTTTATTAAAAAACCTTGGACTATTCGATATAATAGAACAAATAATACTCGCTTCGTAAGTGGTATTCAGTCTATCGACTAAGTTGTTCTTACACAAGCCGCGGTTTTTAAATGAGATAGAAATCCAAACCCCACAATGATTCTATCTTCTAGTTTATTATATTACAAAGCTTAACTGCTGTCAAGCCCCCTTTTTGTATATAACGCAAAGCGAGTTCCCCCACCGCTCAATTCCAGCGGCCAAGGCGCTCAATTAGGGCGCAATCGCTCTTTGTGACATATTCGAGGATTATCCTCTGCATTATTTTACACGAAGTGCATTCCTTTGGCGAATTACTGCGTTCCTTCCGCAAATCGGCGTTTCCTCGCCGCAGATTGATGTTTTCCTGAGTGCGGAATATTCACTTTACACTTTTTGAAGTTCACAATCGCTATATATAATAGAGGGCAAAATTGCAACGATACTGCTGTTCCGCTGCAATAATATGAGTCTATAATCGTTGCTATTTTAAAATCTCCAAATACATATCAAGCCGTTCGTTGACGCAACTTGCAAATAGGTTCTCCATAGCAGAGAGGTTGTGCTTAACGTGGTACTCATCAAAAGCATTGTAATAAGCCAATCGGTCGGTAAACTTGATGTCAATCGGCGGGAAACCCGCTTTCATAAGCTCGAGATTGACGAGCAGGCGTCCGGTTCTGCCGTTACCGTCGATAAACGGATGTATGCCCTCGAACTCAATATGGAAGCGTGCGAGCTTTGTAATGATATGCTCATCGCTTTCGGCATAATTTTGAAGCAGCTCGTTAAGCTTCGGCTCAATAAGATACGGCTGCACGGGCTCGTGAGCTGCGCCCATAATGCGCACAGGCACACGGCGATAAACTCCTCTGTCCTCACGTTTATCCGCAAGCACAAGGTAATGTATTTGTTTGATAACCGACTCAGATCACGGAGTGTCAGGGTGTTGCCCTCGATTGCGTTTGAGTTGTAGGTGTACTCAATCGCAAAATCCTCGTTAAGACGTTCGAGTTCCCCTTGAGTGAGTAGGCGGGCGTTGTCGAGTTTTTCTTTCTTTTCGTCTATAATCGGCAAAAGGCTCTCGGCTTTCTTATATCTGCCGTCTGAGGGCTTCTTAGCATCGGCAGGAATTTTCCATCCCCGACCTTCCTGATACGCTCCGTGGATTTTCCCCTCAGCACAGAGAACTCGGATTCGCCTGTCGGAAATCCCCCACTTTTCAGCGGCTTGTTTAACGGTGATGTACATAAAATCACTTCCTTACGGAATTAGTATAGCACATTATCGGAATAATATCAAGATTATAGGAATAACATTCTGAAATTAGGTAACCGTCAAATAAGCAGCCGTATTGAATTCCGCCCGGCAAATGTGCGAAAATATAAGCAAAAACGAAGTGTGCGGTTGTAGACCGTTGTATTCGAACGGCTACAATCGAACACAATCGCGCGGGGTGAAATCATGTCAAAAAGCATACAAATCTTTAAGGAGAACAATAATCTCGCGGAATGGTCGCGGCAGGTTGAAGAGTGCCGCAACAGCGGGCTGAGCGTGCGCTCCTGGTGTGAGCAGCATCAAATCGCTGTCAGCACCTTCCACTACCGCCAGCAGAAGGTATGGAAAGCGCTGCAAAAGAGTTCTAAGTTTGTTGAAGTCCCGTTATCTTTCGATGAAAGTAATCACAGCAAAATCGCGGCCTCGGTAAGAGTCGGAAATATTTGTGCTGAAGTGCACAACGGAGCAGATGAAGCTACACTCGGCGCGTTGTTTCGCGTGCTTAAGTCATGCTGAGCGATTTCAGCGGATCAAAGGTCTACCTCGCCTGCGGCTACACCGATCTTCGTCGTGGAATCGACGGTCTGGCGACTATCATTGAACAGCAGTCTCTACAAGCGGCTTGAAAAAGGTAAGTTTCAGTGGCCGCGGAGTGAGAGTGAAGCGCTCGGCATTACTGCTCAACAGTACCGCTGGCTGATGGAAGGATTGAGTATCCAACAGCCGAAAGCTCATCGAAAAATGGAGAAAATAAAGTTCGGATAATTGCTCATAAACCCGCATAAATACTGGACTTTTCACTGCTTTTGTGGTATAATAAACACATAAAGCAAAGCAGAAAAGTTGGGTGTATATGAGCAAGAACAACAGTGAAACTGTCACGATTTCCAAAGCTGAATATGAATCTTTAAAGAACTTGAAGGATCACTGCGCCCAGCTTGAGTCTGAATTGAACTGGCTGAAAGAACAGCTGCAGATCTCGAAAAAGAAAACCTTCGGCTCAAGCTCAGAGCGCACAGAACAGCTCCATCGGCAAATGACTCTGTTCTTCAACGAAGCGGAGGCGCTGGAGGATACCGAGAACAGAAATACGGAAATCACAGTAGAACAATACAAGCGCAAGCAAAAGACCGGTTGCTTCGACAAGCTTCTCGAGAACATCGAGACCTACACCGTTGAACATGAACTCAGTGAAGAAGAGCGCAAATGTCCCGAGTGCGGCGAAGAAATGGAGGTCATCGGCAAGAAGATCACCAAACATCTGGAGATGATCCCTGCACAGGTAAGGATCCGTGAGGACGTATACTTTACCTACGCATGCAAAAAGTGTCATGAGAATGAAGCGGATACTCCGGTAATCGAAACACCTCAGCCGAACCCTGTCATCAAAGGTAGCTTTGCTTCTGCTCAGGCGATCGCACATCTGATGGCACAGAAGTTTGTAATGCACTCTCCGCTCTATCGCCAGGAACAAGAATTGAAGCAGAAAGGCATTGAACTGTCGAGACAGACGATGTCGAACTGGTTCATCACCGCTTCAAAGCTCTGGCTGGAGCCGCTGTATGAGAGAATGAAAGAGCTGCTCCTCAAAGAAAGTGTTCTTCATGCGGATGAGACTACCTTGCAGGTGCTCAAAACAAAGGATAAGCCGACAGCGACCAAGAGCTACATGTGGCTGTATCGGACGAGCGGATGCAGCAAGGCGCCGATCGTTCTCTATGACTACCGACCGAACCGCAAGGCGGAGAATGCCGAGAGCTTTTTGAAAGATTTCAAAGGTTATCTGCATACAGACGGCTACATGGCATACCGCGGGATCGAAAATGTTACGATCGTCGGCTGTTGGGCACATGCCAGAAGAAGATTCTGCGAAGCGCTGGAGGTTTTGCCGGAAGAGCAGCGCAAGGATTCGACGGCGGCTATCGGTCTGGATTACTGCGGTAAGTTGTACGCGATCGAAAAGAAAACGAAGGATGAAAGTCCGGAAGATAGACTGAAAGAGCGACAGGAGCAAGCAAAACCGCTTCTGGACGCGTTCTTTGCGTGGGCGAAATCGCTCCGAAACATTGCGCCGAAGAGCAAGCTCGGCAAGGCGGTCAATTATCTGATCGAGGAAGAGCCGTACTTGCGCCGTTACATTGAGGACGGCAGGCTGGAGATCGACAACAACCGTGCAGAGCGCAGCATCAAGCCGTTCGTCATCGGCAGGAAGAACTGGCTCATCAAGCCGTTCGTCATCGGCAGGAAGAACTGGCTGTTCGCCAACACCCCGTCGGGTGCCAAAGCGAGCGCGACAGCTTTCAGCATCATCGAAACAGCGAAGGAAAACGGCCTCGACCCATATGGGTATCTCAAGTATGTTTTCACGAAGGCGCCTAACCTGAAGGAAAGTGAATCCGTAGATATCCTCCTGCCGTGGAATGCACCGGATTGTTGCCGTTCAAAATTGGCACCCTCAACCGAATAAACTATCCACAAATAATCTCATCCGCCACAGTACCAAACCGGCATCTGTGGCGGATGTTTCTTTACCTTGTTTGACGCTTACTTTTCAATAATGAAAGAAAAGATATAGAAATTAAAGATAATATAAAGTTAGCGTAAAAGTGGACAATAAAACCTTATCATTAAACACTGATTATACTGTTGATGTGGTCGCAGATTTACCTCATGATAAAGGAATTGTTACAGTAACAGGAAAAGGCGATTATAGCGGCAGTGTTACAAAAGAATTCTCGATAAGTGTTATTGTTCCAACAGAACCAACTACACCAACAGAACCAACTACACCAACAGAACCAACTAACCCGACAGAACCAAAAACAATTATCCTCTGTGACGTTGATAGTGATGGTGAAGTAACGATAATTGACGCAACCTGTATTCAAAGGAAACTGGCAAATATCCCAACAGCAAAATTCGTTGAAGCGGCTTCAGACGCAGACGAAGATGGTGATCTCACAATCATCGACGCAACTGTTATCCAAAGATGGCTGGCACAATTACCGGCAAACGACCAAATCGGTCAGCCAATAGGATAAACACCGTGATTCATACAGTGGGGAGGACGAGAGCGTCCCCATCCCTGCTGTGTGCGTTTTTATTCAGCAATAATTGGAAAGCAGCAAACGCACCAGCCACAGACGATTTGTTGGTATTTGTGGAGAACACATCGTCTGTGTGCCTCGAAACCGTTAGTGATTTGGAAAACAACATTGCATACAGCAAAGTGGTTAATTGGATTAATAGGTATTTGGTATAAAACTATAAAGATTCTTATTGCAATTATTTTGCCGTTAGTATATAATGAGTTTATTATTGAAGAATTTGTAATCTTAAATTTGTGCATTGGTGTTTTCAAATCCAAATAAATGCATCACAAGAAGAATACTTACTCTTCTATAATAGTCTTAAAGAAGATACTTTATGTTTCTCCATTTGGCAGTGCTTTGTAATTATCTTAGTAATTCGTGGCGTTGTATAGAAAGATAAGTATATTTGTCTCATGACAAGCTTTGATTTGAGATCACTAACGAAAAGAGTGTTGATGTTTACATGATTTCTTGCTAGACAAACAACAACTTCAACCCAAGTGTATTAAGAATCTTGTTATCCACATGTGGTCAAGTGTGTATTTATCCCAAATCATCCAGATGTGCTCTAGTCCAGGTTGCGGCATATAGGCTTAACAATACTCATACAGTATATTAGGTGAATTTTATGACAAAAAATAATCGCTTCTTTTTCTGCTCTAATTCTATTAAAAGGAGATTGTACTCATCATCAGGTTGTGAGGCGAATTGTAAGTATTGCTTTTCTAAATGGAACAATACTTATATTAGTCAGCCAACTATGCAAAGCGAAAAAATCCACGATGATATTAGCGTGGTTTATCCAAGTTGTGACGGTGATATAATCAATGATAAAAAAGGTATATCTGAGTTATGGCAATTGGTCAACAACTCAAAAAAGATCATTGTGAGCATGTCAACGAAGTGTAATATAAAAGAAGTAATCATGAATGCGCTTATTGAGATTAATAACTATTTAGTTAAAAACGATAAAGGATTTGTTAAGCTAAGTATTTCCCTCTCAACCAAAACTATGATAGAAAAAATTGAAGAGAATGCTTTGCCCTACGCACGAAGATTTGATTTGCTTAGGCAAATGACAGAATTAGGATTCTATACATCTGCGACTATAAAACCTATACTGCCGTTTGTTCCTAATGAAGAATACTATGAGATAATTGATGATTGTCGTTCAGTGGTAGATCGTATATTGATTGGTGGTCTATACGTTGATAGAAGCTCTGAGTTTTATAAACAATTTATAAAAGATAAATATAATATAACCCAAAGAAGTGTTCAGTGGCTGAATAGTCATCCTATGTGGGATTATGTTGTTCAAGAAGAGAAGATAAAGCAGATTTATACATATGGAGTCAGTAAGAATTTGCTTGTATTTGATACTGATGTTGATTTGATTAAATCATTATTGGCAAAAGCTAACACTAAGGTGAGTTAAATGGATGTTTTCACTTGTATTATTCTTGGGATACTATCATTAGATACAATTCGCGCGTTGATAGCTATGACCGGATGGGTTAAACCAGATGCAAAACTATCATGGTTAATATATGGAAGAAGGGATAAAAATACTGTTATCTCCGCATTAAAGGAATTGGGATTCAATCAAGAAAAAAGCGATTATGTCGTTAGAAACTTTCGAAAATTGGTACGAGATCTTCCGAGGATGACAGGTATAACCGCAGATAATGCCGCCTTACAGTTAATTGTACTTTTGTCCAAATATACAGTTAAGTTTCCAAATGAGGTCCGATATGGAGAGGAAGAAGGCTCAACAAGCAATTATTATGTAGACACCATGGAAATATCGCATGATCCAGAAGATATTAAAAAACTCCGTGCCATTATGACATATTTGTTGGCAACTAAGGTAACATTGAAAAAAGATGTGATTATCTCGCCGAAAGGTGGAAACCCTATTTTTGCTCGAGGTTTTGCTGATTCTATCCACGGACAATTGCTTGTTGCAAAACCAATGGACGATAACTCGAGAATTACGGGAGATAATGTTGATACATTAGAGCATTTTAAGATTAACTATGAAGGTTCATGGAAAATACTTAACAAACACAAAAAGGATCGTGCCTATATTATAGATTGTAATACAGCTGACGGAACTCAATTGCTGAACATCCTTAGTGAAATTAATCGCATTAAATATAAATGTGGCAAATCATTTCCACTTGATATACAGTCTCAAGTATTTGTATTATTCTGTGCTAATGCTAAAGGAACAAATATTGATATAAAATTTGAATCTCATAAAGCTGAATTGATTAGATACTTTGATTTAGATGAACAAGCAAAACAACTGCTTTTGGAATTAAAGAATAGATGTATAACTGAAGATAGAGAGCCAGACTGTGTTAACGAAGATGATCTTAGATTTGCAAATAGCATTATGAAACACCTAAAAGACCAGAAACTATGGTACTATTCTGACTTACATGGAGAAACCGCTAATGAAAGCGAAGAAGAGAAGAATGGCGATTCTACGGTGTAATTCAATTATAAATAGTACAATAATTATATTTTGAAAAAGCTATCAGAGATGATGAGGTTGTTCGATGAGTTGAAGATATGTTAACTCCAGCAAAACAGCAAAGTGAATATGTCGCCCCAAACTGAACACCCGCTGCTCAATTTGTGCGGCCGAGGTGCTCAATTTCGGGCGACGTATTCATTAAGAGGCTTTTTGTCGATGGTCAGTCCTCGCAGTACCATATCGGTCTCACGGAGTGTCAGGGTGTTGCCCTCGATTGCGTTTGAGTTGTAGGTGTAC
>CACYPV010000004.1 GCA_902776375.1 uncultured Ruminococcus sp. | reverse complement strand
TCGCAATAGAACCTCTTCTTGGCACTTTGCTTCCCTCCTTCACAATAATTGAGATATCATAGGTACTCGAAAGCGACAAACTCCCGTATGCCAACAAGACATTCTGTTATATATGAATATCCTGCCGCATAGCAGAAACTTATTAGCTAAGTTTTGAGAGCTTTGTCAATTCCTTACTTTTTCTTCGGACGCTTAGCGCCGTACTTGGAACGGCTCTGCATACGACCGTTTACGCCCTGCGCGTCAAGTGTGCCGCGGACAATGTGGTAACGAACACCGGGAAGGTCCTTAACACGGCCGCCGCGGATCAGAACCACGCTGTGCTCCTGAAGGTTGTGGCCGACGCCGGGGATGTAGGAACTGACTTCAATACCGTTAGAAAGTCTTACTCTGGCGATCTTTCTAAGCGCTGAGTTAGGCTTTTTCGGGGTAGCGGTCTTGACTGCAGTACAGACACCTCTTTTTTGCGGGGAGTTCTGATCGATGGCAACTCTTTTCTTAGAGTTCCAGCCCTTCAAAAGTGCCGGGGCCTTTGCCTTTTTCTCAGAAACTTCTCTGCCCTTGCGTACCAACTGGTTAAAGGTAGGCATGCTTCTCCTCCTTTCCTTAAGATTTAAGAATTGATAAGCCTGTGGACTCGGCACGCCTCGCCCCTACCTATAAAAGGGCGCAGTTATGCCATGTTCACGCCTAAACATTATAAACCACCGTTACAGATTTGTCAATACTTTTTTAGCAGTTTTTATTTAGTTATTAGGTACTAGGCACTAGCTTCTAGCCTCTAGCCACTAGCCACTAAAAAAGAGCCGACTCTTTTGAGCCGACCCTTTTAGAAATGTCGTTTAATTATTTTTTCTTCTTCTCGATCATGGTCTTGGTGAGAAGGATAGCCGCGATGACGCAAGCCAGCAGGACGCAGCCCGCTACCCAGATCAGCCAGTAACGGCCGAAGGTGCTGAAGATGTAGTGCTCCTTATCGATCGTATACTGCTGTACATAGGTGCCCTTTGACATCGTGTCAAACGGACCGTCGAGCGAAGAGATGTTCTTGTTGACCGAAGTCCAGAACTCGGGACCGTCAAACAGCTTGGCGGGAAGAACCTTGTTAACGCCGGTCTGTGTTGCTCTGAATACCGAGAAAATGATTGTCCAGCAAATTACGGCTGCGGGAATAGCGGCGAGCTTAGGTCTGTTCATCCACAGAAGAGCCACACCGGCGACTGCGCCGAGGATGCACTGAGTCATCATGATAGCCATAGCGGCTGCATTGCCGTAGTCATGCTGCATCATTGTGAAGACGGTGTAAGTTTCGGACGTGTAGGTTGCGCCTTCTTTTAACGCACCGTCATAATTGAATGCTTCGATGTACTGACCCTGAGGAATCAACTCAAATACAGGCATAGCGATCATCAGAACAACAACCGCGATAAAAAGAATCGATCCGATCAGTTTAATAAATGACGGGGTTTTATATCTTGTTGTCAGAATTTTAACGTTCATAACACACCTCATTATAATACATTTGAATTGCCGCAAAAGCGTAATCCCTCTATTGATGATGATACCATAAATTACACGATGTGTCAAGGTATTTTTAGGTAACTTTTATCAATAATGAGCAAAGTATTAACAAAAATAGCCTGCTAAAAATACTTTGCGGGAACATGCCCTTGTGTGTTTTTTGCCGTGATTCAGGAGGCTGACCTGATGACAACCGATGAATACGCGGGCATGGTGATTTTTCCATCCTTGAGCTCAAGGTGAGCGTCATCGGCAGAGCCGAGGAAGTCGGCGCATACCTTCGCGTTGGGGATCATTTCGTCCGTGATCTCAAGCGTTGTTTCCTTATCGGCGCTGAAATTGTGTATCACCATCAGCTTTTTGCCGTCCGCTTCGATGTAGTAGGCTCCTACGGCGGCGTCGCCGAAATCCTGCTGAGCGGTGATCTTGCCTCTCGCGATCTCAGGATTTTGAAGCTTGGCGGTGATGAGGCGGCGGTAATGGTTGAGCAGAGAATCCTTGTTCTCGAGCTGCTGCTTGACTCCGCCGCCTGTGGGCGCCTCAATAGTCGACGCGCCGTCCACTGTGATGTCGGGCAGGTTTTCACTGTCGAATATCATGGGAAGACGATAATATTTGTCGCTGTCGGTGTTGGGAGCCAGCATACCGATCTCCTCGCCGTAGTAGGTGTAGGAGTTGCCCGGAACCAGCATATACACGTTCGCGGCAAACTTCTCGACCGCAAGCCCCTTGTTTTCAAGGGCGTTCGCGATCCTCGCCTGATCGTGGTTGGACAGGAACATGGCGTTGATGTAGTCGGGATTCGACTCTCTCATCTTCTTGTCGTAGGAAACGAACTTCTTCACAAGCTTCTGTCCCGAATGGGTGTTGATGTTCTCAACGATCTCGCCGAAGCTCTGCGCAAAACGGAAAGCGAACAGGCTGTCGATGCCGCTAGTGTAGAATTCCTTGATTTTGGAATCGTCGTCCCAGTCCTCGCCGACGAGATAAAAGTCGTCCTTCATTCCGCGGCAGGTGTCCACGAACCATTTCAGGAACTCGGGACCGTTGGTATGCTTGTTGTCAAAGTACTTTACAGCGTCAAGACGGAAGCCGTCTACGCCGCGGTCGATCCAGAACTTAGCGATCTTGGTGAATTCCTCTTTCGTTTTGTCGGAGGTGAGATTCCACTCGGGCATGGTCGGCGAGAAATTCGCCTCGCATACGTAGTCGCCGACGGAGATCGTCTGAACGGTCTCGTCGTAATAGCCTTTTTCGTGGAACTCAAAGTACTTCGCCTTGCCGTCGAGCTTGCCTTTTTCTACTTCCTCGCACGCTTCGAGGAAGAGAGGGTTCTTGTAGGAGATGTGGTTGAGCACCAAGTCGAGGATGACGTTGATGCCGCGCTTGTGACACTCCTCTACCAGTTTGTCGAAATCCTCGAGCGTACCAAAGCTTTTGTCAACGTTGTAGTAGTCCTCAACGCTGTACTTGTGGTAGGATTCGGAGGGATTGATCGGGGTCATCCACAGCGCGTCCGTGCCAAGATCGTCTCCCCCGTTGGGGTCGCCGTCGTTGATATAGTCAAGCTGAGAAATGATGCCCTTGAAGTCACCTATACCGTCGCCGTCCGAGTCGCAGAACGACTGGGTGAATATCTGATACACATTGCGGTACTTGTCGGTGGAAGCAGCGGCGGTCAGACCCTCCATCGGGTCGGCTGTTTTTGTTTCGGTCGAGCCGGACTCCGCGCCGGATGAGCCGCTGTTGTCCTTTGAGCTTTCGCTTGAGCCGCAGCCTGTCAGCAGGCATCCGCCGAGCAGAGCGGCGCATATTATTAAGGAAAGTAATTTTTTCATGAATGTTCCCTGTTACCGCGGGTTTTCCGCGGACGCTCTGATTGATTTACGGGGACGGCAGCCACTGACTGCCGCCCCCGTTTGAGCTTATTGATCGTGTTGGGAAATTATCCCTTTACGCCGCCGGCGGTAACGCCTTCAACGTAATACTTCTGCATCTTGAGGAAGAGCAGTGTGATCGGGATCGCGACAACGACAGAACCCGCAAGGAATTCCTGGAACCACTGAGTCATGTGGTCGGGGTCCTTCATCATCTGCAGACCGATGGCAACCGTGTAGTTGTCATGCTTGTCGCCCATGATGATCTTGGCAAGAATAAAGTCTGTCCAGGGTCCGATGAAAGCAGTGAGGATCGTGTAAACAACGATAGGCTTTGACATCGGAAGGATGATCTTCCAGAAAATCTGATTCTTCGTGGCGCCGTCGATCGTCGCCGCTTCGTCGAGCGCGCGTGGTATCGTATCGAAGAAGCCCTTCGAGATTTGGAATCCGAGACCCGCGCCGCAACTGTAACATAGGACAAGAGCGATAAGGTTACCGTCAAGGCCCATGATTTTCAGCAGGTAGTAAATAGCGATCATGGTCATGAAGCCGGGGAACATACCGAGGATCATGGCGATATTCATGAGCTTTTTACGGATGCCGAAACGCAGACGGCTGAACGCGTAGGAAACAGCCAGAACGGAAATAGTGGAGATAACGCAGCTGAAGCAAGCTACTACGAAGGTGTTCATGAACCATCTCGGGAAGTTCAAGGAAGTATCCGTCGAGGGAGCGAACAGCTCGATGTAGTGCTGGAACGTAAATCTGTGCGGCAGAACAGCGTCGTTGGTAACAACACCGCCGTCAGCGCGGAAGGAGTGGAGCATCAGGTAGATAAACGGAGATACCCAGATAATGCACATTATACCGAGGATGATGTAGATTATCGTGTTAAGAAGGATTCTTCTGAACTTATAACTCTTAAACAGTTTCATTACGAGAACGCCTCCTCATCCTTCATTGATTTAGAATTGTTATAGATAATCAGCGACAGAGTTGCGCAGATTATGAATACCAAGATACCGATAGCCGAAGCAAGACCGTAGTCCTTCTTCTCGCCCATCGACAGCTGATACAGCCATGTAACAAGGATATCGGTGTCGCCCGCGCCGTAGAGGTCGGGGTTAGCAGGCTTACCGCCTGTCAGCAGGAAGATTACGTTGAAGTTGTTGATATTACCAACGAACTGCGTAATGAGCTGAGGTGTGGTAACGAAGATCATGTACGGCAGGGTGATCTTTGTGAATGTCTTAACAGGCGTTGCACCGTCGATACGCGCCGACTCGTACAGATCCTCCGGAATGTTCATCAAGATACCGGACATCGAAAGGATCGTATACGGGATACCTACCCAGCAGTTTACGAGTATTACCGTCAGTCGCGCACCCCATGCGCTTCCGCCCAGGAAGTCTATCTTCGGGTTGACGCCTCCGTTGAACAAGTCGCCGAGCAGGATGTTGAACGCACCCTCCTGAGTGAGCATCTGGCTCATGAGAAGCAGGGATACGAACTGGGGAACGGCGATGGTGATAACGAACATCGTTCTGAATACGCCCTTGAACTTGATGCCCTTTTTGTTGATCATCAGCGCTACGATCATACCGAGGATGTAGTTGCTGAAGGTCGCGGCGAACGCCCACAAAAGCGTCCAGCCCGCTATGCTGAAGAATGTGTTTGCTTTTTGTGTACTGTTGATAACGTCAAAGACGTTTGAGAAGTTGACCATGCCTACCCAGTCGAACAGCGTAGGATGTTCAAATCCGTGATAGTTGGTGAACGCTATGAGGATCATGAAGATCAGCGGCAGTATGTTGAATACGGCGATCATCAGGATGGGGAACGAAAGAAGGGTGATGTGATATTTGCCGTCGAGGAATTCGCGGGCGTCCACTTTAAGGCTTGTGGGCTTTTCGCCTCTTTCTCTCATCTGCTGATGACGGTAAGCGTCCTTGATGTTGGAAATGTAGATAGCGAATACAACGATGGTAACAACAACGGTAAGTGTGCCGTAAAGCAGGATCAGCATCGATCTTTGACCTTCGTCAACTACCGTCTCAAAACCGAAGTCGTCATATGCTACGACTCTTTCATGAGTACCCAGCGTGGGCAGCCAATAGAGCTGCTCGGCGCCGAAGAATACCATGAATAAGGTGTATAAAACTTCAATGATAAAATAAAGGATACCCTTATAGTATTTGCCCTTATGGATATCACCGAAGCCGAAAATCACATAAGAAAGTTTTGTTGCCCAGTCGCCTTTAACAAAGGTGACACCGTAGTTTTTAAAACCTTTGCCTATACCGATAAAGAAGTGCGCTATCGCCAGACCGATGGTCTTGAAAAAGCGGCCGATGTTCCTTGGCAGATTTTTCATTATCTTCTTAAAGTTGAAGGCAAATCTTTGAAACGGATTGAGCTGTTTATATTCAACGTATGTCATATAAGCTCTCCTTTAAAAAGTTTGAAAATCTCTCTTTCATCTTACACCAAACTAATAATGCCTTTTACGCTTTCACAAATAAAAGACATTATTCGTTTGGTGTATAGAAAACGTAAAACAGGAGCTTTGGGGGCGCCCCGTAAAGGGGCACCCCGTTATTGATTTTTTAGTTGATTTTATCAAGAATTATTCGTCCTTGACGTTGGAGATGATCTTGTCAAACAGAGTCTTTGTAGCGTTTCTGTCTTCGGGCTTCCAGCTGTCCTTGTAGAGCTCGCTGCCGAGTGTTCCCATAGGAGTCCAGAATGTACCTGCGATCTTAACCTGTGCTACAGCGTTCTCAGACTGAGCGGAAACAGCCTGGATGATCGGATCGTCCTTAACAGCTTCCTGAGCCTTGGTGTTGGAGGGACCCCAACCGAGCTTCTGAGCTCTCTGGGTCTGAGCTTCCTCACCGGTGAGGTAGTAAGCAAGGATCTGAGCAGAGCGCGGGAACTTGGTGTAGGAGTTAACGCCGATGTACTTGTAACCGAACATGGAGATGATCTGCTTGTCGGTTCCGCCTACGTTGATGGTGGGCAGCTTAGCAGCGCCGAACTTGTCGCCGAGAGCGTCCTTGTCAGCCTGAGAGTTCCATGTGCCGTCTACGCCGGCGCCGGCCTTGCCGTTCTTGAAGCTGGAGGAGATGTTAGCGGTATCCTGTGAGCTGTAGGTGTTCTTGTAATCCTTCATCAGCTTAGCGAAAGCCATCAGGGTGTCGATAACTTCGTCTTCGTTGTATTCAACGAACTTCTGAGTAACGCCGTCAGCCTCAAAACCGTCGATGAGAGCGCCGCCGGTGAATGCGAACATGCAGCTGTAGAAGCCGTTGCCGCTGTCGAGGATGAACTGCTTGTTCTTAGCCTTGCAGGCTGCGAGAACGCCTTCGAGAGTCTTGGCGTCTTCGTCGGTAACAACAGTGTTGTCGTATACGAGATAGTAGCCGTTATCATTGGTCTCGGGGAACGCATAGAGCTTGTCGCCTTCGGTAACAGCGTCGATGGTCTTCTGAGCGTTGTTAGCCTTGATGGTGTTTACAAAGCCCTGAGCTACAGGAGAAAGAACCTTAGTAGCGATGAGCTTATCGAGCTGGTCACTCGGGAAGCCGAATACGTCAGCTGCCTTCTCGGGGTCGTTCATGATCTGGGTAGCAGCGTCGGATTCACCCTGCGCAACTACTTCGATGCTCTTGAACTTGATGTTCGAATAATGCTTTTTGAAAGCTTCGACCTGCTCTTTTGTAAGGCTTACAGCCTTGTCGGGAGCCCAAACCTTCAGAGTGATGTCGGTCTCACCGCCGAACAGCGATTCGTCTGCCCATGAGGGATCCATATCTGCTTCGGCCTTGCTGCCGTCGTCGCCTTTAGAGGCGTCGTCAGCCTTGGACTCAGTCTTGGAATCAGCATTGGAATCAGTGCTTGAGCTGCTTCCGCCGCCGCAACCTGCAAAAGCGGTCGCTGTCATCATGCCTGCCAATAAAATGGCGAGTACTTTTTTCATTGGAAAGTCCTTCTTTCTAAAAATATTGAGTAATGGAGCAAATTGCACAAATTACGCTCTATTCCACTAACTAAATAATATCAAAAAAGTCGGGAAATTTCAACTACTTTTGTTCTTTTTATCTAACTTGTTAATTTTGCTTTGAATTTTTGTATAAATTTACCTGTTATTTCAAGACATTTGTGAGTCTTTCACAAACTTAGTTTTTGGTTTTTGTGCATTATAACCGCCAATCCTTTGTACAATCTGTATAAGTGTACTTGAATTAATTGAGAGATATGTCTTATTTTGGCATGTCAAAACCCCTGATTTCGAGGTAGTGAAAAAATTTTGCAAAAAATTTTAGTTAATTTTCACCAATATCCAAAATAACCAACATAAGCCGGCGGCGTTCGCCCGAAAGCAGCTTTTTTCAACACCTCAACATATGGGATTTGCAATATATTCAAACTCAATATTTTGAAAAACGCCGCTCAAAACTGTTGTAATCTCAATCAATTGTTGCTATAATAGATTAGGTAAGGCTTCCGGGAAAAATATGCCGGCGGCGGCTTGAAAAGGAGAGAGCATAATGAAACTTACACAGCTTTTAAAAAATCTTGAATATACCTTTGTAAATGAGGCGGACGCGGATATCCGCGATATCGTCTACGACTCGCGCAAGGCTGCGCCCGGTACTGCCTTTGTCTGCCTTAAGGGCTACACCTCCGACGGACACAAGTTTGCGAAGTCCGCTGTTGAAAAGGGCGCGTCCGCGCTGGTTATCAGCGACGACCTCGACTTTGACGTTCCCGAAAACGTGGCCGTGGTGAAGGTGGACAACACCCGCTATGCGCTTGCGCTGATGAGCACCGAGCTTTTCGGCAATCCCGCAAACGAGCTAAAGACCGTAGCGATCACCGGCACCAAGGGCAAAACCACCACCACCGCAATGATAGCCGAGATATTTGAACACGCCGGCATAAAAACCGGCACCATCGGCACACTGGGTATCGTTTACGGCGGAAGCACCTACAAAACCGACAACACCACCCCCGAGAGCTACGAGATTCAAAAGGCTATGCGCGATATGATCAACGCGGGCTGCGGCGCGATGGTGATAGAGGCTTCCTCGATCGGACTGAAGCATCACCGTCTTGCCGGCACGACCTTTGACGTCGGCGTGTTCACCAACTTCGGCGACGACCACATCGGCGGAGTCGAACACAAGGACATGGAGGAATACCTCTACTGCAAGAGCCTGCTCTTCCGTCAGGTCAAAAACGCCGCCGCCAACTGCGACGATCCCAAATACATCGATATCACCAAGGACTTCAAGGGCAAGGTACACACCTTCGGCTTTTCAGAGGACGCGGAGCTCCGTGCCAAAAATGACCGCCTGCTCTCCGACGACGGCTTTATCGGCGTGCACTTTGAGACCGAGGGAGCAAAGGAGCTTTCGCTCGACGTCGGCGTTCCCGGTATTTTCAACGTGTACAACGCGCTCGCGGCAATCAGCGCCGTAAGCTTCTTCGATATTCCCGACGCGGCTATTGTAGAGGGTCTGCGTGTCGCGCATGTAAAGGGCAGGGTCGAGCCCGTCAAGGTGCCCGGCAACTACAGCCTGCTTATTGACTACGCGCACAACGCCATGTCGATGGAGAACGTGCTGACCACCCTCAGACAGTATGAGCCCCACCGCCTTATAACGATGTTCGGCGCGGGCGGCAACCGCCCCAAGGTGCGCCGCTTTGAGATGGGCGAGACCTCCGGCAGGCTGAGCGACCTTTCGGTCATCACCGAGGACAACTCGCGCTTTGAGGATGTAATGGATATCATCGAGGATATCAAGACCGGTCTGCACAAAACCGACGGCAAATACGTGGTTGTCCCCAACCGCAAAGAGGCGATCCGCTACTGCATGAAGAACGCCGAGGACGGCGACATAATCGTTCTCGCCGGCAAAGGTCACGAGGACTACCAGGAGATCAAAGGCGTAAAATACCACATGGACGAGCGCGAGCTTATCGCCGAGATCATCGAGGAAGAGAAACTATAATGAGCACAGAAGCTATTTTATCAAACGACAGCCGCTTTACCTCATTCTCCTACGATCATCAAACAATCCGTTTTAAAACCTCGCCTAAGCTCGAAAAATACACGAGGGTCATAGAATGGGACGCGGGATATCTGGTCGTACTGGCAATCTATAACGGCGTTGAAACCGAGGAATACATAGACCTCATCCCTATCCTTGAAAACCTTTGCATCGACCCTCAGATTTTTTTAAAAAATATCAGAAAGGTGCGTATTAATTATGACCGATCTTAACCGAATTGCCGAAAAAGAAATGTATATCAAATGGGCGTCGCTCAGCGACAAGGGCTTTTACGGAGAATAACAACTGCAAAGGGCAGCCGCGCGGCTGCCCTTAATTGTCCATTGTCAATTGTCAAATCTCAATTGTTTTACATTCCGTATACATTCAGCAGTATGCCCTTTATCTCATACAGCTTTTTCGAAAGGTCGACATAATAGGTATGCGGATTCTCGAAGCGCTTGACCTCGTCCCAAAGCAGGTCGACCTGCTCGCGGCAATAGTCGGCGATCTCGTTGATCGACGGCTGCTCATACACGCACTCGCCGTTTTTGAATATCGGCACAAGCAACTCCCTTGCGGTAAAATCCGTGAGGGTTTTTGTTTTCCAAGTGGCGTTGGGGTCAAAGATCGTGTGCGGCTTGCTGTCGTCAACCGTCTCGTCCCATACGCACAGCTCGTCGGCGATAGCCTTGCCGCTCTCCCTGTCGTAGTAGCGGTAGAGCTTTTTGAAATGCGGGTTGGTTATCTTCGCGGTGTTCTCGCTGACCTTGATCTTAGGCACGATCTCGCCGCTCTCGTCCTCGACCGCCACAAGCTTGTAAACGCCGCCGAACACAGGCGACTTAGCCGAGGTGATAAGCCGCTCGCCCACGCCGAAGGTGTCGACCTGAGCGCCCTGCATCATCAAATCGCGGATAAGGTTTTCATCCAGCGAATTGGACGCGGTGATGGTGCAGTCGGTCAGCCCCGCCTCGTCAAGCATTTTACGCGCCTTTTTCGAGAGGTAGGAGATATCGCCCGAGTCAAGGCGAATGGCGCACTTGGTTTTGCCCTGAGGCAGCAGCACCTCCTTGAACACCTTTATCGCGTTCGGCACGCCGCTTTTCAGCGTGTTGTAGGTGTCGACGAGCAGGGTCGGATTGTCGGGATAAAGCTCGCAGTATGTCCTGAACGCGTCGTACTCGCTGTCGAACATCTGGATCCATGAATGAGCCATCGTTCCGCCCGCGGGTACTCCGTAAAGCTCGTCGGTCAGCGCGCACGCGGTGCCCTTACAGCCGCCGATGTACGCCGCTCTTGCCCCCAGCACCGCTCCGCTTGCGCCCTGAGCGCGGCGCGAGCCGAACTCGAGCACCGTCCTGCCCTGAGCCGCGCGAACTATGCGGTTGGCTTTGGTGGCGATAAGCGTCTGGTGGTTGATAGAAAGCAGCACAAAGGTCTCGACGATTTGCGCCTCAATTGCGGGAGCCTTTATCGTGACTATCGGCTCGTTCGGGAAAACGGGCGTGCCCTCGGGAACGGCGTAGATGTCGCCGCTGAATTTAAAGTTTTTAAGATAATCCAAAAAGCCCTCGTCAAATATGCCCTTTGAGCGCAGATAGGCGATGTCCTCGTCCTCAAAGTGCAGCTCTTTTATATAATCTATAAGCTGCTCCAAGCCCGCGGCAATGGCAAAGCCGCCGTTGTCCGGCACCTTGCGGAAAAACACGTCAAAGTAAACGTTCTTCTTGTAAAAGCCGTTTTTAAAATAGCCGTTCGACATTGTGAATTCATAGTAATCGCAGAGCATTGCGAGGTTTTCTTTTTTCATAGGTAACATCTCCCTTAAATCATGCTTTAATTTTATCAATTCAAACCCGTTTTGTCAACCCGAGTAACGGGTAGCAAAGGCACTAAAAAAGCGTCTTGTCAATAAACAACGCGTGTTCCCGCATCCGTCGTCATCTTAACGGACTTATGATCAAAATCCGATTATTTTTATCGAATATTTTTTCGTAAATTTGCTTGACTTTATAGAACGTTTGTGCTATTATATAGTTAATCTCGAACATACGTGTGCATTTTGCTCGTCCTGTGCAGGAAAGGAAGCCGACTTATGTATATAGCGATTGACCTGAAATCCTTTTACGCGTCGGTGGAGTGCGTGGCGAGGGGGCTGGACCCGCTGGACGCGAACCTCGTGGTCGCCGACCTCAGCCGCACCGAAAAGACTATCTGCCTTGCGGTGTCGCCCTCGCTCAAAAGCTTCGGTATCGCAGGCCGCGCGCGGCTTTTTGAGGTGATACAGCGCGTCGGTGAGGTCAACAGCCTGCGCAAAAGCAGACTTAGGGGCAAGGGCTTCACAGGCAAAAGCTGTTCCTTCAAGGAGCTTCAGCGCCGTCCCGATATTGAGCTCGACTACATCGCCGCGCCGCCGCGCATGGCGGAGTATATCCGCGTCAGCACGCAGATATATGAGATATATCTAAGGTATATCGCGCCCGAGGACATCCACGTCTACTCGGTGGACGAGGTGTTTATCGACGTGTCGCGTTACCTAAAGACCTACCGCATGACCGCGCAGGAGCTGGCGCGCGCTATGATACGGGATGTGCTCGCCGAGACGGGGATAACCGCCACCGCGGGCGTCGGCACCAACCTTTACCTGTGCAAGATTGCCATGGACATTGTGGCAAAGCGCATGGCGCCCGACGAAAACGGGGTGAGGATCGCCGAGCTCGACGAGCAGAGCTACCGCGAAAAGCTGTGGGCGCACCGCCCGATAACCGATTTTTGGCGTATCGGAGGCGGCTACAGCCGCAGCCTTGCGCGGTACGGGATGTACACAATGGGCGACGTGGCGCGGATGTCGCTCGTCAACGAGGATCTGCTCTACAAGCTGTTCGGTGTGAACGCCGAGCTGCTGATCGATCACGCGTGGGGGTACGAGCCCTGCACCATGCAGGACATAAAAGCGTACCGCCCGCGCAGCAAGTCGCTCAGCTTAGGGCAGGTGCTCAGCACGCCCTACGACTTTGAAAAGGCGCGGCTGATAATTCAGGAAATGAGCGACTCGCTGGTGCTCGATTTGGTGCGGAAAGGTCTGCTCACCGACCAAATGGTGCTGACCGTAGGCTACGACATCTCAAATCTCAGCGACAAAAGCCGCCGCGAACGCTACAGGGGCGAGGTGAAAGCCGATTATTACGGAAGGCTTGTGCCTAAGCAGGCGCACGGCAGCGAAAATATAGGCTGCTTCTGCTCGTCCACAAAAAAGATTACCGAGGCGGTGCTGCGCCTGTTCGACCGCGTCGTTGACCCCGACCTGTTGGTGCGCCGCATGTACATCGTCGCCAACCACACCGTCCCGGAAAGCGAGCTGGACGTTTCGCAAAAAAGCGAGCAGCTAAGCCTGTTTTCCGCTCAGCCCGAGCAGGACAAAACCAAAAAGCGCGAGCGCGACATCCAGCTGACGATCCTTCGCCTGCGCAAGCGTTACGGAAAAAACGCCGTGCTGAAAGGCATGAATTTCAAGGAGGGCGCCACGGCGATAGAGCGCAACCGGCAGATCGGCGGACATAGGGCTTAGTATTAGAGACTAGAAGCTAGATGCTAGATGCTAGATGCTGGAAGCTGGAAGCTGGATGACAGCGTAATGAAGCCGCGAACCACTCAAGATGACATTTTTAAAACAACCATGTACTATGAACTAAAATCCTACACCGATATTCTTCTTCTCCCCCATCCTCAGCCGCGGCACAAGCGGATGCCGCTGTACGAACGCGCGGCGCAATTCGCGCCCTTCGCGGCGTTGACGGGCTTCGGCGCGCGCATTTGCGAGGCGGCGCGGCTCGTCGACAGCCGTCCGTCCGTCAGCGCCGAGGAAGCGCGGGAGATAAACGAACAGCTAAATATACTGATAAAGCAAGCCTCTCCCCTGCCTGTTTGGCTGACATATTTTGTACCCGACGGCAAAAAGCAGGGCGGCGCGCTGTTTGAAAAGGAGGGCGAGGTGCGCTGGGTCGACCCCGTCGCGCGGCGGCTGTTTTTCACCGACAAAACAGAAATACCGATCGATGACATTTTCGCCCTTGCCATACTCGCACAATCGTGATATACTATTAGATAAATTATGAAAAGAGGTAATACAACCATGGGATGTAATCACGATTGCGCCTCCTGCAGCAGCAACTGCGGCGGCGAGAATGATTTGCATGAAAAGCTAAACGAATTCAGCACCGTGCGCCATGTTATCGGCGTAGTATCGGGCAAGGGCGGCGTAGGCAAAAGCCTTGTCACCTCAATGCTCGCGGTTACCGCAAACCGCATGGGCAAGCACGCCGCTATACTTGACGCGGATATCACCGGACCGTCCATACCCAAGTCCTTCGGTATCACCAAAAAGGCAGTCGGCAACGAGCTGGGCATTCTGCCCGTCCGCACCGAAACCGGCATTGAGATAATGTCTATCAACCTGCTGCTTAAGAACGACACCGACCCCGTCGTTTGGCGCGCACCGATGATCACCGGCACCGTAAAGCAGTTTTGGACAGACGTGCTGTGGAACGACATAGACTACATGTTTGTAGACATGCCCCCGGGAACGGGCGACATCCCGCTGACCGTGTTCCAGAGCATCCCGCTCGACGGTATCATCGTAGTCGCGTCCCCGCAGGAGCTCGTCGGAATGATAGTTGAAAAGGCGGTCAAGATGGCGGAGCTGATGAAGATCCCCGTGCTGGGCGTTGTTGAGAACCTGAGCTACTTTGTTTGCCCCGACTGCGGCAAACGCCACAGCGTTTTCGGCGACAGCCATATTGACGAGATCGCCGCCAAGTACAACACTCAGGTACTGGCAAAGCTCCCGATCGACCCCGAACTGGCGGCAAAGGTCGACGCGGGCAAGGTCGAGATGTTCGAGGGCAACTTCCTTGACGGAGTATTTGAAAAGATAGGTTTAGAGTAAAATAACAAAAGCCAAACGCGGCATGTCGAAATCGATCGGCATGCCGCGTTTAATGTTATTATAAAATTTTTAACGTTTTTCGTTAATTTCCTATTGACAAACGAAAAATACGTGCTATAATGTATTTAACGTTAATCGTTAATTATTTTATATATATGATATATGCTAAAGGAGGACATTATGGAAAACTCAATAAAAAGAAAAATCAACATCTTCGGCAAGGTCGGCAAGATCATCACGACCGTCATCATCGTCCTGCTGCTTGTAGCGGAGGGAGCTATGCTCGCGGGCACAATCGCGCTTGCTATCATCCCCCACGACGCTGTGACCGCTGACGTTGAGGCAAAGGCGAACGTTAAGATCGACGCGGATTACTTCAACATGAAGGACGGGGAGATCAAGATCCCCGGAAGGGTCACTGTGTTCGGCACGAAGCTCGACCCGAGGTTTGAGGTCAAGAACGGAACAGCCGAATTTAACGCGGAGACCGGCAACCTGCACTTTGACCTGGCTGACGTTATCAAGCTGCTTGTTGTAGGCATGGTAAAGCTTGCGGCGGTCATTGTGGCGCTGTACTTCTTCAAGGCGCTGATGAAGGCGTTCCGGTGCTGCGATTCGCCCTTTGACGACAACGTGATAAAGAAAATGCGCGCCTTCGCGATTGCCCTGATACCGACAATGGTCGTTTCCTCAACCGCCAACGGAGTGCTCGGCGGACTGTTCACAGGCAAATTCAGCTTTGGCAGCGTTGAGCTCTTGCCTGTAGCCTTCGCGTTTATAATCTTCGTGCTCACCGCCATTTTCAGATACGGCACAATGCTACAAAAGGAACACGACGAGACCGTCTGAGGTGCAGTATGGGAAGGATAATAGTCAGACTCGACCGCGTAATGGCGGACAGAAAGATCGGGCTCAATGAACTAAGCGAACAGGTCGGCATCGCGAACGTCAACCTCAGCAAGCTGAAAAACGGCCACGTCAGCGCCGTCCGCTTTTCAACACTAATTGCTATCTGCGGTGCGCTGCACTGCCAGCCCGGCGACCTGCTGGAATACACGGAAGATTAAAAGTGGCTGTCGCAAAACTATCCGTTTTGCGACAGCCTATTTTCCTTTAGCAAGACATGTAAATGTCTTTTATTCTGTCGAGGCAAGGCTGATTTCTGCATCCTCTGCCTTGTTCATAAGTTTTCCGTCCTTCGCAGAGAAGTAAGGATTGTCTTTGGAAACCGTAACTGTCTCGGGAGTGTATCTTCCGAAGACCTCGGTACCGATATAGCGCACGCTCTTTCCTACGCTGAACGTTTTGACCGCTTCCACATCAGAAACACCGTAGTTTGCAAAAGCGTTGTGCGCAATGAATTCCACGCTGTCGGGGATGGCTATATCCTTCAGCCTGTGATCTCTGAAAGCGTCTGAGCGAATGGTCTTGAGAGTATCAGGAAGCTTTACGGAAGAAACGCCCATATCCTCAGGACTTGTACACGCCCATCTTGCTATCTCCTCAACACCGTCGGGAACCGTGCAGTTTTCGGAATAATCGAATCGGGCATACAGCGTTTTTCCGTCATTGCTCAGCAGGAAGCCATTCTCAACTTTATAGCTGTCGTTTTCTCCGGAGAAGGAAACGCCTTCCTTGATATTCGCAAAAGCAAAAGCGCCGTCGCCTATCTTCTTGATGCCTGCGGGAAGAACCAGGGTTGCAAGGCTATCGCAGCCTCTAAACGCGCACACGCCGATCCTTTCAAGACTGTCAGGAAGAGAAACGCTCTCAATGTGGGAATTCATAAAGGCAGCACTGCCGATTTCCTTCATTCCGTCCGGCAGCGTGACCTTCTTTATCTTCGCGCCGCTCATAAAGCTGTCATCCAGCGCGGTGTCCTTTCCTTTGATAATCAACTCATCAATTTCGCTCTCGTAGTCAAAAGCATGGCTGCTGATTTTGGTGACAGGAAGTTTATTATATGTGTCGGGGATCGTCAGCTGGCTGTCGGAACCCTTGTATTGCTTAACTTCGGCATGATCTGTGTATACATCGTAGGTGAGCGTACCGCCCGCTGTTTTTTCGGTCACGATTCTTTTCTTTTTGCCCATGGTGAACTCTATCAGCTCCGAGCTGTACTGACTGCCGTCAATGTTCTCGATAACCACCTGATAATAGTATTTGTCTTCGGGGCAGCTGCTGAGAGGAGTCATTTTTATAACGGGAGGATACTCATAAGCCAGAGCGGTCTGAGTCAAAGGTCCTTGCTCAGTCCAATCCGAGAACGGAAGAAGCACTCCGTCGTCGTTACGAGCGGGGTACTTGCAAACATTCAAATTATAGTATGTACTCCACTCGTTTTTGTCTACGCTGTCTTTGCCCTTATACTTTTGCTCGGTATCGTAATTGATGCTCATTAACATCATATCAGACTCATCGTCCTTCACCTGAGCATTTACAACTATTTTTTCCTGCGCGGTGCTGCCGTTGTTTCTGCCATCATAATACGAAGCGTATACCCATGAACCCAAAGACTGATAAACAGCTTTATCCTGCGCCCTTACTGTCTGTCTCATAGGCCAGACAGCAGAGTTGCCTTCACTGTAACCCATAGGAACCGAAAGGTTAGCGTTGAATTCAATTTCACCGTCGGAATTAGTCTCGACCTCGTATTCAGTCATAACGGGCGAATAATAATAGCCCTGATCTCCTTCGTCGCCGCCTCTGCGCAAAACATTTACGTACGCCTTTGCGAAGTTCTTTTTCTGATCGTCCGACAGTTCAACTTTTACGGTATTATCTCCGGCAGAAAGACCGTCCAGCTCAGATGTGTTTCTGAAGAAATAATCACTATACGGAATGACATTTCGATACAAAACATCGGTGAACTTGCCTATATAGTCATTATATGAAGGCGATGAGGTGTAGTTTGTGTACGTGTTTTTTGCTTCATCCAAAAAAGTGTAGTAGCCGTCACAAGGATAATATATAGAAGCACCGAAAGCGCCTAACCCGTTTTTATTACAGACAACATAATCGCTGAGCGTTTCCTTTACCGCCTTCGCCTCATCTGTATAATCCATGTTGTAGGCGTCTGCCATCTGACCCAGGTCAATCAAATCATAACTCTTACCGGGTTCGGGGCTTACGCCGAAATATGGCAATGCTTTTCTGACTCTGACCAATTGCTCCAAATATCCGTTTTCGATATCGCGGCTCATAGCGCTAAACATACTATCAACAGAATTGTTAACTGCATCTATCTTATTCAGATTAACGCAGGACAGGGTAACCGGAGGATCCTCATAGAATAATTCCTCGCTTTTATAGCTTTCAAAGTATGAATCAACTATTTTTGCCGCAAGCGATTCGGTTTCATAGTCACCTTCCAGCATGGAGAGGAAGCCATAATCCCAACCGTTTCCGGGCTCGTACTCTTCGGATGCAATGAGATAATCAGCATAAGGCTTAAGGATATCGCCTACCTCTATCGAACCCATCAGACAAGCGTCAAAACCTATCCAATCCAGCTTTTTCGTACTTCCGTTAAACGGCGAGTTGTCAAGCGCCTGTTTGATCTCGCTCATATCAAGAATATCATTAGTGATCTCGTCATGACCGAAACCCACGTTGGGACCGCCGCCGTGATCCCAACAGATAAGACCGTACTTTTTAGCCGGATAATTAGCTTCAGCGTATTTAAGAAAATCTGACAGGGTGCTCGGATCGCTCATATTCTTCGGACCTTCAGCTACGTCGATTTCTTTCAGCGTGTTCACGCCATTTTCATTCGTTACTAGAAATGTATAGTTTTTGTCATTTGAAATATCAGAATGCCATACACGCGAGCCTCCCGTAAATATTAGAAAGTTTACGTCGTCAACATTCAATCCGCTCTGCTTAATCTCATCAAAATCTATTGTCGCAGCAGAATCATCCGATTCCAGATTGGAACCTACGACATACATCATGATAGTCAACTTCTTGCCGTCGCTACCCGATTCGCCCGATGATCCGCACGCCGTAAACACGGTCATCATCAGCAACGCCGCCAAAACAAAGCTTACGAGCCTTCTTGCAGTTTTCATTTTTTCGTTCCTCCCTTTGTTTATAAAAAGTGACACTCAACCTGAATGCCGCCGGCAAAAGAATAAGGTTTCTATGCGAATTTTGTCACTTTGTATATAATTATATATATATGCGCAAATAATGTCAATACTTTGTCAAGTAAAAAAACATGACCGCTGTTACGCGGTCATGTCATTTGTTTATTTAGCTTTATTGAGTTTTTAACTCTTTACTCGCTTACTCTTGGATCAAAGAGCCCAAGTGTAATCGTTTACGCTGGTGAGGTATACGTCGTCGTATACGCCTTCGCCGGAGTTGTTAGCAACGAATACATTTTCTGTAGCTGCCAGTTCATCCTTTACAAAAGCCTTGCAAGCGATGGTGGAACCGAGCGGAAGGTTGACAGAGAGGCTCTGAACCGGAGTGTTGATAACGCCGTCGATACCGGTCGCCTTGTTGACGTTCTCAGTTTCAAAATGGAATCTGTAAGCCATGAAGAAGTTGTTGACGTCGGTCTCAAGGTGAGTGTCTTCCGCGTCGCCGTTGACGATTATGGTCTTGGCAACGTTGTCGATGATGTCGATACCCTTTACGGTGTATCTGTCGGGATCCTGCTTCGCCTCTTGTGCGCGGCGGTTGAATTCGTCCTTATGAACAACGGTCATTCTGTAAACTACGGTACCTGCGATTCCGTTGCCGTTCTGGTCATATGTGCCGTTATCCCAATTTACGGAGCACATCTGGAAGGTGTATTCCTGACCGAAAACGACCTCTTTCATTTCGCCGCCATAGTATACGGTGCCGTCAGCGAAAACAACAGCCATCTTCTGGGGAACGTCGATCCTGATGTTACCGGTGTCGCCTTCGGGAACTGCGGGCTCTGTGGGCTTAACTTCGGGAACTTCGGGAACTTCGGGTTCTGCGGGATCGGTTTCGGGCTCATCCTCGACCTCTGTCGGTCCGGTGTAACCGCCGACGAAGTGGCTGTACTTGCCCTCGATGCTCATGATGATCTGTCTGCCGAAATCGGTGACAGTAATGGTGGTCTGAGCGCCGTTCCGGTTGGGAGTCATAGCGGTGCCGAGTCCTCTGAGAACTGCACATTCATTTACATGATTGAGTGAATTGTCTGTCGCTTTTGCCTGAGCGATGATAGCGTCATCGCTGCGTGTATCATCTGCAGGTACCCAAACAAGAACGCCGTTAGCCTGCTTTACCCAAGCGATGCTCGCGTTGGTTACGTCGTAGTCGTAGCCTTTGTCTTTATTGGTATCCAGATGATCTGTGTAGGTGATTGCCGGTGTTTCAACGGCTGAAGCACTGATAACAGAGATTGCCGTGAAAACCATGATGAGTGTGAGAACGATTGCTAAAAACTTTTTCATAGTAAATCCTCCATTCCACGGACAATAATAAATGACAGTCCGTGCAAAATCATGTTGACTTGCAGCCGGACTGTCATTACTTTAACGTATTAGACTCCTGAGCTTTCCGTCCCTGCGTTTCCGCAGGTTTGGCAAATTCTGTTCTTTAGATAATGCCTTGAATCTTTGCGGCGGCATTTACCTTATTATCCATATTGTACCAAATATTTTTTTTGTTTGTCAATAGGATAATTTAATTCTTATAAAAGTTTTTTAGGCTGTGAACCACTGATGCTTAATATCAATGATTCCAAGTGTAATCGTTTACGCTGGTGAGCTCTACGTCGTTGTAAACGCCCTTGCCGGAATTGTGCTCGATGAACACATTTGCGCTGTCTACCTTAGCGCCTTTGACGTAAGCGTCGCAAGCGATGGTGGAACCGAGCGGCAGATTTACCGACAGGCTCTCGATCGGAGTGTTGATAACGCCCGCGATACCGGTCTTCTTGTTATAATCTTGTCCGGTAAAGTGGAATCTGTAAGCCATGAAGAAGTTATTGACGTCGGTCTCGAGGTGAGCGTCCTTGGCGTCACCGTTGATGATGATGATCTTGCCAACGTTGTCGATGATATCGATACCCTTAACAGTGTATCTGTCGGGATCCTGCTTCGCCTCTTGTGCGCGGCGGTTGAATTCGTCCTTATGAACGACGATCATTCTGTAAACGACCGAACCGCGAAGTCCGTTGCCGTTTTCGTCATATACACCGTTGTCCCAGTTTACCGAACACATTTGGAAGGTGTATTCCTGATTGAAAACGACTTCCTTCATCTCGCCGCCATAGTATACGGTGCCGTCGGCAAAGACTACAGCCATCTTCAGGGGAACGTCGATCCTGATGTTTCCTGCTGTGGGAAGTACTTCTGCGGGATCTGTAGGCTCCTCGGGATCTGTAGGATCTTCGGGATCAGCGGGAACTACGGGATCGGGAGTGGAAGCGGAAACAGCCGGAATAAAGCTGTTATTGTAGCCGACATGCAACTCAAAGCCGCCGTTTCCGGTGAGTCCATTCAGAATAGAGGTACCGCACACGTTGGCGTCGTTGCCAATCATCTCGGCGTCGGGCGCCAAAAGGGTTCCGTACAATTCGCAGCCGGTCATCTCAATTTTGTCCGCGCTGACAACGTTGAGAATGATGTTGCGGTTGAATTGTCTCAGATATTGCTGATCCGATTTGCCGTTGATTCTGACAGCGCCGTATTTGAAGCGGAGCGTGTCGGAGGTCGTAAAGTTTACGACAACGGTCTGACCCTCGGCGATGGTAAAATCAAAAATATAGGAACTGATGTTGGCGTCATCGACGTTGTAAACCAAGGTTTTTGCGTCAGCGTCGCCGACAAAGGTATAGGTGCCGTAGGCAGCATGGCACACGCCGTTGACAGGAAGCGCGTCAACCGCTGCTTTCACGGCATAAGCGGTGTTTTTGGCGTCCGCAAAGTATCGGGAAGAATCCGCAACCGCAAACTGACCGTTTGTCGTTGCAGACGGCGTCACATTGGACAGATGATAGGTATTGCCGTCCGCATTGCCGACAACCGTCTGTCCCCAAACGCTGCCGTAGCCGCTGATATTCACATTGCCGTTGACGAGGAACGCAACGTCCTCGGTTGTCAAATTCTGGGAGCCGTATGCGCCGCCGTTGACCGACAGACCTCTGGGAGAAGAAAAGCTGCCGCCCACGGCAAGCGAACCCTCGAGGTCGATAATATTGTTTGCGTCCCCGAACACAACGCCGTTCCAATCAAGCAGATCGCCGAATGCATTCGTTGCAGTCGCACCGTTGAAGCTCAGTGTATCACCGTCATTAACATGGTTCGCATGAGCACTGACCGGCAGACAAACCGCCGGAACCGCCACTATCGCGGCAAGTATCACAGATAATGTTTTTTTCA
Organism: uncultured Ruminococcus sp.; assembly: GCA_902776375.1. Taxonomy (GTDB): domain Bacteria; phylum Bacillota; class Clostridia; order Oscillospirales; family Acutalibacteraceae; genus Ruminococcoides. The sequence goes on along the minus strand of CACYPV010000004.1, from coordinate 104,040 downwards.
TAACGAAACCCTCCTTCTTTCTTGAAAAAATAAAAGCACCTATTCTGTGTCCACACATACGGAACACATCATAGATGCAACCAGACGACCATAGTGCGTTAGCACCTTAGGCTCTCCGCTTTGCGTCACTGCCTTTCGGCAGTTTTGCCTTTATATCAATTATATTATATATTAGAGGGCGGCGTTTGTCAAGAGTTTTTTTAAAGATTTTTCCAAAAATTTTTAAAATATTTTTGCAAAGATACCTTATTGATTTTTTGTTTTTTTCTTGCGCTGCTTTGCGCATAATTCTTGACAAAAGGCTATATTTATTATATAATAAATTATCTTTAAGCCGCCTTTGCGGCGCGCACAAAAAACGTAAGCTATACCTTATCCACGTCTGTAGAAATGGAGGGTGATACTTATCAGTTACTATACATCTATAATACTAATATGTTGGCTTTCGCTTATTGTGCTCTGTATTTTAGTATCAGAAAATAACCGCCTTTCCCGCAAAGAAAAGACGCTGTTTTATATCACTTACGCGATCGTCGCCCTCGCCTCTCTTATGGAATGGCTGGGCATGCAGTTCAACGGAGATATGTCGATACCCGTATGGCTGTTCCGCCTTGTCAAATGCGCCGACTATATCCTGACCCCTGCCGCGGGCGCAGCGCTGATAGTTAATTTAAAGACCGGCAGTATTTGGGAAAAGCTTGTTAACGGTATTTTGGGCGTCAATCTGCTGTTTCAGATCGTTTCCGCTTTTACCGGCTGGATGCTAGTCATCGATGAAAAAAACCATTATTCCCACGGTCCGCTGTATCCGGTGTATATGTCTTTGTACATCATACTCATCATTTTTATCGCGATCGAGTTCATCACCTACGCCAAAAGATTCCGCAAGCAGAACAGGCTGTCGCTCTATGCGATCATCACTTTGGTGCTGATCTGCATCATGCTTCAGGAATTAATGGGCAACGAGTACCGCACGGCTTATATCGGACTGACGTTGGGAATGATAATGATGTTCATTTACATCATGGAGTTCTCGCAGCTTTCGTCGGATGATACTATACAGGAGCAGCAAATAGCGATAACCACCGACGCGCTGACCGGCGTGTCAAGCCGTTACGCCTTTTTCGCCGCGACGAAGGTGCTGGACGAAAAGGAAAAACTGCCGCCCGACCTGACGATTTTTTCCATCGATATCAACGGGCTCAAAAACGTAAACGATACGCTTGGACATGCGGCGGGCGACGAATTGATCTGCGGAGCCGCCAACTGCATAAGCAGTGCCTTTGAGAAAAACGGGACCTGCTACCGTACCGGCGGCGATGAATTCATCGTGATAACGCAGATGGACAGCAAGCAGGCGCTTGAAGCTATGGATAAGCTGAAACAAAACGCCGCGAATTGGCACGGCAAGCTTGTAAAAGAGCTCTATCTGGCAATAGGTATCGCACGCGCGGAGGATCATCCCGAGCTTTCCGCGGAAAAGCTTATGATAAAAGCCGATATGGCTATGTACAACGAAAAAGACGCTTTTTACCGCAGAGCCAAAATAGCGAGCGAGCAAAGCTGACGCCGAAGTACAATCAAATAATTAAAAAAAGACGCTTTGGATCATCCGAAGCGTCTTTATTCTTGTTTGAACGACGGCAAAGAATCAAATTCTTTTGCTATGATATCGTAGGATTTTTTGAGCCTTTGGGTGTATTCGGGCTGAGCAAGCTTTTTGAATCCGGTATCGACCAGCTTTATCTCGCCCTGCGTGCCTGCTCCGAGCTTTATCGATTTGAACTCGGTGAATTCGATCTTATCTGAGGTGAGCGGCGCGATGCACGCCATGGTGCGGGGATTCTTTATCCCCAGCAGATACCACGCAAGCCGTATTTCGAGCTTCTTTCCGCTCAGGCAGAAGTCCGCCTGCGACGAATAGTCAGCGCTGTCGGGGTCAGCGTTGCCGTATTGCAGAAGTCCCGTTTCAACCGACTGCGGGTCAAGCAAAGTCTTTTGCTCGGGCAAATACATCTCGTTGGCGACAAGCATCCTGATCTTGTTATAAACGCCGCTGTTCTTCTTGAACGGCTTTGTCTTGGCTTCGCCCAATATCTTTTGAAGCACGCCGTATTTGTAGTGGAAAACATCCTCGTAGGCGTCGGTCAGTATCCTTGTTTCATCCTTGCCCTTGATGACCAGCAGGCTGTCGGCAGCCTCGGAGAAGGTAAGCTTTCTTTCCTTGTCATGATCGCTTCCCTGTCCTGTCACCTGTATCGGGATGTAGTATACGTCCTTGTTAAAATCAAAGCCGTCGGGAAACGACACCAATAAATGGAGATACTCCGCGTCGTATTTGACGCAGATACCCGTATCGCCAATCCCGGTTTCGGCGTTCCACTCGGAGGCGTCGCCGTCGGGGCGGCACACCGACGTATCATATGCCAAAACCCCGTAGCTCTGCTCGGCTGAGGACAGGTCGTGGATGCGCTCGGACGGGTTTTCCGGGTAATACATATCCATGTTCCATGTGCGCTTGAACCATTCGTCCTGCCACGAGAACAACAGACCGCCGCAGCAGCCCGCCTCGCAGATATCGCGGGACATCTGCGCGTCCAATCTTCCCTGCTCCTGCTCGGTAAGCCCGCCCTGCTGATAACCGTTGAGCCCCTTGTGCGCTATGCCGCGCGAGGTGCTGAGCCCGTATTCGGAGATCAGCAGCGGAACGCTGTAAGCGCCCTTCAACTCTTTCAGGTACGCCAGATAATTGTCCTCCGCCAAAGCGTAATCGCTTTGATAGTTCATGAATTCAGGATAGTACGGATACACGTCTACAGCGGCGAACAGACCGGCATAATAGCCGTCCTTTGCCACGATCTTTTCCGTGTCGACGCTTATGGTGTCCTCCTCATAGGGGAATGGCTCGGCAGGATGCTTGAGCGTATCGAGCGTTTGCCAGTTGAGGAACGCGACGGGCAGCTGACACGAATAGGTTTCGGTCTCGTATTCGATAAGGGTGTCCCCCACCTCACACAAAAACGCTTCAAACGGCGCTGAGCCCTCTGCTGTCCGCAGATAGCCGCCGTTGTAATTCGCCTGATCGGGGTGAGAAACGTTAGTTTCGTTGACAAAATCGGGCGGGTACTCCAAGCCGAGGATATAACCGACGACATATTTTGAAACATCGCGGTCGTATATCGCAGGATCATATTTGCCGTAGACCGTATAATCGCTCGAGCCGTGGATGATATCTATCGTTTCGGTCACGGAGCGCTTGAACGCGGTTATAAGGATCTGATCGCTCTCCAGAGCGTCGGTAAGCTGATACATCAGATCCTCCGAGAACCATATGCCCTGTATCAGATACAGCGGGTCTTCGGCGTGCTGCGCGTTATAATCGTCGAGGGCGCGGTAAAAATCGGGATTCATTACCGTAAACACCCTGACCGTGTTGGCGTTCATCGCCCGTATCTTCCGGAACCAGTCCGTGAACGTATCGTAGGTGGTGTCGGGGGACGCGAGATCGGTCTCAGGCTCGCTGAGCCCCATGTTTACGCCTTTGACGTAAAACAGCTCGCCCGTTTGCTCATCAACGCCGCGGTACATATAGCCGTTGTCCGCCGCGTAAAACGGCAGAGAAAGGTCTCCGGCATCCGGAAGCTTGACCTGCTTGGCAACGGACGGTTCCGAGCTGTCGGTGTCATTATTACAGGCGGCAAGTGAGAACAGAACCGCCGCCGCAAGCAACAGCGCCAATACTCTTTTCATCTTGCCGCCTCCTTTTTTATTATTACTATTATATCATTTTTTTGCGCTTGTATTACTACTGCCTGTATTACTTCTGTACTGCGTCAGATATTTTTGAAGCTCATAATACGACGGCTTCATACGTTCGTGCCAGGTGGGCATGTTCCACTCCTGATAGGAATAGCTGCCGTTGAAGCTTATGTTGACCTTCTCTTTTTTCTTCGCTACGCCTAAGCCGAAGCTGAACGAATCGTAGGGTTGCGGTGTGAACACCTGATCTTCCCTAAAGTCGCTCATCTGCTGCTTGGACGAGGGATCCATCACATTCAGCAGCTGCCACGGGATACGTATCTCTACGCCGCCGTCGCCGTAGCAGAAATCCGTAAGCGACAAGTAATCCTCCGCGTCGGGATTGGCGTTGCCGTATTTCAGCTTTCCGGTCTCGTACGCCTTGTCGGGCACCTCCGCGCCCGTGCCGCCGACCTTCAGATGATAGCCGTAGCACATCATCATCTCGTCAAATACTCCGCTGTCTTTTTTGTCTGCGTCCTTCACAACAGGATAATCGTTAAGGATGCGCGACTCTATATAATGATACTCGAACGCGTCGTAATACCGGTCGACATAAATATGCGAGTCGGACGCGCCGTGGATCTTTATCAAAAAGTCCGCACCGTTGTCAAAAGTCAGGTTATAGTCCTTAGCCGTGGTGTTTCCCTGATCCGCGATAGTATCTATCGGGATATACAGGGTGTCGTTGTTAAAGTCGTAGGTCTCGGACTTCATCATCAAATACAGGTATCGTTCGTCGTGAAGCACATACAGCTCGCCCGAGTCGGTAGTGAGCGTCGGCTCCACGGCGCTCCATTCGCCCAGATCGCCGTCGGGGTAACAGAGAACGTATTTTTCGCCGGGGTCAAACGCCATTACGCCGAAGTTCTGCTCGGTAGTCTGGATATTAGACCAAAAAGGACGGCGGTCGGCGATATCGAACATTACGTTGTTCCACGTTCGTTTGAACCACTCGTCCTGCCAGGTAAAGACCAGCCCGCCCGCATAGCCCGTATCGTGTATCGAGTCTATCATATCGGTCAGCATGGCGCCCTGCGCGGTCTCATCTACGCCGCCCTGGTTATAGCCCATTACGCTTTCGTGTCCCATGCCCCGCGAGGTCGGTATACCGAACTCCGCTACAAGGATGGGCAGAGTGTGCACGAGCTTAAGATCCTTAAGATAAGCGGTGTAGGTATCGACCTTGCCGTTTTCATCGGTCTCACGCAAATAGTCCTCCTGATAATTCAGGCTGTCGGGATAATACGGGTAGATATGGTACGAGGCGAACAAGCCGGGCTTAAAGTTTCTCGACTTTATACTCTCGGTGCTCACTATCGCCTTGTCCTCGTCGTAGTGCGGCTCGTTGGGATGGGTGAGCGGGTCGGTGGTTATCCAGTTGGTGAACGCCAACGGAGCCTGGAAATTATACTCCTCGGTCTCGTGCTTGATCAACGCGTCGCCCGCCCTGCACAAAAAGCCTTCAAACGGCGTTGAACCTTGGGTGAACAGGTATTCGCCGTCATAGTCGCGCATATCCGGATGCTGGTCGTCGGTGTTGAGCACCAGGTTTGGGTCCCATTCTATACCGATTATCCAGCCAGCCAGCCAGCGCGACACATCGGCGTGGTACGAGCCGGACGCCTTACCGGGACTTTCGGGAATGGTAGCGTTGCCGTGTATAACGTTGCAGGTGGTGATAACGTCTTTTTTGAAATCGGTCATTATCTTTTCGTTTTCGGCGTAAACGTCGCCCAAACGCTCGATATCATCCTCGTTTACCCAGACGCCCTGGTACAGGTACAGCGGTTTTTCGGATGTTTGGTTGAAGTCTTTGAGCGCCAGATAAAACTGCGGGCGCATGGTGGTGTAAACGCGGATGCAGTTGGCGTTCATCTCGCTGATATATTTGAACCAGCGCAGGTAAGTATCGTAGCTTATGGTAAGGTCGCCGGGGAACAGCGCAGGCTCAGAAGCGCCTATGTTGACGCCGGTCATGAACTGCTTATCCCAGCCGCCTTGAGTGTAAAGATGAAAATATCCGTCCTCCGCCTTGAAGCGGTAGCTTATATCGTCTACGGCGTCATAGAATTCCTCGCCTTTGTTTTCGGATTCCTCCTTGGTGTCGGATTCCGGCTTGCGGAAAACGGAAAGCTGTTTTATGCCGAACGGAGCCAGCAAGCCGGTCTGCGCCAGAAAGAACAGAACGACAAGGGTAGCGATGACAGATATAAAGATCTTTTTCATTGCTCAAACTCCTTTCGCTTGATCTTGCCCCACGTTTTGCGCAGCTTGCGGTATTTTATGATACCCTCCACGCGGAACACCGTGATCATCTGGCGATAGCCAAAGTTTTCAAGGATCGCGTAAACCGAGATGGAAATGCTCTGCTTCGCGTTCATAGCGGCCCTGTGGGTATACTGCTCCAGCACCAAGCTGCCCTCTGACAGTATAACGCCCAAAGCGACCGAAAGCAGGAAGTATATGACGAAGAAGAACATGTTCAGCTCGCCCATTATCAGGGTGAACGGTATCAGGAAATAACCTATGACCTCTACGACGGCTCCGAACAGCTCGAATATCCAGTTGTACGGCACCGAAAGCAGTCCGACAAAGCCGTACCGCGGGTTCAGCGTCATGCCTATGTGAGAGATAAGCGTGTCCATCAAGCCTATCTGCCAGCGTCTGCGCTGGCTGCGGATATCCTTCATCGACATGGGTCCCTGCGTCCAGCAAATGGAGAATTCGTTGAACTTGACCCTGTACTTCTTTCTTTGCTTTTTCATATAGCGGTGGATACGGACGACTATCTCCATGTCCTCGCCTATGGTGTTGCGCTTATAGCCGCCAACGTCGATTACCGTCTGCTTGCGGAACAGACCGAAGGCGCCCGATACTATCAGGAGCGAGTTTGACGCGCTCCAGAAAACACGTCCCATCAAAAACGAACGGTAATATTCCACTATCTGGAAACGCTCGATGATCTTCTTCGGCATCGAAAAGCCCTTGAGCTCGCCGTTTACGATCTTAGAGCCGTTTGCGATACGCACCAAGCCGCCTGCTACGACCGTGCGGGAATCCTTGATGAATTCCATCGAAAGGCGGAGCAGCGCGTCCTTTTCGAGTCTGGAGTCTGCATCCAGACAGGTGAACAGCGGATAGCGCGAGATATTGATTCCCGCGTTAAGCGCGTCGGATTTACCGCCGTTCTTCTTTTGGACATACAGAAGATTGGGGTACTTCTTGCTGAAATATACCGCCTCGATCTTCTCGGTGGGTATCTGATAACGGATAGACGTTTCTATCTTATGCATATGAAACGCGTTGACTACAAGCTCGCCGGTCTTGTCGGTAGAGCCGTCGTTCACGACGATGATCTCAAACATCGGGTAATTGATTGTCATCAGCGATTTGATGTTTTGCACGATATTCTCCTGCTCGTTAAACGCAGGGATTATAAGGGATATCGGAAGCAGGTTATCGCTGTCGACATAGCTGTGAAAATCGTCGGCAAAGGTTTTGTTGTAATTCTTGTGTACGCGTATCAACGATACGAAAAGCTGCGTGATATATATGATATTGAGCAACAGCGTAAACGCCATGCAGAAATAGTTGAATACAACTATAAAGTTTCTTACGGCGTTTAAAAATCCCATATGCCGTTCCTCCTTTCTCTATTGTGCCGATTCTTCGGTATCGACCTGCCTGTATAGGACGTTCTTTACGGCGTCTGCCGCAAAGCGGTCGTAACCGCCCAGTATCTCTTCCAGATCGCTCGAAGAGATATCCATTTTTGTTATGCACTGAGCCGCCGTCTGGCGCACCCACCACTCTTTGTCGCCCAGGGCGTGCTTGACGGTGGCAAGCGCCGTCTCACTTTTAAGCAGCGAAAGTCCTCTTACCGCGGCAGCCCTGATGACCCAGTCCTTATCGCCCGCGGCAATCTGCATAAGCTGCTCGTCCTCGGGATAACCGAAGGCGGCAAGAGCCTTTACGCAGGCGATCTTCATTTGACCGTCGTCGCCCGAAGCACCCTCGATGTACATCGACCTGAACGCTTCCAGCTTGTAAGGCGCTATGGTCTTGATGATAGTGCACTTCATATACTTGTTGCACTGTTCGAAAAGCTGCTGCGCGAGCTCCTGCCTGTCGCCGGTGAACTGGGCGAAAAACTCGTTGATTATCCTGCCCGAGTACAGACGGTCGTCCTGGATGCTAAGCAGATACTTCGACACGTCAAGCACGTCGCCCATGTGGCACAGCGCCATGGCGGCGTTGTATGCGAGCCCGCGATCCTTGCTGTCGACATATTCTTTTATTTTGTCCCGGTATTCCAGCGCCTCAAGCTCGGCAAGCCTTCTGCATGCGTAGCTTTTGTGATACGCATCGCCTTCCTCAAGCATTTTGGCGTAGATCTCGACCGGTTGGACCTTTTCGTTGATATCGGTTATAAGCCCGTCAAGAGCCTCGGTGTCGGAGCTGTACCGGCTGCCCTTATGCTCTCTTATGGACGTCAAAGCCATTTCATATACTTCAAAATCGCCGTTGATCTCGTCCGAGAGCGCTGTTACCTCTGCGTTTCGGCTGCTGAGAGTCGGCGCAAAGAGCACCCCCTCAACGTGGATATCAAGCCTGCGCCTGATATTTTCAACGCGCGCCGTATGTTCATCCTGACGTTCGGCTAAGCGATAAAGAAGAATGTACTCTATACCGATGATCAATAAACAAAGAAGCAGTCCGATAACGCTGATCAATTCAAGTTTCAAAACGTTATCTCCTTATCGTGTTCAATTTGAAGAAAAGTATTTTTTAAGCAGATTATAGCTTTCTTTCTGCCGTATCGAATAGTTGACCTTTTCCCACTTGCTCCATTCAAACACCTTGTAGCCGGGGTCGTGCTTGTCGACCGGGAAGCCGTAGATCAGGTCGTGCTCTTTGCGCTCGCCTATCATTACGGATACCAACGCGCCGTTGGTGCTCACGGTCTTAGCCTGCGGCTTGTCAAGCGAGGGATCGCTGACGACCAGCTTTTTGGACGGGTCGGCGACATTCAGCCAATGCCACGGCAGACGGATATTTACGGTCGTACCGGTCTGGTAGAAGTGGTTGTCGCCCGAGGTGAAGCCGCCGTAGGTCAGATCGGCGACCTTGTCGTAATCGCCTGTATAGCTCTCTTTTGTGACCGCCGAGCCGCGGGCGCGGTTATAATTGCGGGTCACATACAAAGCCGCGTTCTGTTTGTCTTCAAAACGTATGCTATACTCCATGCCCGACAGCGAGGTGGGCGTAAAGTCCTTGGCGTAATAATACTCACCGTCGTTGCGCTGGTAGGTGTCTATACCGATAAACATCGCGTTCTGTTTATAATCGATCTCCTCAAACAGCTGCAGGGTTATATACATGTATCCCTCGTCGCTGTTCATGGATACCGACTGCACAAGGTCGTCGTCCGACAGCACCAGTCCCGGGGTATCCGGCACCTCGCTGTCCAAGGCGAGCAAGCCCGTCATCTGCGCGCTGTCACAGGTGTTGTGCCACAGATATGAGGTCGACGGCGACGCGGTGAACTTAGACATCTCCTCGCCTATCGCGCTCCATGAATCGTTTAGGTCGTAGACTACCGCGCCCAACAGCCCGCTGTTCTTTACAGCGCCGAGGGCTTCGGTGATCGCCGTGCCCTGATCGTGCTCCGTCACAGCGTCCTGTCCAAAAACCGGGTCGACGTTGGAGAAGGAAATGCCTGACACCAGCGTATCGGGATCGATGAGCGCCAGCTCTGCCATTACGGAAGAGTATTTGTTATACACGCTGTCCTTTGCCTTTCCGGCGGCTTCTATCGTATCCGGATCAAGCAAGACGCTTGAGAATACGTATTGCGAACAATCGGAAGACGCGTAGCCGCCAAGCTGATAGGCGTTGCTGTCCTTCACAAAGGATATACCCTTGAGCATATCCATATCCGCGGATACCGAGATCGGCGTATAGTAGTCGTAGAAATCATAGGATTCCGACTGGGCGGCGTCGTACAAAAATGCCGCGAAGCCGTTTATTCCCCTGCTCTCCTGCACATAATCGCCTCGATAAGAGAAGGAGGACAGGTTTTTGATCTTTCCGACGTTTTCGGAAGTGAGCTCCGGATCGGCGACCAAACACAGCACGCTGTCGGAAATATCGATGAAATAGCTCACCTTGCCGGTTCTTTCGCTCTCGACAGAGGCGTTGCCGTGCAGAGCCTCGACCGCGGTCTGAACGGCATTCTTCCAGGCTTCCAGACCGTCGTCAGTCACGTAGTCCTCGACCTTCAGCCCGTCGGGCTTCTTCACCCTTTGTATGATATACATCTTTTTATCCTTGTTGTTCTTGTTGTGGCGGCTGACCGCGGCGTAGAATTCGGGAGGCAGCAGCTCCTTAGCCTCTATACAGTTCACGCCGAGGTCGGATGCGTTGGTGATAAGATTCTCGTAATACGTGAAGTCGCGGGAATACTTTTCCTTGCCCGGTTCATTGGCGTTTAGCGATACCGCCTTGACATCCAGCTTTTTCCACTTTTCGTTCTCATATACCTGGAAGCTGCCGTTATTGACGCGCGAGATCTCCTCGTGGCTCTCCGCTTCCTCCGTATATACCGTCGACCTTGTGTCGTCCAGTATATGCCTTACCAACGGATTGTAAAAGCGCCAGAAAAAGTTCGAGATATCGCCCTGACGGTCGAACGACAGGAACTTGAAAAACTCGTTGGCAAACATAAAGTCGCCGTATCTGCCGCCGTTTACATAATCGTTGAAATCTCCCGAGAAGAAGTACACCGGAGCGTAGCCCTCCTCATGTCGGCGGGCAATAGCGCAGAAGCGCGGCGTTTTGCTGATCTCTCTGATCTTCTCCATTCCCGTCGCGTTCAGGTCGAATTCAAAGGTCGCTATGTTCTCAACGCCGTAGTTGGGCTGGACAAGCTCGAACCAGTTGTAAAAATTACAGCTTCCGCATCCGCTGAATTCGCTTTTATAGTCGTCGTTAAGATATATCTTCAGCAGATCCTTCGTGTTGAAATCGGTGTTCTGTTCAAGAATGATTATCTTTCCGTCTTCCGATACAAGCAGGATACCGGGACCGGTGAAACGCCATTCCACGCCCTCCTGCTGCTCGTACATCGGAGGCGCCCAGTCGGGAACGTCGGTAAAGTCCTCAAGGTCGACAATGTACCTGCCTATCCACTTTGTCGGCGTAACGCCGAGCAGATTGACGAGCTGTCCGCGGACGGAATCCGATAACGGCGAGCTGAACAGCGCGGTTTCGGCTACTATCGTCGCGCCGCTTTCATACGCAAAGTTAAGGTATGACATATCGTCGTCGTTGATACCGCCGTTCAGCGGGGTGCTTCCGTTGTAATAGCCGAAGGTATCGTTGCCCAGACCGTAGGCGTCGGAAAGATAAACCAGATCGGGCTTGGTATCGGCGTCGACAAATTCAACGCTGTGATCATAAGCGCCCTCTTCGTCCAGCATCGGACCGAAGTAGTCGTTTTTGTAATCGTACGACGAGCCGTCCGCCTTTACATACCGCTGCTGATTGGCGATCCAGAAAAAGCCCCTGTGCTTTCTGTACACGTTATCCTTGATGATGTCGTCGTCCTCGGAATAAGACAGCACGGTTTTGTCCATCAAGGCTATTTTCAGCACCTTTTTGGGCTGAAGATGCCAGATGACAAACAGTGAAACTATCGCAAGCACAATGACGGCAGCCAAAATGTGATACCATTTCAGCCTTTTTCTAAATTTTTTTACTTTTGATTGCCGGATATTTTGCTGCTCTTCGAATTTTTCTTCTTCGGGAGTCTTGGGTTTTGCTTCAACATTATCCGGTTTGTTCTTATTTCTTTTAAACATCCGAATACCTCATATTTAGGCGGCCTAAAAGGGGCGCGCTATGATTATTCTTCCTTTAAATACTCAATAAAAGCTTCGCTGATCTTCGGGTCGAACAGCTTGCCGGTTTGCTCGGCAATGTATTCCGACGCGGCTTCCTTTGTCCACGCTTTTTTATACGAACGCTCCGAAACCAGCGCGTCAAAAACGTCGCACACCGTAACTATGCGCGCTTCTATCGGGATATCCTCTCCCTTCAGCGCGTTTTTGCCCGTTCCGTCATAATGCTCGTGATGATAACGCGCGATAACGGCGGCGGTGGAGATCAGCGGATCGTCGGCGAAAGCCGACAGAATGGTATAACCGAAATCGGTATGGCTGCCTATGATTATCTGTTCTTCCTCGCTCAGCCTTCCCTGCTTTTCGATTATGTGTTTCGGCACGGCTATCTTGCCCAAATCGTGCAGCTTTGACGCGGTTGCGATATGCTCGGCTTTTTCTTTATCAAAGCCAAGTCTCAGGCACAACTCGCGGGTATACTTGCAAATGTTTTCAAGATGCTCTACCGAGCAGCCGTTGTCGAGCTCGGCGTTTTCGGCAAGCTCCTCAAAGATGATATTGATGTCACGCTTATCGCTCTGGACAAACATGTTCTCATATGTGGTCTCAAGCCCGCAAAACGTGGCTTCGAGCATACTGATAAAGAAGGTGTCCAGTCCGTTTTTGATATTTTCAAAATGGATGATACAGCCTATGTCATCTCCGTTTTTCAAAACATACTCAAAGTATGTTTCGGAGAAGATGTAATTTCTGTCGTTCTTCAAAAAGTTATCTTCGATGACCCGGTATTGGCAACCCGTCACGCCCTTGCTGATGACCTCGTTGTATGCGCCGTTTTTCTTTACGGCGATACAGTAATTGACGTCGGCGTTCTCGCTGTTATACTTGGTCAAAAGCTCCGACAGCTCGGTGACCACGGTATGATAGAAAGCGTCCTGATCTGAGCAGCTTAGCATATTCCGTATAAAAACGGATATCAGGTCGACCGAATTGCCGTATCTGACGCTCTGCTCACGAAAACCGCTGTTTTTCTGCGCAAAGCGGTAGTCGTGGATATAGGTATACTCCAAAACGCACCCGACGACAAAGGTCGATACGGCGGCGGTATAAATGTACATCACCCTGAATCTGTTGATAAGCAGGATGCCTGCGAACAGTATCATCAGCGCGTAAAAAACGCACATGACAAAAACGGGGGTAGCGTACTGCGTTCGGCGTTCCAGCTGAGCCAGCGCGAGCTGCGCGACAAACAGCGCCGCCGCCAGGCAAAGCACGCACATTACGATAGATGATATCTTCACCATCAAAGCGGTAAACGAAAGCATCATCAAGCCGATCGAGATCAGCGCGGCAAGACCTATTGCAATACCCGATTTTATATGCTTTTTAAACATTCTGTTCAGAAAAGCCAGGGTGATCAAAAACGTCATTTGAACGGGTATCTCGGATAATCTAAGCCAAATGGGCAGATTCAGCAAATAGGTCGATTCAGGCAGCAAGTGCATGACGATCGCAAGACCTATGTAAGCGCCCAGACCCGATATGAGTATCGAACGGTAAAATCTGCGCTTAACGATCGAAAGCACGCCAAAGACCGCCATTGCGATCAGGCCTGCCGCCAAAAGACCGGCTCCGAAGTAGAAGCCAAGCGAGAAGTCAAAGGCGGGGTCGCCGCCCGATTTCAGGTAAGCCTCGAACCGCACGGAAAAAGGCAGCTTCATAAAGACGTCTATCTGCTGATCGTGCGTTGAACGCTCCAAGTAGATCGCGTTATAGCAATTGCCGACATACTCTTCGGTTTTGAACTGGTTATCGTATATGTCCTTGCCGTTCAAACGGATCTTCACAGGCGAGTAATCGGTTACCAGCACAAGGGTTTTTCCGGTATTCTCGGGCTCAATGGTTTTGGTAAGATACAAATTGCTCTTTTTTACCGCGCTTTCCGTCAATATCGGATTCTGCGAGTTGAAAATGCGCAGCTCACCTTCGGGGACAGCTCCCGCTTTTTCGGTGTACAGGTAATTCCATCCCGAAAGCGTGTTCTCGCTCGGATAGCTGCTTGCTACGTAATCGGCGACGAAGTATACCGCTACCGTCATTACAAAGACGACCAGCGCAACGCCCAAAAGGGGCAGCACGCCCTCTTTGAATGTTGCTTTATTCAGTTTTTGAGTTCTCTTGTTTTCTTTATTTTTCATCATTTCAGCCTGGAATATTTTTTAAGCAAGCTTTTCACGTCCTCTTCGGTAACGGGCGTGTTGTCAATGTGTTCCTCTTCAACCAAAAGATCCTGCACCTCGTCAAGCAGCTTGCGTATCTCGGTCTGGTGCGCGGATATCTCTTTAAGCGTTTTTTTCATTCGCGCGTTTTCTTGCTCCAGCTGATAGAGCGTCATATCATTCTTATCTTCCATAGCTGCCTCACTCGGCGGAAAGCGACGCGATGACCGGCTTTCCGTCCTTGATCTTAACGTTGATAGTCGTTCTGCCAAGCAGGGTGCTGCGCTTGAACTCGTTGTAGAAGGTGGTGATGATCTCGGCGGTGTCGCCGCTGACGTTCACCGCGTCCACATTATAATAGATATTGCAGCCGTATTCGGGAAGCCACATCTCAAATATCTTCTTGGCGGGGTTGTACAAAACAGAATCCGTAACCTTAAAGCTGTCGCTGCCGAATAAGGTTTTCAGCTGTTCCTTTATCTGGTTTTCGTTTGCGTAGCGGTACTGCATCGCCTTGTTGTTCATTTCGTTGAGGTTCTGAAAATGAACGTGCGCAAGCGCGAACTGCGTAAGCGCGTCGATGTTGATTTTGTCGGGGGAAGTGAAATTCTTCTGAGCCAGCATATAAGCGAGCTCGTAGGCGCGCAGAGAAAAGTCGGTAACGCTGACCTCCGCTCCGTTCACGGTGACGGGGTCGGTTTTGCCCGCGGGGTAAGAATGAAAGCCCGAAAGCTCCTGATCCTCCTTTTCTTCGGTGACGCTGACGACATAGCCCTTCGACGATTCTTCGTCCTGTTTTACGCTTGTATCAACGCCGCATGAAGCAAAAAGCATAGCGGCGAAAACCGCGGCAAGAGTTACGCAAACAGATTTTTTAAAACTGAACTTCATATCGATACCTCCAAAATAAAAGCCGGTGTTTACGCGCTGTGTAACAACAACGTATCATATCCTATTATAAGAATATTACCTGTCAATGTAAAAGTCAAGTCCGTAAGCGCGGAAAATTCAGTATATATGCATTTTTCGTGATAAAAACAAAAAACTGACTGCACAAAAATGCAAAAGCATTTCTTGATGCAGCCGGTCTGTCATACAACTCACTAAAAAATAACCCGCCCGCACAATAATTACTTTGGTAATTACGATGCAGCCGGTCTATCATATAGTATTCTATTTAGACACCAGAGCTTTGCGTCACCGCTTTTCAACGGCTTTGCCCTATTATTTAATGTCATTATATCACAGGCAGGCAAAAAAATCAAGCAAAAAATCATTTTATGCTTCACTTTTGTATATCTTTTTTGCTATAAGCATTGACCGTAGTGATAATTAACAAAAAAATTATTGCAATCTGTCAAATTGTATTATATAATATAACGAGGAATAAATATAACCACATTCATTCGCGGTGAAGCTTATGAAGACTTTTTTAGAAGCTAATCGAAAAAGAAAAATATTGGCGGTCGACGACGAAATCATCAATCTGGAGATCATTAAAGAGATCCTGTCGCGCAGCTACGAGGTCGATTTTGCTTTTAACGGCAAAGAGGCTTTGGAGATACTTTCCAACCCCGAGTCGGATTATTCGCTCGTCATGCTTGATCTGATGATGCCTGTCATGGACGGCTTTGAGGTCATACGCCGCATGAAGGCGGACGAACGGCTCAGACGATTCCCGATAATCGTCATGACCTCGGACAAAAACGCCGAGGTCAAAAGCCTTAGAATGGGCGCCGCCGATTTCATCACCAAGCCCTACGATATACCCGAGGTGGTACAAGCGCGCTGTCAGGTGCTGATAGAGCTAAACGAAGACAGAAGCATCATCCGGTCGACAGAGCGCGATCCGCTGACCGGCTTATACTCAAAGGAATACTTTTTTGTATACATCCGCCGCTTTCTTCCAAAGCTTGCAGACAGCATGGACGCGCTGGTGCTCAACATCGACCGCTTCAGCCTTGTCAACGAGCTGTTCGGCCGCGAGGAGGGCGACCGCATACTCAAAAAAGCCGCGGAGCTTATCGCCTCGACCATACTGCAATCGCACGGCATCGCCTGCCGGACGGACGGCGACATATTCTACGTGTACTGCGAACGCAGGGACGATTACGAAGCCTGCGTGCAAAAAATACAGAACGCCCTTAACCAAGACGGGCCGGCGCGCACCCTGCGCCTGCGCGGCGGCGTATACGAACCCGTGCCGGGGGACGAGCTTCCCGAGGCGTGGTTTGACCGCGCGAAGGCAGCCTGCGACAATATACGTGACCGCTTCAACCACTTCGTCGGGCGCTACAGCCGCGAGCTGTACGAGCGGGTCATATATGAGGAAACGCTGATAGCCGATATCGACGAGGCTGTTGAACAGCGTCAGCTTACCGTTTACTATCAGCCCAAATACGACATTCGCGGAGACAAGCCCGTCCTTACGAGCGCCGAGGCGCTGGTGAGGTGGATACACCCCGAGCTGGGCTTTATCAGCCCCGGCGATTTCATCCCCATATTTGAAAGCAAGGGACTTATCCGCAAGATCGACCGCTTTGTCTGGCGCGAGGCGGCAGCGCAGATACGCCGTATCAAGGATACCTTCCACGTGGATCTTCCCATATCGGTGAACGTTTCGCGCATCAATATATACGACCCCGAATTGGAGGATGTTTTTCTTGGCATCATCCGCGAATTTGATTTGAAGCCGCACGAGCTTATCCTCGAGATCACCGAATCGGCTTACTCAAACGATGAAAACCGTTTGGCTGAGGTTGTCGCCGATCTGCGAAACAAAGGCTTCTTCATAAGCATGGACGATTTCGGCGCCGGCTACTCCTCGCTGGGTATGCTTACCTCGATGCCGATCGACATCCTCAAGCTCGATATGTCATTCATACGCAATATGCAGGTCGATGAAAAAAGCCTGATGCTCGTTGAGCTGGTGCTTGACATCGCGCGTTTTCTGGGCGTTCCTGTCGTAGCCGAGGGCGTCGAGGAAGAACGCCAATACCTGCTGCTCAAAGAGATGGGCTGCCAAATCATCCAAGGCTACTACTTCTCCCCTCCGCTCCCCGCCGAAAAGTTCGACCGCTTGATCCAAGGATCGACCGAAAGCGAAGACGGTACGGAAAGCTGACAAGCAATATTATATCCAGTCATTAACGGAGGAACATCATGTCGAACCTCAAACGAAACCGAAAAATAACACGACTGTCACTGTTTGCGCTCGTTATAGTTTGCGTCCTGCTCAACTTTCTGGGCGCAAGGCTGAACGAAGCCTTGGGGCTGCCGTTCTTCATCGACAACATCGGCACCATACTTGCGGCGCTGCTCGGCGGCTACATACCATGCATAACCGTCGGTTTCTTATCAAATATTTTTAACGCCATTTCAACCCCGGACTCCATCTATTACTGCGTTATCAGCGTGTTTATAGCAACTATGGCGTCGTTGTACGCTGAAAAACTGCGCCGCCTGAGCATACCGTTTATTCTTCTGGCAGTGCCTACCTTCGCATTTTTGGGCGGCGTAGTCGGCGGCATACTCACGTGGCTCATCTACGGAATGGATTTCGGCGAAGGCGTCGCCGTGGACATCGCCGCGTCCATCGACCAAAAAACCTCTATGGGTTATTTGCCCAGCAATCTTATATCCTGCTTTTTGATCGATCTGGTCGACAAGGCTATCGTCACTGTTATCGCGCTGCTCATTTACAAAATAATCCCCAAAAAGCTGACCGGCTATTTCAAGGAACGCAAGTGGTACAACATAAACGTATTTGACGGATACGAACGAAAGCTGCGCAGACGTTTTTCCCAGCGAATCAAGATAACCCTGCTCGTGGGCGCTTCGACCGCCCTTGTCGCCGCGGCTGCTATCGCGACCTCTGTTATCCAGTATCACGACTCCTCGGTCCAGGAATTCACCAAACAGGCGGAATACGCCGCAAATGTCATAGCCACGCATATCGATCCCGACATAATGGAAAACTGTGTCAAGGAAGGCGCGCGGGCACAGGGCTATAGCGATATAAAGGCGCTGATGCTCACCGTCAGAGAAGCGTCGCCCGAAATAGAGTATGTATATATTTACCGGGTAGAAAAAGACGGAACGCATGTTATCTTTGACCTTGACACCGAAGATGTCGCCGCCGACCTTCCGGGCGAGGTCATCGATTACGACGATACCATAGCAAAATATGCAGACCTGTTTTTGGCGGGCAAGGATATACCCACCGACGTGACCGACGACGAAGACGGCTGGCTGCTATCGGCGTATGAGCCCATCAGGTCAAAGTCAGGAGAGGTGCTGTGCCACGTAGGCGTAGATTTGTCCATGAATCACCTGCGCTCTGAAGAAATAGGTTTTCTTGCCAAGGTCATAGCGCTGTTCATCGGCTTTATGATAGTTATCCGCGCCTACACGGTCTGGATGGCTGAGCGCTATATCGTCCGTCCGGTCAACATTATCGCCGACGCCGCCAACCGCTTCACCTACGACACACCTCAGGCGCGCGAAGAAAGCTTGAAGATGATAGAAGATCTGGATATCCACACGGGCGACGAGATCGAATATCTTTATGACGCGTACAAAAAGACGACCACCGATACGGTGCATTACATCAACGAGGTACAGCAGAAAAGAGAACAGGTCGCCCGTCTGCAAAACGGCTTGATACTGGTACTTGCCGATATAGTTGAAAGCCGCGACAAATGCACCGGAGACCACGTTCGCAAAACAGCGGCTTACTGCGAGATAATCCTTCGTCAAATGCAGAAGGACGGTATTTACGCCGATCAGCTGAGCGAAGATTTTATCAACGAGGTCATCAACTCCGCTCCTCTGCACGACGTCGGCAAGATCAAGGTATCCGACGTGATCCTCAACAAGCCCGGCAGACTGACCGACGAGGAATTCAAATCGATGCAAAACCACACCCGCGCCGGCGGCGAGATCATCGACAAGGCTATCGCCGTTGTTGGCGAAGAGTCCAATTATCTCACCGAGGCTAAGAACCTGGCGTTCTATCACCACGAAAAGTGGAACGGCAAGGGCTATCCCACCGGTCTTGCGGGAGAAGATATCCCCCTGTCCGCCCGCGTAATGGCGGTCGCCGACGTCTTTGACGCGCTGGTGTCAAGGCGCAGCTACAAGGATCCCTTCACCGTAGATCAAGCGTTTGAGATCATCCGCAATGACTCCGGAACGCACTTCGACCCCCTGATCGTCCAAGCCTTCTTCAACGCCGAGGACGAAATAAGACGCGTCCAAAAACTCAATCTTGAATTGTAACCCAAGCTAAAAATGATTTTTAAAGCTGTCATACCGAACAGTGTGCTTCGCTCACCGTCCGATATGACAGCTCTTTTATTGCTATTGCTTTTTTTCCGTCAATGTGATAAAATATAACCGCCAAACAAAATTTTTATATTTCTTTATACAGAAGTTTGTGTTTTCACTCCGGTAAAAACACAGGCTCTTATCACTCATACTTCTGTATAAGGATAAAAATTTTGTTTGGCGACAAATGAGCCCTGTGTTTTTCGGCGCGCGGCTTGTCTGCGCGCTTTTTTGTTTGCGGAGGTATGAGGAATGGCAAAACGATCAATTGATGAAAACATTTATAATCAAATGCTTTGCGACGAGGGCGTGTTTTACCCAATGATTTTCTGCGGAAATGAGCAGGACGGTTTTTCGGTATTCATGCCCATTCGCGACGATAACGATGACATCTCGGCAGGATACGGCATAAGCTTTACCAAAGCTTATGAAGTCGCGCGGGAATACCTTGTAATGTACCGTATGCAATATGGAAAATTCCCCAAATATGTAAATCCATACCGGATAGATATCGACGAGGATGAATTTGTAGTTATGGTAAAAATATATCCCTAAGCATAACGAAAGGGCAGCCGCGCGGCTGCCCTTATTTTATGCTTATTAATTACTTTTCCGCCTGTGTGTACATGTTGTCGTAGTAGTTCATATACGCGCCGGAGGTGATCTTTTCCATCCATTCCTCGTGGTTTTGATACCAGTCGATGGTCTCGGCGATGCCCTGCTCAAAGGTGTACTTGGGCGCCCAGCCGAGCTGAGTGGTGATCTTGGTGTTGTCGATGGCGTAGCGGCGGTCGTGGCCGGGACGATCCTTGACGTACTGAATAAGGTCCTCGCTCTTGCCGAGGGTCTTGATTATCAGCTTGACTATCTCGATATTCGCCTTCTCGTTGTTGCCGCCGATGTTGTAGACCTCGCCGTCAACGCCCTTGTGCAGCACGGTGTCTATCGCGTTGCAGTGGTCGGAAACGTGCAGCCAGTCGCGGATCTGCATGCCGTCGCCGTAGACGGGCAGCGCCTTGCCGCTTTTGCAGTTGTTTATCATCAGCGGGATCAGCTTTTCAGGGAACTGATAGGGGCCGTAGTTGTTTGAGCAGCGCGTGATGTTCACGGGCATACCGAAGGTTTCGTGATAAGCGCGCACCATCATGTCTGCGCTCGCCTTTGACGCGGAATAGGGGCTGTTGGGCGAAAGCGGAGTGACCTCCTCAAACATGCCCGTCTTGCCAAGCGCGCCGTATACCTCGTCGGTGGAGACCTGCAAATACTTCACGCCGTCCTTGTATTCGCGCGAATACTTGTCGTCGGGAGCTGTCTTCCAAAAGCTTTTAGCAACGTCGAGCAGCGTCTGCGTGCCGATAACGTTGGTGGTGAGGAAGATCTCGGGCTCGGTTATGGAGCGGTCAACGTGGCTTTCAGCCGCGAAGTTCACGACCGTATCGATATCGTATTTTTCAAAGATCTCGGTCAGCGCCGCTCTGTCGCGGATATCCGCCTTGATGAAGGTGTAGCGGGGGTCCTTTTCAACGTCGGTAAGGTTGTCAAGGTTGCCCGCGTATGTCAGCGCGTCGATGTTGATGATGTTGTAGTCGTGGTTTTTGAGCATATGGTGGACGAAGTTGGAGCCGATAAAGCCCGCGCCGCCCGTTACGAGAATGTTTTTCATTTTTAGCTCTCCTTTATTATAACTGTGAATCCGCAAGGCTGATAAGGTACTGACCGTAGTCGGTCATGCTCAGCTCCTCGCCCAGCTTTCTGAGCTGCTCCGAGGAAATGAAGCCTCTGCGCCACGCGATCTCCTCGATGCAGCTTACGTACATGCCCTGCATCGACTGTATCGTTTCTACATATTCAGCCGCCTTCAGCAAGCCCGTAGGCGTGCCGGTGTCCAGCCACGCCATGCCTCTGCCGAGCAGCATCACGTCGAGCTCGCCCTTTTCAAGGTAAAGGCTGTTTATTGAGGATATCTCCAACTCGCCGCGCGCCGAGGGCTTTATGCTCTTGGCGTACTCTATGACCTTGTTGTCATAGAAGTAAAGTCCGGGGACAGCATAGCGCGATTTCGGCTTTGCGGGCTTTTCCTCGATGGAGATCACCTTGCCGTTTTCGTCGAATTCCACCACGCCGAAGTCCTTGGGGTTCATAACGGGATAGCCGAACACGGTCGCGCCGCTCGTCTTTTCCCTTACCTTAAGCAGCATGTTCGGGAAGTTCATTCCGTAGAAAACGTTGTCGCCCAGAATAAGGCAAACGCTGTCGTCGCCTATGAATTCCTCGCCGATGATGAACGCCTGAGCCAAGCCCTTGGGTTCCTCCTGAACAGCGTACTCGAGCTTTATGCCGATGCGTGAGCCGTCGCCGAGAAGCTCGCGGTACATGGGCGTGTCCTCGGGAGTGGAGATAACCAAGATCTCGGTGATGTTAGCCAGCATCAAAATCGAAAGCGGATAGTAAATGAGCGGCTTGTCGTATACGGGCAAAAGCTGTTTGGAAACGGTTTTCGTCATGGGATACAGCCTTGTGCCGCGTCCGCCCGCAAGAATAATACCTTTCATATCTTCAACTCCTTCGGTTATCAATAATACACCTTATTGGGTGTCTTTACGAATAAATACAGTACCAGCATAACAAACGGCACGATCAGCAGGGTGCGCACCCAAAGCAGCGCGCGGATGTTCCTGTCGCCGCCGATCTTGAGCTTCGGCTGCCTTTCGGGATGGTTGAGCGCCAGCAGCAGCACTGCGCTGACTGCCGCTACGCCCGAAAAGAACGCCTGATAATGCTCATACAGATCATCCTTTTTATACAGGTAATTGTCTATGCTTGAATAAGCGCTTTCTTTTTTGTATTTCACCGTGTAGCCGAAAAACCGCTGTATGGGCGCTTTGTTGATGAAGTCGATCCTGAACAGATTCGAGCCGCGCAGCACAAGCTTCATCAGCAGCGAGAACTGCATCGCTACGTCGAAAATACCGTTATACAGAACGTTGTTTCTGTTTTGCACCATAACGATGTAAATGAACGGCGTGAGAATAGCGAGGCGGTAGAACGAGAACGGAGAGAACATCAGATAGCAGGTGTAGGTGACCGTTATCATATACACTACGTATTTGCCCGCGAGGTTTTGCTCCTGCGCGTAGTCGTCGTTCTTGAAGTCACGGGTGTAGCAGTAGAAGTAAATAAGCACCAGCGCAACGGCAAAGAAGGAAACGGGGCCGAAATTCGTGCTGAGGTTCTTCGGGAACATATCCTCCATCATCTGCTTTGCGGGGCCTGTGTTCATCGACTCGGCATAGCCGGGCGCACCGCTGAATACCAGCTTCTGCACGGCAAGACCCGAAACGCCGACAGCCGCTTTAAGGATGATGTATAAAAATCTTTTTTCGCTTATCAGCAGCGCCGTCAAAAACGGCAGCAGGTAGAACGGCTTTATCGCTATAGCCAGCAAGGACCACCCGAGGAACGACTTGTGCCTGTTATTCAGCAGGAAGTGTATCGCTATGACCGACGCGGTTATCATGAATATATCGTTCTGACCGGAATAGCATACCGAAAGATAGATATATGTGGAGCTGGCGGTAAGGAACATAGCCCAAATGCTTTTGCTTTTGTCGCCCGTAAGTCTGTAGGTGATCTTTTTGGTGAAGATCAGCGTAACAACGGTGCACAGCACCAAAAACAGCTTGGAATACGCAAGCATAAGCGCCGAGCTCATGATAGGCTTGTCAAAGAAACGCTGGATTATCCATATAGGCAGGTTCCAAACCGACCAAGGCAGCACGCTCATTATCTCGCTGCCCATATGCGCGTGATGTACGTTGTACACATTGTTAGCGGTGTAAGCGTAAAAGCCGCGCGGATTGCCGTCGGCGATACTGTCCCAAACGTTGGTGGACCATATCGTAAGGCTCTGCAGATCCCAGGTCGCGGTCGTCACAAACACAAACAAGCCCGTAACGATAGCAAGTATCCACTCGCCAAGCAGCACTCTGTCGCTGCGGTACATGGTGATCAATTTGTTTTTCAAGCTATCACTCTCCCAAAAATGTCATCCTGAGCGGTGCGAAGGCAATTTCGCGCAGCGAAACGGTCGAAACATCCCCCGTTTGCGCAAAGCGCACGCGCTATGATATAACTGATGCTGATCGTTTAAAACGGCAAATAACCGCCCAGCGAAAACAGCGCTATGCCCGCAAGCAGCACCAGCATTCCGATAAGCTTTTTCGCGGTGAATCTCTCTTTTAGGAAAACGGCGCCCAGCACCGCCACGAATATGTAGCCGGCGCTTTCAAGTATCGGTCCCGCCGAAACGTCCACAAACCTGTAGCAGTACATCGTTATCAGCATAGAGCAGAAGAACATGCCGTAAGCTATGATGACCAGCGGGTTGAGATACTCTTTAAGAGTGCTTTCATAGGTTTTGTTCGCGCTTTTTTTCAGCAGTATCTGCGAGACGGACGAAATGAACACCGAGCCCACGAACACGAAAGAAAAAATCAAGCTAAGCTGTTCACTACTCATTGTTCGACACCACCAATACTACTCCGGCAAACACGATTATCGAGCCGACTATCTTATACCATGTGATGTTGTCGCCCAAAAACAGCGCGCCCCACAGCATGCCCCACGCGATGCATATCGCCTTGTTGGTGAAGGCGACGGTGAGCGGCAGCTTTTTGAGCACCTGCTGCCAAAGCAGCGCGTAAATGCCCAAAAACAGCACCGCAAGTCCCGCGAAAAGCAGGAAGTAAAACGACATGAAATCGTTTTTGAAGGCAAGCTTCATAAACACGCCCACAAAGGAGTAGAGCAGCAAAATGAAGTGCAGCACCGCATAGGTTTTTATGTCAAATTTCTTTTTCTTATTGTCCATTCTTATCGTCCTCAAAGCCGACCTTTCTTCTTATGACGAACTGCGGCGAACGGTTTATGCTAAGATATATACGTCCCACATATTCACCGACCATGCCCAGCATCAGCATTATCATACCGCCGATAAAAAGCATAGCCGCCATGGTGGAGCTCCAGCCCATAAGCGAGTCGGGCACCACGAATTTGTGGATGATAACGTAGATACCGAACACAAAACCGACTGCGGCAGTCAAAAAGCCGATGAACGTCGCGAAGCGCAGCGGCTTGACGGAAAACGACGTAAAGCCGTTAATCCACAGCAGCAGCAGCTTTTTCATGCTGTAGCCCGAGCTGCCCTCGACGCGCTCGCGGTGGTTGACCTCGACGTTGCACACCTTTCTGGTGGCGCGAAGCAGCAGACCGCTCATATAGGGATAAGGGTTCTCGTAACGGAGCACCTCGTCTACCACATAGCGCTTGCAGGCGAAGTAGCTCATTATTTTCAGATCCTTGGGCTTGCTCAGCAGCCAGCGCGCCATAAGGTCGTTCACTTTGCTGCCGAAGTTTCTGAAGCCCGAATGTTGTTTGTTTTTGTATTCGGCGAACACCAGATCGAACTCATCAAGCTTGTCTATCAGCTTGAACATCTCGTTGGCGGGGGTCTGTCCGTCGTCGTCAAGGCAGACGATGACGTCGCCCGTAAGGTAGGTAAAGCCCGCCATGATAGCGCTGTGCTGACCGAAGTTGCGCGACAGCTCAAGACCCTTGACGCGCGGGTTCGCCTTTGACAGCTCGGTTATCGTGTCCATGACATTATCGGGCGAGTTGTCGTTTATCAAAATTATTTCGTAATCATAGCCGCCGTGAGCGGTGACTGTGCTTACTATCTCGTCTACCACGCCGCCTATGGTGTGTTCGGAGTGATAACAGGGGATCACAAATGAAATCTTATCCATGCTTATTCACCTTGCTCCCATTCTCTTTTAAGTATTCCCATGAACACCATGTCGTATCCCGTGCCGTCGATGATAACGTCGTCGCGGAAGGTGCCCTCGTATTTAAAGCCCGCGTTCTCGTAGCTCTTTATAGCCCTGGGATTGTCTGCGAACACGCGCAGGAACACGCGGTTGAGCTTCAATTCTTTAAAAGCGTAGTCAAGCGCCAGCTTTGCCGCCGCCGAGCCCACGCCCTTGCCGCGGCAGCTCTCCTCGCCGATAAAAATGCCGTACTCGCATTTTTGGTTGACGGGGTCGATGTCGCGCAGATAGACCGAACCGACTTCCTCGCCGGTTTCATCGTCGATGATCATGAACTGAGCAACGTCGCCGGTCTGCACGCGGTTGTGAAACCAATTGAGGTGATCCTCTCTTGTCAGCGTAGTGCGGTAGATGAAGTGCTCCATCACCGAGGGAGCGTTGCGCCATTTTACGATTTTGTCTGTGTCCGCCTCGGTTATCGGGCGGATGCTTACCGGATGCTTCATATTATCAACCCTTGTAGAATTTGATTACCGTATCAATTACCTTGTTGATATCCTCATCGGTCAAATCATAGTACATCGGCAGTCTTAACAGCCTGTCGGACTCGCTTGTGGTGTATCTGTCCTCGCCGTGGAACACGCCGAACTTCTGACCCGCGGGAGCGCTGTGCAGCGGGATGTAGTGGAACACCGCCATTACGCCGTTCTCTTTCAGGAAGGAGATCAGCGCGGTCCTCTCCTCAAGATCCTTCGCCTTAAGATAGAACATGTGCGCGTTGTGCTTGCAGCCCTCGGGAATGATCGGACGCTGAACAAAGCCTTCTTTTTCAAGCTCTTCAAACGCGTCGTAGTACTTTTGCCACGATGCGAGGCGGTTTTCGTTTATCATATCCGCCTGCTGAAGCTGCGCCCAAAGGTACGCGGCGTTCATGTCGCTGGGCAGGTAGGACGAACCGTAGTTGACCCAGGTGTATTTATCTATCTGTCCGCGCAGGAACACGCTGCGGTTGGTTCCCTTTTCGCGGATTATCTCGGCGTCGGCGGTAAGGCCGCCGTCCTTAATGAGCAGCGCGCCGCCCTCGCCCATGCTGTAGTTTTTGGTTTCGTGGAAGGAATAGCAGCCAAAGTCGCCGATGGTGCCCAAAGCCTGTCCCTTGTATTCGCTCATTACCGCCTGAGCCGCGTCCTCAACGACCTTTAAGCCGTGACGCTTTGCGATATCCATTATCGCGTCCATCTCGCAGGCGACGCCCGCGTAGTGAACAGGCACGATAGCCTTTGTCTTTTCGGTGATCGCGTCCTCTATCAGCTTTTCGTCGATGTTCATGGTGTCGGGACGGATGTCGACAAACACCAGCTTCGCTCCGCGCAGCGCAAAGGCGTCGGCGGTGGAGCAGAAGGTGAACGAAGGCAGAATGACCTCGTCGCCGGGCTTGATGTCGAGCAGCAGCGCCGCCATCTCGAGCGAATGGGTGCAGGAGGTGGTCAGCAGCGCCTTTGCGGTGCCTGTTTTTTCCTCAAGCCACTGGTGGCATTTTTTAGTAAACGGGCCGTCGCCGCAGATCTTTTGGTTCTTTATCGCCTCAACGATATAGTCGGTTTCCGTTCCCAAAAACGGAGGTACGTTAAACGGTATCATAAAATCCCTTCTTATCTTGATTACTTGTTGGTTTGATTACATATACTCGCACATAATCAATTATATTATAACAAAAAGCAAAAGTCAATAAATCCCAAGTTTTAACTGAATTTCTCCTTTAGAAAAATCGTCGCCTTGCCCCGTCTTTTTTGGTGACATTATCAATCAGCCGCCGTAATGTACTCAAAAAGGCGCGCCCGAAGGCACGCCTTAACTGATCCAAGTATTATAAACCGAGTCTTTCGTAGCGACGCATCACAGCGTCCTCGTCGGATTCTTCTTCTTCTTCTTCTTCCTCTTCCTCTTCCTCGTAATCCTCGGTTTCGGTCATATCCGCGTCGGTTTCGCCATATACGACGTCGTCGTCATCATCGTCCTCATAATCCTCGTCGTCGTCATCGTACTCATCTTCTTCCTCAAGCTCAAAGCCGCTGAAGAAGGTGTAGAGGATACCGTAACCAAAGGCTACCGATGCCAGCGAAGCAACAACGCTCAGTCCGTAAACGCTGCCGGGCATGAAAGCGCCGTGCAGGGGCATTCCGTCAAACAGCGAAGCAAGGATGATAAAGAACGACGGCACTACCATGACGCACAGAGTAAAGGGAGAAAAGCGCTTTACCGGCTTGCCCTCGCCTATCCTTGTAGCGAAAAACAGCAGCACGCCGAAAACGATATATACGCCCGCAACGACGAGCCTTCCCGCCATCACGCTCATGCTCTCGATCGATTTCGCGAAGAAGTTAGCGCAGATAATAAAAGCGATAACCAAAAAAGCGGAAAACAGAAGATTGATATGTTCTTTTTTATCGGGTTTTCTCATTGAAAAACATCCTCCATCAATGTATTTTAAAGCAACAGTAATACTTTACCACACTTTTTTTGAAAAAGCAAGAGAATTAATGCTAAAGTTTGAAAATGTCAAGTCCAGATCAGCGTCATAAAAAACTGCTCGTACGCGTCGTCCCAACCCTCTATGGGGTCGACTCCGCCGCCGTTCACGCTGCGCAGCTTCGCGTCGTTCTCGTTTTGCCCCAGCGCCATCAGCTCGCCCGCGTTTATCCCGTAGCCTTTATCCCTCGCCAGCGCGCAAAAGTCCTCGACTGGGTCGTCGCTTTTTCGGGTGTTCAAAAGCTCTGCCTTTAGTTTTTCATCCGACTTCGCGTCCTGCAAAAGCCGTTCAAGCTCCTGTTCTATCATAAAAACCTCTCCTCAAAAAAGAAGCCCGACGTCAGTCGGGCATACGAATCACTCAATGGAACTGTCAAGATACTCCATCAATTCCTCGTCATCCTTTTTTTGCTTGTCCTTTACGATAAAGAACGCGGTCAAAGCAGCGGAAAGAGCAGCAACGACCGAAATTATGCCGATGATCCAGAATAACTTTTTGTTTTTCATGATAAAACCTCCGTTGATACAAATATTATTAACAAGGGTCAGCGCAAATACTATATATATTTTAATCAATTTTCCCTGAAATGTCAACAGAAAAACAAAAAAAGCAGAGAAAAACTCTGCTTTCCAAGTTCAGAAATCGTTATTCGCTTACGCGGCCTCGTTCAGACGCTTTTGAAGATTTGATTTTCTTCTGGCAGCGGTGTTCTTGTGCAGAATACCCTTAGCTGTAGCCTGATCGATCTTCTTGATCGCGAAACGGACAGCCTCCTGCTTATTGTCAGCGTTGGTGTCAACAGCGTAGTACGCTTTCTTGATAGCTGTCTTAAGAGCCGACTTCGCAGCCTTGTTGCGCGCGGTCTTGGTAGCGATAACCTTAACGCGCTTCTTCGCGGACTTGATGTTTGCCATTGTCCCACCTCCTTAATATCAGTCATATGGATATTATACTATCATAAACTTTCGCGAAAATCAAGCGTTTTTTCAAAAAAACTGCACTTTTTTGTTACGCAGCGGGTCGCCGCCCACATATTGTGTGCGGATTTTAGTTAAACAATATATATAGTGAGCGTTATTTTTCACGTCTGCGCTTGATAAACCATATTAATCCCAGAGCGACGGCATAAGCTCCCAGCACGCACCTGAACACAATGCCCAACGCGCCGTCGAACATCGCTATACCGCCAAAGGCGCGCAGCCCGAACCATACAGCCATAAAGACGAAAAACGACGTCATCACGACCGCCAGCAAGCCCTCTTTTCTGCCTATGACAGCCACCATGACAGCGAGCGCCGCCCATAAAAACACATAGAAATACTGTAAGAAATCCAAATCATTCCCCTCTTTCCTATTATAATATAACGGCTTATGCCGGTATTGTCAACCATCCTTTGTGAACAAAAGGTGAAACTTTCAAGAAATTTCAAAATACCCCTTGACTTTTTCTGACTTTTAGGATATAGTATGAATAAAGCAGTTAGCACTCGACCATTGAGAGTGCTAAAAGAGGTGAAAAACATGGAACCGTCCGCGAGAAAGCAAAAGATCCTATCCGAGATCGTGGAGCGCTTCATCCAAAGCGGTGAGCCTGTGGGTTCCAAGTCGCTGCTGAATGTCGAAGGACTTTCGGTGTCCTCGGCAACCGTCCGCAACGACATGGCGGAGCTCACCGAAAAGGGCTACATCGCCCAGCCGCACATCTCGGCGGGAAGAGTACCCACCCGGCTAGGCTACCGCTATTACGTTGACAATATCATGAAGCTCAAGCCCATATCCGAACGCGGCAGAGAGTATATCCGCGAATCGCTCGAGGAAAACTCAGATTCGCCCGAGAGCATATTGCAGAGCGCGGCCGACGTGCTGGCACGGCTTACAAGCTGCGCCGCCCTTGCCACCACGCCGAACGGCGACGACGGCAGGATACGCCGCATAAGCTTTGTAGCTACCGGCGCGCACACGGGCATGGCTGTCGTGATAGCCTCGACGGGCGTTATCCAAACCAAGCTGTTCCGCTGTGACTTTCTGCTGACCCCAGAGCTTCTCGGGGTGTTCGAAAAGGCCTTCAACGACGTTTTCGCGGGAATAAGGCTGAGCGCCGTGAACCGTCCCTTCGTCCAAACGGCGGCGGCGGGCTTCGGCGAGCTGTCGCTCTTCATGACCGCCCCGCTTATGGCGATCATGGACGCTTGCTCAAACGCGGCGCGCGTAAGGGTTTGCCGCAGCGGCTTTGGAAAGCTTATGAGCATAACGGGCGCAAGCCTTGCGGAAGCGCACCGCCTGTGGGAGTTTTGGCAAAACGATCACGATCTGGCGGCAATGCTGCTCAAAACACCGCAAAACGCGTCTGTAGCCATCGGCGCCGAAAACAGCCGCGTCGAGCTCTCAAACAGCTCGGTGGCTTCGGCCAGGTATTCGGCAGGAAGCGCCGCGTCGGGCGTGCTTGCCGTAACAGGGCCGACGCGAATGGACTACGCGCGAACGCTTTCGGTTTTACAATGCGTAGCGGAAAACGCCGGTGAACTTATCGGCGAGCTTATAGAAAAATAGAGGAGGTATCCCGATGTCCAAAAAAAAGAAGGACGAGGCGGCTGAGGTCGAGGAAGTAAAGACCGAAGAGACCGCCCCCGAAGAGGAGACTGCACCGGAGCAGCCCGAAGAAACCGACGAAACTCAGGAAAAAATTAAGGCGCTTGAAGACGAAGTCGCCGCGGGCAAGGAAAAGTACATGCGCTTGGCTGCCGAATACGACAACTACCGCAAACGCACCGCGAACGAAAAGCTGTCGCTCTACGACGACGCCACATCAAAGGCGGTCACCGAGCTGCTTCCCGTAGCGGACAGCGTAAGAATGGCGCTTGAAAACCTTAAGGACGCCGATCCCGAGATAATCAAGGGTATCGAACTTATTTCAAACCAGCTCAACAAGTCGTTTGAAAAACTCAAGATCGAAACCTACGGCAAGGTCGGCGAGGACTTCGACCCCAACCTGCACAATGCCATCGGCATGGTGGACAGCGACGAGCTCGACTCGGGCAAGATAGCCGCCGTGTTCCAGACAGGCTACAAAATAGGCGACAAGATCATAAGGCACGCAATGGTGCAGGTAACAAATTAATGTGTAATGCGTAATTCGTAATTACGAATCAAAATGATAAATCAACATTTATTTTCAGGAGGAATTCATCATGGCAAAAACAATAGGTATAGATTTAGGTACAACCAACTCTTGCGTAGCGGTCATCGAAGGCGGCGAGCCCGTAGTTATCGCTAACGCCGAAGGCAGCAGAACCACCCCGTCCGTAGTCGCGTTCTCAAAGAACGGCGAAAGAATGGTAGGTCAGGTCGCAAAGCGTCAGGCTATCACCAACCCCGAGCGCACCGTTTCATCCATCAAGCGCGAAATGGGCTCCGCTTACAAGGTTACCATCGACAGCAAAAGCTACACTCCCCAGGAGATCTCCGCGATGATCCTGCAGAAGCTCAAGGCTGACGCCGAAGCTTATCTGGGCGAGACCGTAACACAGGCGGTCATCACCGTTCCCGCATACTTCACCGACGCTCAGCGTCAGGCTACCAAGGACGCCGGCAAGATCGCGGGTCTTGACGTAAAGAGGATCATCAACGAGCCCACAGCCGCGGCGCTCAGCTACGGCGTTGACAAAGAAAACGACCAAAAGGTCATGGTTTACGACCTCGGCGGCGGCACCTTCGACGTATCCATCATCGAGATGGGCGACGGCGTACAGGAAGTTCTCGCCACAGCAGGTAACAACCGTCTCGGCGGCGACGACTTCGATAAGCGTATCATCGACTGGATGGTACAGTCCTTCAGAACCGAAACAGGCATCGACCTTTCAAGCGATAAAATGGCTATGCAGCGCCTTAAAGAAGCTGCTGAAAAGGCTAAGATCGAGCTGTCGGGCGTCACCTCGTCCTCGATCAACCTGCCCTTCATCACAGCCGACCAGACAGGCCCCAAGCACCTCGACCTCACTCTCACCAGAGCTAAGTTCAACGAGCTCACTTCCGACCTCGTAGAGGCTACTATGGGTCCCGTAAGAAGCGCGCTGTCCGACTCCGGTCTGCAGATCAGTCAGATCGACAAGGTGCTCATGGTTGGCGGTTCCTCCAGGATCCCCGCGGTTCAGGAAGCTGTTCAGAAGCTTATCGGCAAAGAGCCGTTCAAGGGCATCAACCCCGACGAGTGCGTAGCTATCGGCGCCGCTATCCAGGCGGGCGTTCTCGGCGGCGAGGTCGAGGGTCTGCTCCTGCTCGACGTCACTCCCCTTTCGCTCGGCGTTGAGACCATGGGCGGCATCATGACCAAGATCATCGACAGAAACACCACCATCCCCACCAAGAAGAGCCAGATCTTCTCCACCGCAGCCGATAACCAGACTCAGGTCGAGATCAACGTTCTTCAGGGTGAGCGTGAGTTCGCTCGCGACAACAAGCAGCTCGGTCTGTTCGCTCTGACCGGCATTGCTCCCGCTATGCGCGGCATCCCGCAGATCGAGGTGACCTTCGATATCGACGCGAACGGTATCGTAAACGTTTCCGCGAAGGATCTCGGCACCGGCAAGGAGCAGAAGATCACCATCTCCTCCTCCACCAACATGAGCAAGGACGACATCGACAAAGCTGTCAAGGAAGCCGAGCAGTACGCGGCTGAGGACAAGAAGCGCCGCGAGGAGGTAGACGCCAAGAACGAGGCTGAGAACCTGGCTTATCAGGCTGAGAAGCTCGTCAACGAGAGCGGCGACAAGCTCGCCGACGCCGACAAGTCCGCTGTCAACACCAAGGTAGCGGCTGTCAAGGACGCCATCGCAAAGAACGATATCAGCATGATCAACATGGCTAAGGAAGACCTGCAGAAGACCGTTTACGAGGTAAGCGCAAAGCTGTACCAGCAGGCTGCTCCCCAGCAGGGCGCGCCCGATATGAACGGAGCTCCCGACATGGGCGGCGCTGCTCCCAACAACAACGGCGGCGACCCCAACGTATACGACGCCGACTTCACCGACGTTGACGGCAATAACTGATAAATTCTATAGCGCTGAAAGGAGCTGCTTTTAGCAGCTCCTTTAGGCGGTTTTAACGCGCGGAAGGCGCTATCAATGTTCAACGCTTCAATTCATTCCCGAACAAACCCTACATACCGCTATAAGCACAGCATTTGCTCAGGAATGAATTGAATTTCCCTGAAATTCATTTTACGGAGGGATAGACAATGGCAGAAAAAAGAGATTACTACGAAGTCCTCGGCCTGCAAAAGGGCGCGAGCGAAGACGATATCAAAAAGGCGTTCAGACAGAGCGCCAAAAAATACCACCCCGACCTTCACCCCGGCGACAAGGAGTGCGAGGAGCGGTTCAAGGAGGTAAACGAGGCGTACGAGGTGCTGTCCGACAAGGATAAGCGCGCGCGCTACGACCAGTTCGGTCACGCGGGAGTAGACCCAAACTTCGGCGCGGGCGGTCCCAGCGGCAGCCCCTTC
This sequence comes from uncultured Ruminococcus sp., assembly GCA_902776375.1. Taxonomy (GTDB): domain Bacteria; phylum Bacillota; class Clostridia; order Oscillospirales; family Acutalibacteraceae; genus Ruminococcoides. The sequence continues at coordinate 70,936 of CACYPV010000004.1, read as the reverse complement.
GGCGGCGGCATCGACCTTGACGACATCTTCTCAAGCTTCTTCGGCGGCTTCGGCGGCAGACGTCAGGGACGCGCCAACGCTCCCCAGCGCGGCAGCGACATCGAGGCAAACGTCACCATCACCTTTGACGAAAGCGCCAAGGGCTGCAAAAAGACCATTACCTACACCAACGTTTCCACCTGCGACGAGTGCCACGGCACGGGTGCGGCGGCGGGCTCGCAGCCCAAGACCTGCTCGGCTTGCGGCGGCTCCGGCAGGGTGACCATAAACCAGCGTTCGCCCTTCGGCGTAATCCAGACCCAACGCTCCTGCGACGCCTGTCACGGCACGGGCAAAATAGTCGACAACCCCTGCCGCAAGTGCAGCGGCTCGGGCAGACAGCGCAAGACCTCCTCGGTCGACGTAACCATCCCCGCCGGCATCAGGGATCAGCAGATACTCAACGTGGGCGGACACGGCAACGCGGGCTACAACGGCGGCCCCGCGGGCGATCTGCACGTTTATGTCACCGTGCGCGGACATTCGCTCTTTGAGCGCAGGGGCGACGACGTGTGGTGCGACCTGCCCATAACCTTCGCTCAGGCAACTCTCGGCGGCGAAGTGGTTGTGCCGACCATCGACGGCAAGGTAAAATACACGATACACGACGGCACCCAGCCCGGCGACGTATTCAAGCTGAAGGGCAGAGGCTTCCCTAAGCTCGGCGGCAGAGGCAAGGGCGACCAGTTCGTACGCGTGATCATCGAAATTCCCAAGAGCCTCAACAGCAAGCAAAAGGAGCTTGTGCGCGAATTTGAACGCTCGACCTCCGAGAAGAATTACCCCAAGAGAAGAAGCTTTTTTGACAAAATAAAAAAGTTGTTTACCGAATAAGCTATGAAAAACTGGACTGAAATAAAAATCGCGGTAAATGCCGCGGACATCGACAAAGCGGGCGACATCGCCAACATGGCGGCGCCCGGCGGCGTCTATATAGAGGACTACCGCGACATGGAGCAGGTGGTGCGCGACATAGCGCACATCGACCTCATCGACGAGGAGCTGCTCAAAAAAGACCGCTCAAAGGCGTTCGTTCACCTTTATATCGAGCCCGACGCCTCCCCCGCCGAGGCGGTGGCGTTCCTGTCGGAGCGCTACGGCAGCGAGTGCATAGCCCACGAGATAGAGCTGCTCGACTGCGCCGAAGAAGATTGGCGCAACAACTGGAAGCAGTACTTCCATCCGCTGGCGGTCGGCAAAAACCTGATGATAGTCCCCAGCTGGTATGAGAATTATAACGCGCAGGGCAGGGTCGTGCTGAACATCGACCCCGGGCTCGCCTTCGGTACCGGCGGCCACGAAACCACCCGCCTGTGCCTTGAAATGTGCGAAAAGTACATGAAGCCCGGCGACGACGTGCTCGACGTCGGCTGCGGCAGCGGCATACTCGGCATAGCCGCGCTGCTGTGCGGAGCGAGCAAGGCCGTGGGCGTTGACATCGACGAAAAGGCTGTTGACACCGCGCGCGAAAACGCCGAGCTCAACGGTGTGGGCGACCGCTTCACCGCGATCTGCGGCAGCTTCACCGACAAAGTTCAGGGCAAGTACGATATCGTCCTCGCTAATATAGTCGCCGACGCCATTCTCTTTTTGTCAAAGGGCGTCGCGGACTTTATGAAGCCCGACGCGGTCTACATAATGAGCGGTATCATCGACACCCGCGCCGACGAAGTAAAGCAGGGCGTCAGCAAATACTTTGATATAATCGAGGAACACCTCGACGGCGGCTGGGCATGCTTCGCCGCAAAGCTAAAATAATACTTATAGAACAACAGGCTCGGATCCCCAAAGGGAAACGAGCCTGTTTTTATTTCACCTTATCAAAAATGCTTACCAGTGATTTTATATCTCCGGTTTTAGAGTTCATTATCACTAAATGCATAGACCCCAAGCTGCTCTCGCCATTTTGCCAATCAAGCGCGATCAAATATTCATTTCCTCCCCAAACAGCCGTTTTGCCGCCAAACGCGAAGCCCGGCAACTTTTTAAACGCCGTTGTGTCTGCCGGTAAAACCTGATAAGGCTCATGTTTTTCAAAAAACTCATCCTCACTGTCCAGTCTTTTTACCGCCCCCGTCTTCAAATCCAGCTCGCGGTATTCTTCTGCGGCGACTGAGCCAGACGTTTCTCCGGCATCACATGAATACAAAAGTCCGTATTTACCGTCCATTGAAACCGTCAGTGTTGAAAAGCTGTCCCCTTGAGCAAAAGCGGGTACGCCGATTTTCTCCAAATCAAAGGTATTGATAAACTCCCCGGCTTGATAGTCAAAAACAAACGCCCCTGTCGCGACCGTAAAAACGACCAAATTGCCGTCAGCGTACTCGATGCGCGGCTGCCACGCGCCCACACCTTTTCGCGCAGTTTTTTCCTGAATTGTTTTTTCTTTGGAAAACGCCGCAAGCTTTTCAACCGAAAAAGCATACAGCTTTTTTGCCGGAGCATTATCCCGATTCGTTGATAAACCAACAACATAAACCGACATTACGACTGTGATAAACAAAGTTAAAACCAAACACAGCGCGGGTTTTGTTATAAAAACCTTACGCCGTTTTTCGCGTTTGAACGGCTCCTGAGCCGTTCGTCCGCAATACGCGTACAGCATATTATCCAAATCCGTTTCCGCTATGCTTTCACGCCTCATTTTCAAGCCTCCTTTTTATCTCAGCTCTTGCCGCCGACAATCTTGATTTTACTGTGCCCTCCGGTATTTTCAACATTTCGGCGATGTCGCTGATGCTGAAATCACGAAAATAGAACAGCGCCACGACCGCTCTCTGTTTTTTCGTCAATTTTCCTATCGCCTCATGAAGCGCGGCATATTCATCTGTGTTTTCGGCAGTGGTATCGGGGATCGCCGCAAAAAACATCTCGCGTTCGGCGTCAGACGCAAATGTATGCCGTCTTTGCCTATAGGCGGCGTTCACGGAATTTTTAAAAGTGTTTACGCAAATAGTAAACAGCCAATTCAAAAACGGCTTATCCGGTTGATAACGCTTAAAATGCCGCGCTGCTTTCAGCCAAGTATCCTGAAACAGATCCTCCGCGTCTACTCTGTTGCCGCAGAGCGACATGCACAATCTTGTCAGATCGCCACTGTATTGGGTCACATATTCATCCGGTATCGCGTTCAATCCCTCACCCCGTTTCTGAATCTATATATATTACAACTCACAAAGGTAAAAAGTTCAAGCTTTTTCGTCTTTTTGTTATGAATTAATCAATTATTACAAAACTTTAAATAATATTTTGTTCATTTGTGCTTGCAATATCAAGTTCGCTGTGTTATATTTATATTATGGAATTAAAAATTCAAAAAACAAAGGAGGAACATCTATGAATTCAACTTCCATAAAAAAGTACATAGCTGAATGTATAGGCACTTTTGTACTTGTATTCTTCGGCTGCGGCACAGCAATGCTTGTAGGTCCCGGCACATCCGCGGGCGCTTATCTGCTCACCGCTCTCGCCTTCGGTCTTTCGATCGTAGCAATGGCGTACAGCGTAGGCAACATCTCCGGCTGTCATGTCAACCCCGCCGTTTCTCTGGCTGTTTTCATCACAGGCGGCATGAGCCTTAAGGATTTTATCGGCTACGTCATCGCTCAGTTCGCCGGCGCTCTTACCGCGTCAGGCTTCCTGGCTATGATCTGGGGCTTGGGTGGTCTTGATGACAGAACAAGCGTATATGTATTCGACAACACCAAGATCGCGTGGGGCTTCGGCGCCAACACGATGGACGGCGTAAACGGCAACCACTTTGCCGGCTTCCTTGTAGAAATCATCCTCACCGCGGTATTCGTATTCGTTATCCTCGGCGTTACCTCCAAGAAGGCTAAGCACGGCTCCTTCGGCGGTCTTGTTATCGGTCTTTCACTCACCCTTATCCACATCCTCGGAATCGGCCTCACCGGCACCTCCGTAAACCCCGCCCGCAGCTTTGGTCCCGCGTTCTGCGCAATGTTCGGCGGCAACTTCAAACCTCTTGCTTGCCTTTGGGCGTTCATCCTCGGTCCGGCGATCGGCGCTGCTGCAGCAGCTATCGGCTACAAGTTCCTTGAAAACAACGAAATGCCCAGACTCGATATCAGAAAATAATCCACTTAATCTACACGGCGGCTTCAATCGAAGCCGCCGCTTTTTTGCGCCTTTACAGCAAAAGCAGGCACGGAAAACCGTGCCTGCGATCATTCTGTATCGTGTTTAGCCGATGAATCTTACCTTGATAACGCCGTCTACAGCCTTTAACTGCTCAGCCTCAGCCTCGGTCGCGCCGTCGATGATGGTGTAAGCGTATTCGCCGCGGGTCTTGGTGTTGAAGCCCGTCATGCCGGCGATCGCCACAGACTTAACGTCCGCGTCAGCCTTGCTGATAACGGTGACTCTGCTGCCGTTTCTCTCAACAGAGAGGCAGGGATAGTTAACGGAGTTTACGATGTTGCCGTTCTCGATGTAATCCTTGATCTGGTTGCACGCCATAACAGCGCAGTTGTCCTCGCTTTCGGGAGTGGAAGCGCCGAGGTGCGGGATAACGATAACGTTCTCCTCACCGAGGATCTTGTCGTTGCCGAAGTCGGTGACATACTTCGCGACCTTGCCGCTCTTTAAAGCGTCAAGCAGCGCGTCGCTGTTTACAAGACCGTCGCGGCTGTAGTTGAGGATGCGAACGCCGTCGCGCATTTTAGCGATCATATCGGCGTCTACCATATCCTTGGTGTCGGGAAGGAGCGGAACGTGGATGGAGAGGTAATCGCAGTTGGTCATGACCTCTTCGTTGCTGCCGAGGATCTTTACGGCGGGGTCGAGCTTAGCCTTGTTAGCTTCGCTGAGGAAGGGGTCGAAGCCCACAACGTCCATGCCAACGGCTACGGCTACGTTTGCAACCAAAATACCGATAGCGCCCAAACCGACAACGCCGAGGGTCTTGCCGGTGATCTCGGGGCCTACGAACTGGCCTTTGCCCTTTTCGACCAGCTTGCCCATCTCGTCGCCGGTGCCCTTGAGGGTCTTAGCCCACTCGATGCCCTCTACCACCTTACGGGAAGCGAGAAGCAGACCGGTGAGCACAAGCTCTTTAACGGCGTTAGCGTTAGCGCCGGGGGTGTTGAACACGCAGATGCCCTGCTCGGCGCACTTGTCCTTGGGGATATTGTTGGTGCCTGCGCCGGCTCTGGCAATAGCCAGAAGGTTATCGGCGAAGTCCATTTCGTGCATTGAGGCGGAGCGAACGAGCACCGCGTCGGGATTCTCGATGTCTGAACCGCAGGTGTAGTTGTCGCCGAGACGATTGGTGCCGACAGCGGCGATCTTATTTAATGTCAATACATTATACATAAAAACAAACCTTTCTCAAAATATCGGGCGTGTCTTTAAATAAGCACGCCCTATAATTACGCATTACGAATTACGCATTACGAATTTATTATTTGTTTTCCGCCTCAAACTTCTTCATGAAGTCGACCAGCGCAACAACGCCCTCGTAAGGCATAGCGTTGTAGATAGAAGCTCTCATGCCGCCAACGGTGCGGTGACCCTTGAGGTTCACAAGACCGGCCTCGGTGCTCTCCTTGACGAACTTAGCGTCGAGGTCGGCGTCGCCTGTTACGAAGGGAACGTTCATCAGCGAACGATCCTCGGGAACTACTGTGCCCTTGAACAGCTCGGAGCTGTCGAGGAAGTCGTAAAGAAGCTTTGCCTTCTTCTCGTTGAGCTCCTGCATTTTCTCAAGACCGCCGATATCGTTCTTGATCCACTCAAGCACGAGCTTAGCGATGTAGATAGAGTAGCAGGGCGGTGTGTTGTAAAGCGACTGACCGTCCGCGTGGGTCTTGTAGTTGAGCATGGTGGGCGTGATGTCCATAGCGTTGCCGATAAGATCTTCTCTAACGATAGCGATGGTAACGCCTGCGCCGGACATATTCTTCTGAGCGCCTGCGAACAGCGCGCCGAACTTGGTGATGTCGAGCGGAGTGGAGCAGATGCAGGATGAGATATCAGCGATGAGCGGGATATCGCCTGTATCGGGCAGCTCGTGGTAAACGGTACCGTAAATGGTGTTGTTCATGCAGATGTAAACATAGTCGGCGTCCTCACGGAACATCGATCTGTCTGTCTTGGGGATGTAGCTGAAGGTCTTGTCTGCGGAAGAAGCTACCGCAACGGCGTCGCCGTAACGCTGAGCCTCCTGCAAAGCCTTCTTAGCCCACTGACCGGTAACAATGTAGTCGGCCTTGTTGTTCTTGTTCATGAAGTTGAGGGCTACCATCGCGAACTGCGTGGAACCGCCGCCCTGAAGGAACATTACCTTGTAGTTGTCGGGAATGTTCATTACTTCTCTGAGCAGCGCCTCGGCGTCCTTGATGATCTTGTCAAACGCCTTGCTGCGGTGGGACATTTCCAGAACGCTCTGACCTGTACCCTCGTAGTCGAGCATTTCATCCGCCGCTTTTCTCAGGACGGACTCGGGCAGCATTGAAGGACCCGCGGAAAAATTGTAAACTCTTGCCATGTTAAATTACTCCCTTTTCATTAGAATATCGGGGCATATTAAAAAACTGCCCCATTTTCTCTACCATAACAGCGTATATTATACGCCTTTTGAAATGCGATGTCAATATTTTTGAAGATAATTAGTTAAATATTTAACAATGCGTTATCGTCTTACGCCTTGATTTCACCGATAACGGACAATATATCTTCTTTCATGCGCAATGCTTCAACTCCGGCGGCAGCGGCAAAATCCTCCTCGGTGAGCCCCTGCTTTTTCCACGCGCACATAATGCCGCGGCTGGAATTGATTATCGCGCCAAAGCCGTTTTTGTCAAAGGCAAATTTTGCGTCCTCGGCTCCGCCGCCCTGAGCGCCGTAGCCCGGAACCAGGAAGAAGGTGTGCGGCGCCTTTTCGCGCATTTCCTTTAGCTGTTCGGGATAGGTCGCGCCCACAACTGCGCCCACGCCCGAGTAGCCGTACTTGCCGGGGAGCTCCTCGCCCCAGCCCTCGCACATCCTGCCCATCTGCTCGTAAACGGAAACGCCGTTTTCAAGCTTCATATCCTGAAGCTCGCCCGAACTGGGGTTAGAGGTTTTTACAAGCACGAAAATGCCCTTGTCCTCAGCCTTGCAGATGTTGAGCAGAGGGCGTATGCCGTCCGAGCCGAGATAGCCGTTCACGGTGAGCGCGTCCGCGCCGAAGGCTTCAACGCTCTCGCCGGCAACGTCTGTAACGCCGAGGTGAGCCGCGGCGTAGGCCTCCATGGTGGTGCCGATATCGTTGCGCTTGCCGTCGGTCATAACGAACATGCCCTTCGACTTTGCGTAGGCTATGGTGTCGGCTAAAGCCTTAACGCCCTGCCAGCCGTACATTTCATAATATGCCGCCTGCGGCTTGATGGCGGGCACGATGTCATATATCTGATCGATTATAGCCTTGTTGAACTCCAAAAGCGCGGCGGCGGCTCCCTCGAGCGTCTTGCCGTACTTTTCAAAGCAGGCGTTCTTTATCGATGCGGGAACATATTCGAGCTTCGGGTCAAGCCCCGCAACGGTGGGGTTTTGTTTTTGGATGATGTTTTCGATAAGTCTGTCGAATGCCATGTAAAAAACCTCCGTTTTTTAGATAATAGAAGCGAGAGGCCAGAAGCCGGTAATAAGAAACCAAGCGTTTGATTTAAAACATCCGGCATCTGGTTTCCGACAACTAAGTTAAGAATTGATTATATCATACAGATCGTTGGCGAACTTGTAGTAGTCCTTCCTGCCCTCTTGAATGAACTGGATAGCGGGACGCGGATGGGTGTTGTACTGACCCGTGAGCATGTAAGGTATGTCGTAGCCCCACTTTACGCCGTTCTCCTGAAGCGCGGTCATGTGGTTCTGCATGATTTTGATGATGGGATTGATCTTGTACTTCGGGTTTTTCAGGAAGCCCAAAAGCAGCTCGAGCGCGCAGTTTCCGGCGCCTCTGCCCATGCCGTCTACGGTAGCGTCAAGGTAACTCGCGCCGTAAGCCATAGCCTCGATGGTGTTCGCAAAGGCGAGCTGCTGGTTGTTATGCGCGTGTATGCCGGTCAGCTTGCCGTATTTATCGGCGATCTCGCCGTACATCTCGGCGTAGCGGCGCGCCTCCTCGGGGTAGAGGGAGCCGTAGCTGTCGACTATATAAAAGCAGGAAACCGGGGTCTGACCCAAGATTTCAAGCGCGGTTTTCAAGTCCTCGGTACGCGCTTTTGAAATAGCCATGATGTTTATAGTGGTCTCATAGCCCTGCTTCGCGCAGTACTCGATCATCTCGACCGCCGCGGGGATGGTGTTGATGTAGGTCGCTACACGCACCAGATCTATCGGGCTTTCGTTCTTGGGGATTATGTCCTCCTCAAAATCGGTCCTGCCCACATCCGCCATGACGGCGATCTTCATTTTGGGGTTGCCCTCGCCGACGATAGCGCGGATGTCTTCGTCGTTGCAGAACTTCCACTTGCCGAAGTCGTCCTCGTCAAAGATCTCCTTGCTCGCCTTGTAGCCGAACTCCATGTAGTCTACGCCGGCTTTTAGATTAGCCTTGTACAGGTCGCGGACAAATTCGTCCGAAAAGCGGAAGTCGTTGCAAAGACCTCCGTCGCGCAGCGTGGCGTCCACCACGCGTATGTCCTGTCTTACGGACAAAAGATTACCTTTTTGTGCCAAATATATCACTCCTTGTTACAGTTGACATTCAACGCTTGGGGCAAAACGCCCGCAGCCCTCCATTGTCAACCGTCAATTGTCAATTGAATATACTATCGCTCCGTTCAGCAAGGTCATCCTGACCCTTCCCGTCAGCGTCATGCCCTTAAAGGGCGTGTTTTTGCTTTTGCCGTGAAGCTTGTTTACGTCGACCGTCCACTGCTCGTCGGGGTCGATCAGCGCTATGTCGGCGGGAGCTCCCGCCGCCAGCGTTCCGGCGTTTATGCCCAGTATCTTAGCGGGATTCACCGACATCTTTTCAACAAGCTCGTCAAGCGTCAGCCTGCCCGTCTTTACCAGATAGGTATTGGCGACCGCAAACGAGGTCTCCATGCCGATAGAGCCGTTGGGCGCCTTTTCAAAATCCGCCTTATCCTCAACGGTGTGCGGCGCGTGGTCGGTAGCTATGCAGTCGAGCGTGCCGTCGCAAAGCCCCTCGATTATCGCCTCAACGTCGCTTTGGGTGCGCAGCGGCGGATTCATCCTGAAATCCGCGTCGCGTGAGAGCAGAGCCTGCTCGGTGAGCGAAACGTAATGCGGCGCGGTCTCAGCCGTGACCTTCACTCCCCTGCGCTTCGCGTCGCGCACCAGCGCAACACTCGTCTTGGTGCTGACATGGCAGATGTGGATGGGCACGTTTTCGGCGGCTGCAAGCGCTATCTCGCGCGCGGTGCCGCAGTCCTCGGCGGATGCGGGAATACCCTTTACGCCGAGCTTTTGGCTGACCTTGCCCTCGTTTATCTTGCCGCCCTGCGCAAGGAAAAGATCCTCGCAGTGCGCCACTACGGTCATGCCGAGCTCAGGCGCTTTTTTCATGGCGTCGCTTAAAAACTTGGTGTTTTCAACGGGTCTGCCGTCGTCGCTCAGCCCGATCGCACCCGCGCTTTTCAGCTCTTCAAGGTCGGTCGGCTCCTTGCTTTGCAGCCCCTTTGTGATGCTCGCGGCGACATACACCTTCGCCTTGGCGTCCTTTGCCTTGTCCAAAATATATTTTACGGTTTGCGCGTTGTCGACCGTAGGCAGCGTGTTCGGCATACACAAAAGACTTGTTACGCCGCCTGCCGCCGCAGCCGCGCAGCCCGTCAGGATATCCTCCTTTTGGGTCTGCCCGGGGTCGCGCAGATGAACGTGCATGTCGACAAAGCCCGGAACGGCGCAAAGCCCCGCGGCGTCGATGATTTCGTCCGCGCCGGCGATATCCTTCGTTACGCTTACGATCTTTCCGTCGCTTATCAAAATATCCTGCACGCCGTCAAGCCCGTCGGCGGGCGAGATAACGCGCGCGTTTTTTATAAGTAAACTCATAACTGCTCCTTGTTTCGGGGTCGGTCGTCGCGGCTGTGCACCTTGACAAGACCGTTGCTTTCGCGGCGGACCTCACGGTGGACGGGCTTTTGCGGACTGTTCTCCGCCTGTATCGCCTTGCGCTCCTCTTCCGCTTTACTGCGCTTGCTCACGGCACGCTTGTGCCTGATCTCGCGCTTCAGATTCGTCGCAAAGTAGCGGCAGTGCTCGCCGAAGCTTTTGACCGAGCTCAAAAAGCTCCTGCGCTCCTTCTTCTCGGGCTCGCGCTCGATCTCCTCAACGCGCTTCTCCACCTCGCTGAAAACGTCGTAATCCTCGGCTTCCTCTATCTCTTTGCCGGTGATAACGCCGATAACGCGGCGCGGCGCAGCGCTTTCGGCAGCTGCTTCGCGGCTGTCGGTATCATTGCTTGCTTCCGCGGGAGCGTCCTCAAGCTTTTCGACTTCTGCGGCTTGATCCGCCGGAGCTTCACCTGCGAAATCATTGATATCTATAAAGTCTTCCTGCATAGAATCATCTCCTGCCGGCTGTTATCAGTCATCCATGTCGCCCAGCAGACGCGCCAGATCCTCGTCGGAGTATTTGCTTTTCGGCTCGTCGTCATAACCCGCTTCATCCTCATAATAGGCTTCCTTCGGTTCTGACTTGTAAGAATACTGCTCGTCGGCGCCGTCATCTTCTGCCGGAGGCTGCCATACGGACCTGCCCTGAGCACGATCAGCGGGCTTTTCCTCAGCGGGCTTCCTTTGCGTTGAGCGCACCTGATACTTGTCGGCAAGCTCTTCAAGGATCTTGTCGTTGCGGGATATAGCCTTCTTCTTTTTGGACTTCTTGACGGCAACGGCAATAATGATGACAAGGATTATAACCGCCAGCACGCCTACGCCTATCGCACCGAAGATGATCACCTTTTTGTTGGTGAACCACGGGCCGCTGCCGGGGAACTTCACGGTCTGCGAAATACTGTGCAGCGTTTCAAAATCCGCGGCGTCTACGTCGCCGTCATTGCGCAGCATGGTGAGCACAACGCTTTTTCCGCCGTGGACGGTCGTGGCCTGCACCTGCTTTTTATCGGTGCCGGTCTGATCGTCGTGAACGGTAATGTTGAAATACAGCCAAACAACGTCCTTGCCCACCTCGTCCAGCGTGCTGGAATTGAATATTACATTCTCGTTTCGCTGTCCAACAAAATTGCGCGCCACTTCGGCGAGCTCTGCGGACGAAAATGTGCTGAAATCAGCGGTGGTCGCGTCGGAATAAGACAGGGTAAGGGTGACCATATTGTTGTCATCCATCGCCTGAAGATAGGTGTCGTCCTTCAAAAACATTTCCTGTACCTCGCTGAAGCTCAGTCCGTGCTTTGCGAAATACGGATCGTCGGAATTCGAGGAACGCGTTACTGCCGTCATGGTTTCGGGCAGGGTGATCTGAAGATCGTCACATTCCTTGATGGTGATAGTGTTGCCCGCGGCAAAAACCGTCAGGCAAGCCGCCGCGCACATAAGGACGCAAAGTCCCGCCGCGACAAGTCTGCGTGTAAACGTTATGCTCATTTTTCTTCCTCCAATCAGAATACAAATTACATACGTATTCATTATACATAAAACGGCGGCGAAAAACAAGCGTATTATTACAGAAATTCGACTTTTTAGGAACAAAATAGTTGTTTATTTTTTTTGGCTGTCACCGTTTTTGCAAAACAAAAAGCCGAAAGGTTTTATCCCATCGGCTTTTGGTAAATATCTTACTTGTTAAATGATATGACCCTTTGCGCGGATAACGTCGATAACCTGATCAACGTACTTCTCGCACTCTTCGTCAGAGCCCGCTTCGACCATTACGCGGATAACAGGCTCGGTGCCGGATTCTCTGAGCAGGATCCTGCCGTTGTCGCCCAGAGCCTCTGCGACCTTAGCCACCTCAGCCTGAACGTCGGGATCATTCTTAGCGTCGGGCTTGGAGTGAACGCGGACGTTCTTGAGCACCTGAGGATACATGACCATGGGAGCCGCGAGCTCGCTCATGGGCTTCTCCTTCGAGAGCATTACCTCCATAAGCTTTAAGGAGGTGAGGATACCGTCGCCGGTAGTGGCGTACTTGGAGAAGATGATGTGGCCGGATTCCTCGCCGCCGAGGCGGTTGCCGGTGTTGATCATGTTTTCGTAAACATACTTGTCGCCTACGTTGACCTTGTCGTAATCGATGCCGACCTTGTCAAGCGCCTTGAACAGGCCGAAGTTGCTCATGATAGTGGCAACGACCTTGTTGTTTACAAGCTTGCCCCTCTCCTTCATGTAGCAGCCGTACATGTAGATGATGTGGTCGCCCGTTACAACGTTGCCCTTCTCGTCAACCGCGAGGCAGCGGTCTGCGTCGCCGTCGTAGGCAAAGCCGATATCCAGTCCGTTTTCAAGAACGAACTTCTGCAAATGCTCGATATGGGTAGAGCCGCAGTCGGTGTTGATGTTGTAGCCGTCGGGGTTGTCGTTCATGACATAGGTCTTAGCGCCCAAAGCGTCAAACACGCCCTTGGCGATCTGCCACGCGGCGCCGTTTGCTACGTCCAGACCGACCTTAACGCCCTTGAAGCTGTACTTGCTCATCGAGATAAGGTAGCCGATGTAGCGGTTTCTGCCGGCAACATAGTCTACTGTTCTGCCGATAGCCTCTCTGTGAGCGACCTTGAGCAGGGTCTCCTCCTCCATCTTCTCGCCCTTGCTGTTGAGCAGCTTGATGCCGTTGTCGTAGAAGGGGTTGTGAGAAGCGGAGATCATGATACCGCAGTCAAAATCGTCTATTCTTGTGATATAAGCCACGGAAGGCGTGGTGGTAACGTGCATGATGTAAGCGTCCGCGCCGCTAGCCATAAGACCTGTGCAAAGCGCGTACTCGAACATATAAGAGGAACGGCGGGTATCCTTACCGATGACGACCTTCGCCTTTTTACCCATGTTCTCTCCGTAATACCAGCCGAGGAAGCGGCCTATCTGCACCGCGTGCTCAAAGGTAAGATTCTTGTTGGCTTCGCCTCTGAAGCCGTCGGTTCCGAAATATTTGCCCATCAGTCAGCCTTCCTTTCCACAACGTCGCCGCTGTTCTTGAAAATGCAGTTCTCGGGGATGACTCCGCGCACGCAGGATGTGGGATAAACGCTGGAGTATCTGCCGATCACGGTGCCGGGGTTGCAAACCGCGTTGCAGCCTACCTCGACATAGTCGCCCAGCATCGCGCCGAACTTCTTGATGCCCGTTTCGATGCGCTCGGTGCCGTTGTGAACGACGACGAGCTTTTTGTCGGACTTTACGTTAGATGTTATAGAGCCCGCGCCCATGTGGGAGTAGTAGCCCAAAATGGAGTCGCCGACATAGTTGTAGTGCGGGGTCTGCACGTGGTCAAAAAGGATGACGTTCTTAAGCTCTACAGAGTTGCCGACTACGCAGTCCGCGCCGACAAGCGCCGAGCCGCGGACGAAAGCGCCGTGTCTTACCTCTGTGTTGGGGCCGATGATGCAGGGAGCGCCGAGATACGCCGAGGGGAAAACCTTGGCGGTCTTGTGTACCCAAACATTCTCACTTACCTCTTCGTAATCGTCGCCGAGAGTAGCGCCGAGCGCGAGGATCATGTCCTTGATGCCCTTAAGCGCCTCCCACGGATAGGTGAACTGCGAAAGGTAGTCCTTCGCAAGGGTGTGATCAAGATCATAAAGGTCTTTTATCGTATACATTATTAAAGTCTCTCCTTCTTCTCGATATCGAGGAAGTATTTGTATGCGCCTACAGTCAGCTCATCGCAGGCAGCCTCATCGCAGGCGATGATAGCGCCGTTGTGCATCTGCAGCGCGGAGCAGGTCCACTTGTGGGAAACGCTGCCCTCTACGGTCTCAGCCAAAGCCTTAGCCTTGTTGTGGCCGTTGATGAGGATGAGAACCTCTTTTGAATCGGTGACTGTGCCTACGCCTACGGAAAGAGCCTGAGCGGGGACCGCCTCGGGATCGTTGCCGAAGAAGCGCGAGTTAACGATTCTTGTGTCGGTAGTCAGGTTTCTTACGCCTGTGCGTGAAGCAAGGCTGGTGAAGGGCTCGTTGAAAGCGATGTGTCCGTCAACGCCGATGCCGCCCATGAACAGGTCGATGCCGCCGTAGGAAGCGATCTTCTCCTCATAGCGTGCGCATTCGCCCTCGGGATCGTCGGTCATGCCGTTGAGGATGTTGATGTTCTCTGCCTTCATGTCAACAAGGTGATCGAAGAAATTGTCGTGCATGAAGTACCAGTAGCTCTGGTCATGCTCGTGAGGCAGTCCGAGATACTCGTCCATGTTGAAGGTGACGACGTTCGCGAAGGAAAGCTCGCCCTTCTGGTTCATGGTGTAAAGCTCCTTGTAAACGCCGATGGGCGAAGAGCCGGTGGGCAGACCCAGAACAAAGGGGCGATCCTCTTTGTGAGCCTTGATTTTGGCGGCGATGTAGTTCGCTGCCCATTTGCACATTTTATCGTAATTATCCTGAATAACAACTCTCATTATTTTATCCTCCTGATTAGCTAACATATTTTAGTTGTGTTGTGTGGCAGGAGAACCTCTGTTACGGTTTTGATTCCGCTTTTTCCTTTCTCCCTTACGACCCACAAAAGCCGTGGCAGCATCCGCCGAGTCTTTCGATAACTGCCAATCCTCGTCGCCCGCGTGGGGCCATGGCGCTAATAGTCCCGTTTTCTCCTTTCATTCGGAAGCTATTTTATATATATCTGATAACGCAGAGAATATGCGTATCAAACATTTTACAAACAAAAAAATTTTACCATACCAAAGTAAAAAAGTCAACCCTCACGTTTAGCGAGAGTTTAGCGGTCATCCGGCAAAAACAGGAGCTTGGCTTTTACTCATAGATCGAGTTCAAGCCAAGCCCTTTGCAAGTTATGATTGTTTTCCTAAAACAACATCATATTCCGCCAAATACATTTGCAGCCACGTTGCGTCGTCGACGGTCACGCTGCCGTCGCCGTCGGTGTCGGCAGCCATGAGCTGCGCAAGCGTGAGCGTGCCGAAGTTCGCCAGATAGCGCTGTATTGCGGCAACGTCTCTGATGTTGATCTTGCCGTCCTCGTTGACGTCGCCGACGACGTAGTCCGGCTCCTCAACGGTGAAGTAGATATAAGAAACCAGCATACCGTACTGCGCGTATTGCGTGTCTGTCACAGAGCGCAAGCCGGAGCAGTAGGACGAGGCGTTTTCGGTAAAGCGCGCCACGCCGCCCGTCGGTGTGCGGTAATCGCTGTCGATGCTCAGCCACACGGTATAGCGGTAGGTTTTTCCGGCTTCAAACGCGCCGCCCTCGGGGAATTCCGCGATCGCGTCGTTCGAAGCGGTGTTGTCCTTGATAGTGGATTCGTCCGTTACCACACGGAGCGAATCGCCGCCGAAGCCGACGCCGTCCGTAAGGGATACCACGTCAAGCTGCATGATGTTGCCGCCGGTCAGGGCTTTGGGCGTTTGCCCGGGCGTCGGGATATTTACGTCATATTCCGCAAGACCGATGTATTCGTCGCGCAGATCGACCAGCTTTTCTGTCGGGTCTAGGTACAGATAAATGTAGTCATAGCGCGCGTCGCCCTCCGACAAAGGCTCCTGCGTCATGTAGGAGTAGTAGCCGTCTGCCGCGCCGTAGTATGTCTCGCCGTTGACGGTTACGTTGATGTTTTCATACAGGAAATCCCACATTTCGCGGCGGTATTCCTTTTCGACGGGATAAGCCACGCCGTTCTTGGGATAGATGAAGACCTGCGGCATATAGATCATTTCGCCATTGAACTCATCGCCCTCGGCCATATCGTTATAATAGCTGCCATAGGCGGACTTTGAGCACCATTTCAGCTCGGCGGTAAAGCCCGCGTTGCTCGGCACCGAGATCGCGCCCTGATAGGCGACCTTGCCCGGCTCGGCTTTCAGACAGCCGGCGGGAATGGTGAGGTCGTAGTCGGTTTTCGGCACATACACCATCACGGTCTTGCTGACTGAGCCGTTGGTGACGGTGATCGTAGCCGTGCCGTCTTTTTTCGCCTGGATCACACCGCCCTGCGTGACGGTGCAAACGGAAGAATCGGATGTACTGAAATAAGTGGTGCTGTCGCTAACCGAATTTTGCGGCAGCAGCGAAACATCCAGTGCCGCGGTGTCGTGCGTGGTGCCGAAGGCGATGAACTTTCCTGTCACGTCGTCACCGTTGCAGTAGATCGCAAGTCCGGTCGGCGGACGCTTTACGGTGACGGTCACCGGGCTGCCGGTCTGTTGGTTGCCGAGGGTATCTCTTACATGGCATTGCAGCACATAGTCGCCCTCGATAAAATCGGTCGCGTAATTAGTCTTGCTGAAGATCTCAGCCAGCGTCACCCTGTTCGTCGTAAAATTATGATATCTCGCGTATCCGGTCATACCCTCGGGCACGCTGACTACCTCCCAGCGGTACCTGTCTATGGTGCTCCAGCCGGTGCCGCTCGTTGTCACGGTGAAGGTAGGCGTTACCGAGGTGTCGGAGGTTATGTTGCAGGTGGAGCTGCTCTTTGTAACGCTCACGCTGCGCGTGCCTTCCTTCATGCCTACATAAATCTCCTGTAAGCCGTAGTGATCAACGCCGTTGTAGGTGTAGCCCAGGCTATACCAGCCGCTCTGGGTCGCCGCGTCGCTCACGTTGTAGGTTTTGCCGGTTGCGCCGGTGATTTTTGAGCCGTTTTTGACCCAGAAAACGCGCGAAGCAACATCGGCTGCGGCGGTGAAGGTCACGCTGCGGTCGGTCGCGCTGGGATAAAAATATATGGCGTTGGAGGAATCCACGGTTTTGTTTGCGGTGAACTCCGGCGGATAAATCACCGTGCGCGTTTTCGTAAAGGTATTCTGCAAAACGCTGCCTCTGTAGACCGCGACCGACAGCGTTATATCCGAAGCGCCGCGCTTGATGTCGGAATGTCCCCAGAACGAAATGGTGTTGTCCGAAAAGTTATAGACGTTTTTGACCCCGTTTTTATTGTAATAGCCAATGCTCGCCTTGTAGCTGCCGATCGCGCCGGTAGCGCGAAGATTGTCAAGATATGACCGCACCGCGTCGTTCTTGGGCGTTACTACCAGATTGCCGTCGTAGCGCAGCGTCCAGTCAAAATCAACATCCAGCTCGGGGACCGGCACAGGCTGCGTTATTTTGATGCGAATGTTATTGACCGGCGAGACCGTGCGGCGGTAGGTTTTAACACCCTTGAAATATTCCTCGGCGCTCAGCTGCAAATAGTAGGTCTTGCCGTTTTCCAGCGCGGCTGCGCCGTCCTTGTAATCGTAAAGATCGAACGCGGTTTCCGCGTAGCTGTAGGAATAGCTTATACGGGCGTCGTTTGAAACCTTGTTCCGCATAAGGCTCAGCTCCTCGCTCACGGGTTCGCCTGCCGGCGTGAGCGAAACTGCGGCTTTATACCACGGATAATAGTGCGTCGCGGTGTCGTAGCTTTGGATCTGCGCAAAATATCTGCTGTCAAAGCAGCGGAATTTCAGGTTGCTCTGCTTGTCCCAGTTGATGACGGTGTCGGCGGTTATGTCGTACCAGCTGTTACCGTCAAAGCTGTACTGCGCGGTCGCGGTGACGTTTTTCGGCGAAACCTCAACGCGGTTGGAAACGTCCTTTACGCCGCCGCCCGCCACGTCGACAGCGCTCATTTCACCTCTGGTGTTACGCCAAACGGTGGTTCGCTCCAGCTGCGGGTCTTCCGAAAACGCCCTGCCGGGAATACCGGCGTAGCCGTAAGCCGCGTTGCAGACGGTGTTTTTATAGGTATAGGCTTCTTCGTCGTTTTTGTATACGTTAAAATATCCGGCGTGAACGGTGATGTCGCCGCCTGCGATCTGAAGCGCGTCGGCGTTGCCGTAGCCGCAGATCTCGCCGTCGTTGATCGTCAGCTTGCCGCCGCTTTGATAGATCGCCGCGCAGCGGGTGGGATAAACCTCTCCTCTGCCTTCGATCCTGCCGCCGTTTATGATCGCTTCGCCGCTTTTCAAAACGATCGCGTGACCGTTGACCTGCAAATAGGCGTAGCCCAAATCTATAATACGCTTGTCGGAGCGTCTGCCCGCGATGATCCTGCCGCTATTGACACTCAGCTTGCCGCCGTTGACGGTGAAAATATTGCGCATGTCTACGCTGTCATAGCTCTCCTTCAGCATGGCGTTGTAATTGAGCGTGCCGCCGCCTCGGCTGTCGTTGAGCACGAATTCCGCGCCGGCAGGGATCTTGAACATGGTCGTGCCGAATCTGTTTCTGCTCGTGCTGTTTTTACTGTCGCAATACAGCGAAAAATCATAGCCGTTCATGTCGACCGACTTCACGCCGCTGCCGGCAAGACACCAGTATTCGGGGCACTCGCAGGTAACGTCGCCCTTTTTGCCGATACGATCGGAAAGGTCTTCAATCAGCTTGATCTTGTAGTTGCCGCTGCGCTGCAAATAGGATCTTAAATCGGCGGCGCTGCTGACGCTGACCTCTGTAAAGGAAATCGCGCCCGCGCTGTCCGAAGCCGCCGTCGCGGCAGCCGTATTCAGCGCCGAGAGCGGCGCCATAGTGAACAGCATGGCAAACGTCAGAATAATCGCGAATAGCTTTTTCATGTTTTACCTCCTTAATGAGTTAGGGAGCCACCGCGTCAGCCGCGATAAGCCCCCAAAGGAAAACTTACAACTCTCAATTGTTATGGTGGAACGTCGGCACCAGCTCGCTTAAAAGCCGGACCGTTCTTTCACTGTCGTTCGCGTCGGCGCTCTCGTGCAGGCTGTTTAGCTTATAGAGCATTTCAACGGAATCGATCTGTATCTGATTGCCGATAAATATCTTCTTGTTGGCGGTGGATTTAAGTCCTTCCTCGTCCATCAGCAGCTCTTCAAACAGCTTTTCGCCCGGACGAAGCCCCGTGAAGATGATCGGCACCTCCTCATACGGCACCTTGCCGTACATGCGGATAAGGTTTTCCGCCAGCGTTGTGATCTTGACGGGCGCGCCCATATCGAGCACGAATATCTCGCCGCCCTTTGCCATCGCGCCCGCCTCGAGCACCAGCGACACCGCCTCGGGTATAGTCATAAAGTAGCGGATTATATCGGGGTGTGTCACCGTTACGGGAGCGCCGCTCTCGATCTGGCGGCGGAACAGCGGTATCACCGAGCCGTTTGAGCCCAGCACGTTGCCGAAACGCGTTGTTACGAATTCGGTGTGGACGGTGGTCTGCGCCTTGTACTGTATTATCATCTCGCAGGCGCGCTTGGTGGCTCCCATAACGTTGGTGGGATTCACCGCCTTGTCGGTGGATATCATCACAAACTTGTCCGCGCGGTAAAACTCGGCGAGCGTCGCCACGTTGAAGGTGCCGAAGATGTTGTTTTTGACAGCCTCCTCGGGCGAGGTCTCCATAAGCGGAACGTGCTTGTGCGCCGCCGCGTGGAAAACTATCTGCGGGCGGTACTGCTTGAAGATACACTCCATCTTGTCATAGTCGCGCACCGAAGCGATAAGCGTTACCAGATCCAGCGAGTCGCCGTATTCAAGGCGTAGCTCCTGCTGGATATCATAGGCGTTGTTTTCGTAAATATCCACGATGATTATCTGCTTGGGGCTGTATTTCGCGATCTGGCGCACCAGCTCGCTGCCTATCGAGCCGCCGCCGCCCGTTACCATACACACCTTGTCGCAGATGAATTTGGCTATCTTGTTGCGGTTGAACTCAATGGGCTTCCTGCCCAGAAGATCCTCGATCTTGATCTCCTTCGCTTGGGTCAGAAGCTGAGACTCGCCTCTATCCCCCAAAAGCAGCTCGCTCAAATAGGGAACAACGCGGATCTCGCACTTGGTAGATGAGCAGTAGTCGAGGATACGGCGCTTTTCATCCTCCTCGCAGGAGGGCACCGCGACGATGATAGTATCAACGTCAAGATCTTTCGCCAGATCGGGTATCTCGGCGCAAACGCCCAAGACCTCTACGCCGCTCAGTCTGCTGTGAAGCTTATTGGGGTCATCGTCCACCAAGCATACCGGCAGCAGCTTTGAAGAAGGGTTTTTGGGGTCGGTACGCGCGTTTTTGATCTCAGCCAGTATCATGCGTGCGGCGTTGCCCGCGCCCACTATCATAGTGCGCTGTATATCCTCGGTCTTTCCCTCGCGGGTAAGCTGCAAAAATGTCCGCTTAAACGCAAAGCGGAACAGCAGCACGCCCAAAGTAGATATGAACCAAAACATTAAATAGTAGACCAGGCGCGGCTGCATCTTTATCATAAACAGAACACCGTAGCCGAAACCAAAGCCTATAGTCATGGCTAAGGCGCACATCAGGTAGTCGACTATACTGAAATACCGCCACAGCCGCGAGTACGAGCCAAGGATCAGCATCATCAGCTCACAGGTCAAAATACTGATGACAACATAGAAGAACACGTTTCCCGTTGCCTCTACGCCAAACCACTTTGTAAGCGCGAATCCGTAGTTTAACACAATGCCGCTTACGGCGATAATAAAGATATCCGCAAGCAGCAAAACAAACTTGCGAAGGTTAAGTTTTTTCATAGCTTTCCGGCTCCCGTATTGCTGTTTTTTAAACACACGATCTCAAAACATAATATTTCTTTATAATTATAGCTCATAACATATAAAAAGTCAAACAGATATTTGCAGGGAGCGGCCGGTCGGCAACATAATATAAAAAGCCCTCTCCACAAGGGAGAAGGCTTTCCTTTTCAATAAGTTCCGGAAACCCCGCAATGGCTTCCCAAAAAACTAAATCGCTATCCCAGCACGCGCTTTGCCGTGTCGACGCTCTCTTTTGCGTCGCGGCAGTAGTAGTCCGCGCCTATCTTCATGGCGTAATCCTTCGTCAGCACCGCGCCGCCCACGAACACGACGCACTTGCTGCTGCCGTCGGGGTTTTGAAGCTCAGGCGTCTCGCGCACAAGCTTTATGGTGTCCTCCATGCTTTTCAGCGTAGTCGTCATCAGCGCCGACAGTCCTATCATCTTGATATCCTGCTCTACCGCCGTATCTACAACCAGCTGCGGGTCAACGTCCTTGCCCAAGTCGACCACCGTGTAGCCGTAGTTGTCGAGCAGCACCTTGACTATGTTCTTGCCGATATCGTGGATATCGCCCTTGACCGTGGCGAGGATTATCTTGCCCTTGCTCACGTTTTCGCCGCCCGCCTTGCTGAGGTGCTTTTTTATCACCTCAAAGCACGCCTGAGCGGTGTTGGCGCTCTGGATAAGCTGCGGCAGGAATATCTTTCCCTTTTCAAAGCCCTCGCCCACCTTGTCGAGCGCGGGGATCAGCATGTTGTTTACGATTTCCATCGGGTCGGTGTTTTCGAGCAGCCGCTCGGTAACAGCCGCGCCCTCTTTTTTCAAGCCGCTGTAGACCGCCGCGTCAAGGCTGATATCCTCCTGCGCCTTCGGCTTGACCTGAGGCGCCGCATCGTTGTAGCTCTCGATGAACTCGACCGAGTTTTTATCTATGCCCGAAAGTACCCTGTAAGCGCGCACCGCGCCCGTCATAGCGTCGATATTGGGGTTGATGATCGGTAGGTCGAGCCCTTCCTCCAACGCCATCGTCAGGAAGGTGCTGTTCACAAGCTCACGGTTCGGAAGTCCGAACGAGATGTTCGACACGCCCAAACAGGTCTTGCAGCCAAGCTCGGCTTTTACCCTGTGCAGAGCCCTCAGAGTTTCGCGGCAGGCGTCCTGCTCGGCAGAAACGGTAAGGGTCAGGCAGTCGATGTAAACGTCGCGCCTGTCTATGCCCAGCGCCTCTGCGCGCGACACGATGCGCTTGGCTATCTCAAACCTGCCCTCGGCGGTCTTGGGTATGCCGCCCTCGTCAAGGGTGAGTCCCACCACCGACGCGCCGTATTTTTTTACGAGCGGAAGCACCGCCGACAGGCTCTTTTCCTCGCCGTTCACCGAGTTGACTATCGGCTTGCCGTTGTAGCAGCGCAGACCCGCCTCAAGCACATCGGGCTTTGTGGAATCTATTTGAAGCGGAGCGTCGCACACGCTTTGTATCGCTTTTAAAACGCGCTCCATCATCTTTTTCTCGTCGATCTCGGGGTGACCGACGTTCACGTCCAATATCTCCGCGCCGCCGCTCACCTGCGACAACGCCTGAGTCAGTATATAATCTATGTTGTTATCGACAAGCGCCTGCTTGAACAGCTTTTTGCCCGTGGGGTTTATGCGCTCGCCGATTATGCGCGGGCCGTTTATCTCAACCACCGTGCTCGCGCTGCAAACGCAGGTGTCAGCTGTCTTGGGGCAGGGCTTAAAAGCTTCCTTTGAAAGCATGTTTTTCAGTTCGCGGATGTATTCGGGCGTAGTGCCGCAGCAGCCGCCCGCGAATTTCACTCCATAGGGCAGCAGCGCCTTCACGCACTGAGCGAAGCGTTCGGGCATAATGCTGTATTCGTTGCTGTTGGGGTCGGGCAAGCCGGCGTTCGCCTTGACTATCAGCGGCAGGTCGGTGTATTTTGTCATCTCCGACACCACAGGCTCCAGCTCGTCGGGGCCCAGCGAGCAGTTCACGCCCAGCGCGTCAACGCCCAGACCCGTGAGGGTGAGCGCCGCCGAGGCGGGAGAAACGCCCGTAAACGTGCGCCCGGTGCGCTCATAGGTCATGGTGGCGATGATCGGCTTGTCGCTGTTCTCCTTTGCCGCAAGCACCGCCGCCTTTAGCTCGTAAAGGTCGGTCATCGTTTCAAAAACTATCAGGTCGGCGTCGGCTCCGGCGAGTATCTGCCGCTTAAAATATTCGTATGCCTCCTCAAACCGCAGCGCGCCCGCGGGCTCGAGCAGCATACCTATGGGGCCTATATCCAGCGCGACGAGCGTGTCCGTGCCTTCGCAGGCTTTTTTTGCGTTCGCGATAGCGGCGGAGATCACTTCCTCAACGGAGCGTCCGCTTTCCTCCAGCTTGTATTCGTTCGCGCCGAAGGTGTTTGTGTAAACTATATCCGCGCCCGCCTCGATATACGCCCTGTGAAAGGACGTGATGAGCTCGGGGTGGGTCAAATTCAGCGTTTCGGGGCAATGGTCGTACTTCGCGCCGCTTTTTTGGATAAGCGTGCCCATCGCGCCGTCAAGCAGTATAAAATCGTTTTTAAGCAGTGTTTTAAAATCCACAGTGGTCACCGTTCTTTCTGTATCGGCAGGTTTCGCGCAGGCTGCACACCGCGCAGCCGCGCCGCTTCTTTTCAACGGGCTTGTCGGAGATACCCGCTATCGCCGTGACCGACTTCGCCGGTATCAGCAGACAGCTTTCGCTGACGCTCAGCCCGATTTTTCGCGGAGCGTCAAGCAGGGTGAGAAAGGTCTTTTGCAGCTCTATCGGATAATCGCCGTAGCCCGGGCTGTAGCGAAAGGTCAAAAACTTTTCGGGGAGCGACTCGGCGATAAGCGCATCCACCCTGCGGCACACCTGCTCTATCGCCACGCTCGCCATGCTGTCCAGCACGACCGCGCGAGCCATGTCGCTTATCTGCGAAACTCGTATAAGCTTGTCCACCTCCGCGCCCAGCGTGGCGCAAATGAGCGCCGCTTTGGAGCAGCCCTCAAGATGCCGCTTTATATCCTCGCCCGGGGTCAGCTCCGCGCAGGGCAGATCGATTATTTTATAAAGGTATTTAGGACGCGCCGCGCGCAAAAGCCGCGCCTCGCAGTCGTCCATCAGCCTTGTCATCTCGTCGTTGAGCTTCACGCCCGCGCCGCCCATATAGCGCAGCGACTCATTTCGGTTCAGCGGTTCGAGCGCTATCACAGCAGGTTCTCCACCGCGCGCGTGATCTTCTCGGCGACATAGGGGCTGTTCATGGTGTAGAGGTGTATGCCGTCCACGCCGTTGGCGATAAGGTCGACGATCTGCTCCACCGCGTAGGCTATGCCCGCGTCGCGCAAAGCCTCGGGCTTGCTCTCGTATTTCTGCATGATCTTTGCGAATTTCGTCGGCAGGCTTGCGCCGCAGAGCGACACCATGCGCTCTATCTGCCGCTTGTTTGTAACGGGCATTATGCCCGCCTCTACCGGCACGTTTATGCCCGCGATCTTCGCGCGCTCCATAAAGCGGTAAAACAGCTCGTTGTCAAAGAACAGCTGGCTGATAAGGTGCTGCGCGCCCGCGTCCACCTTCTTTTTAAGGTTTAGCACGTCCTCTATCTCGTCAGCCGAATCCATATGCGACTCGGGATAGCAGGCTCCGCTGATGTCGAAGCCGCCGTGACGTCTTATGTAAGCGCAAAGCTCGCTCGCGTAACGAAAATCGGTCTGCGGAGCCACGCCCTCGGTGTAGTCGCCGCGCAGCGCCAGGATGTTCTCGATGTCGTGCGCCTTAAAATCGGCGAGCGTTTCATCGATCATCGTCTTGGTGCTGTTCACGCAGGTCAGGTGCGCCACCGACTCCACATGAAAGTCGCGTTTTATTTTAGCGGCGATCTCGCAGGTGCGGCTGTGAGCGCCCGTGCCGCCCGCGCCGTAGGTGACGCTTATGAAGTCGGGCTTCAGCGCGCAGATCTCCTCCAGCTTGCCGTAAACGGACTCTATCGGGCTGTCCTTTTTAGGCGGAAAGACCTCAAACGAAAATACGGTCTTGCCGCTGTTGAACAAAGAAGTTATCTTCATTTATATCATCTCGCATTATCATATTTTTGTGATGTGAAAAGATTATACCATTTATTTTGCAAAATTACAACAGTAAAAAACTGACTCGATATCGCAGTGTATCGAGTCAGCACATTTGCGTTATTTATATTTACAAGCTCACAAATTCAGTCAAAAAGCGCTGAAGCTGAGTCACGTCGCGGATATTCACCTTGCCGTCGCGGTTCACGTCCGCCGCCGCAAGCTGTTCGGGGGTCGGCTCAAAATACTCGGCAAGATACATTTGCAGCGCCGTAACGTCATTAACTGTCACCGTGCCGTCGCCGTCCACATCGCCGATGATCGCAGCCGGCTGCTGCTCACGCGCAAGGCAGTCGCCCACATAATACAGCTCGCCGCCCGTTTGAGGCTCTTCGGCAAGCACCGCGTAGACCTTTCCGCCGATAACGCGCAGTCCGTAAAAGGAGCTGCCCGAGTCGTTTACGGCAAAGCCGTTAAGCTCGCCGGTTCGGGTATCGTACACATACACGCTGTTTTCGCTGTTCATATACAGGTAATCGTCCTGCTCGGCAAGCGACATGCTCATAGAAAACCACACATAGCCGTCGCCCGCGTCCCAATACTCGTCCGAAAAATCCCAAGCCTTTTCATAAGTATCGCTTACGGTATCGTACCTTACAAGGCTCTTGCCCGTTTCGCCGTTGCCCCGGTTGTCGACCGCGTAAAAGTTTCCGTTCGCGTAGCAGAACTGAGTGTCTATATTATGAAAATCGCAGTTGTCAAAGCGCGTACTATTCGAGGGGAAGTCGCTTTCATAGCCCGTGTGCGGCATTTCCGATGATTCTACCGCCGAATCGCTGAGCAGAAAGAAGTCGTGATGCGCGTAGCCGGGCATATCGGGCGGATACGGGTCGTCCCACGTGACGTCTACATGGTAATACTCGCCGTCGATCTCGACCTTGTTCCACTGGTGGTACATCTCCTCGGACTCAACTATCTCGCTGTTAACGCCCACCTGAGCCAGCAGATAAGAATACACCTCGGAATATCCGTAGCACTTTCCCCTGCCGTTGACCATCAGCTCGTATATCTCCTCGCTTATCAGGTACTCGCTGTTTATCGCCAGAGCGTCGTGAAGCACCAAGGCTTTTTCAAAATCGCTCATATCGTCGTCTACCATATTGAGGTACCACTGCGCCTTCTCAAAAAACTCACCGCGCATTTCCAGCACCTGAGCTTCATTGAACAGCTGCTCGGTGTCCGTATCGTTTCCGTTTTCGTCAAAAATCACCTTGCCCCAGTGAAAGACGACCTCGGACAAATAATCCTTTCTTGTCACCGGATCATAGCGCATAGTGCTGTAATACCTTCCGCTGACATAGAACAGCTCCGGATGCGTGTGGAGCACGGTGTTGACGAGCGTCCACAGCTCCTCTGTCGGAACACGGTATTCATAAATGTCGACACTGGTTTCCATATCCCACAGCTTGTCCGCGATCTTGTCGACCGCGCCGCCGTACGTCTCGTAAAACGCCTTGTGCTCCGAGATATGCCCAAAGGTCTGCTCGCTTTGCAGCTGCGCGCCGTTCGCGTGCAGGACGGTGAGCGAAGCGAACATTATCACCGCGGCAAGCAATAGCGCGGCTCGTTTTCTCGATCTATATCTTTTCATATGGTTTCCTCCCGAAAGATAATATCGAGTTTATTATATCATACTATGCACCTTCGCTTCAATTGACTAAACTGCCGTATTTTCCGCGTTGCTTTTGTCAATTCGCACAAAAGGGCTGAATATCCTTTACCTTACGCACATATAAATTGGTAAACAGATCACGGGAGGAAGAACAGTGACAGAAGCAGTAGAGGAACGCGCCCGTATGCTGGGCGAGTATATAGCCGAGGAGGGCGCAACGGTGCGGCAGGCGGCTGCAAAATTCGGCGTGAGCAAAAGCACGGTGCACAAGGACGTAACGGGGCGGCTGAAATACATATCCCCCGCGCTTTACGGTCAGGTGCGCGAAATCCTCGACATCAACAAAAGCGAGCGCCATATACGCGGCGGCATGGCTACCAAGAAAAAATACGAAAGCCTGCAAAGATAAGCGATCAAATGTTGACTTGCGGGATTCGGCAGTGTATAATTGACTTGCTACAAAAACAAAAAGGATGATATAAATGAAAAAAGCAGTATCAATAGTTTTGATCCTCATGTGCGCCCTGCTCGCGCTGAGCGCCTGCGGCAAAAAGAACGGCACGACCAAAAACAGCAGCGCCAACACCTGCAACGGCACGTGGGTATGCAAGGAGATACCGAAAGTTATCGAGAAAAGCTTCAGCAAGGTGACGTTTGAGATCGGCGACGGCAGATTCACTTACACCCTCACGGGCTACAAGAACTCTACCGTGACCGAGGGCTATGTAAAGGAAACGGGCAACGACAGCATGGTGCTTTACATGGACAAGCAGAAGCAGATAAACAACGCCGACAACAAGGTGCTCCAAGAGAAGGACGTCGAATCCTCGATGTCGAGATCCCAGCCCATCTACGCTAAATGCGAGAGCGACGGCACAATGACCATCACCGGCGACAAGCAGAAAATGATTTTCGAGCGCGTTGAATAACAAAACAAAAACAACATACGGACTGCTGCAAACCACTGGATCTGCGGCAGTCCGTTGTCATATGTTTTGTTATTTTCAGGCTTATTGTACAGGCGTTTTATCCGAAAGCTTATATACAGAATTAGGCGTTATAAGGTCATATATCGTGAGCGGCGACCCGTCGGGGCTCAGGATCTCCTTCTCCGGCAGGATAACATCGCCGTTTTTGTCCATATGCGAAGGGATCTCGGCGTACAGCTTTCCCTGCTCGTCATCGCGGTAAAAGCTCCACACCCCCGAAAACGCGGGATTTTCGGCGATCTGCTTTTCTGTCAAGCCCGTTACGGGAGATACCCAAACCGCAGTGTTGCCGGTCGAGCTTCCCTCAAGCATTATCCAATCGCCGAATGTCTTTTCATGAGGCAGGCTATAGGCTCCCGCTCCCTCAATGGTAAACGAAACATTGTCATATATCCACGGGTCGTTGTCATGGATATATTTTTCTTCCGCCGCAGTCGGGTCATAATACAAGTGATAGCACACGCACTCATCGGCATTCGGCGCCGACTCGCTTCCGGTGTTCGTGCAATGGGTCACCACTATGCTCTCGGAATTCACATAACCGCAGATACCGCAAAGAACGGTATTGCCGCCGGCGTTCGATAAAAGCTCGCCGGAATTGCCGCAATATGATAAGGTGCAGTAAGACTTGCCGCCCTTCAGATAACCCGCGATACCTCCGACATACGAAAGCTCCTGAGCGTTGCTGCCGCCGCAGGTAACGCTGCCGCTGTTCTCGCACGAAATGACCGTTTTCATAACGTCGTCCTCGCCCAGATAACCTCCCAGACCTCCGACGTATTTCGCCGAAGTCGTCACCGCGCCGCTGTTTTTGCAGCTCTGCATCATCACCGAACCGCCGGATTTCGCCACCATACCGCCCGCGTAATATGTAGCCGAAGCGGGTGTGGCGGTGATATCGCCGTCGTTCAGGCAGTTCGAAAACGTCAGTTCGCCGGTCGCCCTGCACACTATTCCGGCAGCGTGATACGCCGAGTTTATGTCGCCGTGATTTTCGCAGCCGATAAACGTCGCCCACACCGTAGAGTACCCGATCAATCCGCCGGCGTAATACTGACCGGTAACTGAAACGTCTGCGTAGTTTTTAATATTAATACAGGTGAGCCGCGAGCCTTCGCGGGCGATCGCTCCGATCCTGCCGTCCGAAGAAAAAACATTTCCCCTGACAGTCAGATTTTTCACCACGCCGCTCAAATTACCAAACAACGGCTCCGATATCGTGACAGTGCGGCCGTTTCCGTCAAGCGTTCCGTAAAACCGCGGTGTATATCCCGACGAAAGCGTAATGTCATTTGCCAAATAATAATCGCCGTCGTCCTTCATCGCAAGGAATTCCGCCTGCGTCGCGACCGGCTCGCCGCGCGCGGTATCGTCGCGCGGGATAAGATTCATATCGATCACCGCGTCGAGCTGTTCGGCGGGCACACCAACATATTCGTTCAAAAACCTGTAAGTCTTTTCCTGCAAAGTCTCCCCGTCATAGTCCTTGATAAACTTCGGATACTTGGAACGTATAGTAGAAACGGAACGCGAGCCGCCGATATTTCCGAAATTTGAATACAGATAATCGCGGATGATATCCGTCTCGCTCATACCGAGCAGCGCTTCTATGCAATACGCGACCATGCCCGTGCGGTCTGTTCCGATCGCACAGTGAAAAATAACGGGATAATTCTCTTCTTTTGACAACACCTCGAACACGCCGCGAAGCGAGCCGACGTTGTCCTCATCAAATGTGCCTTCCAACATATTGCCGGAATAATGCATCGGCAAAAGATAATAATTCACATCGTCGCCGAGCACGCTGCCGCTCACGCCGCCGTATTCATTGTTCGACGCCTTGCGAAGCTCGATCTCCGATTTCACGCCAAGGTTGTCCCTCATTTCGGCAATGCCCTTTTCCGTGATCTTTCGGCTGCCGTCGCTGTTGTGCAGCTTGCCGCAGCGTATGATCCGCCCCTGCTTTACGGTATCGCCGTTAAGGGTTGTATATCCGCCTATATCGCGCACGTTCGTAATGCCGCTCACATATAGATTTCGCGGTCCGTTTCGCTCGGTTTTGAACGACGCAGTCTCGCTTTCGTAAAGCTCGCCGCCGATCTCGGACGCGACCTTCCAATAATAGGTGGTATCAAGTTCAAGGTTCGTGACCTGATATGACGTTTCGGCTGTGTGGTAGGTTCGCGCGTCGGAAAAATCACCGGCTTTTCCGAAATAAAGCGTATAGTCGCATCCCTCGGTCGAAACGCCGTTTTCCGCGGCAAATCCTTCGTCGATCTCCGTATTCCACGAGAGCGTGATCTTCGCCGGACGACTCAGCTCCTCCGTGCCTGCGGCGTAGTCAGCGATACCCTGAAGCGGTCCGTTCAGGTATTGCTCCTGCAGATCGCTGTGTATCGAAACATGGTTTCCCAAAGGGCTTGCGACGATCCTCACGGGCGGCAAGGGCTCGTCCGCAAAAACGATCGCGGCGGAAAGCGTTATGCCGGATACGGCTGTTACCAAAGACAGCAAAACCGGAACGATTCGTTTGTTTATTTTCTTTTTAGATTTCATCGTCAACATGACCGCCTCCCGCATAAAATTCGCATTTTCTTGATTAAAATATAGCATACCTAACAGCAAACGTCAACAATGTTATCATACTTATCAGACTATATTTTTACACGCTTTCGGCATGCCCTGTTATGACCCGTTCAGCTTTTCGGGAATGAAGTTTTTTATAAAGCCCGTATGCCGTTTCCTGCCCTTCAAATAAACAAAACCCAGCGTGTTAAAAACGACCGCGCCCGCGAAATTCACCAGCAGATCCTTCATCGTGTCGTATAGTCCGATATCAAGATAGCCGTCAACGCCCAAGCCTTGCCCGTTGACGGCTGTGTTTTTTATGTTTTCTGCTATGAACATACCGCCGTCCTCAGCCGGCAAATGCGACCGTATCGCGGTAACGACCGCGTCCTTCTGCATGTCCTTGCCGAAAAACACATCCATCCCGAACTCAAAAAACTCCCATACCGTGCCCGCCGTCATCGAAAAGCAAAACGAGAACAGCACCACGAACAGCGGCGACAGGCTGAGCTTCACCCTGCGGTCGCAGTTCAGAATATTTATTAGCCCAAAGCCCACGCCGGCGCAGATGAATCCGTTCACGGCGTGCAGCGCGGTGTCCAGCATGGGTATCTTCTGATAGAACGCCTGTATTTCTCCCAAAATATTCGCGGCGAACACAAAGCTTATCATCAGGATCTCCATCACTGCCGGCAGCCCGATATGCATTTTTCGCTCAAGCAGCGAAGGTATCATCAAAAGCCCCAGTGTCATCAGGCAGGTAACGGCGTTTTCCCACTGACCGCGCGCGGCGCTGTACCCCAACACCGCCGCCGTTATCAGACGTATAATAATGTATACCGCGGTCTTGACTCTGCCGCGGCTTTTTGCTTCTATACGTTCCATAAAAACCCCCTCTGTATTATATGCGCACAGAGGGAGTTTTAGTATTTAGGTATTTATTCTTCTTGTCGTCGACCAGTAGCCGTAAGCGGTGCCGTTGTTTTGTGTTGCGTATAAAGCGCGCACCTGATACTGATACTCGCCGCCGTAAACATAGGTATCATAATAACTTGGATTATAGGTCAATATATAGCTGTAGCTGCTGTCGCCGGTTTTCTTTTTGGCGATCTGATAGCCGTTCGCGCCCATAACGCTGTCCCAGCTCAGCCTGACGCTGCCCATAAGCTTTTGCGCCGAAACATACGGCTGCGATAAAAAGGTCATGCTTTTCACTTTCGAATACAGACCCTTTGTACCGTTGAACACCGGCTGCACCTGAACGCAGTACAAAATGCCCGATTTGGTGTTGAGATACGGGAAGTAATTGTTTTTGGTTGTGGTCGATGACCAGTTTGTTCCCGCAACCTTGTAGTATACGATGTACTGCGTAGCGCCCGTTACCTTGCCCCACTCGGCGCGCACTCCGTTCGACTTGTTCGACAGCGAAACATTCGGCTTTACCTGCGGGATATACGTCAGCTTTTTCACCGAAGAATAATTTCCCTTTGCGTTGTTCGCGCCTACGCTCTGCACCTGTATACTGTAGTTCGTTCCGGGGGTAAAGCTGAGGAACGGGTAATAATTGTTGCTTGTCGTCAGCGAAGACCAGCTCGATGCGCCGGTTTTCTTGTAGTAAACGATATACTTCACCGCGCCCGAAACCTTGTTCCACTCCGCGCGGATACCGTTCGACTTGTTCGACACCGTAAGCGTCGGCGCGGCGGTCTTGTTTGCGTAATTGATCACCGCATTCCGCGCCTGCGAATAGGTCATAGCGTTGCTTGAAGAGTAAGTTTTTGCGCCGGCAAAATTAAAAAATGAATTTAACTTCGCATTATATCTGCCTTGATCCAAATACGCATAAATCGAATAATTGTCCGTTCTGTACTTATAATTGTAGTTTGACGGATCATTCCAATCGCCGTAGTAATCTCTTACTATAACGATCCCTTCAAAAACGGTTTCTATGCTATCGCTTCCGATCCTCAAAACGACGTCTGTCGTCGTGCCCTGCGCGCCGCCCTGATAATACATAAGACTGCCGTTGCGCATAAACCCGCCGTAGGACTTTCCTACCGTTATGATACCCGACCGCGACGAATAGGTACTTACGGAGCCGCCGCCCATATGATATCCCGTATCGTGTACCAATTCCGGAATACCGTTATTATCAAAATCCAACAGCCAAAACCGCGATTTTTCAAATTCTCCGTTTCTGCTGATAAAGTTCAAATACGCGTCCTTCCACGGCGGCATATCCGACGCGCTCACCGAAAACGGCGCCGCGGCAAACACACCTGTTACCATAACCAGGCAAAGACATACAGCCAATATTTTCTTCATTTTAAAACCTCCTCGGCTCAGTTTGATCATCACTATAATTATAGTATATTTTATACTGCCGTGCAATCCAAATTTTTCCTTTGTGTTTTAGCTAAAATGCACAGTGCCACTTGTGCAAAGCCGCGCGTTGTGCTATAATCGTTTTATCAAAGAACGGACAGGAGAATGAAAATGTCATTTCCTCAGGATAAAATCAGGAATTTCAGCATAATCGCGCATATCGACCACGGCAAAAGCACGCTTGCCGACCGCATTCTCGAGCTGACGAATTCGGTTTCGGCGCGCGACATGGAGGCGCAGCTTCTCGACGATATGGAGCTTGAGCGCGAGCGCGGCATAACCATCAAGGCGCGCGCGGTCAGCGTCGTTTACAGCGCCGACGACGGCGAGCAATATCTTTTCAACCTCATTGACACCCCGGGTCACGTCGACTTCAACTACGAGGTCTCGCGTTCACTCGCCGCCTGCGAGGGCGCTATCCTTGTAGTCGACGCTTCTCAGGGTATCGAGGCTCAAACCCTCGCCAACACCTATCTCGCGGTCGACAGCGGACTCGAGATCGTGCCCGTCATCAACAAAATAGACCTTCCCAGCGCCGACCCCGGCAGGGTCATCACCGAAATCGAGGACATCATCGGCATCCCCGCCGAGGACGCTCCGCAGATCTCCGCCAAAGCCGGCATAAACATCCACGCCGTGCTCGAGAAAATCGTCACCGACGTCCCCGCCCCCACGGGCGACATAAACGCGCCGCTGCGCGCACTTATCTTCGACAGCTACTATGACAGCTACAAGGGCGTTATCATCTACGTCCGCCTCAAAGAGGGTCAGATACACACGGGCGACGAGTTCAAGCTCATGGCAACCGGCAGCGTGTTCAACGTCGTCGAGTGCGGACTTATGCACGCGACCACCATGGAAAAGACCGACGGTCTGTACGCAGGCGAGGTCGGCTACATCTCCGGCTCCATCAAGACCCTCGCCGACGCCAAGGTCGGCGACACCGTCACCCTCGTAAACAACCCCGCCGCCGAGCCGCTCCCCGGCTACAGAGAGGCACAGCCCATGGTTTTCTGCGGTATTTATCCGCTTGACGGCGCAAAGTACGGCGACCTGAAGGACGCGCTCGAAAAGCTTCAGCTGAACGACGCCGCGCTGTCCTTTGACCCCGAGACCTCCGTCGCTCTGGGCTTCGGCTTCCGCTGCGGCTTTCTCGGACTGCTCCACATGGAGATCATCCAGGAGCGCCTTGAACGCGAGTATCAGCTCGACCTCATCACCACCGCGCCCAGCGTAATATACAAGATACACCGCACCGACGGCACGGTGGAAAACATAGACAACCCCACCAACTACCCCGACCCCTCGCTCATCCAATCGGCGGAGGAGCCCGTTACCGACGCGCATATCTACACGCCCAAGGAGTATGTCGGCAACATCATGGAGCTGTGTCAGGACAGGCGCGGCACCTTTGTGGACATGCAGTACATCGACGCCGACAGGGTCGATCTGCACTACATCCTCCCCCTCGCCGAGATAATCTACGATTTCTTTGACACGTTAAAAAGCCGCACGCGCGGCTACGCGAGCTTCGACTACGAGCTCAGGGGCTACGTGCCCAGCGAGCTTGTAAAGCTCGACATCATGCTCAACGGCGAGGTCGTCGACGCGCTGAGCTTCATCATCCACAAGGACAAGGCGTACCCCAGAGCGCGCAAAATGGCCGAAAAGCTAAAGGAGAAAATCCCGCGCCAGCTGTTTGAGGTGCCCATCCAAGCGTGCATCGGCGGCAAGATAATCGCCCGCGAGACCGTAAAAGCCATGCGCAAGGACGTTCTTGCCAAGTGCTACGGCGGCGACATCACCCGAAAGAAAAAGCTGCTTGAAAAGCAGAAGGAAGGCAAAAAGCGCATGCGCCAGCTCGGCACCGTAGAGGTTCCGCAAGAGGCGTTCATGGCAGTCCTCAAGCTCGACACGGATTAAGATAGGTACTAGGTACTAGATATTAGGTATTAGGTGGCAACTGTCATCCTGAGCGGTGCCGTAGGCAAAATCGCGTCAGCGATTTAGTCGAAGGATCCCCCGCCAAGAGGCACAAACGTATAGCTCCACGAAAGCCTTCTCCCTCGCGGAGAAGGTGGGCAATTCGTTTGCGAATTGCTCGGATAAGGGGTTTGTCGCATTAGCGACAAAAGGGTTGCCGCCCGGCTACGGGCCCCCAATGTAAGGCAGAAACGTTAGTTATATTCGTTAAAAAACCTTCGCGGAACAGTACCGCGAAGGTTTTTTCATCAATCCATTTGTATAAACTTTTTGAGCGCTTTTATCGTTCTGTTCGCGGCCAGGTGCTTGAACTCCTCGTAGTTCTCCGGCTTGTTGAACTTGAAGTCGTCGCTTATCGAGCGGAGGATCGCGAAGGGAACCTTGTTCATGTAGCACACATGACCCACGGCGCCGCCCTCCATCTCGCAGCACAGCGCGTCAAATTCCATTGCGATGATCTCGCGCTGGCGTCTGTAAACCACAAACAGGTCGCCCGAGGCTATCCTTCCGATATTCACCTGCGCGCCCAGATTCTGACAGCATTCCTTAAGCTTTTCAACGGTTTCCGCGTCAGCGGGGATTCCGATCCTCTTTTCGTCCGCGAACCAGATCTGACCTCTGGGCTCCTCAAGCGCGGTGCAGTTGATGTCGTGCTCAACGCAGTCGCTCGAAATAATCATGTCGCCTATAAGAAGATCCTTTGTAAGCGCTCCCGCGATACCCGAGTTGATAACAACGTCGGGCTTATAAAGGTCTATCAATATCTGCGCGCCGACAGCGGAGTTTACCTTGCCTCTGCCGCTTGCCAAAACCGCGACGTCCTTGTCAAATATCTTTCCGCTTGTAAATTCAAGTCCCGCTTTTTTTGTTGTTTCGGGATTTTCCATAAGCGCTTTGAGGCCGTCTGCCTCAATATCCAGTGCGCAAATAATACCAATCATATTATTACTCCTTTCATTATTTTATCATTTCCCAATTATTACCCTATAATAATATTATTTTAGCAAATAAAAACGTGTTTTGCAATATATTTTGCAATATTTTTTAAATTTTTTAAACCTGTTCCCGATAAAAAGACTCAGACTGATTTTTATATAAAATTCAGCGTTATCGCAAAAATACGGGGCGGTTCAAACTAACCGCCCCGTGATGATCATTAATCATAATTAGAAAGATTGTATCTCGGATCCTCTTCCAGCATACGGTCGATATCCGCCATGTACTTGTCATAGTCAAAATCGTCGTCGCCGGGCGAGGGGGTTCTGTCCTCGTCGTAATCCACGTCGTAGCGTTCAGCCGCGCTGTAATCCCGCGCCTCGCGCTCCATGCGCTGTCTTACGCGCTCGTCGCGGCGCTTGGCTCTGAGCATGAGTTTCTCCTGCTCCGCCTTTTCCTGTTTTTCCTTTCTGCGGCGCTCGTCGCCGAAAGCGAGGTCGCCCAAAAACTGTCCGAAAACGCCCGCGACCAGATACACGAACAACAGTATCAGATTCGTTGGGCGGAAACCTCCGCTGTATATCATGGTGAAAAGAAAGGCGATAGGCGCCATAAGCGTAAACAAAAAGTCTATTCCGTGCTTTGCGCAGTAAACCGCCGAGGTAACTACCGCCGTCGTCAGAAGAATAAAATAGAATGCCACGGGAGAGAACTTTTCCATGGGGGTCCCGGGCAAAAACAGCAGCGGGACCAGAATAAACACCGCAAATATAACAATAGCGTATGGAAGATATTTCTTGACCAAACCGTTCATAGTAACCTCCGTCATTTCGTACTAAATGCAATTATACTATTAAAATCCAAAAAAATCAAGGCTTTTCACACGAATGCTTAAAAGCTTGCCGAACGCCCGCTTTTTTGCCGGCTTGCGCGATCTGTCTTGACAAGCGGCTTGATTTGGAATAGAATAATAATGTGCCGCACGGCGGCTATACTACTAATGAAAAATGCGGGGTGAAACTTTAATGGACGCAAGCGGAAGTTCAGGCGCTGTTCCCGGGCGACGCGGGGATGAACGGCATGATTGCGTTCATCCGAGCCGACCCTGTTTATGGTTTGGATAAAAGCCTTGTGAGAGGGTTTTTATACGTACCATAAGGCGAACGCGTCTTTCCGAGATCAAAAGGAGGAGAGATGATGGTTCAGGTAAACGTCACTTTGACGGAAACCATAAAAAAACTGCTCGAAGAAAAAAAGTATTCAACTCTTCGGGACGTCCTCACCACCATGATGCCCTACGACATAGCGGCGGTGTTTGAGGAATTGCAAGACGAAAAAATGCCCATTTTGTTCAGGATCCTGCCCAAAGAGCTCGCGGCGGAGACCTTTGTCGAAATGGACGAGGAAACACAGGAATTTCTTATTCACGGCTTTTCGGACAGCGAGCTCAAGGAAGTCGTGGACGAACTGTTTGTAGACGACGCGGTCGACCTCATCGAGGAAATGCCAGCCAACGTCGTAAAGCGTATCCTGCGCACCGCCGACAAGGACATGCGCAAGGAGATAAACGAACTGTTAAAATACCCCGAGGACAGCGCGGGCTCGATCATGACGACCGAGTTCATTTTGCTGCGCCCCGACATGACCGCCGAAATGGCGATAAAGCGCATCAGGCGCACCGGCGTTGACAAAGAGACCATCTACACCTGCTATGTCAACGACGAAAACAACAAGCTTATCGGCATAACCACCGTTAAGGATCTGCTTCTCGCAAACGACGACGACTACGTCAGGGATCTTATGGAGGAAAACGTCATCTCCGTACACACCCTTGACGACCAGGAAAAGGTCGCGCAAATGTTCTCTAACTACGACTTCCTAGCCCTGCCCGTTGTCGACAAGGAACAGCGCATCGTCGGCATCGTCACCATCGACGACGCTATCGACGTAATCCAGGAGGAGGCTACCGAGGATATCGAAAAGATGGCTGCGGTTTTGCCCTCCGACAAGCCCTACATGAAGACCGGCGTTTTCGGCATCTACCGCAAGCGCGTGCCGTGGCTGCTCATCCTCATGCTCTCGGCGACCTTCACCAGCACCATCATCAAATCGTTTGAGGGCGTGCTGGCTCAGGTGCTCATTCTTTCTACCTTTATTCCCATGATAACCGGCTCCGGCGGTAACGCGGGCTCACAGGCTTCCGTTTCCGTCATCCGCGCGCTGTCGCTCGGCGAGATCGAATTCAAAAGCATGTTCAAGGTGCTGTGGAAGGAGCTTCGCGTGGCTATCCTCTGCGGACTCACGCTCGCCGCCGCCAACTTCTTCAAGCTGATGTTCTTCGACCTGCGCAACTACGACGGCAAGGGCGAGCCCGTGCTCATAGCCTTGGTTGTGTCGCTGACCATATTTGGCACCATCGTAATGGCAAAGATCGTCGGCTCCAGCCTGCCTCTGCTCGCCAAAAAGATCGGCTTCGACCCCGCGGTAATGGCGAATCCGCTTATCTCCACGGTCTGCGACTCGCTGTCGCTGCTCATCTATTTCGCCGTCGCGCTGCTCGTCCTGCCGAACGTGCTGGCGGTATAGCGTTCATGGCTCATGGTTTATTATAATACGATTCTTCAAAAACCCGGTGTTTTCGCCGGGTTTTTATTGATTATTTTGCTATTATATGATACTATAGACTCGCATAATAAAGCGGTCACGCTACAAAATAAAAAAATTTAAAAAAATAAAAAATTTTTTAAAAAACCTAAAACTTTTTCAAACCCTGTTTCGTTATATAAGTGACCGAACAAAATCGGCAAAGAAAAAATTACTTTTTAAAGGAGAATCATTATGAAAAAGACAACAGTAAAAAGAATCATCACAACAATTTTGGCGGTTGCAACCGTCGGTTCTACTGCCGCTTTGTTCGCAGGCTGCGGCGAGAAGTCACCCGAAGAAAAAGCCAAGGACGCGATCAGCGACATGTACAACAAATACAAAAACGCGGCTGACGAATCCTCTGAGGAAGAGGAAAAGGAAACGGTTGAGCTGAACCTGCTTGATAAAATCGTTTCGGACAAGCTCTATACCGTGAAGTTTATCCGCGAAGAATCAGGCAATGAAGGTTTTTATATCCGATTAAACGACGCCATCGATATCGACGGATATACTGTCGAGCTTCGCGATAAAAAAGATGAATATGACCCTGAATCTTATCAAGATTGGGATATCAAAAAAGACGGTGAAAAGCTTGCGTGGTTTAGAATGCGCAGGGACACATGGGCTACAAGTAAAATCGATAACAACAAAATTGCAGTCTCGATTAGTGCCGCCACTCCGACCTCGGAAGAAAACAGCGAAGTTGAGTTTAAGTTTACGGAAACCGAACGTGATGATATCGAAGTAGACGTTCCTGCCGCGCTGACGCAGGATGAATGTAAGCAGCATATGGATGAGCTTAAAGCAGCGGCTTGGGATGAGTTCAAGGATAAGCTCACCGCCATCGATGATAATGGCAAAGATCGCGCACACCCGAAGCTGGATGGTGTATATTATTTCTACGGTAACTATGATGAGTACCTCTTTACCGATTCCGACGATAATGCCGAGAGAACGGCTTTGGTTTTTGATTTTTCGCTCAATATAGACAAAGATGTCATTTATTTCGGCAGCGGTAAATTTCGCGGTATAATGTCGCACCCCTTCATCCTCGACGGCAAAGTGAATTTCTGTACAACCAACCCTACCCAATTAGGTTTCCAAGAAGAAACTATGTCAAAAGGCACAAAGATCGGTTAATAAAAATCAGGCGGCGCGCGTATTCCGTGTGCCGCTTGGCGAACTAAAAAAATCAAAATTTTTTCAAAAACTTAAAACTTTTTAAAAAAACCAACCGTTATATAAGTGACCGAACAAAATCGGCGAAGAAAAAATACTTTTTATAAAGGAGAATTACCATGAAAAAGGCAACAGCAAAAAGGATCATCACAGGTATTTTGGCAGTGACCGCCATCGCTTCCTCCGCTTTCCTGTTCGCGGGCTGCGGCGAGAAGTCACCAGAAGAAAAAGCCAAGGACGCTCTGAACGATTTCGCGTCGGAAGCGATGAACGACTTGAATGCGTTATCGCCAAAAGAAGAAACCCAAAAGGAAACGGTTGAGCTGAATCTGATGGATAAAATCATTTCAGACAAGCTCTACACCGTGAAATACAACGCAGACAAAAACCATAATGGTTTCTATGTCCATTTAAACGACGCCATTGACGTCGACGGATATACTGTTGAACTTCGTGAAAAAAAGGATGAATATAACTATTATCCTAATACCATATGGGATATCAAAAAAAGCGGCGAAAAGCTTGCGTGGTTTGTAATGACAAGGGACACAAGGGCTGCAACTGAGATCAAGGGCAACAAAATGATAGTTTCGATTGGAGCCGGCGATCCGATTTCGGAAGATAACAGCGAAGTTGACTTTAAATTCACGGAAAAAAGCCGTGAAAATATCGAGATAGACGTTCCTGCCGCGCTGACGCAGGATGAATGTAAGCAGCATATGGACGAGCTTAAAGCAACGGCTTCGGATGTATTCAAGAATGACTACATGTCCGACAGTTATAAAACCCCGAAGCTGGACGGCGTATATTATTTCCCCGGAGACATCGCTAACGCTCAGGTGTATTTTGTCTATTCGGTAAACCATTATAACCAAGATTGCGTTGTTTACGTTGAAATGGAGCGCCCCTTCATCTTAGACGGCAAAATGGATTTCTTTAATACAGATTTATTATTTATCGGTTCAAAAAGCGATATAGAGCACGGCTACGCTACCCAAGCGATCGATTTTTCACAAGGCACAAAGATCGGTTAATAACGAATCAAGCGGCGCGCATATCGCCGCGCGCCGCCCTTGAAGCTTCCAATGAAATGATTTCAGCGTTCTGCCCGCGCCTTGCCGGCTGAACACGCCGCTCGACATATGAGCGCCGAACCGTCCGCGTTCGCTTCGCGCCGCCGCGCTTCTTGGGAAAGAGTATCGCCTTTGCTGGGTCGCTTACCGCGAAGCAGATAAAAGTGATAATACAAAAGTTGACCAATAAGTTTAACATTTTCAAAACCTCCCTTTCGGGGCAAGCGCCTTTCGCCGCCCTATACTTAAATTATACGCAAATCACTGTCCCATAAAACGGACAATGCTCAATTTTATCGAACATTTTTTCTTAAAAATCAAAACACAAAAGGAGAATTTATTATGAAAAAATCAATCAAAAGAGTCATAACTATCATTCTTGCAATCGCTACCGTCGCCGCCACAGCCGCCCTTTTCGCGGGCTGCGGAGAAAAATCCGATGAAGAAAAAGCAATGGACGCGATCAATTCATGGGCAGACAGCATCAAAGATCTCCGGTAGTCTTTTTCATAATTCCCAAAGCCAAGCGGCACGCGTATTCCGTGTGCCGCTTGACGTCTGATAAAAAAGTATTGCATACTTATAAATACTATGGTATTATTTTATAAAACCTTTTTCTCGCTTCATTCGTTATATAAATGAAAGGGGTGAGAGCATGAACGACAGTTTTCTCAGAACAGTTCTGCGCGATATATGCGCCGACATAACGCCCGACGAAGTACGGGCAGAAATGCTGCTTCAAATCATTCTGGAGCAGCTTAAACCGCCAAAGAAGGGATAGATATGGACACTACAGAATTGGTATTATACGCAAAAAACGGCAACCAGCAGGCTATAACCGCGCTGTACAATCTCAGCTACAAGCCTGCCTACGCCGTAGCCTTCAAGATGACAGGCAACGAGGACGACGCCTTTGACGTTTTGCAGGACGCTTACATCAAGGCATTCAACAGCTTGGATCAGCTCACCGATCCCTCGGGCTTCATCCCGTGGTTCAACAAAATAACCGCCAACAAGTGCAGAGATTTTCTGCGCAGCAAAAAGAACGTCATCATGTTTTCCGACATGGAGTACGACAACGGCGAGGATTCCTTCGAGCTTGAATTTGAGGACGAAAGCACCGCCTTTCAGCCCGAGGAACGCGCCGACTACAGCGACACAAAGCGCCTTGTTGCCGAAATGCTCGACAACCTGCCCGCCGATCAAAAGATGGTTCTGCTGATGTACTACGTTCAGGAGATGTCTATCAAAGAGATAGCCGAAGCGCTTGACATAAGCGAAAACACCGTAAAAAGCCGCATGAGCTACGGCAAGAAAAAGATGCGCGCTCAGGCGGAGGATATGGAAAAGAAGGGCTACAAGCTGCGCGTTTCCGCTGTTGCCATCATTCCGTTCCTTATCTGGCTGCTGCGTAACCTTTCAAAAGAGGTCACTACGCCTCCCATGTCTGCCGCTATCGGCTCGGCTGCCGCAAACGCGTCGACCGCCGCAAATACCATGTGGCAGGCAGGAAGAAGCGCCTCATCATGGCAGAGCACACAGCCCTCTACAGCGTTCAACAACGGAGCCTCGGCAGGCGTTCCTCAGCAGCCGGCAACAGGCTACAACACCCCGGCTCAGACCTACGCTCCGCAGCAGCCCGCGGCACCTACGGGAACAACAGCCGCCGATGTGGGAAAAGCAGTCGCCAAGGGCACGGCAAAGGCGGTAAAGAAGGGCATTTCCGTCAAGACCATCATCATTATCATAGCAGCCGCCGTAGGCGTTATAGGAGGCGGCGTCGCGTTCACGGGCTTTGCGCTCCCCGCCATCACAGGCAAGCCGAACTTCATTTCAAACATCATCAACCCCGGAAGTAAAGAAAGCAGCACTCCCGCAAATGTGGTAGAGGATTTTGAAACGGCGTTCAACAACAACGACATCGATGCTATAAAAGAGTGCTTCATCAGCGAACAGGCAGCTATGCGCAAATTACAGTCAGGATCAATTATTACCGCAAACAAGTTTATCTCTATGTTCAACGACGGAAAAACAATGCAAATAGAATGTGAGCTGACCGATCTGAAAGAAAACGGCGATACCGCTACAGGAACGGTTGTCCTTACAGCCGACGTCCCGATAGTAGGCAAACAAGTCGCCTACCAACCGGCAAAGTTCCAAAAGAAAGACGGCAAGTGGTATTTCTCGGAGTTTTAACAAAAACTTAGCATAATCCAAAACAGCACATGGGCTTCCGTGTGCTGTTTTTCTGTAATATACTATAATAATCAATTAAATCTAAGGCTATCCGCGCTGAAAAAATGTAAAATACCCAGAAAAACGGTATATTTCTAAATTCGAATTAAAAAGAATTGACAAACCAAATCAAAAAGATTATAATAAATTGATTGTGCATTTTGGAAAGGTATACCCAAACGCATAAAACGCTGTTGCGGAGGTGACTGCTTTGAAAAACTTTAAAAAGCCGTTTGCGGTTTTTGCCGCTTTTGCGCTGACAGTCAGCCTTCTTGCGGGCTGCGGCGGCAGCGAGAGCAGCCGGCATGATACCTCGGCGACCGTCGCCGACAGCACGGCTCAGACCAAAAGCTCCGCCCCTGCGACCCAAGCGCCAAACGCGGACGATCCGCAGATAAAGGCGCTTATGGACGACAGCGTTTCATCCTACGGCTTCAAGGGCGTCGCTTACGTGACAAAGAACGGAAGCGCAGTTTACAGCAGCGGCGATATAAACAGCCCCTACCGCGTGGCTTCCGTTTCGAAGCAATTCACCTCGGCGGCTGTGCTGATGCTTTATGAGGAAGGCAAGCTCGATATCAACTCGACCATCGACAAATACTTCCCCGAATACGCCCACGGCAGCGAGATCACCATAAGCCAGCTTATGAACATGTGCTCCGGCATACCCGATTACATAACGCTTGCCGACGCAGGCGCGGAATACGCCGAAAGCGCTTACGGCATATCGACAGAAAATACATCCGAGCAGAACCGCGAAATAATCAAAAGCCTGATATTCGCGCAGGATCTGCTTTTCACCCCGGGCAGCGAAAACTATTACTGCAACACCAACTATCTGCTGCTCGCCGAGATCGTCACTCAGGTGTCCGGCACGCCCTACGAGAGCTTTATAACCGAGCGCATGATTAAGCCGCTGGGAATGAACTCAACCGGCTTTGGAGACACATGGAGCGGAGAGGTCACGGGCGACGACATCGGGGACTGGTACAAATACAAGGGCTTGTGCTACGGCTGCGCAGATATGATATCCACCGCCGCCGACCTTGAAAAATGGGGCGAGGAATTCATCGTCAACAAGCTGTTGTCCGACAACATCATAACCCTTATGACCACCGACTACCTCGGCGGCTACGGCTACGGAATCACCCCCGACATGGGCGACGGCTTTGTCTACCACGACGGCAACCTGCCGCCTTACTGCTCAACGCTCAGCGTCAACCGATCAAAAGGCTTGGTGCTGGTGCTACTCGACTGCGATTATTCCAGCCCGCTGCTGAGTATGCGGCACGACATTTTTACAGCCGTAACACAGCTTGAGGATTAGGTATTAGATACTAGGTA
Organism: uncultured Ruminococcus sp.; assembly: GCA_902776375.1. Classification (GTDB taxonomy): domain Bacteria; phylum Bacillota; class Clostridia; order Oscillospirales; family Acutalibacteraceae; genus Ruminococcoides. Next base: position 27,194 of record CACYPV010000004.1, on the reverse strand, counting down.
CTAGGTATTAGGTACTGGGTATTAGGTATTAGAAGCAGGATTAAATATCTTATTACTTATTACTTATAACTTATTACTTATAACTCACTAGCCACTTGAACAGATATAGATAAGGAAATCATTTTGGAGGCGCGTTTTGAGATTAGGACTTGACATCGGCTCGACCACGATAAAGTGCGTCGTGCTCGACGAAGACAACAAGCTGATTTACAGCACATACGAGCGGCACCTTTCCCAGATCACCGAAAAGATCGCCGAAATACTCGACCGCGTCCGCAAAGAGATAAAGGGCGTCGAAAACGCCCCCGTTGCGCTTTCGGGCTCGGCGGGCATGGGCGTCGCGCAGGACTGCGGCATCGACTTCGTGCAGGAGGTCTACGCTACCCGCGTGGCGGCAAACACCTTCATTCCCGGCACCGACGTCGTTATCGAGCTGGGCGGCGAGGACGCCAAGATCCTCTTCCTGTCGGGCGGCTTAGAGGTGCGCATGAACGGCACCTGCGCCGGCGGTACGGGCGCCTTTATCGACCAGATGGCGACGCTGCTCAACGTTCCTCTCGAGGAGCTTGACGACCTCGCCAAGCAATATGAAAAAACCTACACCATCGCTTCGCGCTGCGGCGTTTTCGCCAAGACCGACATCCAGCCGCTGCTCAATCAGGGCGCGCGCAAAAGCGATATCGCCGAAAGCATATTCAACGCGGTAGTCAGCCAAACCGTCGCGGGTCTGGCGCAGGGCAGAGAGATCGAGGGACAGATCGTCTACCTCGGCGGCCCGCTCACCTTTATGAGCGAGCTTCGCAACTGCTTTGACCGCACGCTCAAAACAAAGGGCATCTGCCCCGAAAATTCGCTTTACTACGTCGCCGCGGGCGCCGCGCTTTGCGCCGAGCAGCCCATAAACTTCGACGAAGTGATCAAAAATGTAAAGAATTACAGCGCAACCGGCAACTTTGCCTTCAACAAGCCTCTGTTCACAAGCGAGGCTGAGTACGAGGCGTTCAAGGCGCGCCACGCCAAAGCCGACGTTAAGCAAAAGGAGCTCAAGGGCTACACCGGCAAGGCTTACATAGGCATGGACGCAGGCTCCACCACCGTAAAGGGCGTGGTGCTCAACGAAAAGGGCGAGCTGCTCTATTCAAAATACCTGCCCTCAAAGGGCAATCCCGTTGAGATAATCAAGGGCTTTTTAGAGGATATTTACGCCGAAAACCCCGACCTGAACATCGTTTCATCGGCTGTCACGGGCTACGGCGAGGACATAATCAAAAACGCGTTCGACGTTGACTACGGCATCGTCGAAACCATAGCGCACTTCACCGCCGCCAAGTTCTTCATGCCCGACGTCGAGTTCATCATCGACATCGGCGGACAGGACATCAAGTGCTTCAAGATCCACAACGGCGCTATCGACAACATCTTCCTTAACGAGGCGTGCTCTTCGGGCTGCGGAAGCTTTTTGCAGACCTTCGCCAACGCCCTCGGCTATGAAATAGGCGAGTTCGCGCAGCTCGGCATCTTCGCCAAGCGCCCCGTCGATTTGGGCTCACGCTGCACTGTATTTATGAATTCCAGCGTTAAGCAGGCACAAAAGGACGGCGCGACCATCGAGGACATCTCGGCGGGTCTGTCGCTCAGCGTCGTAAAGAACGCGCTGTACAAGGTCATCCGCGCCTCCAGCCCCGACGAGCTGGGCAAGCGCGTAGTAGTCCAGGGCGGCACCTTCCTCAACGACGCGGTGCTCCGCGCGTTCGAAATGGAAATGGGCACTCAGGTAGTGCGCCCCAACATCGCGGGACTCATGGGCGCATACGGCGCCGCGCTGTACGCCATGAGAAAGTCAAAGGGTCAGGGCAAAAGCACGATCTCCGGCTCAAAGGAGCTCCAAAACTTCGTGCACGAGATCAAAGTTACCAACTGCGGACTATGCAACAACAACTGCCGCCTGACCATAAACTCCTTCGGCGGAGGCAGACGCTTCATCGCGGGCAACCGCTGCGAGCGCCCCATCACCAAAAAGGCGCCTTCGTCCGACCTTAACATGTACGAATACAAGCTGAAGCTCATAAACAGCTACGAGCCTGTCGAGGGTATCCGCGGCAAGCTGGGCATCCCGATGGGACTCAATATGTACGAGCTGTACCCCTTCTGGTACCGCTTCTTCACCGAGCTGAAATTCGAGGTGCACCACTCCCCCGCCTCGACCAGAAAGCTTTATCAGCGCGGTCAGCAGACCATCCCCAGCGATACGGTCTGCTTCCCCGCAAAGCTCATGCACGGCCATGTGCAGACGCTGATAGACGAGGGAATGGAAAACATCTTCTATCCCTGTCTTTCATATAACCTCGACGAGCATTTGGGCGACAACCACTACAACTGCCCCGTCGTGGCGTATTACCCCGAGGTCATCAAGAACAATATGAAGGACGTCCGCAAGGTGAACTTCATCAAGGAATACCTCGGCATACACCGCCCCAAGGACTTCCCCAAAAAGGCATACGAAAGGCTGTCGTTCTACTTCCCCAACCTCACGCTCAACGAGGTGAGGGTCGCCGCGAAGAAAGCGTATGAGGAATACGACGCCTACATGGAAAAGGTTCGCCGCAAGGGCGACGAGATCATCGCCCGCGCCGAAAAAGAAGGCAAGCGCATCTTCGTGCTGGCCGGCAGACCGTACCACATCGACCCCGAGATCAACCACGGCATCGACAAGCTCATAGCGGGCTTTGACGTCGCTATCGTCAGCGAAGACGTCGTGTCACCCAGGGTCAGCGCCTTCCGCACCCACGTGCTCAACCAGTGGACGTATCACTCGCGCCTTTACGCCGCCGCAAAATATGTTACCACCCGCAAGGACATGGAGCTTGTGCAGCTCGTTTCCTTCGGCTGCGGCGTAGACGCCATAACCACCGACGAGGTAAGAGAGATACTGGAAAGCCGCAACAAGATATACACCCAGATAAAGATAGACGAAATAACCAACCTCGGCGCCGTCAAGATAAGGATAAGAAGCCTGCTTGCGGCAATAGAAGAAAACTGACGTTCGTCCGTTTTCAGTTGAGAGTTGAAAGTTGAGAGTTGAGAGTTTAGTGAATGGCTTTAAGGAAAAGTTGCTGCGAATAACCAGCGTTCTGTAGGGTTCGGTCTTGACCGAACCGCTGATTATGGATTATGTGTTTAACTCACTAACCACTGACCACTGACCACTAGCCACTGACCACTAATCACCGACCACTAAAGGATATATTATGGCTGAATTAAAGTATGACAAAAAAACAGGGCGCCTGATGTTCACCAAGCAGATGAAGCGCGAGGGCTACAAAATCCTCATGCCCAACATGGCGCCTATCCATTTCAGGATACTCGCCAGCGTGTTCCGCAGTTTCGGCTACAATTGCGAGCTGCTCGAAACCACGGGCCCCGAAATAGCGCAGACGGGCTTAAAGTACGTCCACAACGACACCTGCTACCCCGCGCTGCTTGTTATCGGACAGTTCATCAACGCGCTGCAAAGCGGTAAATACGACGTGCACAAAACCGCGCTGATGATAACCCAAACGGGCGGCGGCTGCCGCGCCTCAAACTACATCTACCTGCTCAGAAAAGCGCTCAAAAAGGCGGGCTTCCCGTTCGTGCCCGTTATCTCGCTCAGCTTCGGAATGGAGAAAAACAGCGGCTTTTCGCTCACCATACCGCTTATCAGACGCTTCGCGGGCGGTCTTGTTTACGGCGACCAGCTCATGCTGCTCTCCAACCAGACCAAGCCTTATGAAGTAAACAAGGGCGAAACAATGGCGCTTGTCGAGCGTTGGAGCGAAAAGATCTCAAAAATGCTCATCGACGGCAAGGGCTATTCGCTTGAGGAGGTCGACGAAAACCTTCACAAGCTGACAAAGGACTTCTCCAAGATCGAGCTCAACCGCGTACCCAAGGTAAAGGTCGGCATCGTCGGCGAGATCTACGTAAAATATTCAAAAATGGCTAACAACGGCTTGGAGGATTTCCTCGCCGAACAGGACTGCGAGGTCTACCTGCCCGGTCTTATGGGCTTCGCCTCCTTCAAGGTCGACAACCGCATCGAGGACTACAAAATGTTCGGCGGCAACCGCATAAAATACGAGTTCTGCAAGCGTTTGCTCAACTACATAACCAGCCTCGAAACGCTGATGATCGAGTCGGCGGAACGCTTCAACTTCGTGCCGCCGCACAAATACGCCCATACCAAAGAGCTTGTAAAGGGCGTTATCGGCTACGGCAGCAAAATGGGCGAGGGCTGGCTGCTGACCGCCGAGATGATCGAGCTCGCCGAAACGGGCTACGAAAACATCGTGTGCACCCAGCCGTTCGGCTGCCTGCCCAACCACATCAACGGCAAGGGCGCCATCCGCAAGATCAAAGAGGTCAAGCCCAACGCCAACATCGTGACCATCGACTACGACCCCGGCGCGCCGAAGGTAAATCAGGAAAACCGCATAAAGCTTATGCTCTCGGTCGCCAGAGAAGAGCTCAAAAAGAAGCTCGAAGCCGAGGAAGCGGCAAAAACGGAAGACGATAAAATTGAAAGATAGCTGTCATCCTGAGCGGTGCCGGAGGCAATTTCGCGCAGCGAAATAGTCGAAGGTGATTCCCCTTTCAAGGGGAAATGTCGCGAAGCGACAAAAGGGGTGCCGCCCGGCTACGGGCCCCCAATGCAACGCAGAAACGTTGCCTTAAAATTGTATCAGCATTTTACAACAAAGCCCACGAGAGATTTTTCACTCGTGGGCTTCAACAATACTGTAGTAATTCAATTATTTGCAGGCGCGTTCGATTTGCTTTTGCCAAGTTTTTGCGGTTTGCTCTTTCAAAAAAGCGATCAAGGGTTCAAGGTCTTGCACACTGTCCCAAGACTCTAATGCTTCAAAGTATGCGCGGCGATCTTCTTCATGAATGACGATCGGCGGATGGTTGTGCAGAACCAGCAGATAGTTCATCAGCAGTCGCCCGGTGCGCCCATTACCATCGGCGAAGGGGTGGATGTTTTCAAATTTCGCGTGGAAATACGCCGCGGCAATCAGCGCTTTGTCATTGGAAATATCTTGCAGCTCGGCGAGCAACTCGGCAATTTCTTCAGCGACGTCTTCAGGAGCCGCGCCGATCTCTTCTTTACCGGTCACATAGTCGTGAAGCTTGTATTCGCCGGGGCGTTCCCCCAATTGATAACGCCGTGTGTCATACGTATTTTGTGTGAGCATATATTGGAATTCTTTTACGAGGTCATCATCTATAGGTCGCCGCTCATTGAACGAAACCAAGAAAAGCTCGTTCGCTTCTTTTGCGTTTCTGATTTCGAACAAGGTTCGCAAATCTCCGGTGTAAGAAGTTACGCCGTCGTGCTCAAAGATTTCTCTGGTGTCGTGATAGGTGATTCGTTCATTTTCGATTTTACCGGAATGATATGCAAACGCAACGCTGTGACCGTTCAGCGCTTCCGCAAGCTCCGCGTCGTTTGTGATATCGCGCCGCTGCCAGATGGCAACTGCTTTTTCGTAATTCGTCATGCTATCATCTCCAATTACTGCTCTATAGAATAGTATAGCATACTTTTTCTGAAATAGGGAGATTTTTATTAAATATTTTTTCTTACCTTTCATTCATGATCAATAAATAGAATTTGACAGTTGACATAAGCCACAAGCAAGCCGGCTCCAAACCTTTTTAGGTCCGGAGCCGGTTTGATTTTTTAGAAGAGGTTATATAACAAATCCTTGAATAAAACTATTAATTGACAAAAGCATGTATTGATCATCCCAAATCAACGCCTGCCGATTTCGCGACAGCGTCGACCTGTGCGCTGCTCAATCCGAGCTGAGCGCCCGTATCGTAGGCGCACTGCCGCTTCGTCCTGCCGGTCATCCGCGCGGCAGTGTTGAATTGAGCGCCGGTGATAAACCCTTTGAGCAGGCTTTCGGCGGATTCGCCCTGCCAGAACGCGTCGCCCTCGACCATGCCTGAGCTGCTTACGGTTTTAGGTCGCGCGTATGCGCCTGCGCTTTGGTTGACCCAGCGTATGTCGTCGGGGCTTTTGTTGCCTTCGGCAGGCGCCTTGGTATATTCGCCGCACATATAGGCGAGGTCGCCCAAACACGGCGTTCCCAAAATCAGGTCTGCCGTCTGTTCCTTCCAATCGGCGGAAAAGATGGCTCCGTACTGCTTGCCGGACGAAAGCTGTATCCCGTTCTGCGCCGGAGCATAAGACCAAATGCCGCCGCCCTCGTCGGTCATTGCGGCTTTTTTCTTGCCCCAATCGATCAGTGCCCCGCCGTTGTGCTCATAAAGATAGACATAAACCGTTGAAAGCTCGTCCCAATATTTCGGGTCGGCGTAAAAATATATCTTGCCGTCGCTGCGCTGCTTCCACTTTGGGGCATTCGTATCCTCGGCTTTTGCCTCGGTCGCCGGCGCGGCGGTCGGCGCGGTCGCTTGCGTCGCAGGAGCCACGGTATTGCTGCGCGCTTCGGTCGGCGCGGTTGCAGTCGTCACGGTCTGCGCGTTGGCGGGCGTGTTGTTTTTCGGCGCGGCAGTGCTTTGAACAGCCGTTGCAGGCTGAGTGCTTTCTGTTCCGATCGAGCCGGAACGCTCTGCAAACCGTACAGTCGTGTCGGGCTCTGTGCTGCCCGTAAACGCGTCGTCGACGTTTGTTGATCTGCCGTACGCGGCGGAGGCTTGCCGGTCTGACGGCTCAGGCTTAAAAGCGCCCGAAGCCGCCGCTGCTCCTACTCCGCCCGCGGCAAGCAGGCACGCTGCGCCGATCGCGGCTATTCTCACCGCCACGCCTCCGGCGGCTGCGGCGGAATTGACTGCCGCCACCTTGACCGCGCCCGCGGGCGTAGTGTAGGGCAGCAAAATGTTTTTTTGCTGCTCTGCGCCCTGTATAAGGCTGAACGAAATAAGCGACATCGGCGGGATAGCGCAGGAAGCCAGAGCCGCGCCGCCGTATCTCTCCAAATACTGCTTCATGTTTTTCCGCGCGGAAAACAGGCGGCTTTTAACAGTGTTTTCGTTCACCTCCAGCGTTTCGGCGATCTGCCGCACGCTCATCTGCTGAAAGTAAAACATCAAAACGCTCTCGCGCAGCGATACAGGCAGCGCGCGCACAGCCTCGCGCACTACGGCGCACACTTCGCTCGTTTCAACCGATTTCTGCGGACTTACCTGGTCGCTGCTGTCCTCAAGCTCCCATGTGCCGTCGTCTATACTCAAAGCTTCCTTTTCGCGCGAAAGCTTCGTTTTGCAGTAGTTCGAGGTCATCACCTTCAGCCAGCCCAAAAACGCCTTAGGGTCTTCAAGGGCGCTAAGCTTTTTCAGCATGTTGAGCAGGATATCCTGCACCGCGTCGCTCGCCTTGTCCTCGTCACCGAGCAGCGAAAGGCTGTAGTAATAGATATAGCCGCTCACCATGTTTACGACTTCCTCAGCCGCCTTCTGATCGTTACGCTGCGCCTTAGCCACAAGCCTTGCAAGCTTGTTGTTATCTATTTTATAATTAGGTGTGTTTTTCATCTTTTTCCCTCTCTTTCAAGCCCTTTCATTAATAAGGACTCAAAAGGTAAAAAAAGGTTTGCCGTTTTTTAAAAAAATATTGAAAATCTGCCGGTCTGTGCTGAACAGAGTTTACGTCATTCCGTATTATACAGCTACAGCCCGGTCACCGCTTGAAACATATAATATAATCAACTTTCGGGTTCTCTTGTTTTGCGAATTCTTCATCAAAACGCCCGGTGTTGACAGAACGCATAAAGGCTTCCCTGCTTGTTTCGTAATTTACAAAAGAGTCGTCTGCATTCCTGAAATAGGATGTAATGTTTTGGCACATCTGACCGACGCCCGCAGGCGGATTAATGGAGTAAATGCCCGTAACGCCACACACTTCATTATATGTCATATCCGATGATAGCTCGTCGGTTGCCTTGGCGCCGTTTTTGGCAACAACGAATGAAAGCTTATCTGATTTGCCGGAAAGGATCCTTTCCTTTGCATCATCAAGCTCTACTGTACTGGAATAAAAATACGAGTCATTTGGACTGAAAATAAATCCGGGTAATTTAGCGTTGTTGTAAAAAATAATCGCGCCGTCTACACCACCGTAAAAGTGTTCGCTTGAGCTATTTCGTTCAACCGTAATATCATTGCCCATTATTTCAAGAATTTCAGGCACGCTTTTGGTCAGCAGTTCTTCCAATGTATATTCTTCTGCTATTGTTGTCGGCGGAACCGAATCCACCTTTACAGGCGGATATAAATCCTCTGTTGTTTCCGGCTGGTCTGTTGTTTCCGGCTGGTCTGTTGTTTCCGCAGCGGAAGACTGCTCGGTAACGCTCACAACAGCGGACGCGGGCTCCGGTTTGCTTTCCTTGCCTGAATTACAAGCCGAAAGCACAGTGCCGGCGCACAACAGCGCAGCTAAAGAAAGGATAATATGTTTTTTCATGAAAAAGCCTCCTTTATATTCATATAACTAAATGATAACACAGTTCTGTTTTATTAGCAATAGGGTGACAGGATCAATTACTATAGTTGCAGCAACAGAAGCCGCCGCTTATCCTGAAATCCTGCATTATTTCGATAAAATATACAAAACCACTTTACAAAACGGGCATAAAGTGGTACAATCTAGTGTGATATATTGTGTATCAGAATACACGGACGGCACCTAAAAGCTGCCGTTTATATTAAAGGAGGACGATTTCCAATGGCAAGAAAAATGAAAACCATGGACGGTAACAGCGCTGTTGCTCATGTTTCCTATGCATTTACAGACGTTGCTGCTATCTACCCCATCACACCTTCTTCCGTAATGGCTGACCTGACCGACCAATTCTCGGCTAAGGGCGTTAAAAACCTGTTCGGAAGAGAAGTTCAGGTAACCGAGATGCAGTCTGAGGGCGGCGCTTCGGGTGCTGTTCACGGCTCACTCGCCGCGGGCGCTCTGACCACCACCTACACAGCTTCTCAGGGCTTGCTCCTGATGATCCCCAACATGTACAAAATGGCGGGCGAGCTGCTTCCCAGCGTTATCCATGTTTCCGCACGTGCTCTCACCAGCCACGCACTTTCCATTTTCGGCGACCATTCCGACGTTTACGCCTGCCGTCAGACAGGTTACGCTATGCTGTGCTCCAACAATCCTCAGGAATGTATGGACCTCGCGGCTGTAGCTCATCTCACCGCTATCAAGGGCAGAGTTCCCTTCCTGCATTTCTTCGACGGCTTCCGCACCTCTCACGAGGTTCAGAAGATCGAGGAGTGGGACTACGCTGACCTCGCCGACATGCTCGACTGGGACGCTGTTGAAGAGTTCCGTCGCCGTTCGCTCAACCCCGAGCACCCCGTTACCCGCGGTACCGCTCAGAACGACGATATCTTCTTCCAGGCAAGAGAAGCCTGCAACCCCTACTATGACGCAGTTCCCGCTGTTGTAGTGGAATACATGAACAAAGTGAACGAGAAGATCGGCACAAACTACAAGCCCTTCAACTACTACGGCGCTGCCGACGCAGAGCACGTTATCGTAGCTATGGGTTCCGTATGCGACTGCGCAGAGGAAGTTGTCGACTACCTCAACGCCGCAGGCGAAAAGGTCGGTCTGCTCAAGGTAAGACTTTACCGTCCCTTCGTCGGTGAATACCTCGTAAACGAGCTTCCCGACACCGTCAAGAGCCTTTCTGTTCTTGACAGAACCAAAGAGCCCGGCTCCATCGGCGAGCCCCTCTATCTGGATGTTCTGGCTGCCATCAACGATTCCAAGTTTGCGGGCGTTAAGGTTTACGCCGGCAGATACGGCCTCGGCTCCAAGGACACCACACCCGGCGACGTTATCGCGGTTTACAGAAACGCGCAGAGCGACGCTCCCAAGAGAAAGTTCACCATCGGCATCGTCGACGACGTTACCAACCTTTCTCTCCCCGTTGTTGAGAATCCCGACACCACACCCGCCGGCACCCACAGCTGCAAGTTCTGGGGTCTCGGAGCGGACGGCACCGTCGGCGCCAACAAGAACTCCATCAAGATCATCGGCGACCACACCGATATGTACGCGCAGGGCTACTTCGCCTACGACTCCAAAAAGTCCGGCGGTCTTACCGTATCCCACCTGCGTTTCGGCAAAACTCCCATCAAGTCTACCTACTATATCTCCAAGGCTGACTTCGTGGCTTGCCACAACCCCTCATACGTTGACAAGTACGAGATCGTTGAGGACCTCAAGGAGGGCGCTTCCTTCCTGCTCAACTGCGCTTGGGACGTTGACGAGCTTTCAAAGCGTCTCCCCGGCCAGATGAAGAGGATCCTCGCCGAAAGAAAGATCAACTTCTACACCATCGACGCTATCAAGATCGGTAAAGAGATCGGTCTGGGCGGCCGTGTAAACACCGTTCTGCAGTCCGCGTTCTTCAAGATCGCCGACATCATTCCCGCTGAGGAAGCAAAGCAGTACATGAAGGAAGCAGCCAAGAAGTCCTACATGAAGAAGGGACAGGCTATCGTTGACATGAACTATGCCGCTATCGACCGCGGTATGGAAGACGTTAAGAAGGTTGAGATCCCCGCTGAGTGGCTCAACGCTCAGGACGAGGTCCTCGGCGAAAAGGCAGAGGGTCAGGGCGCTCTGGTTGAGTACGTAAACGGCATCCTCAAGCCCGTCAACGCTTACAAGGGCAACAAGCTTCCCGTATCCGCATTCTCCGATCACATCGACGGCACCTGCCCCAACGGCTCCTCAGCATTTGAGAAGCGCGGCATCGCCGTAGACGTTCCCGAATGGCAGTCCGAGAACTGCATCCAGTGTAACCGCTGCGCGATCGTATGTCCGCACGCTGTTATCCGTCCCGTAGCTCTTACCGCCGACGAAGCCGCTGCGGCTCCCGAAGGCACCAAGACCATCCCGATGATCGGTCTTAAGGAGCTTCAATTCGCAATGACCGTTTCCACCCTCGACTGCACCGGCTGCGGCGCCTGCGCTCAGGTATGCCCGGGCAAGAAGGGCGAGAAGGCTCTCGTTATGAAGCCTATCGATTCTCAGAGAGCTACTCAGGCTGTGTTCGATTACGGTCTTACCATCGACGAGAAGCCCGAGGTTGCCGACAAGTTCAAGTTCACCACCGTCAAGGGCAGCCAGTTCAAGCAGCCCCTGCTCGAATTCTCCGGCGCATGCGCAGGCTGCGGCGAGACTCCTTACGCTAAGCTCGTTACTCAGCTCTTCGGCGACAGAATGTTCATCGCCAACGCTACAGGCTGCTCCTCCATCTGGGGCGCTTCCGCACCTGCCACTCCTTACACCACCAACAAGAAGGGCTTCGGTCCCGCTTGGCAGAACTCACTGTTCGAGGACAACGCAGAGTTCGGTCTCGGCATGGCTCTGGGTCAGAACGCTATCCGCGCAAGACTCGCAGGCTATGTGACCGATATCGCGGCTGCCACCGACGACGAGACTCTCAAGACCGCATGCCAGAACTATCTTGACACCATCACCGATTCCACCGCTTCCCGCGCTGCCACCGACGCTCTTATCGCAGAGCTCGAGAAGGTTCAGGACGACGCTAAGGTCGGCGAGCTTGCCAAGAAGACCCTCGTCGACAAGGACGAGCTCGCTAAGAAGTCCATGTGGATCTTCGGCGGCGACGGCTGGGCTTATGATATCGGCTTCGGCGGTCTCGACCACGTTATCGCTTCCGGCGAGAACGTAAACATCCTCGTATTCGACACCGAGGTTTACTCCAACACCGGCGGACAGGCTTCCAAGGCTTCGCCTATCGGCGCTGTTGCGCAGTTCGCTGCCGCAGGTAAGGCTGTTAAGAAGAAAGACCTTGCCGCTATCGCAATGAGCTACGGCTACGTTTACACCGCACAGGTAGCTATGGGCGCCGACAACAACCAGGTGCTCAAGGCTATGGTAGAGGCTGAAAGCTACAACGGTCCTTCGCTGATCATCTGCTACGCTCCCTGTATCAACCACGGTATCAAGGGCGGCATGGGCATCGCTCAGCTCGAGGAAAAGAAGGCTGTTGACGCAGGCTACTGGAACCTCTTCCGTTACGATCCCCGTCTGGCTGACGAGGGCAAGAATCCCTTCCAGCTCGACAGCAAGGCTCCCACTGCTTCCTACCGTGACTTCATCATGGGCGAGGTTCGCTACAACGCTCTTACCCGTTCCTTCCCCGAAAGAGCAGAAAAACTCTTCACAAAGGCAGAAAAGAACGCCGAGCAGAAGTACGCTCACCTCAAGCAGCTCTCCGAGCTCGAACCCGCTGAATAAGCGATCTCCAAAAACAATTATCCCCGCTGCAAACGCAGCGGGGATTTTTTCGGTATGATCGTATTATATTTTGTTACCGGAACGCCGGATATAACGCCAAACTCAGCGCATCTCAGCGTCGCCGCTCATGATATCCTGCTTGAACTCCTCGTTCAGGTCGGGGTACGCCGAGAGCATCGGCTCTACCTTTTTGCCCTTTTTCCTGTCGTAGTAATTCTTGGTTATCTTAGCCACCAGACCGCTCAGGGCGACCACGCATATCAGGTTAGGTATCGCCATAAGTCCGTTGAAGGTGTCGTCGATCTCCCAGATCAGCTTGCTGTGGATAAGCGTAGAGACCGCGATAAGAAGTATGTACAGTACCTTAAAGCCCAACACTACATACTTGCGCCTTTCTTCCTTCATCCAGCCAAAGCAGAACTCCGCCGCCTTTTCGCCGTAGTAAGACCACGCTATAACGGTCGTGAACGCAAACAGCGGCAATATCAACGCGAACACCGCCGTGCCGAAGCCGCCGAAGTTGTCGGAAAACATGCTCATCGACATAATGCTGTCGTCCATTCCGCTGTTGAGCTTCGTGGGATCAAAGGATGTGAGGAACATAAGCGCGGTCAGCGTGCAGATCACAAAGGTGTCGAAGAACACCTCGAATACGCCCCAAAGACCCTGCTTTACAGGCTCGCGCGTTTCGGAAGCGGAGTGAGCGATGACCGAGGAGCCGAGTCCCGCCTCGTTTGAGAAAACGCCGCGCGCCATGCCGACCTTGATGACCTCGGCAAAGGTGAAGCCGAGTATGCCGCCGCCCGCCGCCTTAAAGTTGAACGCCTTTTCAAATATCAGCGCGAAGGTGGAGGGAACGTTCGTGATGTTCACGCAGATAGCCGTTACAGACAGCGCTATGAAAATCAGCGACATGAACGGCACCAGCATCGAAGCGACCTTGCCGATACGCTGGATGCCGCCGATAATGACCACCGCCGTGACCATCGCCACGACGATACCGATGACAAGCCTTATGCCTCCGTCGCCGTCGGTGAGCCCCGTGCGGGCGAGCGCCTCGTTGATAGTAACGGAAATTTTATTTGACTGCACGCCGCTCATTCCTATCGCAGCGAACAGGCAGAAGATCGCCGCCAGATACGCCAGCCACTTCCACTTTAAGCCGTAAGCGATATAATAGAACGAACCGCCCGAGATGTTGCCATTCTTGTCCTTCTTGCGGAAGTAAAGACCCAGCACATTCTCGGAGTAATTTGTCACCATGCCGAAGAACGCCGATATCCACATCCAGAACACGGCGCCGGGGCCGCCCGTAAGGATAGCCGACACGACGCCGATGATATTTCCCGTGCCGACCGTGCCCGAGATAGCCGTCGAAAACGCCTCGAACTGCGACACCGATTTTACTCTTTCGTCCTTCTGCCTCTTTTTGCCTATGCTTTTTACAGCCGGCACGATAGTTGAATTGAGCGAGTCGCCGAACTTGCGCACCTGCAAAAACCGCGTGCGTATAGTCAGCAGCAAGCCAGTGCCCAGTATCAGTATTATGACCGGCAAGCCCCACACTATACTGTTTAAATAATCGTTTACATCTTCAACCGCTTTTAAAAAATCTTCCACCGCTATCCCCTTTCATGCATTACAATGCAATCAATAAAAATCCTCATCATACAGAAAATCAGCCCAGTAGTACTGGCTCATGTATTCGTTCTGGTAGGCGTTCACCGCGCCCGCGTCAAGCTCTTTAAAGCGGTAGTAGTCGCAGTCGAGCACGGCGGTGTTGACCGCCAAAGCGTTGTAGCTGCGCACGACAGCCTCCTCGACCCCCGCCGCCTTAAGGCTCTTTATCATCGAATGGATGAGCTGCTGCACATAGTTTTGCTGCTTTTTATCGTAGGGCTCGTCCTCAAACAGCGCCGCCGCTATCTCTCTCGTGCTGCACGAGCTGCCCTGACGGTGCACCAAATACGCGAATATCTCCTTTGAACGGCTGCGCTCAAAGCGCAGGTGCTCGCCGCTCGGCAAAAATACGTCAAAGTTTCCGAAGCACTGCACGCGCAGCAAAGCGTTGCTTTTCGGCACTATCGGGAAGCGCAGGTCCGCAAGCTCCTGCTCAATCTTCTCCTTAGTGACCGGCTTCATGATGTAGCCGCTCGCGTGCATTTTCATGGCCTCGCCCGCGTACTCCGAAAAGCCCGTGACGAAAATAATGTTCATCTTCGGGTTGACCGCCTTCAGCTCCTTGGCGAGCTCAACGCCGTTCATCCCGCGCATGTGGATATCCAAAAAGGCGATGTCGCAGCCGTTCTTACGCGCGTCCTCAAGCAGGTCTGCCTGCTTTTTGTGCGCCGTGATATCCGCGTCGGGCTTAGCCTCCTTTATCGCCATTTCAAGCATTTTCAGCATCAAAGGCTCATCGTCAACGCATAACATCCTCATAATAAAACCTCCGGGTCTTTCAAATTAACAATCAACAATTAACAATTAACAGTGAAGGGTCGCTTCGCTCCGATTTGCAGCATATTAATTACGGTTTTCATAGCATGTCATCCTGAGCGGTTTTGCGAAGCAAAAATTCGCGCAGCGAATAGTCGAAGGTGATTCCCCTTTCAAGGGGAAATGTCGCGCAAGCGACAAAAGGGTTGCCGCCCGGCTACGGGCCCCCGCGGCAACGCGCAGCATCTTCCTCCAAAATCACTGACTGCTAATCACTTTCCTTCTTCGGAATCACGATCCTCGCCGTCGTTCCCACGCCGACCTCGCTCGTGATTATCACCTCGCCGCCGCACATGTCTTTAAGCCGCTTTTTGGTGTTTTCCATGCCGACATGCGACCTTCCGTCGTCCTTCTTTTCGTTTACGTCAAAGCCCACGCCGTCGTCCTCGACTATCACCTCAAAAGCGTTCTCTGTCTCGCGCGAGGATATCTTCACCGTGCCGCCGTCCTCCTTCATACCGACGCCGTGCTTTACAGCGTTTTCTGCAAGCGGCTGAACGGATAGCAGCGGTATCTCAAAATCTGTCGCCTGTATGTCGTACTCGATGTTGAGCTGGTCGTCAAAGCGCAGCTTTTCTATATATAAATACTTTTTCAGGTGCTCAAGCTCCTTGGTGAACGGCACCGGCGTGGTCTGCTTCAGCGAATCCATGTTGCCGCGCAGATAGTCCGAGAAGGTGACCGTAGCGGTGTACGCGGTGTCGGGATTCAGCTTGCAGAGAATCGCGATAGAGCTCAGCGCGTTGTACATGAAGTGCGGCCGTATCTGGCTGACCATCACGCTTACCTTCGCCTCGTACAATTCCTTTTGCACCTGCTGATACCGGATAGCCTCCTTGTACTGCCTGCGGAAATCCATGCCGAAGCGCACCAGCTGATAAACGATAGTGATCGCAAGACCGATGCGCAGGTGGTTCTTTCCGTACAGATCGACAAACATATCAAGAATGTCAATGGACACAAAGAACACGAGCGGCACCCAAGAAACGAGGTAGTCGACCAGCTCGAACTTCCTTTTGCCCTTGATCTCGATGCAAAGCAGGATCGTCATGATCAAGGTGCTGACCGCGCCGGCTATGTACAAGGATATCACCGTAGCCATCAAGTCGGCGGTGTTCGTCATGTGCAGAACGATATTCACGATCATCAGCACAAAAAACGCCGTCGCGACCGAGGACGCGATTATCCTTGTCGCCTTCAGCTGCAAAAGCGACCTCAGATAAAGCATGACCGAGACCGAGAACATGTAGCACGCCAGCACATAGGTCATCATGCAGACAGTCGGGTCCGGTATCCACATGTAGATGTAGTTGCTGAGCTTTCCCATGACCATATAAAAGCCCGCGAAGAAGCACAGCGCGCCGAACGCGATATACCTGAAATCTATCCGCCCCAGCATGCCGCTCGCTATCGGGAAGAAAAATACGCCGAAGAAGCACACTATCAAAAACATTATTATGGGCGGTAAAGCCTCAAAGATAAAGTTGTGATACATTCCGTCCGAATAGCTCAGCACCACATAAAAGCAGTCGGAAAAGCTCTCGGTTTTAAATTCGTAAGGAAACTCCACTTCAAGGATTTTTTCTCCGGTGTCTTTATACCTGTCATCATACTCAAGGCTGGTATTGTAAATAGTGTATCCCGGGGTGTCTGTCAGCTTATCCCCGATGTATTCTATATCCCCGTAATCATACTCGTCCCCGGGCTCGTGCCGGTATCCGTCGATATAATTCCCGTCCGCGTCCTTGATAGTGTACCATACGTTTTTGCAAACGATCTCCATAGAGCTGTACAAACCGAGTTCTTCACTGAACTTGCCCTTGAACACAGCCTTGTGAAAATGCTCCTCTATAGGCTTTTCGTTGTCTATGGGCTTCCACTCACCGCCGTCGATAGAGTACACTCCATCGATCATAACGTTGAGTTTCTCGTTCGCGTCGATGTGCGAGGTTATCCTGATATTCTGCCACAGTACCCAGCCAAACACCGCCACCAGCGCCAGGGCGATGGCAAACATCCACGCCTTGCCCTTTATTGTTTTCATATTTATCCCTTCTTTCGGGAATCTTATTTTTTATTGTAACATTAAAGCGCCAAAATGAAAAGATGTTTTGAAGATTTTTTCATCCGAAAAAGAACATTTTTGGGCAAATAAAAGGAAATTCCGCAAAAATGCAACGTCGCCGCGCATAAATAATCCGCTATTTTCAGCGCCAATTTGGGCAGAATGGGCAAAGTTCGAAATATCGCTTGACAATACCGCCCGAAAATGATATAATGAATAGCTCGTCGGGCTCATAACCCGAAGGTCGTTGGTTCAAATCCTTCTCCCGCAACCAAGTTAACCGCCATAAACATTGCGTTTATGGCGGTCTTTTTTGCGTTGTTGAGTAAGTTTTGACAATTATACTCTTTTCATATACCCTTACTGTACCCTTATTCGGTAAATTTATGTGAAGTTAGTTGTTTTCAATTTTACGAGGTTGTATAGTTCATCATATCTTTTCTTTCTCTGTTGGAATTCAAGAAGTCAACAGTTCAAGAAGGCAAGCGCTCAGCCCTTAGTGTGAAGTTCTATTTGTCGAAGCCTCTGTTCGCGTTTGTCCAGGTGCTTATTTAGCTCATTCAGAGATTCTTGTATCTCGCGGAGTGATTTGAGATATTTTCCATAGTCAGGAGTTTTCTTATCAGGTTGTCTGATGTAATTCACATATCGGACAACCTCTTTTTCTAACCGTTTCATTGTGTCGGTCAGTTCCGAGATTTGCTCTGGCGTTACGTTTTTGTTTTTCTTTGCAAGCTCAGTTGTGTTCTGAACCCGTCTGTAGATGTCAAACAGTATGCTGCTCCAAACACGGTGATCTTTGCAAACGATGATTCTTTTTCTTCTCACCAGATTCATAATAAACCGCGAAAGTGTGATTCCTTCCAGATCGGCGTATTCCACCAAAATCTTTTTATCCTCGGGACTGATACGAATATGTAAATTTTCTGTTTTCGGATTTTTCGGATTGTGGTCTTTAAGTTTTGACATTTTGTTTTTTCACATCCTTTCCTTTTGGATTTTCAGTTTTTATTATCGGAAGTCAAAAACTCCCGTTTTTTCGCTGTTGGATTACCCCCTCTGAAAGCGGGGGTTGCGAGCACAGAATTTGTGTACTACATGTGTGCACAAATTCACTCGTCAGGGCGAATCCCTGAAACCCTCAAATCGCGAAATCGCTCAGCTGTTCCTGCGTAAAATTATTTTCAATAATCAGAGATTCTCCATTTTCTCCAGAACATTTCGTTTCGCGGAAATCGACGGATGACAGTAAAGGATCCATCGTGAGTTGAACGGACGAATGTCCCAAAATCTCGCTGACGACCTTTACGGGCATATCGTTCTCGATCGCCCTCGTTGCAAAAGTATGACGAATGGTGTGAAAGGTGTAATGCGGCGCGTTTGCGTTTTTGAGGATCCTGTCATACACATCGCGCATATAGCTCGGTTCGATCGCGCCGCCAAACTCGTTGGCAAAAACGTAGCCGTTGTCGCTGTAGCCCTTCCCCAAACGACGCTTTTCAAAAAGCTGCCGTGCCCTATGGACAAGAAGCTTTTGCAGCATCGTGTCAGTGAGCGGAATCACGCGGTTACCCTTCTTGGTTTTGGGTGCGCCCTCGACGATTTGCGTTCTTTTGCCCTTAGCTTTGATGTCAGACGTTTTTTTCTGCACACGCTGCAAAGTACGTCTGACGCGAAATTCCTTCGCCGTAAGGTCGATATCGCTCCATTTGAGCGCACACAGCTCGCCTAACCGCAGTCCGGTGAAGAAGTCCAGCTCGATAGCAAATCCCAGCCTGTCCTTTCGTGCAGCTTCAATGATTGCGCGCTGTTCATCGGGCTTGAAAACGATAATTTCTTTTTCCTCCTTCGAGGGTAACACCACGCCTTCCGAAACGTTGATCGACAGGATTTTGTTGATCACTGCCTGCTGCAGGGCTTCGTGCAGCATATTGTACATGTTGCGGATGGTTTTAGGGCTGAGACCGCCCTTGCCGTCAATCCTGCCATTCATGCGCTTTTCGTTGAAAAACACCTGCAACTGATTGGTGGTGAGCTTTTGCAGCTTCAAGCCGCCGATCAAAGGAGAAACGTGACGGTCGATATACGCCTGATAGCTCGCATAGGTGCTGGGACGAACCTTGATGTAGGCGTAGCTCGTCAACCAGATGTTCAGCCATTCCGACAGCGTGATGTCACGCGGAACAATGTAGGTGCCGTTCTGGATTGCGGAAACCTTCTCGTTGATTTTCTTAGCAACCTCAGCGCGCGTCTTGCCGTACACCGATACCTGCTTTTGCTTGCCGCGGGAGTCGTAGCCAATGGTATAGCGACCCTCCCACTGTCCGTTTTTGCGCTTACGGATAGAGCCTTCGTTGTTGCCGTTTTTCTTTTTTGCCATACTTTCAAATCCTTTCCTGTGGACAAATTGTCCACTATATTAATCTCGATTTCAGCCATTCATAGACTGATAAATTGTCTGCGGTAGCGTCAAACGCTCCGGCAGCAGACCCTTTGCGTGCTTTATTCAACATGGCGAACACCTTGTCAACTCCCAACATAGAAATAATGAGGTCGAAGATTTCGTCGTATTCCTCGCCGTTGGTAATCAAATACTCTGTGAAGTCGGCTGTTTCTGCATCAGGCGAAACGTGCCGGCGATAATAATCATCTTCCTTGATCACATCATCAAAATCGGGAACAACAAACAGTTCCTCCTTGTGAGGACGTGTGCCGTTCAAGACCGACAGATATTCCGAGTAAATCATTGCAACAGAGTAACCGAACGAATAAACAAGGATTTTCTCTTTGACAGAGTGATATCTGATCATCTTAAACTCCGAAAAGACATCCCACACCGGCACGATCCACGTCCAAATGTTGCCATCGAGCTGTTTTGCTTCGGGCATAAATCGCATCAATTTTCTTGTTGTCATAATCATGTAATCACCTCCTTCGGTTGATATTGCTTGAAGTACCAAACGTTGCCGATTTTAGCGGCTTTGATACCGAGATACCGCTTCGCTTTTTTCAGGGTAGTAAAGCCGATTCCCGCGCTCGCCGCCATATCATACACCTTTGTCGATGGCATATTCTTGTTGGCGAGCAACATTTTGAGGAAGTCAATCGCGTTCTGAAAGGCGCTGTCTGCGCTGTGTCCGAGCAAATCCTTCTCGGCGATTTCGCTGTAGCCCAGCCAGTCAATGCCCTTGTTTGTGATTTGAAACTCAATCGACTGACCGATCGGAGCGAGGTTGCTCTTGATGTGGCAGAGCAGCTTCACGTCTTTTTTCGTCGGGTGGTTCGTCAGATACAACGCCGATCGGGCGATAGCGCCGATATCCACCGAGCCGAGAATTCGTTGGAGCAGATTGGCGTAGTTAGCGCTCTTGCTTGTGTGGCAGGTGATAATCACCGCGCATTTATGCATTTGCGCCACCTCGATAATCTCCCGAACCGTGCTGCGCATATCATTAGCACTGGACATATTTGCCTTGCCGACGAATGCCTGGAACGGGTCGAAAATCATCAGGCGAATGTTTTTCCGCACAATCGCCTGTTCGATTTGCTCTCGGTTGGCAAAGGTCAGGTACTTGTCAGTGTAGATTGCGGAAATCCTTTCCATATCTGCACCGAATCTCAGCAGCCGCGGGATGATCGTGTCAGCCAACCCGTCCTCTGCGGTCTGATAGAGGATGTTGATCGGCTCTGTTTCCTCAGTTTGCAGCGGCAGCTTGCCGCCATTTGAGAGAACCGAAGCCAGCGCCAGCGCGACCATCGTCTTGCCGCAGCCTGCTTCACCGCCGAGCAGCGTGAGCTTTCCGTAGGCGATATACGGATAGAACAGCCACGATATTTCTTCCGCTTCCACCTCACTAAAGGAAATCACGTTCATTTTTTCCATGCTCACACCTTCCTTATAAAGTCGTTTTTGTTGCGGTGCGACTGTTTGTCCAGCCACTCAAACAGCGCATCGCGCAGTACCACCCAGCGGGTGTTGATTTTGAACGCCGGAAAGCCATCTGACCGGAAAAGATCATAGCTGAACGGCAGAGAGATTCCGAGCACTTCAGCCACAAGCTTCGGCGACAGAATCATCGGCAGTTCATTCTCATGATAGGGTTTTTGCGTCATATAAGACTCCTCCTTATGTAGATAATTAAAGATACTGATACGTTTTCTAAAACTATCAGTATTTGTATTGTAGCACTTTTAAAAAGAAAAATCAATAGTTTTTAAAAACTAATTGATTTTTTTCTAAAAACTGTTATAATAATATTGAAAGAGGTGGTTTAAGTGCATGATTATCGCTATTATATAAGGGACAACGATGAGCATTACGAAATTTGGGTTGGCGACCAATTATACCGCCACGAATCAGCGCCCTTTGGCGAGGGCGTATATGATTTACTCGATTTTCACGAAACACAGCTAAACTCTATTATTTCATTTACCAATCACTACAAATACCTTGCCGGAGAATATTTCAAGAGAAAACAAAACGGCACGATACAGGAAAATATCGCGCCGGTGTTTGACTACCAATCTAATTTGTTTTTGTTTCTCTACGATGTGTTTGAGCAATACAGGGATAACGAGCTTGATATCCCGCCCGAGGAGAACTCTTGGTTTGATTTCGATTTTCGGAAAACCGAAATGACAGTGACATCTGAAAAATTTACATCCATGATTGCCGTTGCCAAAGAATTTGTAAGCGCGTGGTCAACCGATTCGGAGATAGACAATCGCAAGCTGAAAGAACTAATGCAGCGCTTGTCCATTACGTTTGAACTGCGCGACGACGAGCTGGTCGAGGTGCTGCACCCCACAAGCGTAGAGGATATCGTTTGCTACACGCTTTGCAAGGCGTATTTTATGATCACCGATAAAAAGATGTGCGTGAATACCTGCCGCCGTTGCAACCGATACTTCTCAACCTTCAAATACGGGCGCAGCGTGCAGTATTGCAACCACAAAAACGATACGGGCTACACCTGTAAGGAAGAAGCCGAAATGTCCGTCGTCGGCAGAAAAAAGACCGATGAGGAAAAGCAAATCCGCAAGCTATATCTCAAAGTCTACAATGCCCAGCGCCGCCGCTGGCAAAAAGGCGAAATGACCAAAGACCAGCTCGAAGCATGGTCAGCCAAAGGCCGCGAACAGCGCGACCTCTGCAAGAAAGGCAAGATTTCTTTCAAGACCTTTGAAAAGTGGCTGGAGGATAATCGGGATAGGTTTATAGCAGCGACAGTTGGATAAGCGCTAAAATACATAAAGGAGTTTCTGATGGAATATACGTATACATCCAATTTAGAAAATGAGATATGGATTATGGCAGAAGAACTTGACGAGAACGACGATTGTGAGTCTGTAATTGATTTCCTAAACAGCAAAGGTAGCTTTCAACCATTTGGCGCAAGGCTTGCGGCGTTTATTTCACAAAAGCTCTCTTTACCTTCAACTGATAGAAAAACAATCATTGCTGCTTTATCAGAGCAATGTAAAAAGAAGGGTGTTCCCTTATCTGAAATAGCCTCAGATGGCACCTTGCGCAATTGGCTTGAAAAGGACAAGCGTCCCAAAAAAGGCATTGCTTCACGTCACTCTATGTTTGCATTAGCGTTTGCTCTTAATCTCTCTGTTGATGAAACAAAGGACTTGTTCCATAAGATATATCTGGACAGAGCCTTCAATTATCGTGATGAAAAAGAAGTCATTTATTATTTCTGTCTAAAAAACAATAAATCGTGGACTGATACAGTAAGGTTAATTGCAAAGGGAGACGGTTTATCAAAAGACTATTCCGATCACACACAATACACCCAGGCAATATCAAGCAGCGTTGATAGCTTTCAGGCGGAGCAGGATTTGCTTGAATACATTCGTCAGAACGGTCATAACTTTGAAAAAACCAGCGTGACTGCAAGCAAAATGTTTAATCGTTATCTTACGGAAGCGAAGAATTGGGCAAAAGATGAAATATGCCAATATAACTTAGACCACCAAAACAAATGGATTAACAATTTATCAAACAACACTCTATATGAAATTATTACAGGTCTAAATATCACGGGAAAGAAAGGCACTAAAACGGTTTTTAGTAACGCCAATCTTCCAAAGGAAATTAAGACACGATTTCCCGAAGCTGCAACCTTCGGCGAAAAAGATTTGACCTCGGAGGAATATCGTAAGACAATTATCCTTCTGTTTTCCTACTGCTTTTGGTATCAGATTCAACGGGAAGAAATCGACGGCGGAATTGACGATTACACAGACGAGCTGAATAATATACTGTTTGACTGTAATTATTCCGGCTTGTATTACGGCAATCCGTTTGATTGGCTGTTTCTGTTTTGCGCTCAGTCGGAACAGCCGTTAGATACATTCAGAGAACTTTTGGCAGAGGTATTAGCCTGATTTTTTCAACGAAAGTTACAGATCCATTTTTATATTTGTTATCATAGATTCGGGTTGATGTTTCAGCCCTGAAAGGAGAAAACAAATGGAACAGCGAAATCCGTTATCACAAGGAACACAAGTTAATCGATTTGTGATTGACCGTGTGATGGGCTATGGTGCGAGCTGTCTGGTATATGAAGCGCATTACCTTGACAGCGGAAATCACCGCAAGGAAATCATTTTGAAAGAATGCTATCCGTACAATTCCGGTACAACACGAATCGGAAGCAAAATTGTATGGAGCAGTTCAGAGGAACAAGAGAAGGCGTTTCAGCGCTTCAACAACGCTTATGAAATCGCAGCTAAAATCCAAAACGAAGCAGGAGCGCAATCGGTATCGGTTTATTCACTCGACAAGTTTGAAGAAAACGGCACACAGTACGTTGCTACAATTCCTAACGGCAACAGCTATGACAAGACAAAAACCGATGATATAGCTGATATTATTTGCACAGCTTTGGCGTTGACAAATGCCGTAGGTCTGTACCATAAAGCGGGCTATCTGCATTTGGATATCAAACCGTCAAACTTTATAGCCACTGAGGATCAGACCGGCAAGGGTAAAAATATCGTCCTGTTTGACGTCGATACCGTAGTTACACGAGATGATATCCAAAGTGGCAACCTTCGTTGCATATCCTATTCAAAAGAATGCGCAGCACCCGAACAGAAATTGCAACAGATCAAGAAGTTGTGCCCGGCAACAGACTTATTTGCTTTCGGAGCAGTGCTGTTTGAGCGTGTTATGAACAGACCTGTTGACAGCTCAGATTCAACTTTGTTCGCAACTTGGGAATATGACGAACGCTTTGACGCAAAAAAGGTAAATCCGAAAGCAAAACGTTTGCTGACAGAGATTTTTCATAAAACACTTGCAGCGAATGTCAAAAGACGCTATCAGTCGGCGAATGAGTTAGCAAAAGCGTTAGATGAATTGCTTTCCGTCGTAACCGATGGCAAGCCATACTTGATTTCAACCTTTAGCAACACAGTTAATGTTATTGGTCGTAGAAATGACATTGATCTTATTTCAAAGGCATTCTCATCCGGCAAAAAGACTGTATTTTTGCACGGTGTTGGCGGAATAGGAAAGAGCACATTGGCTGTTGCGTATGCTGATGAGTATCAAAAAAGTTACGACGATGTTCTGTTTCTGCGTTATCGGGATTCTTTGGAAACGTTGCTAAATGAAATCGATATTTACAACTGTGAAACAACAGATTCCGAAGAAAAAAGAAGAATTCTACGTAATTTGTTGGACAGAAATGTGCTTGTTATCATCGATAACTTTGATGTGACAACATATGAGGATGAATATCTATTCGATTTGTTGGAGCTTCGCACAAATATCATTTTCACGACACGAACTGATTTTAGCGACACACTTAATGGCGATGCAACGCAAATCGAGGTTAATGCTCTCGGTCAGTCGTTCCTTTTTGAGTTGTTTTCTCATATTAGCAAAACCGATATTACAGATGAAAACGAAAAAGCCTTAAAAGAGATGTTCCGTTTAGTGGGTAATAATACATATGCTGTAGAATTGCTTGCACGGCAAATCACTGCTTCAGACTGCTCTATAGAAACACTTGCTAAAAAAGTTGCAGACGGGCTTTACGGGCTAAATGGTTTAGAAAGAATCAGAAGCAATAAAGACGGACGAATCATAAAGAAAACTGTACCGGATATTATTCGTTCACTATATAATATGGCTAACCTCAATGAGAATCAAAAGCAGGTTTTGCGCAATCTTTACTTGCTTAGATTTCTTAATATTGACAAGCAAACATATCTTGAGTTTTGTTGGCCGCGTCCGTACAATATGGATATTGTAAATGATTTGGTGGAGATAGGTTGGGTTCAGAAAAACAACCGATACTATTATTTGCACCCTCTCGTTGAAGAACTGGTTAACAACGAACTAAAGCCCTGCGAAGAAAACTGTTGGCAAGTTTTCTCAGTTATGCGAGATAGAATGAGTCGTTGCTTAGAGAGTTACGGCAAGAACATCAAGGCAGAAGAACGTGCATTTGAAATGAATTGTATGATTTCAGCACATTTTCTTGCTGGTATAAATCTTGAAATCGAATCAAATTGCTTTTTAGCAGTAAAATGGCTAATATCATTAATCGAGAACAATGACACATATTATGGCTTTCCTGATATAGATACCATTACACCTTTACTTAGCAAACTAAATCAGCTTTCACATTCATCTTATTTATTTGAAATCAAGTACATTAATTTTTCAGTTTGGCTTTATGAATTCAGAATAATCTATCGTTATAATGGTGAACAACGTTCAAAAAAGCGACTAGAAGAATTATATCGTTCATTTTCAGAAGCAAAAGAAAGTATTTCAAGTTTAACAAAGGAAAAGCAACAAGAAGCTCTCGCTCGTTTGTATTCAGTAATTGGCGTTTTTCTTGACGAGTATTCGGCAAATGTTCTCCCAGACGAGTTTATCATTTTGCGCTATACTGAACATCCGGAATTGTTTGAACATAATCCGATTGAACACAGAAATGAAATAGTTGATGCGTGGGAAGAAAGAAATAATCAGCCTACTGAGGCAGAGATAGTAGAAAAAAACACAATACTGGAATATTCTAAAAGCAATGATAAAATAGCATTTATTAAAAGCATTGCAGATAGTGGTATTCTATCACTCTATGAAAAAGCTGAACGTATTGGATATTGTACAGAGATGTTTTTTGACCATCCGTATTTGTTTGCTCAAAATCCTCAGGATGACTGGCAAATGATAAAGGATATCCTTTCGATCGAAGAAGACACCTTAAAAAAAAGCTTAAGAACGACTTTATCTAATCACGAAAAAGAAGAGTGCTATTCAAGCTTAAAGCAGAATTATTGTAATAATTGTGTTGTTTCAGCAGCGTTAAATCAACGTTTAGTGTTTAAGAAATATGTTAATTTATTGTTTGAATTAACAGAACGAGAAACAGAATGGTATTTCAATAATCCAGAGCAACCCATAAGTTCAATTTGGTTTGATATGCCGTTAGTTTTTCTTTGGGAGTTTATTACTAAGCTACGTTATCTTTTCAAATGCAGTTGGTTATTACCTTATTTAGTAGAATATGGAGAAAAATTCAGACTGAAATTTTCTGATAGTAGTTTTGAAGACGAAGAAGTGTTAATAAGTGCATACAATCCGATTGTAACGTGTGCCAAAAACGCTTCAGATGAACCTGATATTCAGGAAATACAGAAAAAAGAATACCGGAGAATCGCAAAACAATATGAAAAACAAATCAATATAATTCAAGATGTTGATTTCAGTTTCAAGTCAGATAATGAATAACTTAAACACGACCGCCAACGGGATAAAACCTGTTGGCGGTTTTTCAATGAAAGTTACAGACTGGATTTTGCGTGGCTTATAATATAATCAAGCTAAATAATTAAACTCAATAGCACCACAGGAGGTCTTATTATGACAACACCAAAATCAAAGCAACCATCATCAAACAAAAAAGTGAGTTCTCGTTCTTCGCCAGTTTAATGCAACTGGGTTTCAACACCAAACGGGACACAAGGCGAGGAAAAAGTGAATGTGTATCCCGCTCCGAAAACCGCAGCTGCACGGGGTTTGAACCGCACTCTCGCCGCTCGCAGAACCGCACCTGCGTCGCTCATTTAACCGCACACTTGCCGGTGAAAAAACCGCAGAGAAACTACTAAGTTTAAACCTCAATCGAGGGTTAGAAGCCCGCCCGAAACAGACAGGCTTCGTCTAAAACTTACTCGTACTTGTCAATAATCTTTCTCATCTGTTCATAAATATCCTGCTCAGTCCAAACATATCCGTCACCGGGTTCTTCAGATAGCCGGTTGAGAATCTCTGCTTTAGCTGCTTGTGCATTTTTGCAATGCAGGAAT
>CACYPV010000003.1 GCA_902776375.1 uncultured Ruminococcus sp. | reverse complement strand
TATTTGGCTGGCTGTTTCTATATTTTTGAGTGATAAATTAAATTATTATCTGAGAAAGACTCACTGTTTGTCAGGTTTTTTGAGTTTTGCTCAGGGCTAGATTTATCAAAGCAACGGAGTGATTTTTATGTCTGTTCGTTTTCAGGACGAGGCTTTTCCCATTCTTAAAGAGTATCTTTTTTACCAGCAGACTATTCGTCAGAAATCCCCCAAGACCGTTGACGAGTATTTTCTTGACCTGCGCACCTTCTTCAGATTTATGAAACAATACCGCAGGCTTGTCGGCTCTGACGTGGATTTTGAATCTATCACGATCGACGATATCGATCTGCCGTTTCTTAAAAAGATCGATTTGAACGACGCATACGAGTACATGAACTATTTACAGCGTGAGCGCGGCAACAACGCCTCTTCCCGCGCGCGTAAATGCTCCAGTCTTAAAGGCTTTTTTAAATTCATCACGCAAAAAAAGCATTTTCTTGAAAAGGATCCTATCGAAGAGCTTGAAGTGCCTAAAAGAAAAAAATCTCTCCCCAAGTATCTCACGCTCGAACAAAGTATCGAACTGTTGAACGCTGTTGACGGTGACAACCGTGAGCGCGACTACGCTATAATCACGCTGTTCCTCAACTGCGGTCTGCGTGTTTCCGAAATGGCGGGTCTGAATTACACAGACATCCGCACCGACAACACCATCCGCGTGCTCGGCAAGGGCAATAAAGAGCGCATTATCTACCTTAACAGCGCTTGCATTAATGCTATAAACGATTACATGCGCGTGCGCCCCGTTGACGAGGTCAAGGACAAAAACGCCCTGTTTATCAGCCGAAATCACCGCCGTATGTCGGTTAAAACAATACAGGCTATGGTGTACAAATATCTTGAAAAAATCGGTCTGAGCGCTCAGGGCTACTCCTGCCACAAGCTTCGCCACACAGCCGCTACACTTATGTATCAGCACGGCGGCGTTGACGTGCGCGTGCTAAAGGAAGTGCTCGGACACGAAAACCTGGGCACCACCGAGATATACACCCACCTCAGCAGCGAGCAAATGAAAAATGCCGCTGAGTCCAACCCCTTGGCTGATTTCAACGGCAAAAAATCATAGTCAAATAAGAACAGCTCCGCCGATATCCGTAAGCGGCTCGTTCTCACATAATATTTCTATATTCGAATTATATCTATCACAAAACACCTTGATTTTCTCATAATCGGGGTGTTTTTTTACATTTCCAAAGAAATATACGGTATTTTCATCGGTGAATGAAGCGCCGCCAATAAAGCCGTAATCAAAGCCTTCCAAGCGGATATTGCCCTCTGAAATCAGCAGCGCCTCTGCCCCGTTGCTTTTCAAGGCTTTTTCTATGGACTTATCCGCTGTTATTGCGGCGTTTTGTGCAACGATAAGCGTTGAGCACCGCGCGTAGCCTTGGTTTACATTGACCGTTTTGATACCGTTGTTCTTGCAATAGTCCAGCACTGCAGTATCCGCGGCGCTGAGTTTTCCGTAAAGACAGCCGTTTAGATACAGGCAGTTGAGCCTGACATTTTCCGGATATTTTTCACCTGCTGTTTTCATGCAGTCTTCGATCGTGAACACTCTGTCCTTTATCTTCAAAACCTGCATATCGGCGTGCTGCTGTTCTGATTTATTAAAAGCTGTATATTTCTTTGCAGGAATTATATTGTACCCATATTTATTTAACGCATGGCAAAAGCAAGGGTAAAGATCGCTCATTACAACGGTTTTCATCAGCTTATCGCCTCAAAAGCTTCGCGTATATTTTTAACTCCGATAAGCTCAGCCTCGTCGCAGCTAACGCCTTTAAGGTTGTGGAAAGGCAGAACGATTTTGGTAAAGCCCAGCCTTACCGCTTCGTTTATCCTCATTTGCGCCTGCGAAACGGAGCGTATCTCCCCTGCCAAGCCGATCTCGCCAAACACGACCGCCTTTTCATCAACGGGCGTATCCTTCAGGCTGCTAATGAGCGCCATCGCTATCGACAGATCTATCGCGGGCTCGTCCACGCGCAGACCGCCGACGATGTTGATGTAGGTGTCGTTGTTTGAGAAAAAGTAACCCGCCCGCTTTTCAAGCACGGCAAGCAGCATTGAAAGGCGGTTGTAGTCGTAGCCTGTAGCCATTCTTCGCGCGTTGCCGTAGCCGCTTTGCGTGGCAAGACCCTGAGTTTCCGCGAGTATCGGGCGCGAGCCCTCGATGGTGCAGGTAACGCAGGTTCCCGAAACATTGGTCGGTCTGCCTGAAAGCAGCATTACAGAGGGATTTTCGACCTCTTGCAAGCCTTTGTCGGTCATCTCAAACACGCCTATCTCATTGGTTGAGCCGTAGCGGTTTTTGACCGCGCGCAAGATCCTGCACGCCATCTGCTTGTCGCCCTCAAAGTGAAGCACGGTATCGACAATATGCTCAAGCACCTTTGGACCGGCTATCGAGCCCTCTTTGTTGACATGACCCACAACGAACATCGGGATATCAAGCCCTTTAGCCGTGCGCATGAGCATGTTGGTGCACTCTCTTACCTGCGTTACGCTGCCGGGCGACGAGCTGAGTTCGGTAAGATTCATGGTCTGGATAGAGTCGATCATCACCAAATCGGGCTTCTCTGTCTTAATCTGTTCACAAACTACCTCAACGTCAGTCTCGGTCATGACATACAGGTTAGGCGAATTCACGCCGAGCCTTAACGCCCTCAGCTTCAACTGCCGCTTGCTTTCCTCGCCGGAAACATAAAGTATTTTCAGGCTGTCGCCCATGAATTGACAGATTTGCATAAGCACCGTCGACTTGCCTATTCCCGGGTCGCCTCCCAAAAGGATAAGGCTGCCCTTTACTATGCCGCCGCCGAGCACACGGTTTAGCTCCTTGCAGCCCGTGTCGTAGCGGTGCTCATCTTCGGTCGAGATGTCGTTTATGGAATACGGCTTTGCGTATGTGTGTAAAGACCTTGTTTTCGCCGTGGGAGCGGCTTTTGCGGTGTCCTTGATCTCCTCGTTCATTGTGTTCCATTCACCGCAGCCGGGGCATTTTCCGTACCACTTAGGCGACTCATATCCACATTCCGAGCAAATGTATACGCTTTTGATCTTTGCCATTTTTTCACTTCCGATTAATTGTTGTTATAATAATCCAAAAATCCCGTCGCTACGGCAAGAGCAAGCTGCTTTTGATACTCGGTATCGAGCAGCTTTTGCCGTTCCTGCGAGTTGGATAAAAAACCGCACTCCACGATTACCGCGGGATTATCGGTGTTTTTCAATAAATAAATCTCTTTGCCCGCCGCCTTGCACTCGCGGCTGTTATCGGGCTGTAACTGAGATACCGTCGATAGCCTTATGCTTTCGGCAAGCCGCGCGCTCAGGTCGTTGTTCGGTGAATAAAAAACCTGCGCGCCCTTTGAAGAGGCGTTCGAAAACTTGTTTTGGTGGATGCTGATTATCACGTTATCCGGCGAGGAATTGTACATGCTCAGCCTCAGCCGCATGTCGTTGTACTTCCGCTTTTTAACGTCCTCTCCCTCATCGGTCAGCGCGTTGTCATTGCTGCGCGTCATGCTGACGTCAAAGCCCATGAGCCTGAGTAAATCGGCAGTGTCGCGGGAAATATCAAGATTAATATTCTTTTCCAGAATATTACCGACCACAGCTCCGCCGTCCTCGCCGCCGTGCCCCGGGTCTATGATAACGCGGGTCTTGCGTTCTGCGGGATCAGTCATAGCTGTTTGCGTTATTTTACCGGTCGATCTCATCATAAGAAACACGAATACCGACAGTGACAGCGCTATCGCCGCGGCGGTCAGCAGTTTTTTATGCTTCATAGCAACACCTCTGCCCAAGACATATGCATGCCGCCGAAATAATTATACATCATTTTCCCGATATTGGCAACAAAAACAAAATATCTCTTGTAGTTATTTTAACAAAGTGCTATAATACAAATGAACTTAGAAAGGAAGCGGATATAAAATGAAAAAACCGGGAAGAAACGACCCTTGCTGGTGCGGCAGCGGAAAAAAATATAAAAAGTGTCATATCGATTTTGACGAAAGGATCGAGGAGATCGAGAGCGAGGGACATATCGTACCCGATCACAGCATTATAAAAACCGCAGAGCAGATCGAGAAGATCAAAGAGAGCGCCAAAATAAATATCGCGGTACTCGATTACGTCGCCGAGCACATCAAGGCCGGCATTTCAACTGCGGAGATCGACCGCTGGGTCAACGAGGTCACCACTAAAATGGGAGGCGTACCCGCGCCGCTGGGCTACGAGGGCTTCCCCAAAAGCGTTTGTACCTCGATCAATAACGAAGTTTGTCACGGCATACCGTCCGAGGATATCATCCTAAAGGACGGCGATATCGTCAACGTGGACGTTTCCACCAACCTCAACGGCTACTACTCCGACTCGTCCCGCATGTTCCTGATAGGCGAAGTTGACGAAGAAAAAAAGCGCTTGGTAGCTGTCGCGAAGCAGGCTTTGCAGGAGGGCTTAAAGGAGGTAAAGCCTTGGGGCTTCCTCGGCGATATGGCGCAGGCGGTCAATGATTATGTAAAGGCTAACGGCTGTTCCGTAGTCAGAGAGGTAGGCGGACACGGGATCGGACTTGAATTCCACGAGGAACCGTGGGTCAGCTACGTTACGGAAAAGGGCACCGAAATGCTGATGGTCCCGGGCTTTTGCTTCACTATAGAACCGATGATCAATTTAGGCAAGCCCGATATTTACACCGACGAGGAAAACGGCTGGACCATATACACCAAAGACGGCTCCCCTTCCGCTCAGTGGGAGATACAAGTCCTTGTTACCGAGGACGGTTACGAAATAATAAGCTATTGATATCAAAAACGGTACTATGATGATAAGTCACAGTACCGTTTTTAAATTAACCCGTATTTTGTTTTTACTCTGCCGAGCTTTTCAAGCATAGGTTCTGCCAGGAAGAATAAGAACATCGCCGTAGAGAAGCCGTGGATGATATCGTACGGTAAGCCCTGTACGTAAAAAGCCAGAATAGTTTCGAAATTTGCGGTGGAATGTGAAAGCACCCACGAAGAAAAGTTCATTATCCCTCCGTAGATAATCACAGTGATCAAGAACCCGTACACGCAAATGACCGTGCGGTTCCGCTCCAAAAAGCCCTTTTGAAACAAAACTCCCGATATAAAGCCGATAATGCCAGCCGCGAACATCTGCCACGGGGTCCAAGCACCCTGCCCGAAATAAACGTTAGAAACAAGCATTGACGTTGCACCGACTACGAATCCCGTTTCTCCGCCGAGAGCCGCGCCGCTGATGATAACCAGAGCGATCACGGGCTTTATCTGCGGAAGAGCGGCAAACGCCGTGCGTCCGGCGACTGTCAGCGCGCACAAAACCGCTATAAGCACAAGCTCGCGCGCCTGCGGTTTTCTGCCCTCAAACACCAGAAAAAACGGCAGCATGCACTCAAACAGCACCAACAGCGATATAAAAAGATATTTTTGATCGTAAAGGTAAACGTTGCCGATATAAATCGTCGCGGGGATAAGCAGCAGTATCATAATTGCCGCGGCTATAGTGCGCTTCGCAAGCTTCTTTTTTTCAAAAAAAGCGTCGATGGATTTTGCCGAGCGCCTGCCGAACGCCGCCGTTATCAATATGACCGGAATGGCTATAAAACAGAAATTCAGCCAAAACGGCAGGCTGTGCGCAGGAATAAAAGGCAGATAATCAAGGTTTTCCAGAATGCCGAAAACCAGCAATAACGAGCCGCCTAAGCCCAGAAATGTTTTGTATTTGGGAAGCTTCTGCCTTTCGGTTTTTACAGGTTGATAATCGGTAAGCTCGGGCGGATCGTCAAAGAATTCAATGTCCTCTTCCCTATTTTCGCCCGTGCAGGAATATATAACGTCCTCTGCGGTTACCGCTCCGTCTATTACTCCGCGCGAGATACGCGAGGCGGCGGTGGCATAAAACCCGTTGCCGCTGAAAAATTCGCGCGGCGTTCCCTCGGCGACGATCTCGCCATTGAACAGCATAACGCAGCGGTGCGCGTATTTGGCGCAGAATTCAACATCATGGCTCACCATGACCACGGCGCAGCCGTCGGAAGTGAGCTTGCGGATTATGCGGGCAAACACCGCCTTGAACGCAGAGTCAAGCCCCTTTGTGGGCTCGTCAAGCAACAGGACTGTCGGCTTTAGCAGCAGCAGCTTTGCAAGGGCGACTTTCTGCATTTCGCCTCCTGAAAGGTCGAACGGATGTCTGCTGAGCAAATCGCCGATACCGCATATGCCAATGGCGTTTTTGAGCCTTTGCTCCTTTTCGGTCTCTTCAAGCTGCTTTCCGTCAAATACCGAGCACAAGGATTCCCTTACGGTTTTGCCGTTAAGCATAGTCTGAGGATTCTGCGGCAACAACAAACATAATTCTTTATTAGAAATAATCTTTCCGCGATAAGGCTTCAGCGTTCCGTTTATCAGGTTTAGCAGCGTGCTTTTCCCCGTTCCGTTTCCGCCCAAAAGACAAAGAAACTCGCTTCGTTGTATTGATAAACTGAGGTTTTGAATAACGTCCGGGGAGCTTTTTTCATACCGAAAATATGTGTTTTTAAGCTTTATTGCCGTTTCTCCGCACGCGGGGATAACTTCTTTATCGAGCTCATGCATTTTGTGAGCAGAAGCGTAATCGTTCAGCCACGCTCTGCCCTCAGCCACCGTTACGGGGCAATCGGTCTCCCCTATTGACACCGCGTCCCAAATGCGCATAGGCGCCGGCATTGACAATAAGCAGTCGCTTTTAGCCTTTTTTAGGCATTTGCCGGTGTTTTTCGGTAAATCGTCACAGATCAATTCCCCGTTTTCCAACACTAAAACCCTGTCGCTGAGCGGCAAAATATCTTCAAGCCTGTGCTCTGTGATGATGACAGTCGTGCCCATCTCGCGGTTTATCCTTTGCAGGCAAGCCAAAAACTCGGCAGCGGCGATCGGGTCAAGCTGCGAGGTCGGTTCGTCAAGCAAAAGCAGCTCGGGCTGCATCACCATTACCGAAGCCAGATTCAAAAGCTGTTTCTGACCGCCCGACAGCGTTGAGACCTCGCTGTCAAAGACCTGCTGCAGACCGAAATACGTTGCCGTCTCGGCAACTCTGCGCCGTATAACGTTTTCGCTGTGACCCAAGCTTTCCAGTCCGAAGGACAGCTCGTGCCACCCCTTGTCGGTCACGATTTGATTGTCGGGCGACTGCTGAACAAAGCCGATAAGCTGTGTTTGTTCGCGTGGCGAAAGCGTTGATAGCTCATTGCCGTTTATATATATTTCGCCTTGCCTGACACCGTGCGGAGCGAGCGCGGGCTTTAGCTGACGCAACAGGGTGCTTTTGCCGCTGCCGGAAAGTCCGCAGAGTGTGACGAATTCGCCGCGCTGCACCGTAAAGCTGACGTCACGAAGCACGTCAACACCCGTTTCGGGATACCGGAAGCTCAGATTTTTGACTTTGACCGCTTCCATTTGTACCCCTCCTTTCCGCTTATCAGTATCGGCGTCAACAAAAGAATCAAGTATAAAATGTAAAACAAAACCGCGTAGATATCCCAAATATTGCCCTTGATGGACGGAAAATATCTGAATTTCAGTTTGCCGAAAACAAGCATTGTGATCAGTGCGGCGATATCCGCGAGCATGACAGCGACCGCTAAAGCGTCATCGCGGGTAAAGCGGAAACGCTTGTATGAGGTTCTCCCCTTTAAGCCGTAGCCCCTGCTTTTCATCGAGTCGGAGGTATCGATCGCGTTTTCCATAGAGCTGCTTATAACGGTCGAAAATACCGCAGCCGCTGACTTTACGCGCCCCTTTAGCGAGGTTTTTTCAGCCGAGAATTGCTTTTGCGCAAGCCTTGTCTGCCTGAATTGTTCGGCAAAGCGCGGGATAAAGCGCAGCGCCATTGACAGCACCATGCCGAGCGCCGGAGCTATCCTTCCGAATAAAAAAATCAGCTTGTCCGAGGTCATAACGCGGTTGAGCGAATGGAACCACATCGCCGCCGAACAGATGACCATAGCCGCCGCAAAGCCGTAAATGATCGATTCCAGCGTGAGCGGATTGTCCCACGGCAGATACTCGATTATAGTAACTCCCCTGTGATTCAGCAGCGGATTGATGATTATCAAAAACAGCGCGGTCGGCAGTAAGAATCTGAGTCCGAACAGCACAGCCTTCTTCCCGCTCAGGTACACCGCGTATAATACGGCGCAGATAAGCGTCAGCATTAGGCACACGGGATGCATCAAAAACATTGAAAAAGCTATAACAGCCGCGAAGAAAATCAGATTTGTTACGGGGTGCATTTTTGAAAAAGCGTCCTTCATATCAATCATTCCCCCGCGCGTTGCTGCCGCCTATATCATAACCGAGGTTGCAGGTGTACATCCACTCTATAGTATCGCCGTCTTTAAGCGAATATTGCGAACAGCCGTAATTTGGGAACCATCCGTTCACCCTGTACATCCAGCCGGAATTTGAGCCTGCGGAAAACTCATACAGATTGCCGATACCCTCGATATATGCTGAATTATACACGGGGTTATTGCTGTATTCCATATGTATTTTTTTATTTTTGCACACCCGTTTCAGCACGTCAAAAACTGTATCGTTGCTGTTGATAAATACAGTCGTCGGCTTTAATATCCAACCGTCATCCGGTACAAGCTCGCGGTCATCTAATTTGAGCTTGTCTATATTATTCAGCAGCGTTGCGCAGGATATTGATATAGTGCAGCGCTTTTTTGCGCTTACGGTCGGTTTTTCTTCGGTCGGCTTTTGCTCCTGAGGTTTTGTCACGGGTACAGGTGCGGCAGGAGCCGAAGTCTTTTCTGTCGGCTTTTCAACAGCGGCGGAGCTTTGCGCAGAAGTAGTGGTCTGCGCAGTATGAACGGCGGACGTTGCGGTAAGGCTTTCGGTCGCATTTAGCGACGTCGTTTCTACAGTTGAAGCGGCTTCAGTTGGGGCAGTGCTGTTTTGTGTTGCTTCCTCCGCAATTTTGTTATGCGTCAAAGCTGTTGTATCGGCGCTGTCGGATGTTGCCGCAGCTGTCGTTACTTCTGCCTGCTTTTTTGCTTCCTCGACATTTCCTCCGCTAATAAAGGCAATAACGAGCAATACCGCCGCCAAAATGACGCCGGTAATCACCCATTTGTACTTGTTCAAAAACTTAATCATAAACGATCCTTACCGAGCAAGATACTGCTGATACAGCGTTACGTCGCCGATATCGACCTTGCCGTTTTTATTCAGATCCGCCGTGCGTTTCATCGGCGTTGTAAAGCTGACCTCAAATTCAGCCAAATAGCGCTGGATATACGTTGCGTCGTTGATGCTCTCTTGCGCGTCGCCGTCCAAATCAAGAACGGTGTAGTCGGCAACGTCGCTCATATCATAAAGCGCGTTTTCTCCGTTTTCAAAGCGGCGGCACGCCGCAAGCGCGTAATAAGCCTGCTCTGTTGCCATTTGATTGTATTCGCCGTTTAATGTGTGCGCGAACCCGTTCGGGACGGAGTAACGCATCATGCTGTCGATCAGACCGGTGTTAGGGGCAATACCGAGAGTTGTATACGCAACAATAAGCTGCGCGCAGCTCTCTGGGCTGAGAAGATCAAACGATAAAGAATCGAGCCATAAAAGCGCCTTTTCAACAGCATTTTGGATATTGGTGTCATACTTGCGATAAGGAGCAAGCGCCTGCAAAGCCATTCCGGTAACATCGGGGTCTGCATTTTCGTCCAGCCCCCAGCTTCCGTCGATGTGTTGGGCGCTTAAAAGCTCGCCGAGCATTTGATCGCGGCAGTCATTTTGCAGATAATAATTGCAGGAATCCAAGGCGATTAGAGCCCAGATAACGCCGTTTATCCCCTGCGTTTTGACAAAATCAAAATCTGCGAGCGGTTCGGTGAGGTCGTACCCGGCAATGCTCCCCGGGTCTTTTCCGACAGCGGACAGCGCGAGGATAACGCGCGAATTATCGCTTGATTTCCTGCTGTGCAGGCGGTTTGTGCCCTTTGAGGCTGCGTAAGCTTTGACCGCATCGCAATACGCCTGCTTTTGCGCTTCGCTGAACATTCCGCTGCGCGAAAGACCGATAACGACCCACTCGCCGCCGATAGAGCCCACCTGCGGCGTTATATTATTCTTCAAATACTCGCCCGTATCGCATAGCTTTTGTTCCTGCTCGATTGATAGCGCCGAAGCGGAAAGTGTGCCGCTCAGCAGCGATATTATGAGCAATGCGGTAATTATGATCCTGTTAAGCTTTGACACACCCTTCGCCCCTTATAAACAATCAAATCAATTTGCGGCAAGCTTGCGCTGTATCTCTGTAGCGTCGTTGATATCTGCGCTGCCGTCTGAATTCATGTCAGCAGCTTTCAACTGTTCATCGGTCAGCTCCACGAATTCCGCTAAGTAACGCTGTAAAACAGTTACGTCGTCAATATCCAAAACTCCGTTTGAATTAAGGTCGCCTGTGAGCATTTTGTATTTCACACGGAAGGTATACACGGTCTCTTCCGCTGTGCCTGCCCAGCTGTTCATAGTGGGCCACGCGGGATTGCCTACGCCGATATATATAACATCCCCGTCTTTAACAGGTACGTTCTTTCCGCCGCGATAATCCGCTCCGTCGGTTTCGGGCTGATACTCATTTTTATAAACTCTTGCCTGATAGTTTTTGTTTGTCGGCACCGCGAAAAACGTGATCGTATCCTCGGGATAGTTGATTTCAATATTGTATTCATGGATATCAGGCACGAAGAACTCCTGCGTTGTCGCTTCTGAAATATAAGAACCTCTGAATCCAAATTCATCTGCAGAAAGCGTGGTAGTAAAATCTCCGTAAAGGCTGCCTACGTCAGCGCCCCAAGCGCAGGTGTACATCATAACGATCTCGTCGCCCGCCTGCAAGCCGCCGTTCGCAACAGTATAGGCGGTTGTTCCGTCGGCTGTGAACCAGTTGTTAAGAGTCGCCATCCAGCCGCCGCTTCCGTTTACGGCGTACTCTGCAAGACCGTTTATTGAGGAAATGTAGCCGTACTGCGATACAGTGAATTCATAGCTGTTTTCGGTGATCGCGCGCTCAATGACAGATTCCAATGAATCTTCATCGTTGAGCGTCACGGTCGTATCGAGCAGCACGCCCTGCCAAGGTGCTCCGTCAGTTGTATTGAACGTACCGTTTTTCACAACAACGTGAACGGCGTCGGCGTTTTCCTCTGCGCTTACACTTATTGTGCCGAAAGCCGATGCAAACAGCGCCATTGCAAGAATGATAGATAATAGCTTTTTCATAAATAGTCCTCCAAATAAAAAATGCTTTTCTATAAAGAAAAGCACAACAGAACAAACCGCAAGTCGTGAAAAATGCGGCGTTTTTCGGCTGTGCTCCTTCTTATCCAAGGATACAGATCCAAGCCTGCGCGGAAGTAACCCGACTCGCTGTTCAAAGACAGCACACGGTA
Organism: uncultured Ruminococcus sp.; assembly: GCA_902776375.1. Classification (GTDB taxonomy): domain Bacteria; phylum Bacillota; class Clostridia; order Oscillospirales; family Acutalibacteraceae; genus Ruminococcoides. The sequence continues at coordinate 109,910 of CACYPV010000003.1, read as the reverse complement.
ATGAAAGTTGCTGCGGATTCTGACCGCATTCCCTATTACCCGTTCCGAAGAACAGAACGCGCAAGCTGTATTTTATTATGTTTTATTTATAATATCACAAAGCGGCGGATTCGTCAATCTGTTCGTCGTTTTAATTTGTCGAATGGGAGCTGAACGAAAATTACCGCCGCAAACATTATAACGCAGCCGATTATCTGCAAAGCGCTCAGGCTTTGCTCAACTGTCAAAAAGCCCCATTGATACGCGAAATATCCGGCTATAGCCGAAATGACCGACTCAAAGCTCATGATCATTGCGGCTATGGTCGGGTTGAAGTTGCGCTGCCCGAGTATTTGCATGGTGTACGCCACGCTGCTCGACATTATCCCCGTGTACAGCACAGGTATCAAGCCGTCCTGAAGCTGAGTGAGCGACGGCGATTCAAAGATAAATGCCAATATACCGCACAAAACCGAGCTGACAAAGAATTGTAAACACGAGAGTAGCACGCCGTTCGTTTTAGGCGCGAAATGATCGATTATCATTATGTGAAAGGTGTAGAATACGGCGCAGACAAACACGAGCATATCGCCGAATTCAACACAAAACCCGTCCTTTACACATAGCAGATACATGCCGAACAGTGCGGCTGTCGCGCCTATCCACACAGTAAAGTGACACCTGCGGCGTAAAAACAGCCCGAAAATGGGAGTCAGAATGATATACAGTGTAGTAATAAAGCCCGCCTTTCCCACAGTAGTGTACTTTACGCCATACTGCTGAAACATAGTCGCTATGCCCAGCGCCAAGCCGCACAGCACGCCGCCTATAATGGTCAGTTTTTTCGGTATTTTTTTTAGCGGTATCTCGTCATTATCGGCTAGAAAACGCGGATGATGATACTTTATGATAAGGATAGGGACAAGAAACAAAAATCCCAGAAAATAACGCGAGGCGGTAAAGGAAAACGGCTCCATGCTGTCGTTGCCCATCGACTGAAAGACAAAGGCGACGCCCCAAATAACGGCGGTCAGCGACAGGTAAACGCTGCTGCGGATATTATTTGATTTCTCCATGCTCATCCCTCCTTTTTTTAGTCCACTACATTCTATCACAGAGCGCCGAAAAAAACAAGTTCCTGCACAAATTTATCTTTACCTCATAGTATGGCAGTGAGAATTTGGAGTTGATGATATGAGCAGTATAATACGCCTTTGCGACCTTGCGCCGAACAGCAAAGCTGTGATCCATTCATTTGCCGCCGAAAACGCGTCTGTAAAGCGCGTAAAGGATTTGGGCATTGCTCAGGGCGAAGAGATCGTTTGCCTGTTTAGGAGCCCGTTTTCTGACCCTACGGCATATAGAGTGAACGGTGTGACCGTCGCGCTGCGCAAAAGCGACTGCGAAAAAATATTGGTGAAAGCGTATGAGTAGATACACGATAGCGCTGGCGGGCAATCCGAATGTCGGCAAAAGCACCGTATTTAACGCGCTGACCGGGCTTAAACAACACACCGGCAACTGGACGGGAAAGACGGTCGAACGCTGTGAAGGAAGCTTTAAATATATGCAAAACGAGTTTACCGTCACAGACCTGCCCGGCGCCTATTCCCTGTCTGCCTTTTCCGAGGAAGAAACTATCACGCGCGACTGCCTGCTTAATAATAACTACGACTGCGTCGTGTTGGTGCTTGATTCCGGCGCGCTCAGGCGCAATCTGCGCTTTGCCGTGCAGGTGCTGTCTATGTACGAAAGAGCCGTGATCTGCCTTAACCTTTGCGACGAAGCCCGCCGCAGCGGGATAAGCGTCGACGATAAACTGCTATCGGCAATGCTCGGCGCGCCTGTTGTAAAGTGCTCCGCTGTCAAAAAGCAGGGCTTGCGGGAGCTTAAAGCAGCCTGTATGGATGTATGCACCGGAAACATCACCTGCCAAAAGACTGCGCTGATCCGCGAATACGACCCAATATCCGATGATAATACCGTAGCCGACAAGATATTTACAACCTGCGTGTCGCAGTCCGGAATAAACAAAGTCAGGCGCCGCACGGAAAAGCTCGACAAACTGCTGACCTCAAAGGCGACGGGCATACCCATAATGCTGTTGCTGTGCGCCGCGCTGTTTTGGCTGACGGCTGTGGGCGCAAATTATCCGAGCGAGTGGCTGAGCTCGCTCTTTGAAGCGATTAAAACATATTTGAGCCGGTTTTGCGGATTTATCAAACTTCCGCATTTTATCTCGGGCATACTGATTGACGGAGTATACACAACGCTGAGCTGGGTAGTGTCGGTCATGCTGCCGCCTATGGCGATCTTCTTCCCCTTGTTTTCGCTTATTGAGGACGCCGGATATTTGCCGCGGATTGCCTTCAACCTTGACCGATTTTTCGCAAAAAGCGGCGCTCACGGCAAGCAGAGCCTGTGCATGATGATGGGTATAGGCTGCAATGCCTGCGGGGTGACCGGCTGCCGCATTATCGAAACAAAGCGCGAGCGCCTTATCGCTGTGCTGACCAACAACTTTATGCCCTGCAACGGCAGGCTGCCTATACTTATAGCGATTCTGATGATGTATTTTGCAGGCGTATCAAGCGGCATAATTGCGTCGGTAAAAGTCACTTTGCTGCTAGTGTTCATCATAGTTATGTGCGTGTTACTCACGCTGCTGGCTTCAAAGCTGTTGAGTATGACGATTGTAAAGGGAGCTCCCTCCGGCTTTGTGTTGGAGCTCCCTCCCTACCGCAAGCCGCAGATCATAAAAACCGTTTGCCGCTCGTTTCTTGACAGAACGCTGTTCGTCCTCGGCAGGGCTGCAATAGTCGCGACTCCCGCGGGCGCGGTGATATGGCTTTGCGCGAACGTGTATATCGGCAACACTTCCGTTTTAGAACACTGCACCGACTTTCTCGACCCGTTCGGCAAATTTATCGGGCTGGACGGCGTTATTGTAATGGCGTTCATTTTGGGCTTTCCCGCCAACGAAACAGTCATACCGATAATAATGATGTCGTACATGGCAAGCGGAACTATGTGCGATTACAGCGGATATGAACAACTGTACGCGTTGTTCACCGCAAACGGCTGGACTGTTACGACCGCTGTCTGCATGATAATAATGACAGTGCTGCACTTTCCCTGCTCGACCACCTGCCTGACGATTAAAAAGGAAACAGGCAGCATTAAACACACGGTGCTCGCAATGGCTATACCGACGATAAGCGGTATCATAATCTGCGCTGTTGTATCGCATATAATAGCAGTATTTATTTAATTAAAAAAGCCTCATGTCGATCAAAACGAAAGACATGAGGCGTTGCCGTATTATTCAAATTTAAAATCCGAAAAATCGAAGGTCGCAAAGTAATCCTTTGGTGTTTCCGCACGGCGGATAAGCTTGTGGCTGCCATCCTCGCAGTACAGCACCTCGGCGCTGCGGAGCTTGCCGTTGTAGTTGTAGCCCATTGAAAAGCCGTGTGCGCCGGCATCGTGTATGTACAGGATATCACCGATGTCGATCTTCGGCAGCATGCGGTCAATAGCGAATTTATCGTTGTTCTCGCACAGACCACCTGTCACATCGTATTTGTGGTCGCAGGGTGCGTTCTCCTTGCCGAGCACGGTGATGTGGTGATAGGAGCCGTACATCGCGGGGCGCATCAGGTTAGCCGCGCACGCGTCAAGACCGATATATTCCTTGTAAATGTGCTTTTCATGGATAGCCGTGGCGATAAGCGCACCGTAGGGCGCGAGCATGTATCTGCCCAGCTCGGTGTAAATCTCAACGTCGCCCATGCCTGCGGGCACAAGGATCTCTTCGAATTTTTTGCGAACGCCCTCGCCTATTACCGCGATATCGTTCTTGCTGTCCTCGGGCTTATAGTCAACGCCTACGCCGCCCGAGAGGTTGACGAACTTGATATGCACGCCGGTCTTTTCGTGCAGGCGAACCGCAAGCTTGAAAAGAATAGACGCGAGTTCGGGATAATAATCGTTGGAAACAGTGTTGGAAGCGAGGAACGCGTGGATTCCGAATTCCTCGGCGCCGGCTTCCTTAAGCTCAAGAAAAGCCTTGACCATTTGCTCCTCGGTCATGCCGTACTTTGATTCGCCGGGGTTGTCCATGACCTGAACATTTTCGATGCTGTCGCCGAGCTTGAATATTCCGCCCGGATTATAACGGCAGCAAATAGTCTTCGGCACGCCGCAGACCTTCTTGATAAACTCGACATGGGTGTAGTCGTCAAGATTGATATTCGCGCCCAGCTCGTAAGCCTTTTTCATGTCCTCAACAGGAGTGACGTTTGAGCTGAACATGATATCGCTGCCGGTGATGCCGCACGCTTCGCACAATTGAAGCTCGGTATAGGACGAGCAGTCCATGCCGCAGCCTTCCTCCTGCAAGATCTTCATCAAAAAGGGATTGGGAGTCGCCTTAACTGCAAAGTACTCTTTGTAGCCCTTATTCCATGCAAACGCCTTGTTGAGCGCGCGCGCGTTCTCTCTTATCCCCTTTTCATCATACACGTGGAACGGCGTGGGAACGTCCTTAATGATGTCCTTTGCCTGCTCAAGCGTCAAAAACGGCTTTTTCTCCACTGTTATTCCTCCTCTGTTATATATTCCTCAATTACCTCTTTTATATCGTCAAGTCCGCTTCCGTCTATAGCAGAAAACGGTATGAGCTGTATTCCTTCATAGTCCTGCAGCTCGTCAAGCGCTTCTTCTATGCGCTTTTCGTAGGCTGTCTTTTTCAGCTTGTCCTTTTTGGTAAGCACAATAACGAACGGCGCGTTGCTGTTGTACAGGAACGTCATCATGTCGTAGTCGTCCTTTGTTGGCTTATGACGGATGTCGATGATCTGTACTATAAGCTTGATGTTTCGCTGTGCCGACAGATAACCTTCAACCAAAGACGCCCAGCGCTCTTTTTCCGCTTTGGAGACCTTGGCGTAGCCGTAGCCCGGCAGGTCGACCAGACGAAACTCCGGAAGGCGGTAAAAGTTGATAGTCGCGGTCTTGCCCGGCTGGGCGCTTACTCTGGCGAGCGCCTTGCGCTGTACAAGCTTATTGATAAGCGATGATTTGCCTACGTTTGAATGACCCGAAAAAACGATCTCGGGAATATCCGACGGCGGAAGCTGCTTGACGGTTCCCGCAGCGAATTCAAAATTTACTTCATTAAAATTCATATTAACCTCTCAGTGAGCGGTCGCGCCCGAAATGACTTCGGTAAAATTCTCAACAGCGATAAAGTTGATCTTGTCCTTGATAACCTGATCGAAATCGCTGATATCGCGCTCGTTCTGCTTGGGGATAAACACGGTGTCTATGCCGTTTTTGAATGCCGCCATGCTTTTCTCTTTAAGTCCGCCGATAGCAAGCACCTTGCCCCTCAGCGTTATCTCGCCGGTCATGGCTACGTCGTGCCTGACGGGAGTTGACGACAGCGCCGAATATATAGCCGTAGCCATCGTGATGCCTGCCGACGGGCCGTCCTTCGGAACCGCGCCCTCGGGAGCGTGGATATGGATGTCCTTATTTTTATAGAAATCAGGGTCGACGCCCAGAAGCTTTGCGTGGCTGCGGATGCAGGTTATAGCCGCCTTTGCGGATTCCTGCATAACGTCGCCCAGCGAGCCCGTGAGCTCGATTTTGCCCGTGCCGTCCATGACCGCTACCTCGATAGGCAGCAGCTCGCCGCCGACAGAGGTCCACGCAAGACCGTTCACTACGCCGATCTCGTCCTTTTTAGACAGGGTGTCTGGTAAGAACTTCTTGTTACCGAGAAGCTCCTCGACCATCTTATCGTCTATTTTGAATTCCTCGGCTTCGCCGTCAAGCTTTTTAACGGCGCATTTTCTGAGGATAGACGCGATCTCTCTTTCAAGTGTACGCACGCCGGATTCCCTTGTATAGTAGTCGATAAGCGCGTAAATCGCTTTTTGGGTGAATTTTATTTCTTTAGAAGAAAATCCGCACAAATCGAGCTGCTTCGGTATCAAATGCTTTTTGGCGATGTGGAACTTTTCCTCGCGCGTGTAGCTGTTGATCTCGATGATCTCCATTCTGTCTTTAAGAGGCGCGGGGATCATGTTGATATCATTCGCGGTGGTTATAAACATTACGTTCGACAGATCGAACGGCACGTCGATATAGTGGTCGACGAACTTGTTGTTTTGCTCTATGTCGAGCACCTCGAGCAGAGCCGAGGTCGGGTCGCCCTTGTAGTCGCCGGCGAGCTTGTCGATCTCGTCGAGTATTAGCAGCGGATTGTTTGAGCCCGCGTTTTGCACGGCGCTCATTATACGTCCCGGGATAGAGCCGATATAGGTGCGGCGGTGTCCGCGTATCTCCGCCTCGTCCTTCACGCCGCCAAGAGCTATGCGCTGGCTGTTGCGCCCGATAGCCTTAGCTATGGACTGCGCGATTGACGTCTTGCCCACACCGGGAGGACCTACGAAGCAGATGACCTGCCCCTTTTGCTTGTCGCTGAGCTTTCTGACGGCAAGCTGCTCTATTATCCTGTCCTTTATCTTCTCCAAGCCGTAATGCGACTTATCGAGCTCCTTGCGGATCTTAGGCAGAACTATTTTGTCCTCGGTTGAAACATGCCACGGAAGGTCGAGCACGGTGTCGAGATATGTGCGGATAACGGAAGCTTCCTGGCTGCCATAGGGCATTTTCATTAGCTTGCGACATTCCTTGAAAAGCGCGTCCTCGGTCTTTTTATCGAGCTGCAGCTTTTCTATTTGCTCCGCGTAATCCTCCGCGTCGGCTGAGGGGTCGTCCTCCTCGCCGAGCTGTTCCTCTATAGCGCGCTTTTGCTCACGTAAAAAATAGATTTGCTGGTTTTCGTCGATTCTTGCCTTTGCCTTTGCCTCGATCTCGCGCTCAAGCTTGCTGATATAGGTTTCATCAATAAGCACGTCAAGCACTGTGTCAAGACGTTCAGAGGGGTCGAGGATCTCCAAAATGCTTTGCTTGGTTTGATAATCAAGAAACATTGTTGACGCTATGTAGTCGGCAAGCTCTCCGGGGTATTTGCAGAGCGCCACTTTGAAAATGATATCGGGCGGCATTTTAGCCGTAACGTCCAGATACTTTTCAAACTGGGTCTTTACCGAGCGGATCATAGCGGCGTCGGCGGCGGTCAGCGGCATTATCTGCTCAGACAGCGGCAAAAGCTCCGCCAGCATAAGCTTATTGTCAAACACGGGAGCAAGCGCCTTTGCGCGGTATTTGCCCTCAAGCACCACTCTGGTGATGTCGTCAGGCTGCTTTAATACCTGAGCAATTTTAGCTACTACGCCTACGCTGTAAAGGTCGATCAGCTTGGGGTCGTTCACCGCGGGATCCTTTTGGGTAGCGAGGAAAATAAGCTGGTTTTCCTTCATAGCGCGAGTTATGGCGGAAATGCTCTGCTTTCTGCCGACGTCAAAATGTATAACGGATTTTGGAAATACAACCATCCCCCGTAAAGGCAGAACGGGAAGAGTCATTGTATTCTTTTCGTTCATTTAAGTAATTCCTTTCGTACTAATAACAAAGCGGGCAATACTACGCTGCGGCAAAAGCCGGTAGGCAGTATTGCCCGAAAGCAGTATACAACTTACCGCTTAGGTTCATTTATGAAGCAGAGCTGCGCTTGGAACGCTTTGAGGGGTCCTTTTTAGAGAGCTTTACGGGAAACGACAGCTTCTCTTTTTTGCGCACGATCTGCGGCTGTGCTTTATCCGTAACGACATCCTTTGTGATGATGATCTTCTCAATGGTGCTGTCCGACGGAGTCTCAAACATAAGATCAGTCAAAATACCTTCCATTATACCTCTCAGTCCTCTTGCGCCGGTGCGCTGCGCCTGAGATTTCTCGGCGATAGCTCTAAGCGCCTCGTCCTCAAAGAAAAGCTCAACCTCGTCAAGCTCAAACAGCCTTTTGTACTGTGATACGATGGAGTTTTTGGGGACTGTGAGTATCTTGATAAGCGCGTCGGTGTCAAGTCCGCTAAGAGCGGTAATAACGGGAAGTCTGCCGATAAGCTCGGGGATAATGCCGTATTTTACCAGATCATGCGCGGTAACGTCCTTCATCCAGTCGGTAGAGTCTATCTCCGCCTTCGACTGGATAAGCGACTCAAATCCGATCACCGAGTTGCCCTTACGCTTTTCAACGATCTTTTCCAAGCCGTCAAAGGCGCCGCCGCAGATAAAGAGGATATTTTTGGTATCGATCTGCAAAAACTCCTGCTGCGGGTGCTTTCTGCCTCCCTGCGGAGGAACGTTAGCAACGGTGCCCTCAACGATTTTCAGCAATGCCTGCTGTACGCCCTCGCCGCTTACGTCGCGGGTGATCGAGGGGTTTTCAGACTTACGGGCGATTTTATCTATTTCATCTATATAGATTATGCCGCGCTCGGCGCGTTCGATATCGTAGTCCGCCGCCTGTATCAGCTTTAAAAGGATGTTTTCAACATCCTCGCCTACATAGCCCGCCTCGGTGAGAGTGGTGGCGTCCGCTATGGCGAAGGGCACGTCAAGCGCCTTTGCAAGCGTTTGGGCGAGCAGCGTTTTGCCGACGCCGGTGGGACCCAGCAGCAGCACGTTGCTCTTGGCAAAATCTATTGTTTCGTCTTTGGCGAACGCACGCTTGTAGTGGTTATAAACCGCCACGCTGAGCGTGACCTTTGCGTGATCCTGCCCAATGACATATTCATCAAGAATAGCCTTGATCTCCTTTGGCTTTAAAAGCTCGGCAGAAGCATCGGGATCCTTGGGCGCAAGACTGTTTCTTTTGGTGTTTTCGCGCTCGATCTCACCCGACTGTTCAAGTATATTCATACACAGGTTGACGCAGCGGTCGCAGATATAAGCGCCGTTGCCCTGTATCATTCGTACTACCATGTCCTGCTGTTTGCCGCAGAATGAACAGAATATCTCCTTGTCGTTGTTTTTGTTAGCCATGAGTTTCCCTCACCTTATCTTTTTTCAATCACCTTATCGATCAAGCCGTATTCCATAGCTTGCTGCGCGGTCATAAAGTTGTCGCGCTCCGTGTCGTTTTTGATAACGTCCAGCGGCTTGCCCGTGTTTTCGGACAATATCTGATTCAAACGAGCCTTTGTGTCAAGCATGTACTTGGTATGGATCTCCATATCGGTCGCCTGACCCTGATAGCCGCCGAGAGGCTGGTGTATCATGATTGTGCTGTTGGGAAGGGCGATCCTTTTGCCCTTTGTTCCGGCAGCGAGCAGGAAAGCGCCCATGCTTGCCGCCATGCCCATGCAAATGGTGGATACGTCGCACTTGATGTATTTCATGGTGTCGTATATCGCGAATCCGTCAGTTACACTGCCGCCGGGGCTGTTGATGTAAAGACTGATATCCTTTGTGGGATCCTGACTTTCAAGGTAAAGCAGCTGCGCCACGATGATGCTGGCAGTCGCGCTGTTGACTTCTTCATTGAGCATGACGATCCTGTCGTTCAAAAGGCGGGAGTAAATATCATAAGAACGCTCGCCTCGGTTGGTTTGCTCAACTACATATGGTACCAGTGGCATATTATCAAGACCTTTCTGTTTATTTGTTGGCAGATAATCAAATTTTATACAATTATTTGATTACCGCGCTGTTCTTGACAAGATCAAGCGCCTTATGAACCTTTACGTCCTCGGTGAGAGAATCGGCGGGAACGGCAGCCTTTACCTTGTCGATATCCATTTTGTAAGACTCAGCCATCTTGGAGTACTCGTCCTCAAGATCAGCCTCGGTCACTTCGATGTTTTCTTTTCTTGCGATGGTTTCAAGCGCGAGTCTGAGCTTTACTCTGTTCTCAGCTTCGCCTTTGTACATGTCCTTAAGAGCGTTTACGTCCATGCCCATGTACTGCATGTAGGTGTTGACATCCATGCCCTGAGCGCGCAGACGCATCTCGAAATCTCTTATCATGTCGTTGGTCTGGTTCTCATACATAGCCTCGGGGATCTCGCCCTCGAGCAGCTCCATGAGTTTTTCTGAGATCTGATTGTCAACGTCCTTTTCAGCCTCGTCCTTCAGGCGCTTTTCAACGGTCGTCTTAAGCTCTTCTCTGTATTCCGCAAGGGTCTCCTTGTCGGAAACGTCCTGAACGAATTCGTCGTCAACCTCGGGAAGCTCCTTGGTCTTTATCTCGTGCAGAGTGATCTTGAACTGAGCGTCCTGACCGGCAAGTGCCTCGGAAGAATACTCCTCGGGGAACTTGACGTCGATTGTGAACTCCTCGCCGGTGCTGTGACCAACGATCTGCTCCTCAAAGCCGGGGATGAAGTTGCCGGAGCCGAGAGAAAGGTTGTAGCCCTCTGCCTTGCCGCCTTCAAAAGCCTCGCCGTCTACAAAGCCTTCAAAGTCGATAACAGCGGTGTCGCCGTTCTCGGCGGGTCTGTCCTCAACGGTGACAAGTCTTGAATTTCTTTCGCGGACCTGCTCGATCTCTTTGTCGATAAGCTCTTCGGTGACTTCGGTAGACTTCTTCTCTACCTCGATGCCCTTGTAGTTTTCGATCTCCATTGTGGGCTCAACGATCACCTCAGCCTTGAAGGTAAAGCCGTCCTTGCCGGCTTCTACAGCCTCAAGAGAATCTACCGCAACGATCTTTACGTCTGCTTCCTTAGCCGCGTCATAAAGCGCGTCGGGATAGCAATCCTGCATAGCGTCGTCGTAGAACACCTCTGTGCCGTACATCTTCTCGATGATCCTGCGGGGAGCCTTGCCCTTTCTGAAGCCCTGTATATTGATTTTCTTGACTTGCTTTTTATATACCTTTTCGATAGCCTTCTCGAATGTCTCGCCGTCAACAGAAACGACAAGCTCAAACTTATTAGCTTCTTCCTTCTTTGTGCATTCTTTCAGTGCCATTTTTAATTCCTCCATTTTTTATATATCGATTTATTGTATCACAAATATTTCGTGAAATCAAGTTAAATTGCGCTTTTATCTGACTAAATACGGCATAAAACTGACTTTATCGCAGGAAATCAGCCTAAAATCGATCCCCTTGTAATCGCCCTCGTGCGCCAGACGGAAATTCTTTTTGCCGTGGATGTGTCCGTAATAACACTTTTTTACGCCGTATTCCAGCAGCACATCCATGATTTCAGCGCACTCTATCCCCCTGTAATAAGGCGGATAATGCAGAAAAGCTACTATCTCGCCGCCGAGCTTTACCGCCTCGTCGAGCGACATCCTAAGCCTGCCCGCCTCGCGGTTGAGCACCTTGATATCCTCGGGCGTGTCGTTTTCCAAAAACCAGCCTCGCGTCCCGCAAACTGCGTAGTCGCCCACGCGGTAAGCGTTATTGAAAAGGATCTGTATTGAGTCGAGCGCGTTTTCCCGCAAAAAAGCGTCCATCTTGCTTTTAGTCGACCACCAGTAGTCGTGGTTACCTTTGAGAAACAGTTTTTTTCCGGGCAGGCTGTCGATGAATTTGAAATCGACCAGCGTTTCCTCAAGCTTCATTGCCCAGGAAATATCGCCGGCAATAACGACGGTATCGTCCCCAGTCACAAGCTTTTTCCAGTTTTCCTCAAGCCGCTGAACATAATCGTTCCAGCCGGAGAAAACGTCCATCGGCTTATCTTCCCCCAGTGACAGGTGAAGGTCGCCGAGCGCGAACAGCGACATTACTCTATGCCGAGCGCCGACAGCACATACTGCGGCATATCGTCGACTGCCGAAACGTCAGAGAATCTGGCTTTTTTGTCCTTTAGGCTCGCAAGCGGAGCGGGAACGGGCATTTTTGTAAGCTCGTTGAGCTTATCGACCATCTCAAACTCGCTTTCGGGCAGCTCGGTATCGGGAGCGACAGCCTGTAAAACTGCCTTTGAGAACTTGTAGGGGCTGGCTGTCGAAGCGATGATCGCGGGCGTAGCGTCGCCGGTATTCTCAACATACTGCTCGTACACCTTGACCGCGACGGCAGTGTGGGTATCACACAGATAGCCCTCCTGAGCGAACAGTCTGCTGATAGTATCCTGAGTCTGCGCATCGTCGCAGAAGCCGCCGAAGAACTTCTCGTTGATAACAGCCTTGACCTCGTCGCTCACCTCGTACTTACCGACGGTCTTGAGCGCGGTCATCCACTCACGAGTCACCTCGTCGCTGTTGCCGCAGAGCTTGTAAAGCAGACGCTCAAGGTTGCTGGACACAAGGATATCCATTGAGGGCGACATAGTGGTGTAGAACTTTCTGTTTTTATCGTAAACGCCGGTGTTGATGAAATCGGTCAGCACGTTGTTGGAGTTAGACGCGCAGATGAACTTGTTGACGGGAAGTCCCATGAGGCTCGCGTAGTAAGATGCGAGGATGTTGCCGAAGTTGCCGGTAGGCACGACAACGTTGATCTTGTCGCCGAAAGCGATCTTGCCGTCGTTCACCATGTCGCAGTAAGCGGAGATGTAGTAAACAATCTGCGGCAGCAGTCTGCCCCAGTTGATGGAGTTAGCGGAAGAGAACAGCATGTCGTTCTCCGCGAGCTTTTCAGCGATCTCAGGTGTGGTGAAGATCTTCTTTACGCCGGTCTGCGCGTCGTCAAAGTTGCCCTTGATAGCGCATACGGTGACGTTGCTGCCTTCTTGCGTGTTCATCTGGTGCTTCTGCATGGGGCTGACGCCGTCCACGGGATAGAAAACGATGATCCTTGTGTGGTCAACATCCTTGAAGCCTTCGAGCGCCGCCTTACCGGTATCGCCGGAGGTGGCTACCAGAATGACAGCTTCCTTGCCGTCGTATGTCTTTTTAAGGGATTTTGTCAGAAGGTGCGGAAGGATCTGCAAAGCCATATCCTTGAAGGCGCAGGTGGGACCGTGCCACAGCTCGAGGATATTCAGCTCGGTTTCGCCGAGTTTGGTATAAGCCATGGGCGAAGGGTTCTCGCCGCCGAACTTCGCGGCTGTGTACGCCTTCTCGACGCAATCGTCTATTTCAGCTTGGGAAAAGTCAGTCAGAAAGTCCGAAAAGACCTTCTTAGCCCTTCCCTTGTAATCCATTTTGAGGAGCGCCTTGAAAACCTCGCCGTCATATTTCGGGAACTCCTGCGGAACAAACAGTCCGCCGTCCTTGGAAATTCCCTGCGCGATAGCCTGTGCCGCGGAGACGACCTCGGAGGCGTTTTGCGTGCTGTTATATAACATACAAATCTTCCTTTCATTTTAAACATAAACAACTATTTATTTTACTACAAAATTCATTGATTGTCAAAGTTTTCGAAGAAATTCAGCGCATTACCGTAAAAAATCTTTCTAATTAGCTCTTCTTCGTAATTATGCCGTAAAAATTCCGTATATATTTTGTCGTAAACGCGGCTGTTTTGAAAGCCTTCGGGCAAGGTGCCGCCGTCGAAGTCGCTGCCAAAGCACAGGCAGTCACTGCCGCCGAGCGATAAAAAGTGTTCGGCGTGGCACAAAACGTCGTTGACCGAGGCTTTTTCGGGATCATTATTAAGAAAGGCGTTGTGAAAATTCAACCCGAACAATCCTTTTCTATTTATTATTTCCTTTATCTGGTCGTCCCTTAGATTGCGCCTGTGCCCGGTTACGGAAAAGGCGTTTGAGTGTGAAGCGACAAAAGGCTTTTTTGCTGCTTCGGCGACGTCCCAAAACAGCTTTTCGCCTGCGTGGGAAATATCAACAATCATCCCCCGCCGCTCCATCTCGGGGATCACCTCTCTGCCGAAGGCGGTCAAGCCCTGCCCGTTCTCAACATCCGCTCCGTCGCCGATAAGGTTCCTTGCGTTCCAAGTCAGGGTCATCATGCGAACGCCCAAATCCGCAAAAGCTTTGACATTTTCAAGCTTACCGTTGAGCGCCTTTCCGTTTTCTATCGTGAAAAACGCGGTATTTGTGTGGCTTTCAAATTCTTTTTTAAACGGCTCTCCGCGCTTTATAAGCTTTATCCCCAGCCGCTTACACTCGCTTTCAAGCCGTTTTGCGGCGGTAAAAACAGTTTGTTCCGCCTGTGCTCCCGTATAGGTATCGGGCAGCCATATGGCGTAGCACTGCAGCTTACGGTTTTCGGGAGCTGTGTCAAATAAAACCTCGTTGCGTTTATCGTTCAAGGGGATATTTTCCGTCACGTTTTTATACAGAGTATCACAGTGCAGGTCGGCTATGCGCATGGACTTTACCTCATTTCAAAAGCGTTTTCTATGTAGTTTATTTCCAGCACCTTTAAAGTGTCCTTGACGATATACACCTCGCAAACGTCAAAACGGCACATATAATCGTTGGGGTTATCTATCAAATACGCCTGCGCCGCCTTGATGATGCGCTGCTGCTTGCGGTAGTCGACCGCCTCGTACGCCCTTGTCAGGGATTGGTCGTTACGGGTCTTTACCTCGACAAAGCAGAGCACGCCGTTTTTGAATGCGATTATATCTATTTCGCCGTAAGGCTTCTTATAATTCCTTGAAAGAATTTTATATCCATGCTTTTTCAGATATTTAGCGCAGAAATTCTCCCCCGCGTCGCCTGTTTGTTTCTTTGAAAAAATGCTCATTTCAATATCTTTCCCAAAAAGCTCATGCGGTGGTACGGGCACGGGCCGTACTCCCTCAGCGCTTCAACATGCAGCTTGGTGCCGTAGCCCTTGTGCTTGTCAAAATGATACTGCGGGTATTCCTCAGCGTACTCATAAAGCAGCCTGTCCCTTGACACCTTTGCCAAAATCGAGGCGCAGGCTATAGACATAGACCTTGCGTCGCCTTTTATTATATACTCGCTGTCAATAGACAGATCAGGCAGTCGGTTGCCGTCGATCATAGCGAAATCAGCTTTGATATCAAGCCCTTCGACCGCGCGTTTCATGGCGAGCATAGTGGCGTTCAGAATGTTCATTTCTTCGATCTCCTGCACGCTCGCGTACGCTATAGAATATGAAGCCGCCTCAGCCTTTATGACCTCAAACAGCGCCTCGCGCTTTTTCTCGCTGAGCTTCTTGGAATCGTTCACGCCCTCGATGATCATGCCGCGCGGCAAGATCACGGCGGCAGCGCAAACGGGGCCAGCAAGCGGACCTCTGCCCGCCTCGTCAACTCCGCAAACGCTTTTATAGCCTTTTTCAAATGCCAGTTCTTCAAATTCTAACCAATTCATTTCAATTCTCCGTTAGGCATTTCTATTGTTATTCTGCCTAGCTTTGCCGCTCTGAATTCATCGAGCAGCATAGTCGCGGCGCGTTCGGTGTCGATCTCTCCTCCCGAAACGAGCATGCCGCGCTTTTTTCCTATTATTCTCAGCAGCTCGTATGAATCGGTATCTTCGAGCGGCATATCGTCCAGTTTGAATCTGTTGATGAAATCCTCGGGCTTGAGCTTTTTGAGGAAGTCGAGCAGACGAACAGCAAGCAGCTCGGTGTCGATGACCTGATCCTTGACTGCGCCTGTGAACGCCAAATGCTCGCCCACGATCTGATCGTCAAAGCGCGGCCACAATACGCCGGGGGTATCGAGCATTTCAAGGTTTTTGCTTATAGTGAACCACTGATTGCCGCGCGTCACGCCGGGTCTGTCCTCTACCTTTGCCCTGTTCTGCTTGGCGATTTTGTTTATAAATGATGATTTTCCGACATTCGGTATGCCGACTATCATTATGCGCATCATGGGGTTTTTCATGCCCTTTAACTGCAAGCGCTCAATTCTTTCGCGCAGCACCTCATTAACGGCTGAGGGAAATCTGTTCAGATTCCTTCCGCTTTTGCAGTCGACCGCTATAGCGGTTATCCCCTGCTTGGCGTAATGATCTATCCACATCTTTGTGGCGGTTTTGTTTGCCATATCGCATTTGTTCATAAGGATGACCCGGGGCTTGTTTTGTATAAGCTTGTTCAGGTCGGGGTTGCGGCTGCTCACGGGAATACGCGCGTCGATTATTTCGGCGACCGCGTCCACAAGCTTTAAGCTTGCCTGTATCTGCCGTTTTGTTTTGGTCATGTGCCCCGGAAACCACTGGATGGTCTGCATATCAGCCATAATAAAACCTCGCTTTATTAACAGAAGCTTATTTCCGATAAGGAAATAAGCCCCTTTATATCAGTCGTAAATATATCCGAAATGATTGAACGGCCACGCTACGAACTGCGCCTTACCTATAACGTCCTTGACGTCGATCATTCCGATTTTTTCGTTTCTGCTGTCGAGCGAAACGACTCTGTTATCGCCCATCACAAAAAGCTTGCCCTCGGGAATAACGAAGTTGCCGTTGCTGTCGTGCTCCATATAAAGATCGCTGATGTTATTGGAGAACGTCGATCCCTTGATATATGGCTCTTCAAGCTGAACTCCGTCGACAAATATCCTGTCGTTTTGGTAATCTAGTCTGACAGTCTGCCCCTCGGTCGCGATAACACGCTTGATGATGGGCTTGTTATAATCCGAAGCATGGGATATAACTATTATATCATTATTCTTAGGAGTGTAAAACAGGTTGGTAACGATGACCTTGTCGCTGTTTGACAGGGTGTCCATCATTGAGCTTCCGTCAACCTCGACAAGCCTGAAAACGAATGTCAGGCAGAACACGACGATAGATATCGCTATGATAACACAGCGTATCCAGTCAAAAACTCCGGAAACGCCGCCTTCGGGATTCATGGCATTAAACTTCGTTATCTTGTTTGAATCGGACGAGTTGTCAAAAGCAGCCTTGAATTCCTTTTGAAATTTTTCGTCTGCCATATTTTTTTCGTTGCTTTCGGTTTTTACATCTAAACTCATATATTCACCTGCTTTGCACAACAGTTATTTCTAGTAAAAAAGGGAACCGAAGCAGTTCCCTTTCAGACTATTCGAGAATTACTTACGGATCTGTTCCTTGACCTTAGCAGCCTTACCAACTCTGTCACGCAGATAGTAGAGCTTGCTTCTGCGAACCTTACCGTAACGAACAACCTTGATGTCCTTTACGTTGGGGGAATGCAGCGGGAATACTCTTTCTACGCCGACGCCGTAAGCAACACGTCTTACGGTGAAGGTCTCTGCTACGCCACTGCCTCTTTTAGCGATGACAGTGCCCTCGAACATCTGAATTCTCTCTCTTTCGCCTTCGCGAATGTTGACGGATACCCTGATGGTATCGCCGATGCTGAACTCAGGGGTAGATTCCTTAACTGAGCTTGCAGCGATGGTTTTTAATGCGTCCATTTTTATCCTCCTAGTTTTACCCGATATTCATACCAAAAAAATATATCGGCAGCGGACTATCAGCTTCATATTGACGGCAAAGCCGTTTTTGTGAATCGCGTCGAGAGTAACGACGGTCTCAAACACTAAAATATAATATCATAAAAGGAATTATAATTCAAGTGTTTTTTTGAATTTTTTACTATTTATTTACTGATATTACTCAGCTTTATTAAAAACTCATTAAAATATGGCGGTAAATCGGCGGTGAATTCCATATATTTACCTGTTGAAGGGTGGATAAATCCGATTTTTCCGGCGTGCAGACATTGCCCTTCAAAGCTCACCTTCTCGTTTTTGACACCGTAAACGAGGTCGCCCGCCACGGGATGACCGATATGCGCCATGTGAACGCGTATCTGATGCGTCCTGCCGGTTTCGAGTATGCACCTTATATGCGTGTAGCCCTTGTAGCGGCTTATCACTTCATAATGGGTCACGGCGTTTTTGCTGTTTTTCTGTGTGACGCACATTTTCTTTCGGTCAACGGGATGTCTGCCGATAGGCGCGTCTACTGTTCCCCGGTCGTCTTTTATCGTACCGAAAACTACCGCCTGATATTCGCGGGTAAAGGAATGTTCTTTTATCTGCTCGGCAAGCTTTTGATGGGAATTGTCGTTTTTCGCGACGATGAGCAGACCGCTTGTATCCTTGTCGATGCGGTGGACAATGCCCGGGCGCATAATTCCGTTTATGCCGGACAAGCTGTCGCCGCAGTGGTAAAGCAGAGCGTTTACTAGGGTGCCATCATAATTTCCTGCGGCGGGATGAACCACCATCCCCTTCGGCTTGTTCACGACAAGCAGGTCGCCGTCCTCGTAAACTATATCCAGCGGAATGTTTTCCGCCTTTGCCTCGTACGGAACGGGATCGGGGATCTGCACTGTGACCGAGTCGCCGATCATGAGCTTTTGCTTTTTGTTGGAGGGCTTGCCGTTCACGGTAACCTTTTCGTCCTCTATAAGCGTTACCGCCATAGAACGCGAAAGCCCGATATCCGCCGAGGACAGGAATTTGTCGAGTCTTACGCCGTTTTCATCGCAAATAAGGCTATGCTCAGTCATCGGCGTGTTCTTTCAGCTTTTCTTTTTTATCTTTATCGGAGAAAAACACCAGATAAACAGCCAAAATCACCACGCCTATAGTGATGCAGTAATCTGCGAAATTGCATACGGGCGGGAAAAACGAAAGGCTGAGGTAATCTACCACATAACGATATATCACGCGGTCGACAAGATTGCCGAGCCCTCCGCCGACTATAAGCGCTACGGAGAAGTAGAAAAGCTTGCTGTCGGGGCGTTTTTTGAACATATAAAAGATAATCACGCCGAGCATAATTACGGTAAGCACAATGAATATCCATTGCATGCCCGAAAACATGCCGAAGGCGACGCCGTCGTTTTTTACATAGGTGATCTTGAAAACGTCGCCGAACACCTTGATCTCCTCACCCTGAAGCATATTTGAGGTGATAAGATACTTGAAAAGCTGGTCGATACCCGCCAGCGCAACGCCGATTGCAAGCGCGATATAAGGCATAAAAACTCTCCTTAAAACAAATCGGTGCGAATAATACTGCACCGATTTGTGATTATTTTGTTTAAGAATAAGATTATTTCAAAATCTCACAGCAACGCGCGCAAAGCGTGGGATGAGTGCTGTTCTGTCCTACAGTCTTGCTGATCGACCAGCAGCGCTCGCACTTTTCACCTTCAGCCTTTGCGACCTCGATGCTCAGCTCACCGCCGTTGTCAACGATCTCGACCTCGCTGACGATGAACGCCGCTGCGAGCTCGGGCTCAGCCTTTTTGAGGAAATCAAGCTTATCGTTTCCGGCGCTAAGCGTTACCTTAGCCTCGAGCGAGCTCTTGATAGTCTTTTCCTTGATAATGGGCTCGAGCGCCTTTTTAACGTCGTCTCTGAGCGCGTGGATCTCGTCCCAGAAAGCCATAAAGCCGTCCTCAACGTCGATGTCGAGCTTATCGGGCATCTCGTTGTAAATGACATGCTCGGCGTTATCTGAGGAGCCGTGCGGCATGTATCTCCAGATCTCGTCTGCAGTGTACGCAAGGATCGGCGCGAGCATCTTTGTCATTGCGCTGAGGATAAGATATATAGCTGTCTGCGCGGCTTTTCTTGACAGGCTGTCAGCCTTTTCGGTGTAAAGTCTGTCTTTGAGAACGTCCAGATAGAAGTTAGACATATCTACTACGCAGAAGTTGTGGATGCTGTGATATACGATGTGGAACTCGTAATTATCGTAAGAATCCCTGACTTTTTCGATGAGGTCGTTAAGGGTCGCCAACGCCCACTTGTCAATGGGCATAAGCTCGCTCAGCTCGACCATATCAGTCGCGGGATCAAAATCGGAAAGGTTGCCGAGAATGTATCTGGCAGTGTTCCTGATCTTTCTGTAAGCCTCGCTGCGCTGTTTGAGTATCTCCATAGAGATGTTAACGTCGGACTGATAGTCGCAGGAAGCGACCCACAGACGGAGAACGTCGGCGCCGAACTGCTTGATTACCTCCTGAGGAGAAATGCCGTTGCCGAGGGATTTACTCATTTTGCGCTTTTCCATATCGAGGATCATGCCGTGAGTGAGCACCGTCTTATAAGGAGCGACGCCCGTAGTGGCGACAGATGTGAGCAGAGAAGACTGGAACCAGCCTCTGTACTGATCGTTGCCCTCGAGATACAGGTCTGCGGGGAAAGAAAGATAGCCGCGGCGCTTGCAGACTGCGGTATGTGAGGAACCGCTGTCGAACCAAACGTCCATGATATCCTTTTCCTTGTCAAAGGATGTACCGCCGCACTTGGGACACTTTGTGCCCTCGGGAAGGATCTCGGAAGCGTCGTGGTCAAACCACGCGTTTGAGCCTTCCCTGCCGAACAGGTCGGCGACCGCAAGCATAGCGTCCTTATCGATATAGGGCTCGCCGCAGTCCTTGCAGTAGAAGATCGGGATAGGCACGCCCCATTTGCGCTGACGAGAGATACACCAGTCTTTTCTGTCGCGCACCATCGAGGTGATCCTGTCCTGACCCCACGCGGGGATCCACTGAACGGTGTTGATAGCGTCAACAGCCTGCTCTTTGAAGTCGTCGACCGAGCAGAACCACTGATCTGTAGCGCGGAAAAGGATGGGAGATTTACATCTCCAGCAGTGCGGATACTGGTGGATGATCTTTTTAAGAGCGAACAGCGCGCCGGAAGCGTCAAGCTTGATCGCTATTTTCTTATTAGCCTGATCCGTTGTCAGACCCGCGAGCTCCTCGCCCGCTTCGGCAGTCATTTTACCGTCGCCGTCAACAGGACAGATAACGGGGATCTCGGGGTAGTTGCGGCATACGTTGTAGTCGTCTACGCCGTGACCGGGAGCGGTATGTACGCAGCCTGTACCGCTTTCCAAAGTGACGTGTTCGCCGACGATAACAAGCGACTCACGCGGAAGGAACGGATGCTGGGTCTTCATATACTCGAGCTCGCTGCCCTTGATGGTGGCAACGACCTCGTAATCGGCGATCTCAGCCTCAGCCATAGCGGACTGATAAAGGTCGGTCGCCATGATGTAGTATTCTTCGCCGTGCTTGATAACGGAGTACTCGAAGCGGGGACCTACGCAGATAGCGACGTTCGCGGGGAGCGTCCAAGTGGTGGTGGTCCAAATCACAAAATAAGCCTTATCGGGGTCGACACCCAGTGCGGCAAGCTTGCCGAGGTCATCGGTGACCTTGAACTTTACGTAGATGGAATGGCAGGGATCCTCTGCGTATTCGATCTCAGCCTCGGCTAGCGCGGTTTTGCACTCGGGGCACCAATAAACAGGCTTTAAGCCTCTGTAGATATAACCCTTGTCCGCCATTTCGGCAAACACCTTGATCTGCTCCGCCTCGAATTCATGTGTTAAGGTAATGTAAGGATGATCCCACTCGCCTATCGCGCCCAAACGCTTGAACTGCTCGCGCTGGTCGTTAATATAACCCGTTACGAATTCCTCGCAGAGCTTGCGCAGCTCGACAGTTGAAATGTCGGCAGAGCTGCCGATACCCGCTTTTTGTCTGGCTTTGAGCTCGGTGGGAAGTCCGTGAGTGTCCCAGCCGGGAACATACGGGGACTTGAAGCCCGCCATGTTCTTGTAACGAACGATGAAATCCTTAAGAATCTTATTGAGCGCGTGACCCAGATGGATATCGCCGTTGGCGTAGGGCGGTCCGTCGTGAAGCACAAACAGAGGCTTGCCCTCGTTGAGCTCCATCAGCTTTTCATATACCTTTTCATCCTCCCACTGCTTAAGCATAACGGGCTCGCTTTTAGGCAGACCCGCACGCATCGGGAAATCGGTTTTGGGAAGATTCAGGGTAGCGTTATAATCCTTACAATCTTTACACATATTACTTGCTCTCTCCAATTAAAATTACATTATATGAACTGACGTTTATTCGTCGGAAACGTCGTAGTTATCACCGAATTTGAGGTGATTGAACTTGCCCGGGCGCTTGATTGCAACGCGGGTAGTAGCGTCGGTCACCTTGGGAGCCTCGGTCTTGGGCGCGGGAGCGGCTTCCGGAGCAGCTGCAGCGGGCTTTGCCTCGGGCTCTGCCTTGGGAGCGGGCTGCTCTAAGGGCTCGGTGGGATATTTTTCATCAAGCTCCTTCTTTGTTTTTTCAACATCAGAAGCTGTGGGCAGATCGTCGATAGACTTGATGTGTCTGCTGTACAGCTCGATAAGCTGGTTTCTGAGGTCAACAGCGTCGGACTGGAGATAAATGTACTTCTCCTTCTCGCGAGCCGCGGTCTGGCTTGCCTCGGCGATCATTGTCTCGGACTTCTCTTCGGCTTCTCTGATGATCTTCGCAGCCTTTTCCTTAGCCTCTTTGATGCAGGCGTCGGACATCTTCTGAGATGTGAGCAGAGCGTTTCTTACGGTCTCCTCGTCCTCCTTGTACTCCTCCAGACGGGTAGCCAGTCTGTCGATCTTATGTACAAGATTGGTCTTTTCCTTCTTCTGCTGCTCAAATGTCGCGATCACCTCATCAATAAAAGCGTCGACGTCCTCAGCTCTGTAGCCGCTGTTGCGGTTTGCCTTCCTGAAGCTGATGTTTTTGATTTCATCAATCGTAAGCATTTTCTTCTACACTCCTTATCTATAATGAACAATTGAAATTTTTATACGGTGTTTCTTTGTTTCTCCCCGAACACCGTTAATAACATATTTGCCCTTACCCCTAACAGTAAGTACATCTTTTTCTTCCATCTGTCTGCTGCAATTTGAACATTCCAGATGGTTTCGCGATACACTGCCCGAAAGAATCAGATTCTTCGACTTTTCACGCGACAGCCCGGTAACGGCTGAAACGACCGCGTCGAGCCTTAGCGACGGTACAGTGTACTCCTTTTCCTCAAAGCCGCGCCCGTTTGGGAGCTTGCCGGTATCGGCGTCGGAAATCTTTACGCCCGCGTTGCCTATTTTGAAGATTTGAGAGGTAACGTAGTCTTTGATCTCATCCTTGACAAACGCAACGGCTCTGCCGTCTTCGACAAGGATATCGCCGACCGTTTCGCGCTCGATGCCAAGCGACATAAGCGCGCCGAGAAAATCTCTGTGGGTGAGTTTATCGTTTTTGCGGAACTTAAACTCTATCGCCGCAATGGGAAAAGGCGTTTCATCTTCATAAAACACTCCTAAAACTCTGCGTTCGGCGTCATCATAGCCGCCGTTGAAGGCGTAGCTGCTAAAACTTATGCTGTCAAAATGCGCCTTAGCTACAGCCTGTTCCCTTTCGGTCAGAAACGAAAAGAAGTATGGCTGCCGACGCTTGTCGCAGAGATATATGCCGTCGTCCAGCTTGGACAAAAACAGCTTATCGTTATCAGAAGTATACGCCACTGTTTTCAAGCTCGTCCAACAGATCGTCGCCTGTCAGATCGACATTGCTCGGAATAATAATGTATGTGTTTGTGGCAACTCTTTTGATCTTTCCGTTGTTGGCGTAAGCAACGCCGCTGAGGAAGTCGAGTATCCTTCTAGCCATATCCTTGTTTGTGTCCTCAAGATTGAGCACAACGGTGTGGGTCTTCATAAGATCGTCGGCAATAGAACGGGTCTCTTCACCAAAACGCTCGGGCTTGAAGATGCCAACCTGAAGCTTTGCGGTGGCGTTGATGTTTACCACCTTGTTCTTGGGAGCGGAAACGGGCTGACGGTCACGGTCTCTGTCGCGATCCCTGTCGCGGTCTCTCGGAGCCGGAGTATCATCGAAATCGTCGATGCCTTCCTCGGAGTAACCGTACTCGTCGTACTCGTATTCGTCGTCGGGAGCGTCCCACATACGTTTAAATTTGTTCACGATACCTGCCATTGGTTTTTCCTCCTGTATTATGTATAGTTTCTCGCACCAAAAAGTGCAGAGCCAATACGAACCATGTTAGCGCCTTCCAGAATCGCTTCATAGAAATCGGCGGACATACCCATAGAGAGTATATGCATACTTACATTATCTAATTTTTTTTCCGAAATGTCAATAAATAACTTGTGCATATTATAAAAATATTTTTGAATTTTGTGTTCATTTTCACAAATCGGAGGTATGGTCATCAGTCCTTTGACCGAAACGCCCTTCAATTCGGAGATATTGCACAGCAATTCTTCAAGATTTTCTTCAAATACGCCGGACTTGTTCTCTTCCCTGCCGATGTTGACCTCGACAAGGATGTCCGAAACCTTGCCGCGCTTTATTGACTGGTTTGATATCTCGGTCGCGAGCTTCATTGAATCCACCGACTGGATAAGGTCTACCTTGTCGACTATCTGCCGGACTTTGTTTGACTGCAGATGTCCGATGAACTGCAGCGAGCAGCGGCTCAAATCATAAGCCTCGTATTTTGACAAAAGCTCCTGAACGCGGTTTTCGCCGATATGATCAAGCCCCAGCGAGATCGCGTGGTTTATCACCTCGGGCGCTACGGTTTTTGTGGCGGCTAAAAAGGTGATGTCCTCGCGCTTTCTGCCGGATTTTTCCGCAGCCTCTGCGATGCGCTCGTTTATCTGTTTGTAATTATATTCAACGTCACGAAATAACCTTTCCGTCATACAAATCGTCTCCTTTTACAATTACTTTATCATACAGCGATATGGTTTCGCCGTTGAACAGCACCTTATCCTCCGGCGAGGTGTCGCAGATAACATAATCCTTTGTGGAATACAAAATAGCTACTTGCTTAAACTGGACCTCGCTGCCGTAAAGGACGTAAACGCCCTGTACCTTTTTGCGCTCTCTGTGAGGCTTGTCGTTTTCGTCGTAGGTGACCTTTGTCACGTAGTCGTCGTGTATAGCGCGCTTGCTTACGCGCAGACCCGAGAAGGTGCCCATGCCTATTTCTATGGGCTCGTGCCTGGCTTCGAGCAGTCCGCGGTTCATGTAGTTGCACTCGAGCACCACAAGGGCGTTGTCGTCGTTGTTGTTTTGTATCTTGATAAGCTTTGCGGGTATCGGCTCGGTCGACGCCTCGGAAAACAGCACGGTAATGCTTCCGTCGTAGATATTAAGCGAAGAAGCCTGATCCGGAGTGACCTCGCAGGCGACATACCATTTAACATTGCCTATGACCTTTCCCGCGGTATTGTCGGGTATCGTGCCGATCCTGATACTGCGGAATTCGTCGAGCGTCATGTCCGCGACCTTAGAATAGGGATACGCGTTTTCGTAGCCGTCAAAGAACTCTGTAAAATATCCCGCGCACGGGGTCTTGATGCTGCCCTTGCTCTCGCCCGAAGAGTTTCTCAGGTTTTGCGACTGAGCCGTAAGCGTGGATATCTGCGTGTTGAAGTTGAGTATCTTGCCGGTAAGGAGCTGACGCTGGTTGATAGATGTCATCAGCTTGTCGGCGCCCGACATTGCGTCCTTGACGTCAAAGTCGTTGACGGCGGAAAGATAGTCTATAAGGTTGCTTTTGATGTTGTTGTTGATAACGTCAACGCTCACCGCGCCTGTAAGAGTGTTCTTCTGGCTTTCGGTCAGGGTCTCGATACGTCTGTCAACAGCGTCAGCCTGACTGTTGGCGGCAGCGTCCTCCTGTGTGGAGAAAACCTTTGCTATCTCGCTGTCGGCGTTCACGTTGTCGCCGTCGGAAACGGAGTAGGACAAAACGCCGTTTGAATCGTTATTGATTATTCTTTCGTCGCGGATAATAAAGCCTTCCGTTCTGATAGAGTCCGTCACGGTCGCCTGAACGGCGTTTTCCGTGGGATACATTTCGAAGTTCGCGCTGATAAGACGGTACGTCACGTAAACTAAGACGAGCACCGTGAGCGCGGCGACGAGTATTCGCTTGAATAAAAGTTTATCCATAAGTCAGTCCTTTGTTTATGATGGAAACGGCTGCCGTGAATAATTCTTCAAAAGAATCATATTCATCTGCATACAGCCAGTTGATGTCTTTGTCGCGGCGGAACCATGTTAGCTGACGCTTGGCGTAGCGTCTGGTTTCGCGTTTTAGCTTTTCGACGCAATTGTCCAGGGTATCTTCCCCGTTGATATAGGGTGCAAGCTCTTTGTAGCCGATAGCCTTGACAGAGGTAGCGCTGAGCGGCGAGGAAAGCACTTCCTTTGCTTCCTCTAAAAGCCCTTGCCTGAGCATCAAATCTACTCTGAGATCGATGCGGTCGTAAAGCTTTTGTCTGTCGTTGAATGAAAGCCCGATTTTTATGGCTTTATACGGGCTTGGTATAAGCCTTGATCTTTCGTTTTGTTCGGTGATGGTCGAGCCGGTGGTGTGATAAAACTCTATGGCGCGGATTATGCGTTTTGGGTTTCTCTCTGCCGACAGCTTTTGTGCCGATACGGGGTCGACGCTTTCGAGCTGATTTAGCAGCGGCTCAACGCCGTTTTCGTTGTATTCATCCCACAATCTTTTTGTGAGCTCTTCGTCGCGGGCGCCGTCGTAAAAACGAATGTTGTTCAAAAGTGAATCGACATAAAGTCCTGTGCCGCCCACGATGATCGGCAGCCTTCCTCTGCCGGAAATATCTTCGATACAGCGCTTTGCGTCCTCGGTGAACATCGCCACCGAGTAAGTGCTGTCGGGCGGAAGAAAATCCATAAGGTGGTGCGGAATGTCCTGCATTTCTTCGACTGACGGCTTTGCGGTAGCTATGGTCATGTCCTTGTAGATCTGCATGGAGTCCGCCGAGATTATTTCGCCGTTGAAGCTTTTTGCAAGCTCTACGGACAGCTTTGTTTTTCCCGAGGCGGTCGGCCCCACAACGGAAACGACCTTGATGGGATCGCTCAATTTATCACGCCCTGCCAAATTGTTTTTCTATTTCGCTTTTTTTCATTACTATCGTGATGGGTCTGCCGTGGGGGCAGTAACGGATGTCGGGGTTTTCCTCTAAAGTCTTTACAATGCTCATAAGCTCCTGCGCGGAGTTTTTGTTGCCGGCTTTTATCGCGCTGCGGCATGCGACGTTGTGATAGAACCAATCCATTCTTTCGGCGAAGATATCGTTCTTGCCCTGCGCTATGTAGTCTGCCATTTCGGTCACGCAGTCGGCTATTTCAGCCGCCTCGATATACTGCGGCGCGCTGCGCACTATTACGGTGGAATTACCGAAATCCTCAACGTCAAAGGAGCAGTCGCGGAACATTTGAAGGTTGTTTATCGCGGCGTTGTATTCTTCCTTGCCCAGAGTAACCGGTATAGGCTGCAAAAGGAGCTGCATGGACGAGCCCGCCTTGTCCGCCTTTAGCTTTTCGTAGATGATGCGCTCGTGAGCGGCGTGCTTGTCGATAAACATAAGCTCTTTGCCGTTTCGCTCAACGATGATGTACGTGTCGAACGCCTCGCCTATATATTTTAGCTCTTCCTCCGGCTGCTCGAACAGCGCGGGCTGAGGGTCGGATTTTTCAGGCTCGGCGGGTTGTTGTACGGGCGCATGCGGCTCGTTGACAAAAACCGGTTCCTTATCCGGAACGAAGCTGTTGTCATACTCAGCCTGCTTCTTTGCCGAACGGACAGCCTGCTTTGATATAAGATCAAAGGGATCGACGTCCGACACAGCTGCTTTATCCAGAGGGCTTGTAGTGAGCTTATCAAGAAAGCCGAGGTCAAGCTCCTGTATGGGATCGGGCTTTGCCGCAGGCTTGGGCGCAGGCTCCTGCTTTTGCGGCTTGTTCAAAACCGCGTCGGCATTGCGGAACGGGTTGAACGAATTCACGGCGTGATATGCCGGCTGCTGAGTGAACGTTGCCTGCTTTTGCGTGTCAAACTTCATAAGCGCCGACTTTACCGCGTGGTATACCGCGTCGAATACCGGTCGCTCATTTGTGAAGCGCACCTCGATCTTCGCAGGGTGGACGTTGACGTCGATGGTGTCAAACGGCATTTCGATATTCAGCACGCAGGACGGGAATTTGCCGACCATAACAGAGTGCTTAAAGGCCTCTTCCAGCGCCGCCATAGCCGTGCGCGACTTGACGTATCTGCCGTTGATGAAGAAGTTTTGCATGTTGCGGTTTGGTCTTGCATGCACAGGCTTTGAGATGTAACCGCCTATGCGGATATTATCGAGCTGATAGTCGACGGGGATAAGCCCGCCTGCAAATTCTCTGCCGAAAACGGAATATATAGCCGAGATAAGCTTGCCGTCGCCGAAGGTTTTCAGCGCCTGCTTGCCGTCGCGGATATAAGTGAATGCGATCTCGGGGTGAGAAAGCGCGGTTTTGTCGATGATGTTCGAAACGGCGTTGCCCTCGGAAACGTCCTTTTTCAGAAACTTTGCGCGGGCGGGGATGTTATAGAACAGGTCGCGGATAACAAAGGTCGAACCCGCGGGACAGCCCGCGTCGTCAAAGCTTATTTCCTCGCCGCCCTCGATAACATACGAGGAGCCGGTTTCCTCATCGACATTGCGTGTGATAAGATTCAGCCGCGACACCGCCGAAATGGAAGCGAGAGCCTCGCCCCTGAAGCCGAGGGTCGCGATGCTGTCAAGGTCTTGTTCCTCCTTGACCTTGCTGGTGGCGTGGCGAAGGAACGCGGTCCTTACGTCGTCCTTAGATATGCCGCAGCCGTCGTCGGTGACCCTCATGAAGGTCGAGCCACCGTTTTTTATCTCGACGGTGATGTGCTTCGCGCCCGCGTCGATCGCGTTTTCAACAAGCTCCTTTATTACGGAAGCCGGGCGCTCAACGACCTCGCCCGCCGCGATAAGCTCAGCGACGTGCTTGTCCAGTACGTTTATCGATTTCATGGTGTCACCGCCTTTCGGTTTATAGTAAGTTTAAAATGATCAAATCATCTTTTTAAGCTCGTAGAGCAGATTCATGGATTCTATCGGTGTAAGCGTATTGAGATCCACGTTTTGAAGCTTTTCAATAACGGGGCTCTGCGCTGCCGCGAGCAGGGACAATTGACCGTCCTGCGGAATTTCTGCGTGTTGATCTGTGCGGCTCTCCCCTTTGCTGCTTTCGAGTTCACATAGGACTTCCTTTGCCCTGTTGATTATCGAATTCGGAACGCCCGCGAGCTTTGCGACCTCAATGCCGTAGCTGTCGTCCGCTCCGCCGGGAACGATCCTTCTGAGGAAGGTTATGTCGTCGCCACGCTTTTTAACGGCTATGTTATAGTTTTTCACGCCGTCGAGCAATTCTTCCATGACGGTCAGCTCGTGGTAGTGGGTGGCGAACAGGGTTTTCGCGCCGAGCTTCTTTTTGTCAGCACAGAATTCCAGCACCGCCCTCGCAATGCTCATTCCGTCAAAGGTCGAGGTTCCCCTGCCTATCTCGTCGAGGATAAGCAGACTTTTTGAGGTGGCGGACTTAACGATATGCGCGACCTCGCTCATCTCGACCATGAAGGTGGACTGACCCGAAGCCAGATCGTCGGAGGCGCCTACTCTGGTAAAAATGCTGTCGACAATGCCTATCTGTGCCGATGACGCCGGGACAAAGCTGCCCATCTGCGCAAGCAGTACGATAAGCGCCGTCTGCCTCATGTAAGTGGATTTGCCCGCCATGTTGGGACCCGTGATTATAGCCACGCGGTCGTTTTTGCTGTCGAGGTGAACGTCGTTCGGAACGAACGGCGCGTCCTTCAGCAGTACCTCGACGACGGGATGACGCGCGTCCTTTATATGTATAGCGGTTGACTGCGTAACGTCCGGACGCACATAGCGGTTGTCGGACGCGACGTTAGCAAGCGAGGTGATAACGTCAAGCGCCGCTATGGATTTTGCCGTCCTTTGGATGCGCTCCAGGTTCTCGGCGACCTTTAATCTTATGCCGTCGAATATGGCGTATTCCATCGCCACGCTTCTGTCCTTCGCGCCGAGTATGCGCGACTCTATATCCTTTAGCTCGGGAGTGATGAAGCGCTCGCAGTTAGTAAGAGTCTGTTTGCGGATGTAGGTTTCGGGCACCTGAGATTTGTATGAATTGGTGACCTCGATATAGTAGCCGAAAACCTTGTTGTAGCCGACGCGCAGCTTGGGTATCCCCGTTCTTTCGCGTTCGTCGGCTTCGATTTTGGCTAGGATGTCCTTTGAATTTGTCATGTCGGACACCACAAGGTCAAGCTCGCTGTCGTAGCCGCGCTTTATCATGCCGCCCTCGCGGATGGTGAACGGCGGATTGTCAATAATGGCTTTATCTATAAGGTCGTGGATATCCTCGAGTGTATCGATATTATTGTAAACGAGCTTCAAATACGATGAGCGGCAGTCGGAGATAAGCGAAGATAACCGCGGAAGATTCTCGGTAGCGGAGCAAAGCGAGCGAAGGTCGCGCGCATTAGCCGAGCCGTAGACCATCTTTGTCATAAGCCGCTCAATATCGAAAATGCCCGTAAGCGCTTCGGTGATCTCGAGCCTGAGCACATTGTCGTTCACAAGTTCCTCAACAGCCGACTGGCGGTTGTTGATCTTTGAAATATTCATAAGCGGGTGCTCGAGCCAAGAGCGGATAAGGCGCTTGCCCATAGCCGTTTTGGTTTTGTCGATGACCCAAAGCAGCGAGCCGCGCTTTTCCTTAGTGAGCATTGTCTGCGTAAGCTCAAGATTGCGGCGGGTATTGAAATCGAGCCGCATGTACTGCGCTTCCGAGTACAGCTCGATATGGCTGATGCGCTCGAGGCCGGACATCTGCGTTTCCTTAAGATACGCGATAAGCGCGCCGACGGTCGAGATAAGCACCGGAATGTCCTTGATAGTGTTGTACTCGGCGCCGAACTGATCGAGCGTTATCTGAGCGCAAAGGTCGTGCTCAAAGCTGCTGTCGTCAAGCATTTCAACGCCGGCGGAAAGCTTTGACTTAATGAACGCGGGCAGCGATTTGATGTTTATGATATCGCCGCCGACCAAGATCTCGCGCGGGCTGTATGAGGTGAGCTGATTAGTAAGGATGTTCAAGGAATCCTTGCCCTTGATCTCGGTCGCGTATAATTCTCCTGTAGAAATATCGCAAAAGCAAAGACCGATGATCTTGTCTTGGGAATACATGCAGCAGATATAGTTGTTTTTGCCCTCTTCAAGCATGCTCTGCTCCATTACGGTGCCGGGGGTGATGACGCGGATGATGTCGCGTTTTACAAGCCCCTTAGCGGCTTTGGGATCCTCGGTCTGTTCGCAAATGGCGACCTTGTAGCCCTTTGCGACAAGTCGGGCGATGTAGCCCTCGCAGCTGTGGAAGGGCACTCCGCACATCGGCGCGCGCTCCGCCTGACCGCAGTCTCTGCCGGTGAGTGTGAGCTCGAGCTCTCTGGATGCTATCTTGGCGTCCTCGTAGAACATTTCGTAAAAATCGCCGAGACGGTAAAACAGGATACAGTCCTTGTTAGCCTCTTTTATTTCAAAATACTGCTTCATCATCGGTGACAGCTCTGCCATTATCTCACACCCTTCTATAAGAAATACTGTCGTTATCAACAGGAACCGCACGGGTTCCCTGTGATAGTTTTGTTTTACGAGCAGCCGCCGCAGGTGCTGCAGCTTCCCGTGCAGTCCGCCAGATCGGCGGTGTCGGGATCGGCGCCCTGAGCGCTTTGCTGAATGATTGCGCTTATGCGGTTGAGAACCGCGTCAAATGCCGATTTAGCGTCGTTGTAGGCAATCATGTTGTCGTTTGACATGATCTTGGAATAAACCTCGCGCATTTCCTTGTTAGCCTGGGTGAGCTTTTCCTGATCTCTGTCCTTCTTGCCCGCCTCGTCGTTGATGATCATGCGCTTTAGATTGAACTCGCCGATAAGCTTTTGCAGCTCTTGGTCAGCGTCGGCTACATGCTGTGCGTTCTGCCAGTTGATATAGGTTTCTTCCTGCTGCAGAGCCTTGCCGAGCTCTCTTGCCATTGTGATGATATCCATTTCATATTCCTCCGTTTTATACTAATTCGCCCTTTAATATCCAGTTGCGGGCTTTTGTTATCTTTGCTTTTTGGAATGTGCCGATAAGGTCTTGTCCGCCGTCTAGCTCAACGATTATGTTGCCACTCGTGCGCGCATTCAGTTCACCTGTCTTTTCCTTTACACCCTCGATCAGCACGCGCTCGGTCTTTCCGACCATAGAGGAACAGCGCTTGGCTGCGATCTCCTCCTGAACGTCGAGCAGCTCCTTGAACCACTTGCCCTTCTCCTCGGCGGAAATCGGGTCGTCGTATTCGGCTGCGGGCGTGCCCTTGCGCGGCGAATAGATGAAGGTGAAAAGCGAGGTGAATTCGACCTCGCGTATAAGCGATAAGGTCTGTTTAAAATCCTCGTAGGTCTCGCCCGGGAAGCCGACGATGATGTCGCTTGTAAGGGAAACGTCATCTATGCGCTCCTTGGCGTAAGAGATGATATCGAGGTATTTTTTGCGGTCGTAGTGGCGGTTCATCGCCTTTAATATCCTGTCGGAGCCGCTTTGGAACGGCAGGTGCAAGTGCTTGCTTATATGCTTTCCGCCGGCTATCGCGTCGATAAGTTCACGTGAGCAGTCCTTGGGATGCGAGGTCATAAAACGCAGCCAATAGTCGCCGTCGATAGAATCGATCTCGCGGATAAGCTCTGCGAATGTGACGGGGTCTTCCAAGGTTTTGCCGTAGGAATTCACGTTCTGACCGAGCAGCGTTATGTCCTTGAAGCCGCCCTTTATCATCTGACGGGCTTCGCTAAGAATAACGTCCTTTTCCCTGCTGCGCTCTCTGCCGCGAACATACGGCACAATGCAGTAGGTGCAGAAGTTGTTGCAGCCGTACATAATGGGCAGCCAGCCCTTGAAGCTGCCGTCGCGGCGCACGGGAAAGCCCTCGTACAGCTTTTTGTCGTCGTTGCCGCGCTCGAACACGCGCCTGCCGTCAACCAGCGCCGAGTAAAGAAGCTCGGGAAAGTGGTGCAGCGAATGGGTGCCGAACACTAAGCCTACAAACGGAAAGCTGTTGTAAATGCGGTTTGCGACGTGCTCCTGCTCCATCATGCAGCCGCACAGGGCGATAAGAATCTGAGGATGCCTGCGCTTGATATTTTTAAGCGCGCCGACATTGCCGAACACCCTGTCCTCGGCGTGCTCGCGCACGGCGCAGGTGTTGAAGAGAATAAAGTCGGCGTCGTCGGGCGTATCGGTGAAGTCAAAACCCGAACGGGCAAGCATGCCCTTGATCTTTTCGCTGTCGGCTACATTTTGCTGACAACCGTAGGTGCGGATGAACGCCAGCGGCTTTTCGCCGCGCTTGCGTATCTCCATGATCTCGGCGATCAAACTCATATATTCCGACTGCTTTTCGGACAGGAGCTCCGCCTTTATCGTATTATCCAATACACATACACCTACTCACCCATTTTGATTAACTGTGTTATTATAGCACATATTGCAAGTCTTTTCAATATATTTTTTCACAATATTTCGTTTTTTATCAGCGAATAGGCGTGTAATATCCACCATATGTTGTGGGAATGTCCCCGACAAGCACTGATTGCGCGATTTCGTAATCGGTTGAAAATGTAAGGGTATCCTTGTAATCCACCGAGGCGGTGACTATTTTTGAGGTGACGATAAGGCGGATATGATGTATGGTTTGGTTTATTCCCGAGGTCTCGAACGTGCTTACAAGCTCCGCGGAAAAACTGCCGGTAAGGCAGTAACTGAGCGGTATTTTGGGACCGTGATTAGCGATGAGGCTCAGCCCCGTGAACGCGCCAAGCGGGATGTGCATGACGCTGTTGTGTATCTTTTCCGCCTGTTCCTCGGCGGCGGCTACTACTTTGTTTTTAAAGGCGTTGATATTGGCGGCGTCGGTCTCTATAGCGCTCACCCTTCCCCCGCTGTACTTTATTTCGGCGAAGTCACTGTAAGAATACTTTCCTTCACTTAGCACCTTTTCGACTGCGCTGCCAACGCATTTTGAAGTTTCCTGCCGCGCGAACTGCGGAAAGTAACTGCTGCTGAAATCAGAGATCTTCTTTTCAAAGGAGCGGACAGCGATTATAAGCAAAGCAAAACACAGCAAAATGATGATAAGCCGCCTGCGCTTTTTGAAAAAAGCCTTTCTTTTTAACCTTTTTGCAAGCAAAAAAACACCCCTTGTCATAATACACAAGGGGTGGATGTGAGTGAATAATATTATTCTTCGTCGCCTTCGTCGCCGCAGCTTTCTTTGAATTCGCAGGAATCGCAGTCAAAGTCGCAGTCATCATCTTCAGCGCTGAAAATGTCGGAGAAGTCGAACTCGATCTGCTCGCCGCACTTGGGGCAGGTTATCTCGCCCTCAAGAAGAACGTCCTCGGAAATGTTGATGGTCTCGCCGCACTTATCACAAGTCACCTCGTAAAAAGCGTCATCGTCATCGAAGTCGTAATCATCGTAATCGTCGAAATCATCAAAGTCATCGTCATCGTCGTCGCCGAATACTTCTTCCTCAACATCGGCAAGATCCTGATCTATCTCATCGACCTCTTCGCTGAGCTCGTCATAAAGCTCCTGAACGTCCTGAACATCGTATGCGATGTCGTCAAGAAGGTCGATGATAGCGTTGATCAGCTTGACCTCGGGCTTGTTTTCGTCAAGCGAAAGTCCGTCGGCAAGTCCTTTGATATAAGCGATTTTTTCTGTAAGATCCATAGTATACTCCTGTAAAAATTATGCTCTGCCCATGTACTCGCCGGTGCGGGTATCGATCTGGATCACTTCGCCCTCGTCGATGAACAGCGGGACCTTGATCTCAGCGCCTGTCTCGAGAGTAGCGGGCTTGGTGGCGTTGGTAGCTGTATCGCCCTTGAAGCCGGGGTCGGTCTTGGTTACCTGAAGCTCAACAAAGTTGGGCGGCTCTACACCGAAAACATTGCCCTTGTAGCTGAGAATCTTGCAAACCATGTTCTCTTTAACGAACTTGAAGTTGTCGCCGAGCACGGACTTGTTGATGGGGATCTGCTCCCAAGTTTCGGTGTCCATGAAGTAATACAGATCGCCGTCGGCGTAGCTGTACTCCATGTCCTTTCTCTCAATAAACGCGGTAGGATATTTGTCGTTGGGGTTAAAGGTTTTTTCAACAACAGCTCCCGTGATAACGTTTCTGATTTTGGTTCTGACGAACGCAGCGCCCTTTCCCGGTTTTACGTGCTGGAATTCGATGATGGAAACAACCTGCCCATCCATTTCGAATGTTACGCCGTTTCTGAAATCACCTGCTGAAATCATTGTAATTACCTCCTATAGTAGAATATAAAACTCTTGGTTAAATTTATTATACATAATCTTGGAAAAAAATGCAAGTACTTTATAGAATTATCAATTCTTTTGGTAAATTCACAAAGTTGTGATAACCGTTTTCGGTAACGCAGAGCATGTCTTCAATGCGCACGCCGAACTTGCCGGGCAGATAAATCCCCGGCTCGTCAGTGATGACCATGCCCTTTGAGAGCAAAGTATCGCTTTTTGACGAAACAAAGGGCAGCTCGTGGATATCCAGCCCTACGCCGTGTCCGGTCGAGTGACCGAAGTATTCGCCATAGCCCGCCTCGGTTATAATGTCGCGCGCGGTTTTGTCGACCTCGCTGCATTTTGCGCCTGGCTTGATTTTTTCAAGCGCCGCAAGCTGGGCGCGCAGGACGATTTCATAAATGCCGCGCATT
The DNA here is from genome assembly GCA_902776375.1 of uncultured Ruminococcus sp. GTDB lineage: Bacteria > Bacillota > Clostridia > Oscillospirales > Acutalibacteraceae > Ruminococcoides. Next base: position 74,632 of record CACYPV010000003.1, on the reverse strand, counting down.
TCGTCGGTAGCATGACCCACGGCGACAGTACGCGTGGTGTCGCTGTGATAGCCCTCGTACACAGCGCCGAAGTCGCAGGTGAAGAAGTCGCCCTCGGCTACCGTATCGAATGAAGGAACGCCGTGCGGAAGCGAGGTCTTTTTGCCTGTGATGGTTATCAGGTCAAAAGATATATCCTCGGCGCCGCGCAGCTTCATGTAGTATTCAAGTTTTGCGGAAAGCTCGCGCTCGCTCACGCCGGGCTTTATATCGTTGAGCAGCTCAAGGTATGCCTGCTCGGCTATCTGCTGCGCTTTGGCGATCTTTTCAAACTCGGTTTTGTCCTTTATTATTCGGCTCTTGCCAATTTGTTTGTCAAGAGTTCCGTCGGCTGTAAAGTCGATATCATTCTCGGCAAAGGTTTTTTTGAAGAAATCAAAGCGGCTTACGGTCATGTGCTCCGCTTCCGCGATAACTGTTTTTACGCTTTCGGCTTTAAGCGCTTCAAGCAGGCTGCCGCTGAGCTTTTGAAAGCAGACCGCCTTGCAGCGCGCCTTCTTCTGCGCCGCCTCGATATAACGGAAATCCACAAACAGTGTCACGCTGTTTTGAGTTACCAGCAGCGCGCCCTCGCTGTGGAAAAAGCCCGTGAAATAGCCGATATTCACCTCATTTGTTATAAGGGCGGCTTCGGCTTTTTTCAAAAAAGCTTTGACCGTGTTTATTCTTTTATCGAATAATTCTTTCATTTCAAGATATCCTTTAACGCGTTGATAGCAAGGAAATAGCTGTGCTTGCCGAAGCCCGCTATCTGTCCGACGCACACGGGCGCGATCACTGATTTATGCCTGAATTCCTCGCGCGCGTGGATGTTCGACATATGCACCTCAACATAAGGGATGTTGACGCAGGCGATGGCGTCGCGCAGGGCGTAGCTGTAGTGGGTCAGCGCGCCGGCGTTTATTACCGCACCGTCGAATTCAAGGCGAGAGGCGTGTATTTTGTCTATAAGGTCGCCCTCGTGATTTGACTGGTAGACCTCGGACTCAAAGCCGTTGTCCTCGGCGTAACGCATTATCTCCTCGGCAATGGTTTCGGCTGTCTCGGTGCCGTAAACTCCTTTTTCGCGGATGCCTACCATGTTGAGGTTGGGCCCCAGAATAACAAGCAGTCTTTTCATAAATAAACCTCCTAAACAAAAAGCGGACAGGCTGACTGTCCGCTTGGTTTGTTATCTGTATTTGCGTTTGCGAGCCGCTTCAGATTTCTTTTTGCGCTTTACGGAAGGCTTTTCATAAGCTTCTCTTTTGCGAACTTCAGCAATAACGCCCGCGCGGGCACACTGCTTTTTGAAGCGTCTTAAAGCGCTTTCAAGAGATTCATTCTCTTTTAATCTAATCTCTGCCATCTATCTTCCCTCCCATCTGCCAAAAGGCATGGGTAATATGCATAATTTGCAAAGCTATTATACAATATGTAGCTATTATTGTCAATAGAAATGTAGAAATTTAGAAGATTTTTATTTTTTTAAAAGATAATCGCTCTAAAATGAAAAATCTGTCAGTCAAAAAACTAGCTTTAGGCACGCCTTTTGCAAAGCCCGATAAGCTTTTCAAACCATTTGTCGTAACGAATCAACCTTCTGAACAAATCTATCAGGATAGCCGCCGCCAAGCTTTCGGCAAGAAGGATTAGGAAATCGACCGATGCGATCGGTGTGATACATACAACATCCGGAAGCATCGAGATAAAGATAACATGCAGCAAAAACATCAGACCCGAATACTTGCCGAGGAATCCCAATACAAAGCAAAGCGGTTTAAAGGTGATGAACACGCCGAACAACAAACAGATCATAACCGCGGCCGCGCCGCTGAACACCCCGCCCAGATGAAGCGGGTCTTTTGAAAGATAAGTCAATCTAAACCACAGCGCCCCATAAGAGGCGGCGGCAAGCAAAACCGAAATGACTATCCGCCATAAGATATGCAGCTTGATCGCGGCTATGCGGTTAAAAATATCCTTTTGCGCTATAAGCACACCGCATACTACCACGAACAAATAGTCCAGATAGCTTCCTCCGTTAAAGGTAACTATGCCGTCGCGCATGAGTTGTATAGCGATAAACGTTATAGGCAGCGAGGCGTAACCGCAAAACGAACAAAACTTGTTTATGAGCGGTATAAACAACACAACAAGCAGCGCAAAGCTCATGTACCAGAAAACGCCCATCAGCTTTGGGGTTTTCAAAATATCCGCCACCGCGAAAAAGTCGTACAGAAAATACCAAAAGTTGTTTTGATAAATCAAGTGGACATTATTCTCAATGATAAGCTTTAATAATAATTCTATCGGGAAAATGAGCCAAAACGGCTTCATAAGCGACAGCCACTGCCTTGGTATGAACCACCTGCGCTTGTCCTTCGACAGCTTCGAATACTTTAAGGTAAGCCCGTAGGCGGAAAGGAAGGCGAACAGCCAAACGCATACCCGCATTCCTTTCGCGATAAGCTCAACAGTATCCGGATCGTTTGAAATAAGATACAGATCGTTTAAGAGCCATCTTTTGGTAAACATGTGGTGAAAAAGCAAAAGAAGTATTCCCACGCCTTTGCACACATTGGTTTTATCTTTTGTAAACATTTTCTGATCAGGGCTTTACAACAATATTTACAAGCTTTTTGGGAACTACGATCTCCTTGATAACGTTCATGTTTTCAAGCGCCGCCTGAACTTTTTCGTCGGCTTTTGCTAAAGCAAGCATCGTATCCTTGTCGGCGTCAACGGGAACGTTGAGCTTTGCCTTGATCCTGCCGTTTACCTGAACTACGATCTCAACGCTTTCGTCGACGCACTTTGACTCGTCGTACTCAGGCCACTCGGCTTCCGCAAGGATGCCGGTTCCGAGTTTGTTGGCTTCATATACTTCCTCGGTGATGTGAGGAGCAAAGGGGTTGAGCAGGATCGAGAAGATACGCAGCTCTTCCCTGTTGATGGATTTGACGTTGGAAATATCGTTGATAAGCGCCATAAGCGCGGCGATAGCGGTGTTGAACTTGATGTTCTCGATATCGTCGCCGACCTTCTTGATGGTCTTGTGGAACGCGGATTCGAGCTCGGGGCGGATGGAATCGCCGTCGATCAGATTGTTCTGCAAATTCCAGTAACGCTCGAGGAAACGGCGCGAGCCGCGAATGCTCGCCTGACTCCACGGAGCAGCCTTTTCAAAGTCGCCGATGAACATCTCGTACAGGCGCATTGTGTCGGCGCCGTACTCGTTCACAATGTCGTCGGGGTTTACTACATTGCCGCGGGACTTGCTCATCTTTTCGCCGTTCTCGCCGAGGATCATGCCGTGCGAGGTGCGCTTGGCGTAGGGCTCTACGGTGGGCACAACGCCGATATCATAGAGGAACTTGTGCCAGAAACGGCTGTAGAGCAGATGGAGGGTGGTGTGCTCCATGCCGCCGTTGTACCAGTCAACGGGCGACCAGTAATCAAGGGCTTCCTTGGAAGCGAGCCCCTCGCTGTTGTGGGGATCCATGTAGCGCAGGTAGTACCATGAGGAACCTGCCCACTGGGGCATGGTGTCGGTCTCACGAGTTGCGGGTCCGCCGCACTTCGGGCAGGTCGTGCGGATCCAATCGGTCATCTTGGCAAGAGGCGATTCGCCCGTATCGGTGGGCTCGTAGCTCTCTACCATAGGAAGCCTGAGCGGAAGCTCGCTTTCGTCGATCGGAACATAGCCGCACTTGTCGCAGCAAACGATCGGGATGGGCTCGCCCCAGTAACGCTGACGTGAGAACACCCAGTCGCGCAGCTTGTAATTGACCTTGGCGTGACCCTTGCCCTCTTTGGTGAGCCAGTCGATGATCTTGACCTTTGCATCGTCAACGGAAAGGCCGTCGAGCATACCGGAATTGACCATGATACCGGTCGCGCAGTCGGTAAAGGCTTCTTCCTGAACATTGCCGCCCTTGACGACCTCGATGATGGGAAGATCGAATTTCTTCGCGAATTCCCAGTCGCGGGTATCGTGAGCCGGAACCGCCATGATAGCGCCGGTGCCGTAGGATACGAGCACGTAGTCGGAGATAAAGATGGGTATCTCTTTGTTGTTTACGGGGTTGATAGCGCGAACGCCCTGAAGCTTAACGCCGGTTTTGTCCTTGGCTACCTCAGTGCGCTCAAAGTCGGACTTTCTTGCGGCAGCCGCCTGATAAGCGCGTATCTCGTCCATGTTCTCAAGCTTGTCAGCCCACTTTTCAATGAGCGGATGCTCGGGAGAGATAACCATGTATGTAGCGCCGTAAAGCGTGTCAGCGCGTGTGGTGTATACGGTAAGGGTATCGCCGGTGGTGGTGCCGAAATCGACCTCGGCGCCGGTGCTTCTGCCTATCCAGTTTTTCTGCTGGGCTTTTACGCGCTCGGGATAATCGACAAGATCGAGGTCGTTGATAAGCCTGTCGGCGTAAGCGGTGATCTTGAGCATCCACTGGGATTTTACCTTGTGGACGACCTCGCTGCCGCAGCGCTCGCACACGCCGTTTACGACTTCCTCGTTGGCGAGAACGCATTTGCAGGAGGTGCACCAGTTAACGTTCATCTCTTTTTTGTAAGCCAGACCGCGCTTGAAGAGCTGGATGAATATCCACTGCGTCCACTTATAATAGTCGGGGTCGGTGGTGTTGATCTCGCGGCTCCAGTCAAAGGAGATTCCCAGCGACTGGATCTGCTTTTTAAAGCGGGCGATATTGTTCTTGGTAACGACCTCGGGATGGATGTGGTTTTTGATAGCGTAGTTTTCGGTGGGCAGACCGAAGGCGTCCCAGCCGATGGGATAAAGCACGTTGAGACCCTGCAGTCTTTTCTTTCTTGCAACGGTGTCAAGCGCGGTGTAGGGGCGCGGATGTCCTACGTGAAGTCCCTGACCCGAGGGGTACGGAAACTCGATGAGAGCGTAGAATTTTTCCTTTGAAGGGTCGTCGGACGCGTGGAAAACGCCCTTGTCCTCCCAGATCTTCTGCCATTTAGGCTCGATAGCCTTATGATTGTATTTCAAAATGATCCCTCCATGAGATTTGATCTTTTAGTTTTCGGTAATTACGCCGCTGATGTCGACGGGCTTGCCGTCCTGCCACATGCGGTCAAGGTCGTAGAAGGCGCGCGCCTCGTTGTCAAAAACGTTTACGATAACGTCCACATAGTCGAGCAATATCCATGTGTTGGAACGGTAGCCCTCGATGTGGCTGACCGAAACTCCCGCCTTGTCAAGCTGATACTCCACCTCGTCGGCGAGCGCCTTAACGTGGGTAGAGCTTGTGCCCGTGGCTATGACCATATAATCGGCGAGAACTGAGATGTCGCTGATCTCGATCACCTGAATGTTGACGCCCTTTTTGCCGTCGAGCGCTTTGACTGCAAGAAGCGCCTGATCTAATGATGTCATATATTTATCCTTTCCTGCTCAATACGAGCTCGTTGTAACAAAACAATTGGTCGGGGTGGATAGCCGCCCTGTTCTCTGACAGCTTTTGCAAAGTGTACTGACAGCTGAATATCATCGCCTCTTCAAGGCTTTCGCGCGATTTGCTTCGCATGATATCAGCGCCGTCGTAGTTTCGCTCGGCTGAGGTGTAGTCGGCGGTGTAGATTATTTTTTCAAGCAGCGACATGCCCGCCCTGCCTGTGGTGTGGTAGCGGATGGCGTTGATGATATCGCTGTCCGTTATGCCGAGATGTGTCTGCACATAAACGCTGCCGCTTATGGAATGCCAAAGCTTTGGAGCGTTTTTCTGCACATCGTCTAAGATTATACCACCGTTTTTTATGATTTGCAACTGTTCATCCTTGGGGAGCTCCTTGGTGATATCGTGGAGGATGCCCGCGGTGTAAGCCTTTTGCTCGTCGCAGCCGTAAAGCTTAGCCAAAGCTAAGGCTTCCTTGGCGACGTTGAGGCTGTGCGTGTAGCGGTAGTCCCCCATCATGCCCCTGATAATTTCCTTATAATCCTGCTGCATGGCTTAATTCTTCTTTGCCTTGGGCAGCTTGATGACGGGCTCGTCGGGGTTAGGTCGGTAAAGTACGAATTTTGAGCCTATGACCTGAACCACGTCCGCGCCGCACCTTTCGGCGAGGATATCGGCGCACTCGCGCGAGGTGTAGGCGCTTGATTCAAGCCGCTTGCCCTTGATGAGCTCGCGGGCTGTCAGCGCAGTGTCCGCCTGCATGACGATATTATCGGTGATCTCGCCCTTGCCTATGATAAGGATGGTTTCAAGCGTGTTCGCCATTCCTCTTAAATATGCTCTTTGTTTACTGTTTAACATATATTATCCTTTCAAATACTCTTCCAGCTTCGCTTTTAAGGCGCGCAGGGCTTTTCCGCGGTGGCTGACCTTGTCCTTTTCCTCAGCCGAAAGCTGCGCGAAGGTCTTGTCGCCCTGCATGAATATCGGGTCATAGCCGAAGCCGCCGGTGCCTATGAACTCGTAGCCTATCGTGCCCTCGCAGATCTCCTCGATCTCGAGCTTGCTGCCGTCGGGCAAAATGCAGCAGATGGCGCAGGTGTAATGCGCGCCGCGCTTGCCCTCGGGAACGCCCTTCATTTCATCGAGGATGCGCTGGGTCCTGTCCTCGTCTGTCTTGCAGAGCTCGGGACAGTAGCGCGCCGAAAATATGCCGGGTCTGCCGTCCAGCGCGTCGACGCAGATACCGGAGTCGTCGGCGACTGCGGGCATTCCGGTCTTTTCAAAGGCGGCGTTCGCTTTGAGGAAAGCGTTTTCGCTAAAGGTCGTGCCTGTTTCGTCGACCTCTTCCAAAACTACTCCCGCCTCCTTTGCGGAGACCGCTTCTATTCCGAGCGGATTTAAAATACGCTCCATTTCAACAAGCTTTTTCGCGTTGTTGGTAGCTATAATAAACTTCATCTTTTACTCCTCGCCGAACAGTGCGCGTGAGAAGTCAAGCGCGTTGAAGGGCTGCAAATCGTCTATCTGCTCGCCCACGCCGATGTATTTTACGGGGATGCCCAAGCCGTCCTTGATGGCGAGCACTACGCCGCCCTTTGCGGTTCCGTCGAGCTTTGTGAGCACTATGCCCGTGATACCTGTAGCCTCTCTGAACTGTTCCGCCTGATTTACGGCGTTCTGACCCGTTGTAGCGTCGAGCACGAGCAGCTTTTCCTTTGCCGCGTCGGGAAGCTCGCGGTCGATGATGCGGTTGATCTTCGCCAGCTCGTCCATCAGGTGCTTTTTATTGTGCAGCCTGCCCGCGGTGTCGCAGATAATAACGTCCGCGCCGCGCGCCTTTGCCGCCGCGATAGCGTCAAAAACGACTGCCGCGGGGTCACTGCCCTCTTTGTTCTTGATGATCTCGCAGCCCGCGCGCTGAGCCCAGATATCGAGCTGGTCTATAGCCGCCGCGCGGAAGGTGTCAGCCGCCGCGAGGATAACGCGGTTGCCCTCGTCCGAGAGCTGCTTTGCCATTTTGCCGATAGTGGTGGTTTTGCCCACGCCGTTGACGCCGATGACAAGGATTATCGAGGGAATGGTCGAGAGGTCAAGATCCTCGCCGCCCTCGAGCATTTTAGTCACCGTGTCGCGCAGCAGCCAGCTTATGGCGGCAGGGTCGGTGACGTTGTTGTCCTTTACGAGCTTGCGCAGCTCGTCGCAAATCTTTCCGGCGGTGTCAACGCCAACGTCGCCCATGACGAGCAGCTCTTCAAGTTCCTCAAAAAGCTCTTCGTCGATTTTAGAATGTGATTTGAGCATTTGGTCGATCTGGCTGACGACCGCTGTTCTTGTCTTTTTTAAGCCTTCCTTTATTTTACTGAAAATTCCCATATCAAAAGTCCTTTATGATTATTTTACGCCCAGCTTTTCCGCCACCTCGGTAGACCTGAGCTCCAGAAGCTTGGAGATTCCCTCGTCCTGCATGGTAACGCCGTAGAGGACGTCCGCCTCTTCCATGGTACCTCGGCGGTGAGTGATGAGTATAAACTGGGTTTTGTCGGTAAGCCGCCGCAAATAGCTTGCGAAGCGTGCGACGTTAACGTCGTCAAGCGCCGCCTCGATCTCGTCCATTACGCAGAACGGCGCGGGGCGCACCTTCATTATCGCGAAGTAGAGCGCGATGGCGACAAGCGCCTTTTCGCCGCCCGACAGCGCGTCGAGGTGGACGACGATCTTGCCCGGCGGGTGAACGATTATATCGATTCCGCTGGTAAGTATATTCTCTGGGTCTGCGAGCGAAAGCGAGGCTGTGCCGCCGCCGAAAAGCTCCTTGAAGGTAAAGGTGAAGTTGCGGTTTATCTGCTCAAAGCTCTCGACAAAGGTCTCCTTCATCTGCTTTGTAAGCGAAGTTATGAGCTTTTCTATCTCAGCCTTTGACTTTTCGACGTCCTTGACCTGAACGCTCAAAAACTCGTACCGCTCCGACACTTCCTTGTATTCCTCGATGGCGGAGACGTTCACGCTGCCCAGCGCGCGGATGCTCTGCTTTAATGAGTTGAGCCGCTTCTGCGCCGCCGGCTGGTTGTCGATTGGCACGGCGACCTTTTCCGCCTCGCGGCGGGTGAGCTCATATTCCTCCCAGAGCTTTGAGATTATCGTGTCGTATTCCTTTTGCAGGTTTATCTTGCGCTCCTCTAGCCTTGCAAGTTCTCTGCCCGACACCTCGCGCTCGGAGGTTTTGCTGCGCTCTATCGAACGTATCTCGACCGTCCTTTTTTCAAGCAGGTCACGCTGTCCGTTGTATGCTTCTATCTGCTTGGCGTGAGCGTCCTGCGTGCTCTTTAGGCTGTCGATCTCCTTTTTATAAAGCTCGATCTCGCCCTGTTTGTCCTTTATATCTTTTTCATATGCCGCGATCTGCGCGTTGAGCTCAGCCTTCCTCTGCTCGGAATCCGCGCCCGAATTTTTAGCCATGACTATCTCGGAATTGAGCGCGTCGATGTCCTTTTGAGCGGTGACGATCTCAAGGCGGATGTTTTGAAGTTTTGCGGAAAGCTCCTCGCGCTGCTTTGAAAGCTCGGCGCGGCTGCCCGTTACGGCGTTGACGTTTTGCTCCGCCTCGGCTATCTGAACGCCCAGCTCGGCAAGGCGGTCTCTCGCCTGTTCCCTGCTCTTTTTAAAGCCTTCTATCTTTGTGAAGCAATCTTCTATTTCAGCCTGCGCGCTCTCGATAGAATCGTTCACGGCTTGCAGCTCGTTTTCGCAGGCGCGGTGTTCAGCCTGCAGCCTTACAAGCTCCTGTTGTTTATTCGAAAGCTCGGCACGACTGCCCAGCGCCTCCGCTTCAGCGGCGGAGTACTCGCGGTTTATCTGTTCCAGCGCAGCTCCCGCGTCGCGCTGTTTGCCGGTGAGCTTATCGGTTTGGGCTTTTAGCTGCTCTATCTCCGACGCTCGGCTGAGCACACCTGTGCTGCGCGCCAAGGAACCGCCCGTCATAGAGCCGCCCGCGTTGACCACCTGACCGTCAAGGGTAACTACCTTGAAGCGGTAGGAGTATTTTTTGGCGATAGAGGCTGCGCTGTTCAAGTCCTCGGCAATAACTATCTTGCCGAGCAGCGAGCCAAGAATATTGGAAAATTTACCGTCGCAGGAGCACAGTTCCGCCGCGACGCCCACAAAGCCGTAGCAGTCGTCAAGACCGCTTTCTTTGAGCTCGCGGGGTTTTATAGTGTTGAGCGGAAGGAAGGTGGCGCGTCCGCCGTCGGTCGATTTAAGATAGCGGATAGCCTGCTTTGCGTCCTCGTCGCTGACTACTACGATGTTCTGCATGGCGGCGCCGAGAGCTATCTCGATAGCTACCGCGTACTTTTTCGGCACGGAAATAACGCGTGATACGGGACCGTAAATGCCGTGCAGCTTGCCGCTTTTTGAAGCGCCCATTACCTGCTTGACGCTTTTGGAAAAGCCCTCCAGATTCTTCTCAAGGTTATCGAGGAAGGATATCTTTCTTTGGTGCTCGCGGATATCGAGCGTCAGCTTATCGTATTCTTCCTTTAGCTGCTCGCGCTTTTTGCCCTTTGATCCAAGCTTGATAGACAGCCCTTCAATGGCGTTTTCAAGGGATGATATCTCCTCGCTTACAGAAGAAATATCGGCTGTGTATTTGTCGGACATTTCAAGGAGCGAGGCGCGCTGATCGGCTTTTTCTTCGTTTTGGGTCTTTAACGACTCTATCCGCTGCGTCAGCTCGTTTATGCTGCTGTCGGAGGTTATGTCGATGACCCTTGCGTCGGCTGACTGCGAGGTCAGCGCCGAGAGCGTAGCCGTGAGCTCCTGCAAAGCGTCGCCGTTTTTGCCGGCGTCGATGTTGATGACGTTTAGCTGCTCGCTGACACGGGCGTATTTTTTCTGATTTGAGATTATCTCGCTGTCGAGGACGTCGATGCGCGCCTGCTTTTCGGCGATGGTTTTTTCAAACTCGCCGGCGCTTTTATCCGCCTGTTCGATCTCGCCCTTTACGCGCCCGATGTTCTCGGTGTTGTGAAGGATGTCGTTCTCTGCGACGGATATCTGCGCGTTCTTCTCGGCTATTTTGCCGTCTATCTCGGATATCTGCGCGCGTATGTTCTCGCACTGCACCGACAGCGCGGCGTTTTTGTCGTATATCTCCTCGGATTCCTTTTGGATATCCTCCAGCGCCTGACCGGCTTCGTCGTACTGCGTCTGCGCTATAAGTATTTTTTCGTCCTGCTTTTTAAGGCTGTCCTGTGATTTATCGAGGGTCAAAAGCCACAAGGCTATTTCAAGCCCGCGCTTTTCCTCTGAGTAGGTCAAGAACTGCTGCGCCTTTTCGCTCTGCTTTTTCAGCGGACCAACGCGCTCCTGAAGCTCTGTCACGATATCGCGCAGGCGGAGCAGGTTGTCCTCGGTGTTTTTCAGCTTGCGCTCCGCTTCTATCTTGCGGTAGCGGTACTTTGAAATGCCCGCGGCTTCTTCGAAAATCTCGCGCCTGTCCTCACTTTTTGAGGAAACTATGCTGTCGATCTTGCCCTGACCGATCATCGAGTAGCCGTCGCGTCCAAGACCCGTATCCATAAACAGTTCGTTGATGTCCTTCAGCCTGACGGCGGCTTTGTTTATAAGGTACTCGCTTTCGCCGCTGCGGTAATAGCGGCGTGTGACGGCGATCTCGTCGCCGTTGAAGTCGAGAAAGCGGTCGGAGTTATCAATGTTCAAGGTGACTTCGGCGTAGCCTGTCTTTTTTCTGTTGTCGGTGCCGTTGAAAACAACGTCCTCCATGCGCGAGCAGCGCAGACTTTTGGGAGCCTGCTCGCCAAGCACCCAGCGAATGGCGTCGCTTATGTTGCTCTTGCCCGACCCGTTGGGTCCCACGACGGAGGTGATGCCGCTCTCAAAGCTCAGTTTTGTTTTATCGGGAAATGTTTTGAAGCCGTGTACTTCAAGTGATTTCAATCGCATTGCATACCCTCAGCTCATACTTGTCTAATGATCTGTCAAACCCGATTTTCAGCCTGTACCCCATTTGTTCAAGCCTGCTGATGTTTGACTTTTTCTGCCCCAAAAACTTTGAAAGGGATTTTGGGTTTATCGTTACTTTTAATTCTTTATCAGAATAATCCTTTGCCTTATCTAAAAACGCGTCGTAAAAGATCTTGTTCTCGCACAGCTCCCTGAACGCGGGGTGGTAACCGCCGCCGAGGGAGTTTGCCGCCAGACTGTCGGAATAATGCAGTCCCAGCCTGATAATAGGAATGTCGGCTTTTGCAAACAAAAGAATCAGCGCGGCGCAAAGCTCTACCGAGGTTTCAAGCGGATACGGGACGAACGCCCCGCTTGTGTAAAGCTCCGCGAGCTCGGTATTTTTCATTATGACGGTGGGATAAACGCGCACCGTGTCGGGCTTCAGCGCGACAAAGCGCAGGGCTGTGGCGTAGTCGGAGTCCGGTGTTGAACCGTAGAGCCCCGTCATCATTTGCAGCCCCAACGAAAAGCCGCAGGACTTTATCAGCTTGCAGGCGGATTCAACGTCCTCAGCCGTATGACCGCGCCTGTTTAGTTCTAATACAGAATTATCCATTGTCTGCGCGCCCAGCTCGATCGCGGTCACTCCGTAGCCATTAAGCAAGGCGAGGACTTCATCGTCGATACAGTCGGGGCGAGTTGATATCCTGATGCCGTAAAAGTCTTTCAAAAACGGCTTTGCCGCCTCGAGCAGGGATATCATATAGTCCTTGTCGATAGCCGTGAAGCTGCCGCCAAAAAACGCGATCTCGGTCATAGCGGCTTTTTCACCCAGATCAGCCAAAGCCTTTTTCAGCGTTTCCGCGATATCGCGCGGCGCGGGCTGATAAGCCTGACCTGTTATATTCTTTTGATTGCAAAAGCTGCACTGATGCGGGCAGCCGTTGTGCGGGATAAAAATCGAGACGTTTCCGTACTTAATAGCCCATCAGCTCCAATGCTTCTCTCGCCGCCTGCTGTTCCGCTTCCTTTTTGCTTTTGCCGCCGCCCCTGCCGATGACGTTGCTGTTGAGGTGTACCTCAAAAACAAAATGCTTGTTGTGGTCGGGGCCGCTTTCGGACACCGGGACGTATTCGAGCCGCTCGCCGGGATTCTTCTGGATGATCTCTTGCAGGGTAGTTTTGTAGTCCTTCATCTGCGGCTTTTTTGAGCTTTTGATGGCGGGAATTATAAAGTTGAGCACGTGCTTGGTGGCGGGCTCGATGCCGCCGTCGAGATACACCGCGGCGATAAGCGCCTCAAACGCGTCGGAAACTATCGACGGGCGCTCGGCTCCGCCGTTCTTGCGCTCACCCTTGCTGAGTACGAGAAAGCTGCCGAGGTCGATCTTCTTGGCGAACTCAAACAGCGACTTTTCGCATACCAGCGATGCCCTGAGCTTGGTCAGCTCGCCCTCGGGCAGGTCGGGGCAGTGCAGAAAAATGTAGTCGCTGACTATCACGCTAAGCACCGCGTCGCCCAAAAATTCGAGCCGCTCGTTGTATTTGATATGCTGGCTTTTGCGCTCCTTCGCGTAGGACGAATGAGTGAGCGCAGTGTTCAGCAATTCTTTGTTTTTGAAATGATAACCTATCTTATCTTCAAGTTCCATTGTGTTACTCCGTTATTTTATTGAGGAACTGATCTCGTCAATAGCCTTAGCCTCTACATATTCCTTGCACAGACCGATGGCGTTCTTGATGGTGCGGGCTTTGGAATCGCCGTGCGCCTTGAATACGGGCTTGGACGAGCCGAGAATCGGCGCGCCGCCGTAGGTGTTGTAGTCAAAGCGAGTCTTCATACCCTTTAAGTCCTTCATGATGAGCCCTGCCGCAAGCTTGCCCTTGACGCTGCCGGTAAACATGTTCTTGATCTGCTTCATAAGCACGGAAGCAACGCCCTCGTAGGTTTTGAGTATCATGTTTCCGGTGAAGCCGTCGCAGACAACTACGTCGCAGACGCCCTTGGGGATGTCTCTGCCCTCGACATTGCCGATGAAGTTAAGGCCGCTGTCTTTGAGGATAGCGTAGGTCTCGCGGTAAAGCTCGGTGCCCTTGTGATCCTCGCTGCCAACGTTGGCAAGTCCGACGCGCGGGTTGGCGATCTTCATTACCTTTTCCATGTAAACCGAACCCATAACGGCGAACTGACGCAGCATTTCGGGGCGGCAGTCAACGTTTGCGCCGCCGTCGATAAGCATAAGACAGCCGGTTTCGGACGGGATGACGGGAGCGAACGCGGGGCGCTTGATGCCCTTGATGCGCTTGACGCCCAAAGTGGCGCCCACGCAGAGTGCGCCGCTGTTGCCGGCGCTGATGAACGCGTCTCCCCTGCCCTCGCTGAGCAGTCGCAGACCTACAGCCATCGAGCTGTTCTTCTTGGTTTTTATAACGCTGTCGGCTGCGTCGTGCATGGTAATCACTTCGTCGCAGTCCTCGATTTCGATGTGATCGAGCGAGATGTTGTTTTGAGCCGCGACCTCGCGGATAGTGCTCTCCTTGCCGGTAAGGAGGATATCTACGCCGTGCTCCTGTACAGCCTCGGCAGAGCCTTTGATGATTTCGAGCGGGGCATTGTCGCCGCCGAACGCGTCTACGATTATCTTCATATTACTCACCATTATTCTTAATTAGAAAATTATTTAAGTCGTCGAGCGCACGCTTTGCGTACGCGCCCGCACGTTCCTTTTTATCTCTGGGTCTGTTTTCAAGCTCCGGCAATACGCCGAGATTAGCGCCCATGGGCTGGAATTTTTTAACGGTCGGGTCGGCGATATACATTGACAGCGCGCCGATCATAGTGGTGCGCGGCAGCGTGAGAGTCTCTTTGCCCTCAAGCAAACGCGCGGCGTTTATGCCCGCCATTATACCCGAGGCGGCGCTTTCCATGTAGCCCTCTACTCCGGTGATCTGACCCGCAAAGAAAAGGGTTTTATTTTCTTTAACAGAAAAATCAGAGTCAAGCACCTTCGGCGAGCACAAAAATGTGTTGCGGTGCATTACGCCGTAGCGGACGAAATCCGCCCTGTGAAGCGCGGGGATGAGCGAAAAGACGCGCTTTTGCTCGGGGAATTTAAGATTTGTCTGGAAGCCGACAAGGTTGTACATCGTGCCTGCGGCGTTCTCCTTGCGAAGTTGCAGCAGCGCCCACGGTCTGTGACCGGTGCGCGGATCGGTGAGCCCGACGGGCTTCATGGGACCGAACCTGAGCGTTCCTTCGCCGCGCTGCGCGAGCACCTCAACGGGCATACAGCCCTCGTACACCTTCGGATCGTTCGCGTCGAAGTCGTGCAGCGGCGCACGCTCTGCATTGACAAGGGCGTTGTAGAAAACCTCGTACTCCGCCTTGTTCATGGGGCAATTGATGTAATCGTCGTCGCCGCCCCTGTCGTACCGCGAGGCGGTAAAGGCAAAGTCCATGTCGACGCTCTCGGCGGTCACGATAGGAGCCGCCGCGTCAAAGAACGAGAGCGAATCGCCGAAACGCTCCTCGATAGCTTTAGCCAGGCTGTCGGAGGTCAGCGGACCCGTAGCGATAACGGTTATCGCGTCGTCGGGAAGCTCGGTGATCTCCTCGTGTATCACGGTGATGTTCGGGTGGCTTTCGATACCCTCGGTCACAAGCCGCGCGAATATCTCGCGGTCGACGGCCAATGCTCCGCCGGCGGGCACCTGACATTTGTCGGCGCACTTCATCAGGAAGGAGTCGAGCCTGCGCATTTCCTCTTTAAGAAGTCCCGCGGCGCTCTCGACGCGCATGGCTTTGAGCGAATTGGAGCAGACCAGCTCGCCGAACAGGTCTGATTTGTGCGCCGGGGTGCGCTTTTGCGGCTTCATCTCGTATAGATGCACGTTAATGCCGCGTTTGGCGATCTGCATCGCAGCCTCGCAGCCCGCAAGTCCTGCGCCTATTACATTTATATACATTACTTTTCTTCCGTTTTTCCTGTTCTGGTGTAGCCGCAGTCGGAGTTAGCGCAGAACACTGTCGGCTTTTTGCCCTTCTTTTTATAAAGGATCTGACCGCACTGCGGACACATTTCGTTCACGGGCTCGTTCCAGCTGACGAAATCGCACTTGGGATAATTGGAACAGCCGTAGAAAACGCGCTTTGACTTTGACTGCTTCACGATGACGTCGCCGCCGCATTTCGGGCAGGAAACGCCGGTTTTTTCCTGATATTTAAGGATGTTCTTGCACTCGGGATAGCCCGGGCAGGCGATGAACTTGCCGTATCTGCCCACCTTGACGACCATCTGTCTGCCGCATTTGTCGCAGATGATGTCGGTCTCGTCCTCTTTGAGCTTGAGCTTTACGCCCTCCATTTCGGCTTTAGCGTCCTTGAGCGTTTTTTCAAAGCCGTCGTAGAACTCCTTTAAAAGCTCTACCCACTGCTCGTCGCCGTTCTCCACCTTGTCAAGGCTGTCCTCCATCTGGGCGGTGAACTTGACGTCGACTATCTCGGGGAAGCGCTCCTTCATGAGCTTAGTGATGACCTCGCCCAGCTCGGTGGGCACAAGGCTCTTTGCCTCGCGCTTGACGTACTCGCGGCTCGTGAGCGTGGTTATGGTGGCGGCGTACGTGGAAGGTCTGCCTATGCCGTATTCCTCCAAGGTCTTTATAAGCGAAGCCTCGGTGTACCTTGCGGGCGGCTGCGTGAAGTGCTGGTTCTTTTTGAGCTCTTTGCACTTTACGGGCATGCCGTTTTGCAGCTCGGGAAGCTGGGTGGACTTTTCCTCAGCCTCGTCCTTACCCTCAACATACAGGGCGGTAAAGCCCGGGAATGTCACATAATAGCCCGAAGCCTTAAAGACATAGCCGTTTGCCTCGATATCAGCCTGAGTGGTTTTTTGAACGCAGTCAGCCATCTGGGAAGCGGTGAAGCGACTCCAAATGAGCTTGTACAGCTTGTATTGGTCGGCGGTAAGACTGCTCTTTATGCTGTCGGGAGTGAGCGACGGCATTGACGGGCGGATAGCCTCGTGACCGTCCTGCGCGTTGCTGCGCGACTTGAAGAAGCGCGGCTTAGGCGGCAGGTAATCATCGCCGTACTCGCCCCTGATGTATTTTGTTACTTCGTCTATAGCGTAATTCGAGATCCTGAGAGAGTCGGTACGCATGTAGGTGATAAGACCGGTCGCGCCCATGCCTTGGATGTCGACGCCCTCGTAAAGCTCCTGAGCCACGCGCATGGTGCGGCGGGACTGGAAGCCGAGCTTGCGCGAAGCCTCCTGCTGCAAGGTAGAGGTGATGAACGGCGGTGCGGGAGATTTTTTGCGCGTGCCGTTTTTGACCTTGGTGACGACGTAATCCGCGTCCTGAAGGTCGGCTTCTATCTTGTCCGCCTGCTGCTGATTTGTGATTTTGAGCTTGCCGTTTTTGTCGCCGTAAAGGCTTGCGGCAAAGGATCTTCTGCTGCCCTTGGGAATGAACTTAGCGTCGATAGACCAGTATTCCTCAGGCTTGAACTTTCTTATCTCGTTCTCGCGGTCGACGATGATTCGCAGCGCGACAGACTGCACCCTGCCCGCGGAAAGACCCCTGCGGATCTTCTGTGAGATGAAGGGGCTGAGCTTGTAGCCCACAAGGCGGTCGAGCACGCGGCGCGCCTGCTGGGCGTTGACAAGATCCTCGTTGATGGCTCTGGGATGCGCCATACCGTTTTGCACACCTGTTTTGGTTATCTCGTTAAACTCAACGCGGTGGCTGTAATCCTCGGGCAGACCGAGAATGTACGCCAAATGCCACGAGATAGCCTCGCCCTCGCGGTCGGGGTCGGTCGCGAGCCAAACATTGTCGCTGTTTTCGGCAAGACCTTTGAGCTCTTTGACAAGCTTTTCTTTTCCTTTTATTATATCGTATTTCGGGGCAAAGTCGTTTTTGATATCGACGCTGAGCCTCGCCTTGGGCAGGTCGCGAACATGACCCATAGAGGCAACTACCTCATAATCCTTGCCCAAATACTTTTTGATGGTTTTTGCTTTGGCGGGTGACTCCACAATAACCAAATCTGACATGGTTTCCTCCTAAACAATTACATAGTGTCTTCCCTGAAGCGCGCGCACTAAGCCCTTTACTTCAAGCAAGGTAAGGGCGCCGAGCGCCCTGTTCACGGGCAGGTCAAGACTGACCGCGATAGTATCTATATGAACCGGCTCGGCGGAAAGGAACTCGTATATCCTTTTGGAGTCGCCGTCCAGATCAATGTCTGTTCTGTGCACAGGCGCGGCGGGCTGAGGCTCCGCCTCGACTTTCTTTGCTTTGGGCTCTGCCTTGACTTTCTTCGCTTTGGGCTTTGCCGCTTTTTGTGCGGGCTTTGCGTTATCCGAAACGCACTTTTTCCCCTTTACGGGAACGGCGTCTATGTCCATGAGCGAAAGGTTGTCGATACCGGGGAATGGCTCGCGCTTGCTGCGTTTGCGGTCGTAAAACGAAAGGATATCCGCAAAATCCGTGATTGGTACCGCTTTGCCTGTTTTTATAAGCTGATTAGAGCCCTCGTTTTCGGGAAAGTTATTGCCCATGAGCGCAAAAACGTTCCTGCCCATTTTCAGCGCGTCGTTGGCGGTAATGAGCGAGCCGCTCTTTTCCCCCGCCTCGATGATGAGCATGCCTTTTGAAAGGCCAGCGATTATCCTGTTCCTCGCGGGAAAATAAAAGTTGCGGGGCTCGGTGTCGGGCGGGTACTCCGAAATGACCGCGCCCTTTGAGGTGATAGCGTTGCGCATATCGATGTTGTCGCGCAGATAGCGGCTGTTGATGCCGCAGCCGCGCACGCATACGGTTATTCCGTTAGCTGCCAGCGCGCCCCTGTGGGAAGCGCAGTCCACGCCCAATGCGCCGCCGCTGACTATGACCGTATCGTACTTAGCCAGCGCGTAGGCTATCTTGTATGAATTTTCAACACCGTAGCGCGAAGCTTTTCTGGTGCCGACTACGCCAATAGATAAGTGTTCGTCAAAATCCGGAAGCTTGCCGCTGATATAAAGCACCGCGGGCGGCGAAGAAATGGAGTACAGGTTTTGCGGATACTCGGCGTCGTTGATAGTGAGCACTGAGTAACCCAGCTGTTCGCAGCGATCGATGATCCTCAGCGCGTCCTCTTCCTTGGCGTCGATAAGACGGTCTACCTCTTTCGGGCTTAAAAAGCCGCAGCGGCGCCACTCGCTTTCTCCAAGCCTGAAAAAACTTTCAATAAAGTCGTAGGATCTGGCGAGAGCTTTTGCCTTAGGCGAATTGCAGCCAATAGCCTGAGTGATCATTATCCAGTATTTTGCGTGAATCGAAATCATTTACCTTACCATTTCCCAAATCAGGATAGCTGCGGCGACCGACGCGTTGAGCGACTCCGCCTTGCCGTTCATCGGAATAGTTATCTTGCTTTTGCACGCGCCGAGAGTTTCCGGACGTATGCCGTTGCCCTCGTTGCCGACCACAACGGCGCAGGGGGCGTTAAAGGAGATATCCGTGACCCTTTGCGCGTTATCGTCAACGACGGCGGCGTATGTGTTGATTTGCGGATGAGCGGAAAACCAAGCGCCGAGGCTGTCTGTGATAAGCACGGGCAGACGGAACACGGCGCCCATGCTGCCCCGCACGACCTTGGGATTGAACACGTCGCAGCAGTCGTCTGACATTATAACGCCGCTAACGCCGAACGCCTCGGCTGACCTTAAGATCGCGCCGAGATTGTTCGGATCCTGTACATTGTCCAGAGCAAGAAATTTTCCGCCATTGTTTATTGTATCAAAATACGCGCTTTTGTCAAGTGTTTTTATTGTGCAGAGGAAGCCCTGCGGCGTTTGCGTGTCGCTTATCAGGGCGAAAAGCTCGGGCGGCACCAAAAATGTTTTTGCGGCGGCGGCGCTGAGCTTTTCAAAAGCGTCGGCGTTTTTTTGAACAGCCTGCTCGGTGACGAAAAGCATATCTATCGCGGCTGAGCTGAGCGCTGCGTCCATACAAACGCGCAGACCCTCGGCGATAAACAGCCCCGACTCACGCCTGAACTTGGCGCTCTTTTTTAACTTTACGGTGTTTTTTATATGCGGATTGTCCCTGCTTGTGAGCGTTATCATAGAAATCTCCAAATAGAGCAAAAGCGTTTGGAAAACCAAACGCTGTTACATTTATATTATTTTACCTTCTCGACCAGAGCGGTGAAAGCCGCGGGATCGGAAATAGCGATCTCGGAAAGCATTTTGCGGTTGAGCACGATGCCCTCTTTCTTAAGACCGTTCATGAATGTGGAATAGTTGGTGCCGTTAGCCTTGCAAGCTGCGGAAATACGGGTGATCCAAAGGCGGCGGAAATCTCTCTTTCTCTGCTTACGTCCTGCATATGCGTAGTTGCCGCTCTTCATAACAGCCTGCTTCGCCATCTTGAAGTGCTTGGATTTTGCACCCCAATAACCCTTGGCAAGCTTTAAAATCTTTTTTCTTCTTTTGCGAGTCATCATCGCACCTTTTACTCGTGCCATTATATGTTACCTCCGTTAAATCTTAATGTAGCGTTCAAGCGTTGATTATTTGTAAGGGATAAGGCGCTTGATCTGAGCGGTGTTCGTTACGTCAGCAACAGTAGTCTGACGAAGACCTCTTTTACGCTTTCTTGTCTTCTTGTTCAGGATGTGGCTTTTGTTAGCATGGGCGCGGATAACCTTACCGTTCTTTGTAAGTTTAAAACGCTTTTTGGCGCCGCTGTGAGTTTTGATCTTAGGCATTTTTATATCCTCCTTAATTAATTACTTGTTGGGCTTTGGCGCAAGAAACATTAACATGTTGCGGCCTTCAAGCTTTGCGGGTTTTTCGACCGACGCAACCTCGGAACAAGCTTCTGCAAAGCGCTTCATGGTATCGTAGCCGATCTCGGGATGTCCCATTTCACGTCCGCGGAAACGGATAGACACCTTTACCTTGTCGCCGTGCTTGATGAATTTGAGAGCATTGTTGAGCTTGGTGTTAAAATCGTGGGTATCGATGTTAAGGCTGAGCCTTACTTCCTTGATCTCAACTGTGTGCTGGTTCTTTTTAGCTTCCTTTTCTCTCTTAGCCTGTTCAAAGCGGTACTTGCCGTAGTCCATGATCTTGCACACAGGCGGATTTGCCTGAGGAGCGATCTTGACCAAGTCAAGGTTCTTCTGCTCCGCAAGATTCAAAGCATCCCTTGCCGACATAATACCAAGCTGTTGTCCGTCAGAGCCGATTACTCTCAGCTCCTTGTCACGAATTTCCTCGTTGATCTGAGTGTTAATTTCTTTCTTGCCGATGACTGAGCACCTCCAAAGACTTAATGAAAAAACAATGCGGACAGAAATACTCCATCCGCACCAATACACTAAATCAGCTGTATTGACCCGTGCAGACGACACCCCACAGGTGAAAGCATTCCTGCTTTGCTTTATTTTACCTAGTTATTATAATACAGTTTTCTATATTTGTCAAGTATTTTATTTCGCGTATTTTACTTCGCGTATTTTATTTCGCGCTCCTTAAGTTTGTGTTAAAAACGACCTCGCGGCACGCGTTATGACTCGGCGTTGATCCAAACCGGCGGCTATGCTGATGAACAGAAAGCCGCAAAGGTACCATGCGCAGACAGAAATGTTTCTGCCCCACATTGGGGGATCCTTCGACTTCGTTCCGCTGCGCTCCACTTCGCTCAGGATGACAGCGGGAGGCAACGGCAAAGCACAAACGTTTCCACTACACCCCTAATACCTGATACCTAATACCTAATCTAGCTTCTAACCACTAGCCTAAATTATCATACAACAGCTTGACCACACGCTCTGTCGCCTTGCCGTCGCGGTTGTCAAAGAACATTTCGGCGAAGGGCGCGATGCGCTCGGTGCAGAAGTCGCCGTTGTTGATAGCGGCGATTATATCGTCCATGCAGTAGGCGATCTTGCCGGGAACGAACTCCTTGAAGTCAAAGTAGAAGTCGCGCTCGTTGATGTATTTTTCGAGGTCGAAGGCGTAGAATATCATCGGGATATCGAGCAGCGAAGCCTCGAACACGAGCGAGGAGTAGTCGGTGATTATGACGTCTGTGATAAACAGCAGGTCGTTGAGCTCGGGGTCGCAGGAAAGGTCTATGACCCTGTCTTTGAGCTCATCCGGAATGGGCTGAACATCGGTGACGAAGGGATGGTGCTTGACGATAATGCAGTAGTCGTCGGGAATACCCGCGCAGATTTTTGCGACGTCAAAGAGCTCGGTGGGATAGAACGCGGTCTCCTTGACCATGCCCCTGAACGTCGGGGCAAAGAGGATTATCTTCTTGCCCTTGAAATTCGGGTGCTCCTTATAGAACTTGGCTCTCGCCTTTGCCTTGTAGCTTTCGTCAAAGAACACGTCGGTGCGCGGTATGCCGGTGGCTACGATGTTGTCGGTGGCAATGCCGAAGCCCTCGGAATGACACTTCTTGCAGTAGGTGGAGCTTACGGTCACGTAGTCGTAGCTCCTGTGGTTCCTGGTGGGCTGCGGTGAACCCTTGGGCTTTGAAAGACGGGTAAAGCCGAAGGTCTTGAACGCGCCGCAGGCGTGCCAGAGCTGCACGAGCTTGGTATTCTTTCTTAGGTCGATGTAATGTATCATCGGGGTGAACTCATCCAGCACGACGATCTTGCTGGTGGCGCAGGACTTGGTGAAGTCGAATATCTCGCCCAAAGTCATGGCGGCGATGGTGTGCTCGTTGAGGATAAAGTGGATATCAAGGTTTTTGTCGTCCTTGAGCTTATCGTACACAAAGGCGAAATTGCCCGAGATATCGTTGCGCCTGAGCGAAATAAAGGTGATTTTATTGTTCTTGATCTTGAACAGCTTAAAAAAGCCGTAGCTGCGCTTGAATATCCAGCGCTTGAAAGTCCACAGCGAAACCTTGCAGTTGGACACGCTTGAGAACCGCCACATCAGGTAAGCGGCGAAGCGCTTTGAGGCGCTCTCGTCGTTGAAGCGGGCGGGCATTTTAAGAACTCCGGAAACATGCAGCAGCGTTTCTATCAGAAATACCGGCATCATTACGATGGCGAAAAGGTACTCGATCACGCTGACTATGGCGTGGAAAAACTTTACGAAAAAGCGCTTTACGGGCGTGCGCAGGATGGCGAGCCTGTCAGGCTTGAACGAATAGTGGTTGCCGCGCAGCTTGAACCTGAACTGCTTGTTGTCGACCATGCAGTTCTCGGGCGTTACGTCGATATCGATTTTTTCCTCGTAATAGTCGACGAAGCCGAAATTGAAATACATGTCGAACGGCAGATACTTGTTGCGCGTTTTCCAGAACAGCAGGTCGAGCCTGTAGACATAGCGTCCCGAGAAGTAGCACTTTCCGTTTGTGGGAATAACGTTGGAAAGCACAAACGGTATGCGCCTGTCCTCCTCCTCATTTATGAAATGCAAAATAAGCTTTGGTTTTGAAACAAAGTGTGAGTTGATGATGTCGTCGGTGACAGTGCCCATAACGGTGAGGGTCAGCTTGTCATCCTCGATCAACAGCTCCTTTATTTCTATATGGTATTCCACAAAAACACCCCAAATGATTTATTTGACCAATTCGGTCATTCTTGCAACAGCCTCGCCCAGATCAAGCCCCTTTTGGTAGAGCGAGGACGAACCGGCTACGAATATATCCGCGCCGGCTTCGCGCATTTTGCCGCAAAGCTCCCAGCTTACGTGACCGTCGACCTCAAGCAGGAGGTCTTTGCCGCTCTCGTCTATCAAACGGCGCGCGGCTTTGAGCTTTTCAAGGCTGCCCGGAACTATCGGACGACCCGCAAAGCCCGGGTACACGGTCATGACGAGCACGCCGTCGATGCTGTCGAACCAATCGGGCAGGACGTCGACGGGAGTGTCGGGGCTGATCGCCAAAAACGGCGAGGCTCCGCGAGCGCGTATATCGGCTAAAACGTCGCCGAGATCGTCGGGACACGCCTCATAGTGTACGGCTACTATGTCCCCCGCGCCTATCTCCATGCGGTCAAAGTATTGCTGCGGCTTGAAAGCCATTATGTGAATGTCCCTTTTCATGTGCTTCAGCACGGATTTTGTCGCCTTGACTATGCCCGTGTCGAGCGTGATGTTGGGGACGAAATGATTGTCCATGAAATCGAGGTGGATGTAATCCACGCCCAGATCGTCAAGTGCCGTCAGCTCGCGCTCTAAATTAAGAACGTCGGCGCACATCAAAGACGGCGAAAGTTTTCCACTCATAATTACTCCTTATCATTAAGAGGTATCAAATAAGTACCATTACCTTTGCGAAAAACTCGGAATTGTTCTTCATTATCTCAAGACCCTTGTCCATATCCTCGAGGGTAAAGCGGTGCGTGATTAGCTTTTCCGCGTTGATGGAACCGTTTGACAGCGCATTGACGACCATGTTCCAGTCGCTTTTGTGGGTGTCGCTGTAGGCGGAGTTCCATGTGCCGAAGATGGAAAGCTGCTTCCTGAGTATCTGCCAGTAGGTGTTCTGCGGGAAGGTGAAGTCGCCGTGAGGGTTGCCCACGAAGATTACCTTGCCGCCCGAAGCCGCAGCCTCAAGGCAGTTGCACGCGGTGAGCGGAATGCCCACAGCCTCTATGGCGATATCCGCGCCGACGCCGCCGGTCATGTTCTTGACCCACTCAATGGCGTTCTCACGCGAGGAATTGCAGTATTCGGTGAAACCGAGGCTCTCGATGAAATCCCAGTTATTGACGTCGGTGCCGACGAGCAGCACTCTTGCGCCCCAGGCTCTCGCCCACTGCGCTATAAGCATGCCGATGGTGCCGGGTCCGAAGATAACAACGTTGTCCCCCACCTCGATCTGAGCGCGTCTGAGCGCGTGCAGCGCGACGGCGCAGGGCTCGGTCATAGCGGCGACCTCAAAGCTGACGTTCTCGGGGATGGGCACGAGGTTCCACACGGGCACGCGCACGTACTCGGCGTAAGCGCCGTCGCTGCGCGAGCCGAGGTAATCGTAGCTCTTGCACATCTCGTAGTCGCCGTTATTGCAGTTCTCGCACTTCTTGCACGGGATAAGCGGAAAAACGGTCGCTCTCATGCCGATCAGGTCTTTGTTCTTATCGTCGCCCACGCCGACGACCTCACCGGAAAATTCATGGCCGGGGATAGTCGGGAAATGGTAGGTGCCGTTTACAAAAATGCGCGGGATGTCGGAACCGCAGATACCGCAGGCCCTAACCCTGAACAGCACCTCGTCGGGCTTTACCTCGGGCATGGGATAGTCGCAGTATTCCAAATTGCCGACTTCTCTTAAAACTCTGGCTTTCATTGTGTCCATATCAGACGCCGCCTTTCAAAATCGTTTCAAAGGTCTCAAGATCCTCGATGGTGGTTATTTTCAGGTTGCGTTCGCTGCCCTTCACCATGCGGATGTCCATTCCGTGACGGTAGGCGATCTCACTGCTGCCGGCGGTGTTCTCGATCTCCTCGTCGGTGACCTCGTTATGTATCTCAAAGTATCTTTTGAATCTGAAGCTTTCGGGAGCCTGTCCCGCGAAGAGCTCGCTGCGCTTGAGCAGTTGGTCGATGTTCTCGCCGTCCTTGCTCTGATACAGCGTGTCCTTAACGGTGATGACGGGCATCGCGCCGTCAAAATCCTTCGCGCCCTGTATGCAGCTCGAGATGATTTCGTCTGAAACGAGCGGACGCGCCGCGTCGTGCACTATGACGATATCAGTGTCGGGGCAGTTGGCGTCAACGGCTTTCAGCCCGTTGTAAATGGAGTGCTGGCGCGATCTGCCCGCGGGAGCAAAGCCGCGGAACTTGTCGAAGCTGTATTTATCGATGTTTTCCTTTACATAGTCCTGCCACTGCTCGCTGACGACGATAACGATGTTGTCGATCTCGGCGTGGTTCTGAAAAACGTCCAGACAATATGAAATGATTGGCTTGTCCTGTACAAGCAAAAACTGCTTGGGGCAGTCAAGACCCATGCGGGTGCCTGTGCCGCCCGCGAGGATAACGGCGGTATTCATACTATAGCGCTCCTTTGCAAATAGGGTTACATAATATAATATCACATTTGTGTGTATGTTGTCAACTTTTGCGGATTTTTTTGGGGCAGGTACTAGGTATTAGGTATTAGCGTGATTAGGTATTAGGTAGTTGAAAATTACAAATTACAAATTGCAAGTTTTAAATCAACTTGTCATTTGTCATTTGTAACTTGTAATTCAAATTACGCATTACGAATTACGAATTACGAATTATCATTAACGCCCGTTTTATCCCCTCGTCCGGATCGACCTTGGGCTCGAATCCGAGATTGCTCAGCCTTGTGTTGTCGAGAACTTCGGGGACTTGGTGCAGGGGCGTTTTGAGCTCCGCCGGCTCCTGCGCGTGGTCGGGGTTCGAGAAGCTGAGCTTGACATTCCCTTTGACCTTGCAGACTCTTTTTGCGAAGTCCCTTATCGACACGTCGGACGACTTGCCGGCTATATTATAAGGAAAGGCGTTTTCGCCCTTGAAAAGCACGGTGAACAGCGCCGAGGCAACGTCGGAAGCGTAGCAGAACGAGCGCCTTTGCGCGCCGTCGAAGTCGAGCGTGATATCTCTGCCTGCCGCCGCGTCTATCAAAATGCGCAGGTACGGGTCGCCGTCAACATGCACGTCTCCGCCGTAGACCCTGCCCACGCGCGCGAGCTTCACGTTCATATCGCGGTCTTTGCAATACGCCGCGCCGATGGTCTCGCCCGCTCTTTTGCTCATGTCCGAAAAGCCGGAGGGCGAGTTAAAGTCGATGTAGCCGCTGTCCTCCTCGGATATTTTGTCCTTATTCTTATAAATGATACCGTAAACGTCGGCTGAGGATACTATCAGCGCAGCCTTGCTTTTGCCCGCTGCAGCAAAGTCGAGGGTGTTTACCGTGCCGCTCAGATTCATGTCGACGCTGACGTCAAGCCCTGCGGTGTGTATGATATAATCGGCGCGGGGAGCCTGTATCGGCGTCATAGCGTCCCAAACAAAAAGCTTGATATCATCACGTCTGAGCAAGCTTCCGTAATAGCCCTGAGCCTGCTCCCAATCGCTGACCAGTGCGGTCACGGTGCAGCCGGAATCATACATATCGTTGCGCAGCAGCAGAGCCGCCGCCATGTAAAAGCCCGTAAGGCTGTCGGCTCCCGTTATGAGAAAGGCGCAGTCCTTGATGTTTTCGGGGACGGCAGAAACGACTTCAAGCAGATCGGAATATACTGTGCCGCTGACGCAGCTTTTTACAATATTATCCATAAAGCGTTACTTCCTATAAAAACACAGAATTATCTTATCTTAATGTACCACCAAAACGCCGCTTTGTCAATTTACAGTCTTGTAATACGAGGATGGTTAGGTACTAGGTACTAGGTATTAGGTATTAGGTGCGTAGAGGAAACGTCGGTGTATAGCCGTTGCCTCCTGCTGTCATTCTGAGCGAAGTCGAAGAATCCCCCGATGCGGGGCAGATACGTTGATTCTATACGTAGGGGCGCACCTCTAGCCTCTAGCCTCTAGCTTCTAGCCTCTAAACCGCAAACCTCCTATATACTTAAAAAAATTACATACTTTTATATATTTTTTTCAGTTTTGTAAAAGTCCTATAAAAAACTTCCATAGCTTCCATAGTCTTAAATAATGGCTTAGTTATGCGGTAAATGGATATGGAAGTAAATAGTTACAACCTGCATAACTTCCATAATATTGTTTAGCCAACATTAAATTCACTGGTTTTCCATTGTAGTTTAGATAAATCCATAGGTAGTAAGTATTTATAACAGCCCATAGATTTCCTCTACGTCCCTGATACCTGATACCTAATACCTGATACCTGATACCTAACACCTAATACCTACAACCTAGCCACTTGAAATATCGCAGCGTTTGTGTTACAATGATATTTGGAGTGATATATATGCAGGAATATTATTATCAAAACAACGCGCCTAATTACTATCCGCAGGCGCCTCAATATCCGCCTAAGCCCTCGCCGCCTGTGCTGACGCCCAAGCAGTACGAACGTAAGCTTTTGCGCAAGACGGCAAACAAGCTGGGGCTTTTTGTGCTTATCTACTTTGTTGTGATGACGCAGGTTTTCACCATGCTCAACCAACTGCTCTCTAACATGAATGTTTACTCAAGAGAGAATCTCATGGTCTACAACTTCCTGTTGCAGATCACGGCAAGCGTCGCCTCGGTGCTTGCTGCGGCGCTGTTCTACAAGCTCATTTCTAGGCAGCGGCTGGGTGACTGCATACCGAAAGAACGCGTCAGGGCTGAGCTTTTGATACCAATTGTACTTTTGGGTCTGGGCGTTGCGATGATCGCCAACCAACTGGCGCTGCTGTTTGACACCAACATCTCGATATTCAGCCTTGAAAACACCGCGAACGGTTCGCCGAGCACGCGGTCTACCTTTGAGATAATCCTTTATATCGTGTCCACGGCGATAGTTCCCGCATTTGCCGAGGAATTCGCCTTTCGCGGTATTTTGATGGGCTCACTGCGCAAATACGGCGATACTACCGCGATTTTGATATCCTCGGTGCTGTTCGGCGCGATGCACGGCAACACCACGCAGATAATCTTCGCGTTCGTTCTGGGACTCATCTTCGCGTACGTCGACTGCAAAACCAACTCCATCATCCCGTCTATACTTATCCACTTCGCCAACAACTTCTACGCCGTGGCAACCGGTATCCTCTCGTCAAACTCAGGCTTTGACGACGTGACGGTCACTATAATACAGTTAGGCATAATCATTATTATCTGCCTTGCGGGCTTGCTGTCGTACATCTACCTCGCGTGCAGGTACAAGGGCTTTTTCAGCTTGCGCGAAGGCGAACCAAACGGAATTGCTCCAGTGAGCGAGCTTACGCTCAAAGAAAAGCTCACGGCGGGCTTTACCACGGCAGGAGTTATCATATCGCTGTCGGTATTCGCGGCTGAGATGATACTCAACCTGATTCCCGAAAGCGTGCAGCAGACGCTTTTGAACGGATTGCAAAGATGAACAAGAATGATTACATGGCGGCGGCGCTGAGCATGGCGCGCGAGGCGTTCGACGACGGAGAGGTGCCCGTAGGCGCGGTCATAGTCAGGGACGGCGAGATCATCGCCACCGGCAGGAACCGCCGCGAAAAAGCCAAAAACGCCCTGCTGCACGCCGAGATAGACGCAATTAACAACGCGTGCAACAAGCTGGGCGGCTGGCGGCTGTGGAACTGCGAGATATACGTCACGCTTGAGCCCTGCCCGATGTGCGCCGGCGCGATAATAAACGCGCATATCCCGAAGGTGTACTTTGGAGCCTACGACTTCAAAAACGGCTCCTGCGGCACAATAACCAACCTTTTTGAAATGCCCTACAACTTCAAGCCGGAATACGAGGGCGGGATTTTAGAGGAAGATTGCGCGGGGCTTTTGAAAGAGTTTTTTAAAAAACTGAGGGATAATGCGTAATTCGTAATTCGTAATGCGTAATTGAATCGACGGAAACGTTTGTTCTTTGACGTAGGGGCGCACCCATGTGTGCGCCCGCGGAATAATGCGACGTTTTCGGGCGGACACACGGGTCCGCCCCTACACCGAACCTAGTACCTGATACCTAGTACCTAATACCTAACACCTAATACCTATACAGGAGGAATATATATGTTTAAGAAAAAGCAAAGCAAGCTTGTGCCCGTATCGCTTTTGACGGGCTATCTGGGCGCGGGCAAGACCACCGTGCTCAACCACGTACTTGCAAATCAGGAGGGCTACAAGGTAGCCGTTATCGTTAACGACATCGGCGAGGTCAACATCGACGCATCGCTGATAGCCAAGGGCGGCGCGGTCACTCAGAAGGACGAGAACCTCGTTCCCCTTCAAAACGGCTGCATTTGCTGCACGCTTAAGGTCGATCTGATGAAGCAGATAATCGAGCTCGCGCGTTCAAAGCGCTTCGACTACATCCTTATCGAGGCTTCGGGAATCTGCGAGCCGGGTCCCATCGCGGGCTCTATCTGTATGCTCGACGGCACGCAGAAGCAGGCTAACCTGCCGGCGGTCGCTTACCTCGACAGCATTACGACCATCGTCGACGCCAAGCGCATGGCGGACGAGTTCGGCGCGGGCAAGGCGCTGCTCAACGACGATCTCGACGAGGAGGACATCGAAAACCTGCTCATTCAGCAAATCGAGTACTGCACCACTATCATCCTCAACAAGGTCGACCTAGTGACCCCCGAGGAAAAGAAGGCTGTGCTTGAGGTCATAAAGGCGCTGCAGCCCGAGGCTAAGATAATCGAGACCAACTACGGCAAGGTCGAGGTCGGCGAGATCCTCGGCACGCGCAACTTCGACATGCGCAAGATCATGCAGAGCGCAGGCTGGGTAAAGGCTATGGAGCTTGAGGGAGAAAATTCCGAGAACATGCATGATGATGACGCTCACGACGAGCATGAGCACCATGACCACGACGAGCATGATGAACACGAACATCACGACCATGACGAGCACGACCATGACGAGCACGACCATCACGACCATCACGACCATCACGACCACGACGAACACGAGGAACACGGACATCATCACCATCACCACCATCACCACCACGAGGAGGGTGAGGCTGAGGAGTACGGCATCGGCACCTTCGTGTATCAGAACGTAAAACCCTTCAACAAGGACAAGTTCGAGAAATTCATCTTCGAGAGCTGGCCTAAGGAGGTCATTCGCGCAAAGGGTCTGTTCTGGGTGTCGGAGGCTCCCAACACCGCCTACATCTTTGAGCAGAGCGGCAGACAGAAGTACGCCACCGACGACGGCGACTGGATTGCCGCGTTCCCCGAGGAAGACCGCAAGGAGATACTCGCGATGAACCCCGATATCGCCGCCGCATGGCACCCCGTTTACGGCGACAGGGTAAATAAGCTTGTCTTTATCGGCAGAAAAATGGACAAGGCGGCTATCATCAGCGCGCTTGACGAGTGCATCGAAAAGTAAGCGGCTGCGCGCTTTATCAAATAAATCAATTAAGACTGACGTTTTCATTATGAAACGCCGGTCTTTTTTTTAGGTACTAGTTATTAGGTATCAGGTATTAGGGTAGGTGTAGGGGCGGACCCGTGTGTCCGCCCGAAAACGTCGCGCATTTCTATGCGGGCGCACACATGGGTGCGCCCCTACGTATAGAATCAACGTATCTGCCCCACATTGGGGGATCCTTCGACTTCGTTCCGCTGCGCTCCACTTCGCTCAGGATGACAGCAGGCGGCAACGGCAATGCACAAACGTATCTGCTAAGCACGCAGCAACACAAATCGGAGCGAAGCGACCCTTCACTGTAGATTGTAGATTGTTAATTGTAGATTTGAAACAACTCTCAACTCTCTACCCTCAACTATCTAGCCTCTAGCTTCTAGCCTCTAGCATCTAAAAAAGCGCCCCGTCTTTTACAAACGGAGCGCTTTGAAATCATGCTATTTTACTGCATAGCTAAACGGACAGATCAGCCGTTATAGTTGCAGAGATAGAGCTCGGGGTTCGAGATCAGATCGGGATTTGCGGTGTAGATGGTGAGGAAGTTGGTCTGATTCTCGATGATATCGTCGTTGACAACGACCCAGATCTCTCTGTTCTTGATGTTGTTAAGGTCCTTGGTCTGCGGGTTGCCGGCGTTGGAAACGATGTAGTTGAAGAGCGCGGTCTTCTCCTTAGCGTAGTTGTACTCGAAGCTGTAATCGTACCAACCGGTAGTGGGATTATAAGTACCTGCAACACCCGGCCATGAGCCGCCTGCGTAGTTTTCGCTGTTCCAGATCCACATCTTCATATCGGAGTTGTCGGGACCCCAGAACTGGGTGGGATCGCTGTGCTTGATATGGATGGTGCAGTTAGCGTCCTGACCTTCAACGTAGTAGTAATCTACAACGGTAGCAGAGCCGAAGGAGACCTTCTTGCCGGCGATGTTGGGAAGCTTGGTCTCATCGAGGACGTAATCGAATACGGATACCGCGGGAGCAACGAGGTCGTCGCCTACTCTGTCCTTAAAGGTCACGGAGTCGATGAGTGTGCCTGCGCCGTCGTTGATGTAGTAGTTTACAGTCACGGTGCCCTGCGAGAGGTTCATCTCGGCGAGATATCTCTGCAGCATGGTGGCGTCGGCAATATTGACCTTGCCGTCGTAGTTGAAGTCAAACTGAGCCATGCGCTCGGGAGTGACCTCTTCGAACTCGGCAAAGATGCGCTGAAGAGCGGTAACATCGTCGACGTTGATTTTTCCGTCGTTGTTGATATCGCCGTACAGACGGATGGATTCGGGAACGTAGTTGGTGTAGACGAAGGTAACAGTCTTGGTCTCGGTGCCGAACTTACCGTCCTTGTCGCCTTCGATCTCTTTAAGCATGTAGATCTCGGGGATCTTATCGGACTCGGGAGCGGAGTAATCTTCATCGGGCTCGCCGTAGAGGGTCACGGAAGGAGCGAGCTCGGTGCCGTCGGTGTACTGGTACTTGACGACAACTTCCATAGCGTCCTTGTAGATGAAAGTAACGGTCTTTTCCTCAGCTTCGCTGAAGGTACCGTCCTTCTCGCCGCTCATCTCTTTGAAGATGTACTTCTCGGGGATCTCGGTGCTCTCAGGAGCGGAATAGGACTGTCCGTCGATGCCGTAAAGGGTCACGGAGGGAGCGAGCTCGGTGCCGTTCTCGTGCTGATACTTAACGGTGACCTTAGCAGCGTCGCGGTATA
Organism: uncultured Ruminococcus sp.; assembly: GCA_902776375.1. Taxonomy (GTDB): domain Bacteria; phylum Bacillota; class Clostridia; order Oscillospirales; family Acutalibacteraceae; genus Ruminococcoides. The sequence goes on along the minus strand of CACYPV010000003.1, from coordinate 42,468 downwards.
CGAACTTAACGGTCTGGGTGTTTGCGGAATAGGTGCCCTTTTCGTTGCCGTCAATGTGGTCGAGAATGTAAGCGTTGGAAACCGCGGCATTCTCAACAGCGGTGTAGGCTGTGCCGATCTTGCCGGTGAGGTGGATGGTCTCAACGCCTGCGATAGCCTTGCCGCTCATGTCAACGGACTTGACCTCGACAACGCCCGTGTCGTCGCCTGTCAGGCCAACTGCGTCGTAGCCGGCTTTGTCAACCACAACAAGGGTGGAATACGTGGGAACGGTGAACTTTCTGCCGGTAACGGTGCCGAGCGACTTAAGTCCCGCCTGATCGCCCTTAGCGAGGATGACCCACTCATAGGAATCGGTGATCGCGGTGTCGAAGCTGGATGTGAGGGTGACGGTTTGCTGTCTTGCTGAGCCGTTGTGGATCACCAGCATCTTGTTCCACTCGTTCTCCTGATCGTTGGTGATGCAGTAAGTGATGGTGGTGTTCTGTGTGGAGAAGGTGTTGTTAAACTTGATCTTGCTCTGATAGTCCTTTGTAGATGCAGTCAGAGGAGAGAAGTTCCTTCTGATGTCCATCATGCCCTTGTAGTAGGATACCAGATCGCTGTACTCAACGACCCTGCTCCAGTCGAGCTTGTTGAGGTCGGCGGGAGCGTTGTAGCTATTCTCGTTGCCGTACTTGGTGCGCGCGAATTCCTCGCCCGCGAGAATGAACGGGATACCCTGCGCGGTGTAGATGATACCGGCAGCAAAACGGTTAGCCCTGAGCGCCTCCTCGTTTCTCTCCGCATAGAGCGGATCGCCGGATTTAATGCCGACATGGGTCAGAGAATTCGCAAGGCGGTCATAAAGGGTGTGGTTATCGTGGCAGGCGGCGTAGTTGACGCACTGCTCGGGTGCGCGGGATGTCCAGCCCGCTTTGTAGGAGGTGTAGCTGTTGCCGTAAACGGCAGCCTTGACCGCCTTGATGCAGTCGAGGGAATAATTGCCGGAGATATAACCTGTTTCGTCAGCGTGGAAAACAGAGCCCTTCATTCCGTCGCGCACCGCGTCGTTGAAGAAGCCGACTCTGCTGTCGACTTTGGAGGCGTTCTTCTGGGTAGCCAGATAAACTCTGGCGCCTGTGTAGTCGTAGTTAGCGTTGCGGGTGGAAAGGTCCCAGCCCTCGCCCCAGATATAGAGGCGGGGATCTACGGTGTCCATCTGAGCGCGGATATCGTTCATAACAGCCGAGTCCATAAGACCCATAAGGTCAAAGCGGAAGCCGTCTACGTGATATTCATTTACCCAGTACATGCAGGACTGAACGATATACTTGTGAACCATCGCGCGCTCGGTAGCAACGTCGTTGCCGCAGCCGGAGCCGTTGGAGAAGTAATCCTGATTCTGCGCTGCATCATAGTATTTTCTGAAATAGTAGTCGGGTACTGTGCCCTGGAAGGGTGAGTAGTCCTTGTGGTTTGAGTAGGTGTGGTTGTAAACTACGTCCATTACAACGGAGATGCCCGCATTGTGGAGCGCCTGGATCATCTGCTTGCACTCTTTGATGCGCACGTTGCCGTCGTAGGGGTTCGAGGAGTAGGAGCCCTCGGGAACGTTGTAGTTTACGGGGTCGTAGCCCCAGTTGAACTGATCTGCGGCGCCCGCCTCGTCAACGGAACCGAAATCGTAGAACGGGTTGATCTGAACGGTGGTTACGCCCAGATCCTTGAGGTAATCGACCATCGTGGGGTATTCGCCCTCGCCGTTGAGGGTGCCGGTCTCGGTGAACGCGAGATATTTGCCGCGGTTTGCATCACTTACGCCGGACGCCTGATCCCAGGACATGTCCTTTACGTGGACTTCCCAAACGGTGGATTCGCTCTGCTTGTCAAGCAGCACGTGTGTGTCGCTCTCCCAGCCCTCGGGGTTGGTGTTTTTGAGGTCGACGATCATCGAGCGCTTGCCGTTAACGCCGGTCGCTATTGAATAGGGATCCTGCGTTTCGGCTGTCTGGACTTCGCCGCCGTAGGGGTGTGTGGATGTGATGGTGTAGGTGTAGAAGGTGTTGACAAGATCGCCCTCAACGGTCGCTGTCCAAACGCCTGTCCTTTTTTCGCCGTCCATCAGCGGCTGCATAGCGACGGAGCCGAGATTTTCGTGACCCTCTTCGCTGTCAGAGCCGGTGGCATAGCGGTTGAGCGTTACTTCTGTAGCTGTGGGCGACCAAACCTTGAATACGGTCTGCTCGGGTGAGTAGGTCGCGCCGAGGTCGTTGCCGTCGTAGGTGTACTCGGCGTCGATGGCTTCCATAGCCGCAACGTTTCTGTCAACGGTGGCGCCGACAGCATCGTCAGTCTTGGCTGCAAAGCCCGCGAGCACGCTTGACGAAGCAAGCATACACACAGCAAGAACAGAAGAAACAAGTTTCATAGATGTTCTCATGGAAATTCCTCCTTGATAAAGTGTACATATTTATTTAATTCCTTTTGGGAATTATATATTGATTAATGCGTAATGCGGAATATATTTAGCGGAAATGTTTGTTCTTCGCCGTAGGGGCGCACCCATGTGTGCGCCCGCGGAATATTGCGGCGTTTTCGGGCGGACACACGGGTCCGCCCCCACACCACTAGTCACTAGCCACTAGCCACTAATACCTATTCTTCCTTGATATCCATATTCGCCTTTAGGGTCTTTTTTCTTTTAACGAAAGAAACTATCACCGACGCTACGCAGAGGGCTGCTATCACGCCGACGCCTATCAGGACGAATTTCAGCAGCGTCTTGTTGGGGTCGGGCTTGTTGAGGTAGTTTAGGATGACGTTTACCTCGCCGCTTTTGAACTGACCCGAGACGTTCTCGGGAACCTCGACGAGGGTCTTTTCCTCGTACTCCTTCTGCTCAACGTCGTAGGGGTCGCCCTCCTTGCCGGTGAGGGTCACGGTATCGATGACCTTGCCCGCGTCGTCCATGTAGACGGCGTTGACCCTGCAAATGCTTTTATCGGCGTCGTCGGTCACGCGCGTGTACTTGTAGGTAACGGTGACGTCGTGATCCGGCAGCTCGCCCGCGCCGTTTTCGGGCAGCGCGTTCAAAAGCAGGTTGTAATTCTCGATGGACGGCAGCTCGGGAGTGCGGTAGTTCTGCCCCGCCCTGTTGCGGATGACGTATGAATCGGCAAGCTCGGAGCCGTTTATGTCGTCGACGAACTTGATGACGACGTTGACCATCTTGCCCTCGAACGGCTTGACGTAGGCGGTGATGTAATTCACCTTTTCCTCGAACAGTCCGCTGTCGTCGCCCTTGATCTCCTTGACGTCGTAGTAACGCTTTGCGGCAAGCTTGTTGACGTTGAAGGTGCTGCCGTAGGAGTCGGTCACGACCTGCTCGCCTATCTTCTCTTTAGAGTCGTTATCGAAATATTCTATGACCACCGCGCCCTCGTAGTCGGATATACCGGCGGTCTCATAGCTTTCCTTGTCGACAAGTATCGCCGCGGAGTGGGGCTTTACGTTAACGCTTGAGGAACAGGCGCCCAGGTTGTTCAGACCAGCCACGTGCTCGTCGGCTATCCTTATCCACTCGCCGTCGACCTTGACGTTCTGCTCGTCGTCGGTGCCGTTGAACACCACGCAGACGCGGCTCCATTTGCCCTGCTCGGTGTTGGGGATGTAAAAGCCCGAAACGCCCTTGGGCAGGTTTTCGATCGATGAAATATTGTTAGCAGTCATTGCGGTGCAGTCGGTGAAAGCCGCGAAGGAGTCGCGTATCTTCATCAGACCGCGGTAATATTCGACGATATCGCCGTACTTGACAAGATTCTCCCAGTCCACTTGGTTTTCCTCGCGCGAGGAAGCGAAGGAGTTCTCGTCGCCGTCCTTGCTGCGCCCGAATTCCTCGCCGCCGAGGAAGAACGGTATGCCCTGCGAGGTCATAACTATCGCGGCGGTCAGCTTGTTCATCGAAACTATTTTTTCGTTGCGCTCACGGTACTTATCATCCTCGGTCACGGTGTCGACCAGCTTGTCGTAGAGTGCGAGGTTGTCGTGGCAGGAGGCGTAGGACACGCACTGTGAGGGCACGTTTGCCCAGCCGAGCACGGACTGACCGAGGAAGCCGGTCTTTAAGTCGCCGCGCTTGCTGCCGTTCTGCACAAAGCCCACGTCCTTGGGCATCATCACGCTGCCCTTGATGGCGTCGCGGATGGTGTCGTCGAACGCGCCTATGCGGTCGTTGAGCTTGTTTACGTTCTGCTGGGTCGCGAGCTCGGTGCCGTCGTCGGCTTTTGTCTTCAGGTTCCAGGCCTCGCCGTACATTATGATATTCTTGCCGCTGCCGTCCTCGTAAAGGCCGTCAAGCGCGTCGCGGATATCGTTCATCGTGGTGACGTCGTGCAGACCCATAAGGTCAAAGCGGAAGCCGTCTATATGGTACTCCTTTGCCCAGTAGGTCACGGAGTCGATCATGTATTTTCTGAACATGAGGTGCTCGCTGGCGGTGTCGTTTGAGCAGGCGGAGCCGTTTGAGAAAGTGCCGTCGTCGTTCATGCGGTAGTAGTAGTTGGGAACCGTGCGCTGGAACCATGAATCGGTCGAGAAGGTGTGGTTGTACACAACGTCCATTATAACGCCGATGCCCGCATTGTGCAGCGCCTGTATCATCTGCTTGCACTCTTTGATGCGCACCGCGCCGTTGTACGGGTCGGTCGAGTAAGAGCCCTCGGGGACGTTGTAGTTCACCGGGTCGTAGCCCCAGTTGTACTGCTTCATGATGTCCTTGCTCTCGTCGACGGAGCCGAAGTCGTACATCGGCATGATCTGCACGTACTTAACGCCGAGCTTTTTAAGGTAATCGACGCAGGTCGCCGGGCTGTCCTGAATACCGTCCACAGTGGTGCCGCTCTCGGTGAAAGCAAGGTATTTTCCGCGGTGCTCCTCCCTCACTCCGCTGCTCGGGGACGAGGAAAAGTCTGCGACCGACATCTCCCAAACGCTTGCCGAGGTGGAGTTCTTCACCATGACGTGAGTGTCGTTCTTCCAGTTTTCGGGATCGGTCTTGCTAAGGTCTACCACCATGCTGCGCTGCCCGTTCACGCCGCAAGCGCGCGCGTAAATGTCAGCCGTACGGTTGGTCTTTTTGCCGATGGTAACAGCGTAGTCGTAGTATTTGCCCGCCAGATTGCCGCTGACGGTGGTGCTCCAAACGCCCGTCTTGCTGTCCAGGGTCATGCCCGTAGTACGGATGGGCTTGTCCTTTTTTGAGGGATCGCCCTGATCGTAGATGTCGACCGAAACAGCCGACGCCTTTGGCGACCACACCTTGAAGGTCGTGGATTTTTCTGTGTAAACCGCGCCCAGATCGTCGCCGCTGTAGGCGTGCTTGTCCAGCTCCTTAGCATATGCCTGATAGTCGGTTTTTTTATCGCCCGCCGCGCAAACGGACTGAGCCATTGTACCTGTAGCCATAATCAATGCCAATACTCCTGTTATTAATTTTTGAAAACGCAAACCAGCGCCCCCTTAAGCACGCATACGCGCACCTATTTTATTATAATATTTTATCATATTACAGAAGTAGTTTTAATTCTATATCAGAATATTAGTTGATTATTTACTATTTATTTTGTAGAAAATTATTTTTGTATTTTATATATTTTGCACAAATTCACCCCGAAGAACAATTTGTCCCTCGGGGTGTGTATCACTTTAGATTATAAATTTGTATATCAATAATCCTTGATATTTTCTACCACTCTGCGCAACAGGGTAGTTGTTTTGCTTCTGTTGGCAGGATCCCATGAGTCCTTGTACATCTCGCTTCCGAGAGTTCCCATAGGAGTCCAGAATGTTCCTGAAACATTCACCTGAGGCACCGAATAATGCGATTGATCAGCCAAAGCCTTCATAACGGGATCATCGGATACTGCCTCTTGCGCGTTTAGATTCGAGGGTCCCCAGCCGAGCTGCTGAGCGCGCTCGAGCTGACATGCTTCGCTTGACAGATAATAGGCGAGCATATGTGCCGCGCGCTGGTGATAAGAATATGAATTGACGCCGAGGTACTTATAACCGAGAAGAGAGATTATCTGCTTGTCGGTGCCGTTAACTTTGATGGTGGGCAGCTTGGCGGCGCCAAAATTGCTGCCGAGAGCGCTCTTATCCGCCTGATAGTTCCACGAACCGTCTACGCCTGCACCGATTCTGCCGTTTTTAAAGCCTGTGCTGATATTGGCGGCGTCCTGTGAGCTGTAGGTATTCTTGTAATCCTTCATCAGCTTAGCAAAAGCCATCAAGGTATCGACAGCTTCATCCTCGTCGTAATCAACAAACTTTTGAGTATAGCCGTCATCTTCAAAGCCGTCGATAAGCACTCCGCCGGTGAATGCAAACATGCAAGAGTAGAAGCCGTTGCCGCTGTCAAGAACGAACTGCTTATTCTTTGCCTTGCAAGCTGCCAGAATACCTTCAAGCGTTTTTGCGGCATTATCAGATACGACCGACTTGTTATATACAAGGTAGTAGCCGTTATCGGCAGTTTCGGGATATGCGGACAGCAAGCTGTACTCTGAAGCGGCGTTAACGGTATTTTCGACATTTTCATTCGCAACTGTATCATTTAATGCGATCGGAACGTATGAAAGGACGCCTGCGCCCTGTAAGCGGTCCATCATGTCGCTCGGGAATCCAAATACGTCTGCGGCGCTACCAGGATCGTTTAACGCCGTTATTGCGGCGTCACTTTCACCCATCGCAACTACATTAATTGAGAAATCTTTATCCGGATAATGCTGCTTAAACCTGTTGACCTGCTGTCTTGTAAGGGACACGGCTCTGTCAGGGACCCATACTGTCAAATCAATATCGTCATTTTCGGTTAAATACGACTCATCAACAAAACCGTCATCGTCAATTAATTGGATATCGTATTCTTCAATGGTACCTATGCGGTACTCTTCAGACGGGGGACCGTATCTATAGCTGCCGTTTTTGTACTTCATGGTTCTGACGCTTAAATAATACGGAATGTTGTCATCATAGAACGGACAGAAAGCGGAATTTAATAATCCGTTATCATAGTTGTAACACCAACCGGCGTCGTCACGCATGGTCACTGCATAACCGTCTGCATCGTAAATGTCATCCCAATAAACGTAAAGACCATCGGGATTCGTTTCATAATCCAAAAACTCAACCGTATCTATTCCGTATGTGACCTCGGGGATGAATTCTATCCTGTTGACCTTTGAATAGCTGCCCTTTGTGCCGCCGAATAGCGGAAGCACCTGGAAGGAATACTCATTGCCGAATTCTGCGTCAAGAAACGCAAAGTATGTTTTATTGGTATCAACATGGTTCCAATCATAATCAAAGTAATCCCTGTAAAATACTCTGTAAGAGTTAGCATGACCTACCTGATTCCACTCAACGCGGATACCGTTTGTCTTATTCGAGAGCGTAACGATCGGCTTTGCGGTCGAAAGCTTGATAAAGGTGATGCTTACCACACTGGAGTATTTACCCTTTGTGCTGCCTATCATCGGGAGCACCTGGAAACAATATGTTGTTCCCTCGGTTGCGCTCAGATAAGGATAATAGTTGTTGGTAGTAGTGACCGACGACCATGTTTTTACGGTTGATTTGCGGTAATAAACGATGTAATTTGTCACACCGTTGATCTTTCCCCACTCGGCACGGATACCGTTTGATTTGTTAGAGAGCGTGAGGTTGGGCTTAACGGTGTTTGCCGGCGGGTAGAAAACAATGTTCTTTACCGCCGAATAGGGACCCATAGCGTTGTTTCTGCCGATAGGTTGGATCTGGAAGGCATACTTTCTTCCCTGCACCGTACCCAGCAGCGGATAATAGTTGTTGGTTGTATCCACGTAAGACCAGCCGTAGTCAAGCTCGCTCTTGTAATAAACGCGATACTTTACGGCGTCCGAGATTTTGTTCCACTCGGCGCGGATACCGTTTGATTTGTTAGAGACGGTCAGGTTGGGCTTTGACAAAGCTCCCGCCGAAACCATTGCCGTTGTCATTATGCTGAATACAAGCAGTAAAACCAGCAAAACAGACAACATTCTTTTTGTTTTCTTCATTTTTATCCTCCTTAAAAAAAAAGTTACAGCACAGAAAACATGTGCCAAAATGCGTTTATCATTCTATTAATCATTGATAGAAAAATAGAAAAATAAGGTGATTATTTGTTGTATTTATAGTACCATAATATCAGTCGTTTTGCAACCCAAAATTTCCCATAAAGTTTTAGTTAATCTGCACATACACAAAAAACCGCACAAAGGACCTGTTGTACATTGACAATCTTTTATAAAGTCTATATAATTGAATTTAGATCGTTTTTTACAATAAATCAGGAGGCTGAAAATATGAAAATCGCAATTCGTTACTTTACAAAGTCCAAAAAGGGCAACACTGAAAAGCTTGCTCAAAGGATATCGGAAGCGCTGGGCGACGAGGCGCTTGACGTGTCAAATGACCTGAGCGAAAAGGTCGACCGTCTGTTTTTGGTGAACGCCATGTACGCCGCTAACATCGACAACGAGGTCAAGCGGTTTTTGGAGCGCAATAGCGGCAAGATCGGTGAGATCGTGAATTTCAACACCTCCGCTTCGGGCAAATCAACTTTAAAAACCGTTAAGGCTGCCGCCGACAAATGCGGTATCAAGGTCAGCAACAAGGAATTTCACTGCGCCGCGTCGTGGATCTTTATCAACAAAGGTCTCCCCTCTGAGGATGACTTTAAAAGAGCCTGTGACTTTGCCAAAGAGATGTCAAAATAACCCAAACGTAAAATGCCCCAAGCTTTTTGCTTGCGGGCATTATTTTTTAGTGTTTAAGATGCAGAAAAAATTTTCAGCACAGAGCCGACCTTAAAATCCATTATTCTGCTTTAACTTGTTATTTTTGCTCAATGTTACTAAATCTATTGACAAAAAGGTATAATTATGATAGATTTTTATATATAGAAATGAGGCTTCTTTTCTTAGCAATAATATGAAGCTTCGGGTAAATCAAAACACTTTGTTATCTGTGAAAGGAGAAACACATGAGCTTTAAAGCATACGATTCAAACACTTATTCATTTATTTATCCTTCTAAACAAGTAGACATTACGACGCTTTACAACGCGATCGGAGAGAAGCTGCAGCAAAGCGGGGTCGTCGTCAATTTCAGTTTAGCAAACGGTGCAGGTTTATGGCAGGGAGTAGGCGGCGAAAACCGTGTTATTTCCATAATAGAACGCGGATTGTTTTTCTGTTTTGTAACCGTGACTTATACAGTAAACAACACCATGATAGAGATATGCTATGCGCCTCAGGTGAAGGACAGAAACTACACGGATTCGGTTCGCGCCATGAGGTACAGTCAGTGGGATTTGTGTTCTCGAACTGTTTTAGACGCTGTGGCAAAATCTATCGTTCAGGTTGCCGGAAAGCCGATCGTCTGCGAAGTTGTATTGAGCAACAATTATATTTTCAGACTTGACACCGACGATCTCGTTGCCGATTATGATGAAGAAATAACAAAATAAAAATCAGGGTTAGCAGTTCGATGAGCTAACCCTTTTTGTTTATCTATTCTTTTCAAGATATTTTAGTATTTGTACGTCGTCCCAGAGCTCCAGATCGTCGGTTCCTGCCAAGTATTCGTTGTGATGGCGCACCTCGTGGTGGAGGATATGCTCCATCTTTTTGTAGAACTCGTCGCGCGGCAGATTGCCGTAGACGCGCGCGATAGAGCCGTAGTAAAAGACGATTGACCTGCCTATCAGATCGCGCTTGTACTCGCCCAGAATGTAGAGGTCGTTGTTGCGCGCGACGGGGTGGTACTTGATCTGCGGCACTATCGAAATGCCGCCGTTGAGCTCGCGATAGAGCTCGTATGGCATGGCGTCGGCGATCTCGTCGAGCATGGACGCACATTCTTCAAAGGTGATCATAGTTTATATCCTTATACCCAATTCCTAATAACCGGTACCTGATACCTAGTACCCAGTACCTATAATCAGTAATCAAGATAATCCTTGAGCTTGCGTGAACGGCTGGGGTGGCGGAGCTTTCTGAGCGCCTTTGCCTCGATCTGACGGATACGCTCACGGGTGACGTTGAACTCCTTGCCTACCTCTTCAAGTGTGCGGCTTCTGCCGTCCTCAAGACCGAAGCGGAGCTTCAGCACCTTCGCCTCTCTTGGGGTAAGCGTCGAGAGCACGTCGGCGAGCTGCTCGCGAAGCATGGTGTGCGACGCGGCGTCGGCAGGCGCGGGAGCGTCGTTATCGGGGATGAAGTCGCCGAGGTGGCTGTCCTCCTCCTCGCCTATCGGGGTCTCGAGCGAAACGGGCTCCTGAGCGACGCGCATGATCTCGCGAACCTTATCTACGGGCATGTCGATCTCCTCGGCTATCTCGTCCGGCGAGGGCTCGTGACCGTTCTGGTGAAGCAGCTGGCTCTGCACCTTCTTGACCTTGTTGATGGTCTCTACCATATGCACGGGTATGCGGATAGTTCTTGCCTGATCGGCGATAGCGCGGGTTATCGCCTGGCGGATCCACCATGTGGCGTAGGTCGAGAACTTGAAGCCCTTGGTGTAGTCAAACTTTTCGACCGCCTTGATAAGACCCAGGTTACCCTCCTGTATAAGGTCGAGGAACTGCATGCCTCTGCCCAGGTAGCGCTTGGCTATGCTGACGACAAGGCGCAGGTTGGCTTCGCTCAGGCGCTGCTTGGCGGCTACGTCGCCGTTTGAAATGCGGATAGCCAGGTCGATCTCCTCTTCGCTGGTGAGCAGCGGCACCCTGCCTATCTCCTTAAGATAGACCTTGACGGGGTCGTCGATGGTAACGGGCTGCTCGCCTGAGGGAGTAGGATTGTCCTCGTCCTTGTTGTCATCGACGGTAATGTCCAGGTCTTCGATCTTGAGATCGTCAAAGTCCTCTACTATCTCTATGCCGTTCTGCTCTATAGTTTCATACAGCTTTTCAAGCTTTTCGGGGTCGAGATCCTGCTCGCCGAGAGCATCCAAAATGTCTTGGTTGGTGAGCTGACCCTTTTGTTTACCGAGCTCTATAAGTTCCTTTGCGAGTGATCTTTTTTCCTGCTGTGCCATAGTACCTTTCCTTTCACTTCTTGGTATTCCTTACCTTTTCGAGGTAGGCGTTGAGGTCGTCGCCCGACATGCCGCCGATATCGGCAGGCTTTAGCTTCGCGCTTTCCTCACGTATCACCTTTATGTATTCCTCAAGCGACTGCTTTGTCTGCGCGACGCCGGAGTGTTTGTGTATTATTTGAAATATTTTGTTGGATTCCTCCGATGAAAAATCGGCTGAAATATTGTTGAGCGGGTCTTTGCCGTCGCGTATGCGCGCCGTAAAATACTCAAAAAATCGGCGCATCAGCGGGTTTTGGAACTGCTCGGGCGATACCTCGCGCGAGATGGCTTTTTCCGCGTCGGGGTTTTTGATGAGATATGCCGTCAGCGCTTCCTCCGCGGTGGTGCTGCGCAGCGCCTTTGCCTTGTCCTTGTCGACCTTGTCCGCCCTGCCGCTGAGATCGTTGCGTATCTTTTGCTGCTGCCGTCGGTATTCCTCGCGCGACATGCGCTTGTTGAGCTTAGCGACCTGCGCCTTGAAGGAGTTTTTGTCGACGCCGAATTCCTTGCAGAGCTTTGAGGTGTAAACGTCCTGCTCGATGGGGCTGTGCACCGACGCTATAACGCGCGCGGCGGCTTCAAGGTAAGTCACCCTGCCGTCGGTGGTCTCCAAATTATGCTCGGCGCGCAGCTTTTGCAGACGGTATTCAACGTCGTTGCCGCTTTTTTCAATAACAGCCTTGAAAGCCGCGGGACCGTCTGCGCCCTGCGAGCGTATGAACTCGTCGGGGTCCTTGCCGTTCGGGATAGTCAGCACCCTGACGAGCAGTCCGGCGTTCCTCAAAATGGGGATGGCACGCGCCGTTGCCTTCTGCCCAGCCTCGTCAGCGTCGTAGCAGATGATGACCTCGTCGGCGTAGCGCTTGATAAGCATTGCCTGCTCGGTAGTCAGCGCCGTTCCTAAGGTGGCTACGGCGTTTTGAAAGCCAGCCTGATTTACGGCGATGACGTCCATGTAGCCCTCGCACAGCATCAGCGTGCGGCTGCCGGCGTTTTTCGCGTTATTCAGCGAAAAGAGGTTCTCGCTCTTTTTGAACACGGGGGTGTCCGAGGTGTTGAGGTATTTTGGCTTTTGGTCGGTCATTATCCTGCCGCCGAAGGCGATCACGTTGCCGCGCAGGTCGATTATCGGGAACATAACGCGGTTGGTGAAGCGGTCGTAAACGCCGTTGCCGCTGCGCCGCTGCACCGCGAGATTGGCGGCAACAAGCTCGTGCTCGGAAAAGCCGAGCGATTTGAGGTGCGTCGTCAGAGAAGTCCAGTCGTCGTCCGCGAAGCCGAGGCCGAAGTGACGTATAGTGCGGTCTGTAAGCGCCCTGCCGTGAAGATAATCAAGCCCTTCCCTGCCCACTGGCAGATAGAGCGACTTATAATAGAAACGCGCCGCCTCGCGGTTGGCTTCGAATATGCGCTTGCGCAGCTTGGACATGCTGTCGTCGTAGCTGTTTTCGGGCATTTCCATGCCCGCGCGCTGAGCCAGGTACTTTACCGCGTCGATGTAATCGAGGTTTTCGATGCGCATTATAAAGGAAATGACGTCGCCGCCCGCGCCGCAGCCGAAGCAGTAAAAAGACTCGCTCTCGGTGTAGATGTTGAACGAGGGGGTCTTTTCGCCGTGAAACGGACACAAGCCGACCATGTTCCTTCCCCGCCGCTTCAGGTTCACATATGGCGCCGCGACCTCGGTGAGGCTGTTGCGCATTTTTAATTCCTGTAAAAAGCCTTCGGGAAATGCCATGCTACGCTCCTTTTAAATGTTTCTGTATTATATATTCGCAGGAAAAACCTAAAAACCCTCTTTTTTATTCAAAAAAAGTTTTATTCTATCACCGCAGAGGGAAAATAATCCTCGTTTTCCGTCTGTATCTGCACCTCTCCGGCTGTCGCGTCCGCAAGCTTCTTTTGCAGTGCAGGCAGCATATCGGGCTTTATGTGGAATTTGAGGACAACGCCCGAGCCGTACTCGGTGCCGTCCAAGCCGCTTGACAGCTCCTGCACCAGCGAGGACACCTTGCCGTACTGATTGTAGGTACATTCCAGCGAGCAGACCGCGCAGTTCTCCATAACGACTACGCCGCCTGCCTCCAGCGCAAGCTTTGCCGCCTGAGAGTAAGCGCGCACCAAGCCGCCGGTGCCGAGCAGCACGCCGCCGAAATAGCGCGTGACGACAATGCAGACGTCGTAAACCTCGTTCTTAAGTATGACGTCCAGCACGGGCATCCCCGCCGTGCCTGAGGGCTCGCCGTCGTCGCTGTAACGCTTTATGTTGCCCTCGCGCAGTGAGTAGGCGTAGACGTTGTGCCGCGCGTCCCAGTGCTTTGAGCGCTTTTCATTTATAAAGTCAGTCGCCTCCTGCTCGGTGGTAACGGGCTTGCAGTACCCGATGAAACGAGATCGCTTTTCGGTGAATTCATCGCAGGCTTCATTCCTGACGGTTTTGTAATCGAGGGACATATTTTTACTCCTGTGTGGTTAGGTACTAGGTATCAGGTATTAGGTGTTAGGGCTAGAAGCTAGATGCTGGATGCTAGTGAGTTATAAGTTAAACGTAAAAAGGCAGCACACCGTGCTGCCCTGATTTACAAAGATTATTTTGTGATGTTGAAACGCTTTTTAAATCTGTCAACACGTCCGCCTGTATCAACCAGCTTCTGCTTTCCTGTGTAGAAAGGATGACACTTGGAACAAATTTCAACGCGGATATCTTTTCTTGTTGAACCTGTTTCGATAACATTACCGCAAGCACAAGTGATCGTGGTCTGCTCATACTTAGGATGGATCTTTTCTTTCATTCTTCTCACCTACTATCTTTACGCAATTAACGTGTCCATTATACTACATTCATTCGCAAAATGCAAGAGTTTTTTTGATTTTTTGCAAAAAACTTTACAATAAGCATAAACAGGCGGAAAAATCTCCGCCTGCATGCACTTATCTTATTATATCATCACGCGGGAACTGCGCTGATCAATACCAGCGTATCGAGCTTCTCAGACTTGCAATCGTATTTTTTGCCGTCTATGGTCGTCGTGAAGTTGCTGTTAAGATCATCCTCGCTTATATCGAGAACATCGAGCTCACTGCCCGCCTTGACAGTATCGACTGTTGAGCTGATGATGGAACCCTCGCGCAATATGATGGTATTAACGCCGCACTTTTCGGCGAGGTTGGTGCCGAGCACATCGCTGTATTCATCGGTAGTGTAGCCGACTATCACGAATCCGGCGCCGTCGGGACGGCTGACGCCCGCATAAAGCGAATGTTCGTTTGTGCCCTCTATGGGCTGCGGGTCGGACATCATCTTGAAAACTACGCCCTTTACAAGACGGTTGAATGTAGCGATTTCCTTTATATCCTTTATCGCCTTGCCCTTGCTGCCGCTCTCGGGGTAGCTTGCGGTGACTGCGCCGCTGCCGTCCGCTATGTAAATACAGTCGACGCCCATATACTTGGCGATATTCTCATAATCCTCGGCTGTGGTCTTGTCGTTAACCATCATCGAGACCGCCTCGGCTTTGTTGAACGAATTGGAAGCAAATTTCGCGTTTAGCAGGTTTTCAGACGAAAGGTAATCGTTGACCTTCTTCTCGGCGTAGCCGAAAGCAGCTTCCAGGCACTTTGAGTCGGACGAACCGTCGGAGGATTTACCATCCGCTGACGAAGAACCGCCGGACGAACAACCGGCAAAAGCCGCGGATATGATAGCTGCTGCCGCTAATAATGCTGTAATCTTTTTTAATACTTTGATGCTTTTCACGTTGAACTCCTTTCCAAATATCAAATATACTTAACTGCTGTTCCCCACGCTAAGATCTCGGCGGCTCCGCTCATGATGGAAGCGCTCGAAAAATGAACGTTAACTACGGCGTCGGCGCCCATGGACTTAGCCTGATCTACCATGCGCTGGATAGCTTGGTCACGAGCCTCGGCGAGCATCTTGGTGTAGGCGCCCACCTCGCCGCCGACAAGGTTGCGGAAGCCTGCGCCGATGTCCTTGAACGCGTTTTTGGACTGTACGGTGTTGCCCGAAACCATTCCGAGAACCTCAAGGTTTTTGCCTTCAATAGTAGGTGTGTTTACAATAAGCATTTTAATTCTCCTTTAAAAAGTATTTTTATTTATACTAAATATATCACATTTTCCCTGCAAAAGCACAATAAAAAATCAAAATTTTCTTTATATTTTGATTTTTGTATACCTGCACAAATCGGCAATTAGTTGATTGTGCAAATCAACAACAACGTCGAAATTAGACGAAATGTGCAAAAAAGATTATTTTTCAAAAAACTATTGACAATACCGCTTGTTGCGGATATAATATAAAGGCTGACTTGTTCAGAAATGCGCCAATAGCTCAGCTGGATAGAGCAACTGCCTTCTAAGCAGTAGGTCAGGGGTTCGAGTCCCTTTTGGCGCGCCACATATGGTGGGATTGGCGTAGTTGGTTAACGCGCCAGTTTGTGGCACTGGAGATCATCGGTTCGAATCCGATATCCCACCCCATGACTCATTAGCTCAGTTGGCAGAGCACTTGACTTTTAATCAAGGTGTCCGGAGTTCGAATCTCCGATGGGTCACCAAAAGCCGCACAGATAAAAGCTTCTGTGCGGCTGTTTAAATATTGGGCCGTCGCCAAGCGGTAAGGCAACGGACTTTGACTCCGTCATCCGTGGGTTCGAATCCCGCCGGCCCAGCCAAAAGAAAAAGCACCCTTGCGGTGCTTTTTCTTTTGGATGAGAAAGGACGGCGGGATTCGAAAGCGACCGTGCCGAGCATTTTGTCCGGGGAGATTTCGTTTTGCTCTTGACTTTTGATATGACTTAACATATCATAACAATAATGAAATTATCATTAGTTGATAAAAAGCATTTATAAATGACATGAAACTTCAAAATAATGGTGACTTATGAAAACAGTTAGAATAATAAGCGAATATATCGGAAAATTCATGGCGCTGATCGTTTTGGCGGTTGCGGCGCTGGCGCTGTTCGTGCCGCAGTCGTCGCTGTGGATACAGACCTCTTGGGTAAACTACCTTTTGATGATAGTGATGTTCGGCATGGGACTCACCATGAAGCCCAAGGATTTTGCGCTTATCTTCAAAAGACCTAAGGATATAATAATCGGCTGCGCGGCGCAGTTCATCATCATGCCTGCGCTCGCCTTCGGCCTTAGCCGGCTGTTCGGACTTGACCCCGCGCTTACCGCGGGAGTGGTGCTCGTAGGCACCTGCCCGGGCGGCACGGCGAGCAACGTTATAACGTACCTGTCAAAGGGCGACGTCGCGCTGTCCGTGAGTATGACGAGCGTAAACACCCTGCTCGCGCCGATCCTCACGCCCGCTATAACATATCTGCTGCTGCAAACGACGGTCGACGTTGACGTTTGGTCGATGTTTTGGAACATCATACAGGTGATAATCATTCCGATCGCGCTCGGCTTCATTATCAATCATTTCTTTGGAAAAATAACCGAAAAGGCGGTCGGCGTGCTGCCGATGGTTTCAACTGCAGCGATATGTATGATCATAGCTTCAGTTGTTTCACACAGCGCCGAACAAATCTACACAAGCGGAGCATTGGTGCTTTGCGTTGTTATCCTTCATAATCTGCTGGGTTATGCGTCCGGCTTCGGATTGGGTAAGTTGCTCAGATTGCCCCCCGCAAAAGTCAAGGCGCTGTCGATCGAGATAGGTATGCAAAACTCCGGTCTTGCCACAAGCCTTGCGAAAACAACGTTTTCCGCCCTGCCAATGGCGACCGTTCCCGGAGTGATATTCTCAGTTTGGCACAACTTTTCCGGAGCGATACTTTCGGGCATATACAGAAGATGGAAAAATGAAAAGGTTTAGTAATATTGAATCAATTGAAAAACTCACCCTCCGCGAAAGCGGTATGCGCTTTACGTCGGAGCATGAGTTGAAAATGCGTGAAAACGATGTTGAGGTATCGCGATATGAGATAAGATACACCCAACACAGGGACGAGCGTATCCTGATAAAGCGCAGCTTAATAAGCAGGGAAGCTGCATTGAAGCTGCTCAACGAATGCAAAGTGATGTCGTGGGACGGCTTTAGCGGCGCGCACCCGCGCTGGGTCAAGGACGGCATAATGTTCAGCCTTACCGCTGTTGTAAACGACGGAAAAGTAATAAGGGCTGAGGGTTCGCAGAATTTTCCGAAGCGCTACAGGGAGTTCACCGACGGGCTCAACGGATTTTTAAACGGCGCTATTTAAAGAATTTTGCGTAGGTGACGGCTAGGCGCTTGTTGCGGTACTCCTTTTCGGTCGTCACGTCGCGGATAAGCGTCACGAAATCCGGAAGCTCAAACTCCTGATCCTCGCTTAACAGCTCAAGCTCAAGGGTCGCCTTGTCGCGCCAGAACGGGTAAACGTCCAGCTCGAAATACTTACCCTGCCACGCTAGGCAGTATCTGTCCTTTGAGATGACGCCCTGAACGCAGCCGCTCATTTGCAGATAGTTTTTATATTCTTCTTCAGAAATATAATCCTCCACCTCAATGCGCTTCATGTCGTTGATCTTGTACTTAACGGTCTTGATGTAGAGCGCGTCATCGCCTTCTCCCCTCTTGCGCACGCGGAACCTGCCCTCCTCGGGCGTGGTGAGGTAAGCCTGCGTTATAGGTATCCTGCGGCAGGTTTTCAGGCTGTTCAGGTATTCAAGATCGGGGTATTCGATAAGAAACTTGCGCTCGATCTCGAGCGGCTCGGGTATGCCGAGCACTGCCAAAACTTCCTCGGTGAGGCGGTCGAGCTTGTCGATAAAGCTTCCGCTGTTTCCGATAACCCGCAAATGCTCGGTGCCGACCCACAGCGATAATATCTCTTCATCAAGCTTTTTTGCCTGCAGCAGATCCTCGCTGCGGGCGTTATTGTTTTTCAGGGTATAGTGCTCCTGCGCCCCGTCCGCCGCGGTAGTCAGGTGCATAACAGCGTCGTAGCGGTTGCGAATCTTCGCTTCGTTCAGCCCGTGAGCTGAGGAATAGCGCGCGAAATCCTCGGCGCTGACATAGGCGCGGCTGTCGAGCAGACCTCTGTCGCAGATTATGAGCGCCTTTCTTTTTTCGGACTTTTCGGCGAGCTTTACTGCCTCCGCTTCCTCTGCGAGCTGATTTGAAAACAGCAGACTGTGGAAGGCGTAGCTGCCCATGTTTTCGGGCGTTTTGCCGCATTGTATGAGGGCGGTCGCCTGCTCGCGCACCTCAAGCACCTCAACATCGTGTACAGCCAGGCGCTCTTTGAGCACTGACATCGCCGAGGTCTTGCCGCCGCAGGGGCCTCCCGTGAGTACTATCTTTGTAATTTCAGTCATAAATGATCACCTAAGTTAATTATATAATTCAAATATATGATTATATTTCCAATTTAGAATAATATTAACAAATTAAAGTGCTAAAATACAGTTTGGTAGATTTTAATTTCTCACAAAGGAGTCTTATATATGGCTAAACAAAACATTGATTGGGCAAATTTGAGCTTCGGCTACATCCCCACAGGCGAGCGCTACGTATCCTATTTTAAGGACGGCAAGTGGGATGACGGCGAGATGACGACCGACGCCACCATCACCATGAGCGAGTGCGCGGGCGTATTGCAGTATGCTCAGACTGTTTTTGAGGGTCTGAAAGCTTACACCACCGTCGACGGCAAGATCGTTGTATTCCGCCCCGACCTCAACGCTTCGCGTCTTGTTGACAGCGCTAAGCGCCTTGAGATCCCGCCCTTCCCCGAGGACAGGTTCATTGAGGCTGTTGAAAAGGTAGTTAAGGCTAACGCCGACTACGTGCCTCCCTACGGCACGGGCGCAACGCTTTATCTCCGTCCGTTCATCTTCGGACAGAACGCGGTTATCGGCGTAAAGCCCGCCGACGAGTATCAGTTCCGTCTGTTCGCAACTCCCGTTGGTCCCTACTTCAAGGGCGGCGCTAAGCCTATCACCATCAAGGTCTCGGACTTTGACCGCGCGGCTCCGCACGGCACAGGCAACATCAAGGCGGGTCTGAACTACGCCATGAGCCTGCACGCTATCGTTACCGCTCACAACGAGGGCTTTGACGAGAACATGTATCTCGACGCGGCTACCCGCACCAAGGTCGAGGAAACAGGCGGCGCGAACTTCCTGTTCATCACCAAGGACGGCAAGGTAGTCACCCCGAAGTCGAACAGCATCCTGCCCTCTATCACCAGACGTTCGCTGATGTACGTTGCCGAGAAGTATCTCGGTCTTGAAGTCGAGCAGCGCGAGGTTTACTTTGACGAGGTAAAGGACTTTGCAGAGTGCGGCCTTTGCGGCACAGCGGCAGTTATCAGCCCCGTCGGCAAGATCGTCGATCACGGCAAGGAGATCTGCTTCCCCGCTGGCATGGAGGAAATGGGTCCGATCACCAAGAAGCTCTACGACACTCTCACCGGTATCCAGATGGGCAGGATCGAAGCTCCCGAGGGTTGGATCAGAGAGATCTGCTAGAAGCTAGAGGCTAGAGGCTAGAAGCTAGATTATTAAAGATAAAGGTTTGGTTTTTTCTGTTTTGTTACAGATAAACCAAACCTTTTGTTTTTATCAAAAATCAATCATTATCGGCTGATGGTTTTCGTAGATAGCGTATTGCGTGAAGCCCGCGGCTTTTGCGACCTCTATTCCCTGCTCAATGCCCTTGCCGACCATGTCGGCGGAGTGGGCGTCGGTGCCTATCGTTATAAGCTTGCCGCCGAGTTCTTTGTATCTTTTAACGAGCGGCAGGTCGGGCAGGGTGCAGCGCATTTCTTTGAACAGCCCCGAAACATTGATTTCAAGAGCTTTATTATTCTTTATAAGAACATTAAATATCTCGTCTATCTTCTGCGCATGAAGCGACAGGTCGGGCATTTTGCCGGTGCCGGCTACGATGTAGCGCAAGGGATATGTCAAATGCGAAAGGCTATCGAAATGCGGGAATCCGGCGGTGTCGATAAGCTCGCCGAAGTATTTGTCAAGCAGTGCGTCGACGTCCACGCCGGAGTAGTTCATATAGTAAAAATCCTGCATGTTTTTCAGGTTGTGGATAGAGGCGAGGATAAAGTCAAAATCGGCGTAGGCAAGCGCTTTTTCGGTCTGCTCAGGGTCGTGCAGGGGCTCGCCCAGCTCCAATCCGCGCAGGACTTTTAATTTGCCTCTGTACTTTTCGCGCGCGGCGGTGGCGTCGGCGAAGGACTTGGGGATGAGCTCATCAAAGCAGCCGAACTCGCAGTCGTGACCAAAGCGGATGAACGGCGCCTCGCAGTGGTCGGTTATCGCGAGCGCATACAAGCCCCTTTCAATAGCTGCAAGGCACATCTCGTCAACGCTGCTTTTTGCGTCAAATGAATTATCCGAATGGGTATGCATGTCACAAATTTTCATAAAACATATACCTCCTAAAAAAATAATAGCATAAGTAACAAATTTATGCAAGATTTAACTTTACTTTACCGTAAAAAAAGACTATAATTACTGTATATATATTAGTATAACAACGGAGGTAAACATGAAAGCGATTATTACTGTTATCGGCAAGGACACCGTAGGTATTCTGGCTAAGGTCTCAGGCGCGTGTTCATCTGCAAACGTCAACATCGTGGAGGTCACCCAGAGCGTCTTGCAGGATATGTTCGCAATGATAATGCTGGTCGAGATCGACAAGGCGTCTGTGGGCTTTGACGAGCTGCGCGAAAGCCTGAACAAGGTCGGCGAGGACACCAACACTAAGATCCACATCATGCACGAGGACATCTTCAACAGCATGCACAAGATATGAGCGCCGACTGAAAGGAATCGATTTATGCTTGAAACAAAAGATATTCTTGAAACCATAAATATGATCGACAACGAAAACCTTGACGTGAGGACTATCACTATGGGTATTTCGCTGCTCGACTGCCTTGACGAGGACATAGACAAAGCCTGCGTCAAGGTCTACGACAAAATAATGCGCAGCGCGAAGGATCTGGTAAAGACCGGCGAGGACATCGAGCGCGAGTACGGCATACCGATCATCAACAAGCGCATTTCAGTCACCCCCATCGCTATGGTCTCGGCGCCCTGCCAGAGCAAAAAAGTGGTGCGCTTTGCCTACACACTTGACAAGGCGGCTAAGGAGCTTGGCGTGAACTTCATCGGCGGCTACTCCGCGCTGGTGCAAAAGGGCTTTGCAAGCGGCGATTACGCGCTTATCGAAAGCATTCCGCAGGCGCTCAGCGAGACCGACTTTGTCTGCTCGTCGGTGAACATCGGCTCCACAAAAGCCGGCATCAACATGGACGCCGTTAAGATGATGGGCAAGATCGTTAAGCAGACCGCCGAGATCACCGCCGACCGCAACTGCATCGGCGCGGCAAAGCTCGTAGTTTTCTGCAACGCTCCCGAGGACAACCCCTTTATGGCGGGTGCGTTCCACGGTGTCGGCGAAGCCGATACGGTGATCAACGTGGGAGTTTCGGGTCCGGGCGTAGTGCGCGCGGCACTTGCCAAAAACGGAGCGGGCAAGGACATTACCGAGATCGCCGACATGGTAAAAAAGACCGCCTTCAAAATAACCAGAATGGGTCAGCTTGTGGCTAAGGAAGCAAGCAAGCGTCTCTGCGTGCCCTTCGGTATAGTCGACCTCTCCCTCGCCCCAACTCCCGCCGTCGGCGACAGCGTGGCGCACATCTTGGAGGAAATGGGCTTGGAAGTCTGCGGCTGCCACGGCACCACCGCCGCGCTCGCGCTGCTCAACGACGCGGTCAAAAAGGGCGGCGTAATGGCGTCGAGCCATGTCGGAGGACTGAGCGGAGCGTTCATCCCCGTTTCGGAGGACGCCGGCATGATAGCCGCCGCAAAGAGCGGACACCTCGATATAACAAAGCTTGAAAGCATGACCGCAGTTTGCTCGGTCGGCTTGGATATGATAGTCGTACCCGGAGACATCACCGCGGAAACCATCTCCGCCATTATCGCCGACGAGGCGGCTATAGGCATGGTGAACACCAAAACCACCGCCGTGCGACTCATCCCCGCCGTGGGAAGACAGGCGGGCGACATGCTCGAGTTCGGCGGACTGCTCGGTTCGGGTCCCGTTATGCCGGTCAGGGCGGGCTCTCCCGCAGTGTTCATAAACCGCGGCGGCAGGATCCCCGCGCCGCTGCAGGCTTTGAAAAACTAACGATACACAAACAACGCACACGGAGGTGTGTTTATGCAAAACATGATACAGCGCATTATTGACGCTGATAACGAGGCTAAGGTGCTGGAGGCTGAGAACCGCCGCAAAGCCGAAGCCCAAAAGGAAGAGATAGAAAAACAGGCGAAGGAAATGTACGACAACTATATTTCCGCCGCTATGGAAACCGTTAAGAAAAACGACGCGCTCGAAGAGCAAAAGACCGAAAAGGCGTGGCAGGAAATATCCGCAAAGCAGAACTCGGCTATGATAAAGCTGAAAGCGGACTTTGAAAACAACCGCGACCGCTGGGTGGACGAGATCGTCAGCCGCGTTATCGAGAGCGCATAGGAGGCAGTTATGTCGTCAACATCACTTGCCGTGCTGACAAAGGCGCGCGCCAAGTTTGGCAAACAGCTTAAAGAGCGCGACTACAGCAATCTGCTTGCATGCCAGAGCGTTCCCGAGGTCATGGTCTATCTTAAGTCGCACACGCATTTTGCCAAGGTTTTGTCCGACGTGAACGAGCGCGACGTGCACCGCGGCAGACTCGAAATGCTTCTGCGTCAGCAGAATTTCAACGAGTTCGACTCGCTCTGCCGCTACGATTCCGACGTGAGCACGGGCTTTTCGCGCTATGTCATAGCTCGTATCGAGGCCGAGCAGATACTCAGGTTCCTGATCCTGATGAGCTCGAACTCCACCGAAAAGTTCATTTTCCAGTTCCCGTCGTTCTTTGCGAAGCACACGGAGATCGACTTTATGAAGCTGGCAACCGCCGACGATTACGGAGAATTTCTTAAAGCTCTTAAAAACACCCCGTACTACGATGCTCTGAAGCGTTTTGAGCCCGACTCTTTCGGCAAGCTGCCGGTATCGGAGATCGAGATGGCGCTTTACGGCATAGTCTACAAGGAGCTTATGGGCTCGGCGCTGAGGAACACGAAGGGTCAGGAGCGCGACGAGCTTCAGTCGCTGTTCTTCACCATCAACGACTACATGATCTTTTCGCGCATACTCCGCATGAAAAAATACTACGACCTGTCGCCTGAGGACATCAGGCGCAACCTGTTCACGGAGTACAGCAGCATCAATCCCAAGCTGCTCGATGAGATGTGCAAAGCGGAAAGCTCCGCCGAGGTGTTTAAGGTGATGCAGCGCGCGAGATCGGGCAGAATGATAAAAACCATCGGCTACAACTACGCGGGCGACATCACGCCAAGGGTCAAATACAAGCTGGCTAAGCACAATCTGCACTTTTCGACCAACCCCTCGGTCGTGATGATATCGTTCCTGTTTGCCGGCGAGACCGAGCTGATGAACGTTATAAGCCTTATCGAAGGCGTAAGATACAAGCTTGATAAAGCAGCGATAAAGTCGCTGTTGATATATTAATACCAATAACAAAGAGGTGAATGGATTTGGCTGTTGCTTCAATGCAGGCGGTAAACATCATCGGCTTTATGGATCATATAGACGAGGTCATTATGGTTCTGGGCGAGTCGGGCGTTTTCCATCCTGACGAGGTGTCGGACTTTTACGTGGACACCAGAGATTTTACACATTTGCAGGCCAATAACATATTCGCTGAGCCGCTTACAGATCTGCGCGCTTCCCTTAGCCGCGCGAAGCTCGACTTGGAGCTTTGCGACACGCGCGAATACTCCCCTGGCGTCAATGAGCTTACGGCGTATTCGGAAAGTGTGGCGCGGGATATCGACGCTCTGACAGACAATGTGAAGCTCTGCGAAAAACGACTTGACGAGGCAAAGAAAGACTACATCACGGCAAGCCACTTCAAGGGGCTTGACAAGGAGCTTGAGCAGGCGCTGAAGATGAAATATATCGACGCGCGCTTTGGCAAGCTGCCGAAGGACAGTTTGCAAAAGCTCAGCATGTATCGCGACGATAAATACGTTGACTTCGCGGTGTGCACAGAGGGCAACAACAATGTATGGGGCGTTTATTTTGCTCCTAAAGAATTAAGCGAGCAGATAGACAGGATATTCGACGGTCTGTACTTTGAGCGGGTCAATATCGTTTACGACAACGAAACCCCCAGCGAGCGTATCGAAAAATACAACACGCTTTTGCCCGAGCTTGAAAAGGACGTCCGCGACGCAAAGCGCGCCCTTGAGGATTACCTGGGCGCTAACCGCGAGCAGATAACGCTCTGCCTTTCAAAGCTTGAAGAGCTCTATCTTTTCGCCGGCATCCGCACAAAGGCGATGCAGTACAACAACAGCTTTATCATCGTCGGCTGGATACCTACAGCGAACAAAGATGAGATAAGCCTCCGGCTAAAGAGCATACGAAGCATAGAGATGGATTTTTCCGACGCAAAGAACGAAATGGAAAAACGTCCGCCCGCAAAGCTTAAAAACTGCTTCTTGGCAAAGCCGTTCGAGTTTTACACCGAAATGTACGGCGTGCCAAAATACAACGAGATCGACCCGTCGCTCTTTGTTGCCATAACATATATCATCATCTTCGGCATAATGTTCGCCGACTTGGGTCAGGGCATAGTCCTTTCTATCGTCGGCATATTGATGTGGAAGCTAAAAAAGATGAAGATCGGCAAGATACTCTTCCCCTGCGGAATATCCTCGGCGATATTCGGCACGATATTCGGAAGCGTGTTCGGCTATGAACACCTGCTCGACTCCGTTTACCAAATGGCGGGGCTTGACGAAAAGCCGATAGAGGTCATGCACCGAACCAACGAGATAATACTGAGCGCCATAGCGATAGGCGTTGTGCTGCTAATAATCGCGATGATGCTCAACGTCTACACATCCTTCCGGCAGCACAACTATGGGCGCGCGCTGTTCAGCCAAAGCGGCATAGCCGGAATAGTATTCTACAGCGCGCTGGTGTTCGGCTTGGCGGGCGAGCTCTTTCTGGGGCTTCACGTGATGACCCTTCCCTATATCCTCGGACTTATCGTCCTGCCGTTTATACTCATCTACTTTGACGAGCCACTGACGGGACTTGTAAACCGCGAGGAGAATTGGAAGCCCGAAAGCTGGGGCGGCTACATCGTTGAAAAGCTGTTCGAGTCGATCGAAGTCATTTTGAGCTATGTCACCAACACCATGAGCTTTTTGCGCGTGGGCGCGTTCGTGCTTGTTCACGCGGGCATGATGCTCGTCGTATTCGTGCTTGCCGAGACCGTAGGCGGCGTGGGCTACACGATAGTTGTCATAGTTGGCAACGGTCTTGTAATGGCGCTGGAGGCGCTGCTTGTCGCCATACAGGTGCTGAGGCTTGAATATTACGAGATGTTCAGCCGCTTCTACTCAGGCGAAGGCAGGGCGTTCGAACCTGTAAAACTAAGTACAAAAAATTGATTTATGGAGGAAATTATAATGTCAGTTTTCAGTTTTATTTTAATGGCGGTACCCGTTATCTTCCTGGTAGCTTCCGTAGCTATCGTAGTAAAAGCCGTTGAGCACGGCAAAAGCAGAAAAAGATCTATTCTTATGCAATTGGCGTCCTTCGCGGCGGTGTTCGCGGTCTGCCTTATCTGCCCCATCGCGGCAGGAGCTGCAGGCTTGGCTGACACCAGCGAAACTGTAGCGGCGGCACAGGCTAACTCAAACGGCATCGCATAC
Organism: uncultured Ruminococcus sp.; assembly: GCA_902776375.1. Classification (GTDB taxonomy): domain Bacteria; phylum Bacillota; class Clostridia; order Oscillospirales; family Acutalibacteraceae; genus Ruminococcoides. Next base: position 16,533 of record CACYPV010000003.1, on the reverse strand, counting down.
CTTGCAGCGGCGCTTGCTACCGGCATTTCCTGCATCGGCGGCGGTATCGCGGTAGGCAAGGCGGCTCCGGCGGCTATCGGCGCGACCAGCGAAGACCCCAAAGCCTTCGGTAAGGCTATCATCTTCGTTGCTCTGGGCGAAGGTATCGCTCTTTACGGCATGCTTATTTCGATCATGATCATTTCGAACATCGGCTAAAGGACGAGAATATGAAATTCTTTTTGATAAGCGATAACGTCGACACCAAAATGGGTATGCGCTTTGCCGGCATAGAGGGCGTTGTGGTGCACGAGGAGGACGAAGTGCGCCGCGAGCTTGAAAAGGCGATGGAGCGCGAGGACATAGCTGTCATACTTATGACCGAGCAGCTTGTTAAGCTCTGCCCCGATCTGATATACGATCTTAAGCTGAACCGCAAGCGTCCGCTCATAGCCGAGATACCCGACAGACACGGCAACGGCAGGACCAAGGACAGCATAACCAAGTATGTTCAGGACGCCATAGGCGTTAAGCTTTAAATGAGGTAGCATTATGGGAAATACAGCAAAAACCGATAACTTTCTCAAAGCGATAAAAAAATATACCAACGCGCAAAAAAGCCTTATGCAAAACGAGATCAAGCAGCTAAAACAGCAGAAAAAACGGCTGATCTCGCAGCAGGGCAAGCGCGACAGCGAAAAGCTGATAAAAGAAAGCCTTGCCAAAAAGCGCAGCGAGCAGACCACCTTGCTTGCAAAGCGCGCCCAGCAGGGTCAGCGCGAGCTGTTTCTTGAACGCGTAAGGATGACCGACGAGGTGTTCGAGCTTGCAGCCGAAAGGCTGAGAAATTACGCCGACACCGCCGATTACCGCCAAAAGTTGCTCGACAGCGCTCACCGCATCGCTCAGATGTTCGGCAATGAAAGCTGCGTGATCTATATAAACGAGCGCGACATGTCGCAGGCTTACGGCATTTCGGGATTCTTCGGCGGCAACGCCGAGATAAAGGCGGACAAAACCATTGAGATAGGCGGCATAAAGGGCTACTGCAAGGCTAAGAATATAATAGCTGACGACACCCTTGACAGCAAGCTTGCACAGCAGAGAGAATGGTTTATAGAAAACGCCGACCTGCGCGTTGTATGATAGTAGGATAAGAGTGAACGATATGGATAATAACAATGTGATTTACGGCATAAACGGACCCGTTGTGACTGTAAAAAACGCCGACGTTTTTCAGATGATGGAGATGGTGTACGTCGGCAGCCAAAAGCTCGTCGGCGAGGTAATAGGCATAACCGACGGCTTTACCACCATTCAGGTGTACGAGGAGACCACCGGACTGCGACCGGGCGACCCTGTTGAGGGCACCGGCGCGCCGATGAACGTTCTGCTCGGCCCCGGCATACTCGACAATATATTTGACGGAATAGAGCGTCCGCTGAAAGAGATAGAGGCTCAGTCCGGCGCGTTCATCAGCCGCGGATCAAAGGTCTCCCCTCTTGATACCGAACGCTATTGGAACGTTACCCTGAAGGTCAAGGTCGGCGACAGACTGAACGGCGGCGAGGTCTACGCCACCCTGCCCGAAACGCCGATAATCGAGCACAGGGTCATGCTGCACCCCGAGCTTTCAGGCGTTATCAAGAGCGTAAAGCCCGACGGCGAGTACAGTATACTCGACACCATCGCGACGCTAGAGGACGACATGGGCAACGTGCACGAGCTCACCCTCTGCCAGAAGTGGCCTATCCGCACCTCGCGCCCAGTCAAAGACAGGCTGACCCCGTCCATCCCGCTTATCACCGGTCAGCGCATAATGGACACGCTTTTCCCCATTGCCAAGGGCGGCACGGCGGCTATTCCCGGCGGCTTCGGCACCGGCAAGACCATGAACCAGCACCAGCTTGCAAAGTGGTGCGACGCTGATATAATCATTTACGTCGGCTGCGGCGAGCGCGGCAACGAGATGAGCCAGGTGCTTGAGGAATTCTCGGAGCTTATCGACCCCAAATCGCAGCGTCCGATGACCGACCGCACCACGCTTATAGCAAACACCTCAAACATGCCCGTCGCGGCGCGTGAGGCGTCGATCTACACCGGCATCACCCTTGCGGAATATTACCGCGACATGGGATATCATGTGGCGATGATGGCTGACTCGACCTCACGATGGGCTGAGGCTCTGCGCGAGATCTCGGGCCGTTTGGAAGAAATGCCAGCCGAAGAGGGCTTCCCGGCTTACCTTCCGTCCCGTCTTGCGGAGTTCTACGAGCGCGGCGGCAGAGCTGACGTGCTGTCGGGCGGCGAGGGCAGCGTTACCCTTATCGGCGCGGTATCGCCTCAGGGCAGCGACTTCTCGGAGCCTGTGACCCAGAACACCAAGCGCTTCACACGCTGCTTCTGGGCGCTTGACAAGGCTTTAGCCTATGCGCGCCACTACCCCGCCATAAACTGGATACAAAGCTACAGCGAGTATTTCAACGACCTTGACCCGTGGTTCAGAGAAAATCTCGGCGAGGACTTTATCGAGTACCGCAACCGCATAAGCGCGCTGCTTCAAGAGGAAGCCTCGCTCATGGAGATCGTAAAGCTCATCGGATCGGACGTTCTGCCCGACGACCAAAAGCTTGTAATCGAAACGGCGAGAGTAATAAGAGTCGGCTTTTTGCAGCAGAACGCCTTCCACCCCGACGACACCTTTGTGCCGCTCGAAAAGCAAAAGCTGATGATGAAAACCATCCTTCATCTGCATCAGAAGTCGAAGGAGATAGTTGCACAGGAAGTGCCGCTTTCCAAAATACTGGCGCTCGGTCTTTTTGACAAGCTGACAAAGATGAAATACGATATCCCCAACAGCAAGCCCGAGATGTTCGACGATTACATCAAGGAGATCGACGAAAAGCTTGCCGTGGTTGACAGGACAGGAGGCTCAGCTCTGTGATAATTGATTACGTAGGCGTAAAAGAGATAAACGGCTCGCTGATAGTCATCGACGGCGTTAAGGGTGTTTCCAACGAGGAGATCGTCGATATCCGCCTTGAAAACGGAACGTCAAGACAGGGACGTGTGGTTCAGATCGACGGCGAGAGGATCGTCGTGCAGGTGTTTGAAGGCACGCGCGGGATAAGCCTTACCAACACGCGCACAAGGCTAAAGGGTCACCCGATGGAAATGCCGCTGTCGCCCGAGATAATCGGACGCGTGCTGGACGGCGCGGGCAGACCTATAGACGGACTGGGAGACATCTTTCCGCAAAAGCGCATGAACATAAACGGAACGCCGATAAACCCCGTGTCGCGCGTTTATCCTAAAAACTACATCAACACCGGTATATCGAGCATAGACACCCTTATGACCCTTATCCGCGGTCAAAAGCTGCCGATATTCTCGGGCTCCGGTATGAAGCACAACGATTTGGCAGTTCAGATTGTCCGCCAAGCGAAGATCAGCGGCGCGGACAGCTCTAACTTCGGCGTTGTATTCGCGGCTATGGGCGTGCAGAAGGACGTCGCCGAATATTTCAGAAAAAGCTTTGAGGAAAGCGGCGTGCTCTCGCGTGTCGTTATGCTTCTCAATCTGAGCAACGACCCGATAATCGAGCGTACCCTTACCCCCCGCTGCGCGCTTACCGTCGCGGAATATCTGGCTTTTGAGCTTGACATGCACATCCTGGTCATCATGACCGACATGACCTCATACGCTGAGGCGCTGCGCGAATTCTCGTCGTCAAAGGGCGAGATACCCGGCAGAAAGGGCTACCCCGGATATCTTTATTCCGACCTTGCTTCTATCTACGAGCGCGCCGGAATGATAAAGGGGCACTCGGGCTCGGTCACTCAGATACCGATACTCACCATGCCCAACGACGACATCACCCACCCGATACCCGACCTCACGGGCTACATCACCGAGGGTCAGATAGTGCTCGACCGCGCATTGCAGGGTCAGGGCATTTATCCTCCGGTCAGCGTGCTTCCGAGTCTTTCACGACTTATGAAGGACGGCATCGGCGAGGGCTACACCCGCGGCGACCATCAGGCGCTCGCCAATCAGCTTTTCGCCTCTTACGCAAAGGTCATCGACGCACGCGCTCTCGCCTCGGTAATCGGCGAGGAGGAGCTTTCGCCCAACGACAAAAAGTATATTGAGTTCGGCAGGCTGTTTGAATCGAAGTTCGTCAATCAGAGCTTTACCGAAAACCGCACCATCGAGCAAAGCCTCAACTTGGGCTGGGAGCTGCTTTCCACCCTGCCCAGGGCAGAGCTTGACCGTGTTGACGACGCGGTGCTCGATATCTATATCAAGGACAAAAACAAGGAGAAGGTGCAGTAGTCATGGCTGTTCAGGTCGTGCCCACCAAGGGCAACTTGATGAACGCGAAAAAATCGCTTGCGCTCGCCCGCAACGGCTACGAGCTGCTCGACCGCAAGCGAAATATCCTGATACGCGAGATGATGACCCTCATCGAACACGTCAACTCTATCCAAGAGAAGATAGATAAGGCGTACGAGGATGCGTATCTGGCTTTGCAGACCGCCAACGTGACAAACGGCTTTTGCGATGACATCTCAAAGGCTGTGCCTGTTGAGAACGGTCTGCACATGGACTCGCGCAGTGTTATGGGCGTTGAGATACCTATTTTGACTATCGACGAACACCCGCGCCAAAAGTACATGTACTACGGCATGATGGCGACCAACTCGGCGGTCGATAAGGCGTACATGCTGTTCACAAAGGTTAAGTACCTGACAGTGGAGCTCGCCGAGATAGAAAACAGCGTTTACCGCCTTGCGGACGCTATAAAAAAGACCCAAAAGCGAGCAAACGCGCTGAAAAACATAATGATCCCCCGCTTTGAGGAAACGGTGAAATCCATTTCCGAAGCGCTTGAAGAAAAGGATCGTGAGGAATTCAGCCGCTTGAAGGTCATCAAAAAGACAAAACTCAATTAAAGGAAACGCAGACAGTTTTCGATTTGAAAGCTGTCTGCGTTTTTTATAGTGATTTAATTACCTTATTTGCCGCAAGCATCACGCCTAATTTGCCGCCGTGAAAGTTTAGCCCGCCCTGCATCCAAACGGCGTAGGGCTCTCTTAATGGAGCGTCGGCGGAAAGCTCTATCGAACTGCCGAGCGTAAAGGCTCCCGCCGCCATGATGACCTTGCTTTCGTAGCCGGGCATGTCGGACGGAACGGGTGAAACGATGCTGTCAACCGCCGAGCCTGCCTGGATACCCTCGCAGAAGCGGCAAAGCTTTTCTTCATCTCCGAGCATCACGAGCTGGATGATGTCGCCGCGCGGATCGCTATACCTCGGCGCGGTGTCGAAGCCGAGCAGCTCGAACAGCGCCGAGGCGAACACCGCGGTTTTCAGCGCCTCGCCCGTCACGTGCGGAGCGTGGTAAGCGCCCATAAAAAGCTCGCGGTTATTGCCCAAGGTCGCACCGATCTCTTTGCCCGTGCCGGGCGTCGTCAGGCGGTAGGCGCACATTTCAACAAGGTCTTTTCTGCCTGCGATATAGCCGCCCGTGGGCGCTATGCCGCCGCCCGCGTTCTTTATCAGCGAACCCGCCATAAGGTCTACGCCGATAGTCAGCGGCTCAATCTTTTCGACGAACTCGCCGTAGCAGTTGTCGAGCATGATGATGGACTTTGGCGAGGCTTTTTTTGAGATATCGCATATCTTTTTGATTTCGCGCCATGTAAGCGTTGGGCGCGTGCTGTAGCCGCGCGAGCGCTGTATATAAACCATTTTAGGCTTTTTAGCGGTTATATCTTTCTCGATCTGCGCGTAGTCGAGAGTGCCGTCGGGCAAAAGGTCGGTTTTCTCAAAGGTGATATCAAAATCCTTCAGCGACCCGGGATAGCTGCCCTCGATGCCGATCGCGGAGCGGATAGTGTCGTAAGGCATACCCGTAACGCTGAGCATTGTGTCGTTTGGGCGCAGAACGCCGAAAAGCGCCACCGTGAGCGCGTGCGTGCCGCTTACGAAGTTGTGGCGCACCAGCGCGTCCTCGGCGTCAAAAGCGTAGGCGTACACCCTGTCGAGCGCGTCACGGCCGAAATCGTCGTAGCCGTAGCCAGTTGAGCCGCTGAAATAGCTTTCGCGCACGCCTGCCTCTTGGAACGCCTTTATCATTTTGATTTGGTTGTATTCCTGTATTTCGTCGATCTCGCGCAGTCTGTCGGCGCACAGCTCCATAGCGCGGTCAGCCGCGTCGAGCACACGTTTGTCTATATCAAAAAATTTCATTTTATCATCCATTATTTACATATTCCTTCCATGTTCCGCACTCGATAAAACCGAGCTTATTGAAAAACCGAACGTTTTTGTTCATAGCGCGGTACAGATAAACCGTTTTGCCCTCGTCTATAAGGCTGTTGGTGATTTGAGCGATAATGTACGCGCCGTAGCCTTTTCCGCGAAAGTCGGGGTGACAAGCCGCCGCGCCTAGCACGGCGAGGTCGTCGGTTTCCGCAATGCTCATGGCGACCGCCGCTAAAGCTTCGCCGTCGCGCACGCCGATAAGCCGCATGGCGTTGTGGCGCAGCTTGTGGTTGACGTCGACGTAAAAGTCCTCAAAAGGCGGCGGCATAAAGCCTTCCTCCGCACATTTTGCTATCAGATCGTAAGCCTCGCGGATAGTGGGTTCGATTATGCTTTCCGATTTGTTTACGGCTAATTTTTTGGTGGTTTTCATTATTACGCCGCTCGATTCGCACGCGTTAAGCTCAAGCGAATAACCGCCGTCGCAAAGCACAGACGAAAAGCCCGACATCCGCAAAAATGAGGATATCTCCCCTATGTCGCTTTTTTCTGTGAGGAACAAAACGTAGTTCGAGCCGTTTCTTGCTATCGCGCCGCTGACATTTCCCCCGTCGTCCGCCGTCAGCCAATAGTCGACGAAGGACAGCCCGGGACGGTAACATTCATACTGAGCGATAACGCGGCAGGCAAAGGGGTCGTCCGCGGAAAGGCTTCTTACGGTCTCGGCAAAGTCATGCGATCCACTCGCGGAGATTATCATTGCCTTAGCGCTCCCGACGCGATGACCTTGCACATTTCGCGCGTTAGCGCAAGCACGCTTTCGCAGTCCGCTTTTGAGGCGACTGTGCTGGGCGCGTGCAGGTAGCGGCAGGCAAGCGAGATAGCCAGCGTGCGCACTCCGCCGCGGCTTTGATGTATGGCTCCCGCGTCGTTGCCGCCCGCCACGGCGCGCTTATACTGCGCGTTTATCCCGTTTTTGCCGGCGATATCAAACGCGAGGTTTACAAGCTCTTTGTCGTAAATAGTGCGCCTGTCCATCACCGAAATGACCGCGCCGCCGCCTATCGTGCAGACCTGCTTGTGCGCGTCGATCTCGGGTATCTCCGCCGAAGTGGTGGTTTCTATAACCAGCGCGAATTCGGGGTCGAGCGTGTACGCCGCGGTCTTTGAGCCGCGCAAGCCGACCTCCTCCTGAACGACAAAGGCAAAATCCATGTCGTACTCAAGCTCGCTTTTTATAAGCTCTATAAGCACATAGCAGCCGAAGCGGTCGTCTATAGCCTTCACATTCACGGTGTTGCCGTTCTCGATAAACTCGCTTACAAAATGAACGCTGTCGCCGTAATTGACAACTGCAAGCGCTTCCTCCAAACTGTCCGCGCCGATGTCGATATACATGTCGCTGTACTCGGAGATGTTCTTGGAATCGTCGCCCTTGCACAGGTGTATTGGCTTTACGCCGATAACGCCGCGGATCTTATTCTCGCCGACTGTCACCTGCCTGCCGACGATAACGCGGCGGTCGATGCCGCCCACCTCGTCAAATTTCAAATAGCCGTTTGACGTGACGTCGGTCACCATAAGTCCGACCTCGTCCATGTGCGCTGAAAGCATGAGGCGCGACTTGGCGCGGGCTTTGCCCTTTTTATGCACGATAAGGTTGCCGAGGTTATCGGTGTGATACTCGGCGAAGTCCTTGATCTCTTCAATAATAATATCTCTTACCTTGCCCTCGTCGCCCGATATACCGTCGGCGAGGCAAAGCTTTTTCAGCAGCGCGATATCAATCATCAAAAGCACCTCCGCAGTTAATATAGGCGGCTATAAGGCGCGCGGTATTTTCCACGTCGCTGAGCGATATTACCTCGACGGGCGTGTGCATATAGCGCTGAGGTATCGACACCACGGCGGTTTTTACGCCGCAGCGGCTCACCGCGATATGGTCGCCGTTGGTGCCGGTGGCTCCCGCGATAGGCTCCAGCTGATACGGGATATCCTGCTCCTTGGCAAGAGATATGAGCTTTTGCGACATGGCGCGATCCATGACGGACGATATGCAGATCATGGGGCCTTTGCCCAGTTCTGTTTTTGCGTACTGCCCCGATATGTCGGGCTGAGAAGCGAAGCTTACATCGACTGCTATGGCTTCGTCGGCGTCAAGCGTGAACGCGCCGGTTTTTGCGCCCGTGCCGTAGGTTTCCTCCTGCACGCTGAACAGCAGCACAACGCGGTATTTATCGGTATTTATCAGTTCTGCGGCGCGTATCAATGCGGCTATACCGCAGCGGTCGTCAAGCGCGGGGGCGGTTATCTTATCGCCGAGCAGTTCACGGGGCTCGGCGTAAAAGGTCAGTGTGTCGCCGATATGCAGGCGCTTTGATATTTCATCATAAGTCATTCCGAAATCGACCCATGTTTTGTCTATGGGCGTCGCCTTGTCCTCGCTGCCGTCGGAAAGGTGCGGAGGCAGACAGCAGACCGTGCCTTTTATGCCGCTTTCGGTCTGCAAAACAGCGTCCTGCAGGGTGCGGATATCAACGCCGCCGAGCTTGTCCACCTTGACAAAGCCCTTGTCGTCAATGCCAGTAACGATAAAGCCGATACGGTCAAGGTGCGCGTCGAGAATGATAGTCCTGTCCGCTTCGGGATCGCCGAGCGTAACATATAGATTCCCGTTATGATCTGTGCCGGTTTCGCCCAAGGACTCGCAGTATTTCCTCGCCACAGAGAGCGCGGGCGCTTCACTTCCGGAAACGCCCTGCACTGAGCACAATTCAAAAATAAGTTTTTTCAGATCCACTTTATTCATCCGCTTTCATCTAAGCCCCATAACAATGCTCTTGAAATGGTTGCCTCTTTCCTCAAAGTTTTTGTAAAGTCCAAAGCTTGCGCTCGCCGGTGAAAGCGAAACGATGTCGCCCTCAACTGCCGCCTCAACAGCTGCCGCGACCGCTTCTTCCATGTTGGTGACGTTGATGATATTGATGTCGCTCTCGTTGTAGTTATCGGCGCCCTTGACCGCCGCCTCTATCTTAGGCGCGGTGTCGCCCAGAAGAATGAGCGTCTTTACCTTGTTGTTTATCACGGGTCCCAGCGGCTCATAAGGGATGTGCTTGTCGTAGCCGCCGGCGATGATAATGATCTTCTCGTCATAAAGCGACAGTGTGCCGAGCGCGGTCCTTGTGGGGCTTGACGCGATAGAGTCGTTGTAGTATTTGACTCCGCGGTACTCGCGCACGAACTCGGCGCGGTGAGCCACGCCGCCGAAGGTCTTGGCGACCTTTACAATTGCGTCAACGTCAGCTATGCCCCACACCGCCGCGATGGCGGCAAGGTAGTTTTCGACGTTGTGCATGCCGGGGATCTTGATATCGCGGTAATCGATTATCTCGGTGACTTTGCCGTAGTCGCTGTAGACGAGCTTGACGCCGTCGAGATAAGCGCCGTTATAGAGCTTTTCCTTGACCGAGAACTTTGCAAGCCTGCCGCGTACCGCCTCGGAAAAACCGTTGGCTATATCGTTATCGAGGTTGAGCACAGCCTTTGAAAAGGCGTTTTGATGCAGAACTATGTTCTTTTTTGAATCGACGTATTCCTGCATATCCTTGTGGATATCGAGGTGATTGGGCGCAAGATTTGTAACGACGGCGATGTCCGGGCTTTTGCGCATTGAGATGAGCTGGAAGCTTGAAAGCTCTACCACCGCCCAATCGTCGGGCTGAACGCTTTCGATCTCGGGCAGAAGCGGCTTACCGATGTTGCCGCCGAGGTGAACGGTCTTGCCCGCCGCCTTCAGGATTTCGGAAATGATAGTGGTAGTAGTGGTCTTGCCGTCAGAGCCCGTTACTGCGATAGCGTTGCACGGGCAGAGGTCGAAGAACACCTCCATCTCCGAGGTAAGCACCGCGCCGTTCTCTCTGAGGCGCACAAGCTCCTCTTTATAAAACGGGGTGCCGGGGCTGCGGAAAACTATATCCGCCTTAATGTTATCCAAATAATCATCGCCGAGTAAAAGCTCCGCGCCGTACTCCTTCGCCTTTACGCCGTTCTCACCGAGAGATTCAAAATCCTTGCGGTCGCAGGCAACTACCTTTGCGCCCTTATCGGCAAACTGCTTAATAAGCGGCAGGTTGCTGGTACCTATGCCGATGAACGCTACGGTCTTTCCCTTTACTGAATCAAAAAAAGCTTTTGCAGAGTTATTCATAGTAATCCCTCACATTACATATTTTCATCTTAATATTATACATACAAATAAAAGAAATTTCAACACCCTTGCAATATTTCTTGATAAATGATAGAATGATATCATGTTATACGATTTTATTATTACGGACAAAAAACTGAAAAAGCCGATGTATCAGCAGATATATCTGTCTATACGGCAGGCGATCGAGGACGGCAGCCTGAAAAAAGGCGACAAGCTGCCCTCTATCCGAGGCTTGAGCAATGATCGCGGAATATCGAAAACGACCGTTACGGGAGCTTACGATCAGCTTTGCGTTGAGGGCTATATCGAAAGCCGCCCCCAGCGCGGCTACTTTGTGGCGGCTGAGATAAGCAAGCTTCCACAAAAGACCGATACGGCTGAAAACGGCGAAAAGAAAAGCCGCTACTATGCCTATGATTTCAGCGGAAAGAGCATTGACGAGAGCATTATCGACCTTGCGGAATGGAGAAAGAACGTAAAGGATATCGTGAACCGCAGCTATCTTCTGACCTCTTACGGCGACGTTCAGGGCGAGGAGGCGCTGCGCGAGGCTCTGCACAAGTACGCCCTCGGCACCCGAAGCGTAAACGCGAACGCTCAGAATATCGTTGTGGGCGCGGGCAGTCAGGCGCTGCTGTATCTGCTGTGCTCGCTGTTCGGCTTCGGCAAAACCATAGCCGTTGAGCAGGCGGCGTTCGTTCAGGCAGAGGCTGTTTTCAGAAGCTTTGATTATGACGTAAAATACTTTGAACAGGACGCTTACGGGGTGACTATTGATTCTTTAAAAGAATTATCACCTGAGATAGTCCTGATTAACCCCAACTTTTCGGGAAGCCGAGGCGACAGCATGCCCGTCAACCGCAGGCTTGAAATAATAAAATGGGCGCGGCAAAACAATGCGCTTATCTTAGAGGACGACTACAACGGCGAGCTGCGTTACCGCACGCTGCCTATCCCCTGCGTTCAGCATTACGACGTTGACAACACGGTATACATAGGCTCGTTTTCAAAGGTCTTGCTGCCGTCGGTGCGGCTGAGCTACACGGTGCTGCCTGAGCTGCTGATGAACAGATTCAACAAGGTTCGGCACCTGATGAACCAGACCGCCTCAAAGACCGAGCAGCTCGCGCTTGCAAACTATATAAATTACGGCAAGATCGACGTCCACCTGCGCAAGGCAAGGCGCGTTTACCTTGAAAAGAGCAAGACGCTGATAGCCGCTGTGGAAAGGTATTTTCCAAACACCGATTACGGCTTTAACGAAACCGCGCTGTACCTCACCCTGCCGCTGCCTGAGAGCGCAGACAAGAAGATCATTGAAGAAGCGCTGGAGCGCGAATCAGTCCGTCTTATGCCGTACGACAGGGAGAAAAACCGCATCGCGCTGAGCTTTTCGGGCATTGCGCAGGAAAAGCTTGAAGAAGGCGTGCGGATACTTAGCAAGGTCATTTCAGAACACAAATAAAAAAACCGGGCAGATAAGCTGTGAGCAGTCTGTCCGGTTTAGCATTTGGTATCAAAAAGCGAATTCAGCGTCCTTCAGGCGGCAGTAGGTCACATTGCCCTCTTTATAGGTCTCGAAAACTCCGCCGACTGAGATCGGCGTTCCGACCTTTGGGTAATCGTCGGGATAGGTGTGATTGCCCTTCCACTCAAATTCCAGCCCCTGAGAACAGCAAGCCGTGGCGTCGGCGATAATGCAGGCGCAGTACATAGCTCCCGTATCGGGGTCGGTGAACACATCAAAGGTGCCGTGCGCCTTTACGGTTTTTCCGATGTAATCGGAAGATGTGTTGACCATGCTGTACACGGTGGAATAAACCATGTTGCTGTTGAGCTTTGTAAGGTCGACCTCAGCGTCGTAATCAAGCTCGGGGTATTCGGTATCATCGACGAGCGGCGCGGTAGTTTGATTTGCCCGTGACTCCGCGAGGATATCGTTGATAGTTTTTTTACTTGTCTGCGCCGCCTTGTTTTCGGGCTGTGACGACGAAGCGCCGCAGCCTGTAAGCAGCATTGAGAGCACTATCAGGCTTGATATTACAGTAATGATCTTTTTCATTTTTTTAATCCTCCCTTAGCGGCTCCTATCAGCGAGAAAACGCCGAAGGCTGCTATATCTACCGCGACAATAGTTGAGCCGACGGGCGTGCTGAACAGGATCGATAAAAGAATGCCGAGAGTAGCGCAGAACACGCTGAGACACGCCGAGCAGATCGTGACCGCCTTGAAGCTTTTGAGCAGTCGCATTGCGGACAGCGCCGGAAAAATTATCAGCGCCGAGATAAGCAGCGAGCCGACGAGGTTCATCGAAATGACGATAATGACCGCGATGATGATAGCTATGATGAGGTTGTAAACGCTGGCTTTTGTGCCCGTGGCTGTGGCGAAATCCTCGTCGAAGGTGACGGAGAAAAGCTTGTTGTAAAGCAGGATGAACACGATAACGACCGCTATCGAGACCGCTATGCAGAAGTTCACCTCGCCTTGGGTCAGCGTGAGTATGGACAGCGAGCCGAAGAGCGTGGAGCAAACGTCGCCCGAGATGTTGGCGGACTTCGGGAAAACGTCGAGATTCATCAGCAGATAGCCGATAGCCAGAGCTCCGACCGAGATCATGGCTACAGCCGCGTCGCCCTTGACCTTTGCGTTTTTGCCGGTGCGCAGCAGCAGCACGGCGCTGATTACAGTCAGGGGCATCACGATTATCATGTCGCCCGTGCCGTCGATCAGGGGCTTCATTCCGCTGAACAGCGCGCCCGTGATGGACGACACCGCCATTGCGCCGAAAGCAACGTGCGACAGCCCGTCGCCGATGAACGAAAACCGCTTAAGCACCAGCGTAACGCCCAAAAGCGAGGCGCACAGCGCGACCAGCACGCCGACGATCAGGGCGTAGCGCACCTGAGAGAACTGCATATAATAAGCGAGGGTATCAAAGATTTCCATAATTGCCCTCCCATTCGCTCGCTGTGCGTTTGATGTATTCGTCGCGCGAGCCGAAAAATATCTCACTGCCGATATGCAGTATCTTGTTAGAAAACTGAATTGCCGCCCTTATGTCATGCGAGATCATTATGATGGTGATGCCCAGCTCCTTGTTGAGCTTTTCGATAAGCGCGTACATTTCCTGAGTTACCTTCGGGTCAAGCCCTGCGACGGGTTCATCAAGGAACAGCATTTTTCTTGTAGCGCAAAGTGCGCGAGCCAAGAGCACACGCTGCTGCTGACCGCCCGAAAGCTCGCGGTAACAGCGATTTTTAAGATGTGAAATGCCCATGAGCTCGATGTTTTCATCGGCGCGGCGCTTCTGCTCGCGCGTATAGAACGGGCGAAAGCCGCACTGCCCCTGAAAGCCTGAGATGACGATCTCGCGCACTGTAGCGGGAAAATCCCTTTGGATGGAATTTTGCTGAGGCAGGTAGCCTATCTCGCGGCGGTTGAGCCCGTCGCCCGTGCTGATAGAGCCCTTCATAGGCTTATGCAGCCCGAGGATAGTCCTCATAAGCGTTGTTTTGCCCGAACCGTTTTCGCCGAGGATGCAAACATAGTCGCCTGCTTCAACGGAAAAGCTCAGGTTCGATAATATCTCCTTGCCCTCATATCCGAGGCTAAGGGAGGTACAGGTGAGTTGTGACATAAATATAACTCCAAATCAATTCAGCGCTTCTTTAAGCGCCTTTAAATTGTCTTCCATAATGCTAAGGTAAGTGCTGTTTTCGCCGACGGAGGACTGCATGCTGTGAAGCGTGAGGATCTTTACATCCTTTGTTTTTGCGGCGTCGATAACTGACTTAGCGAGCTTATCGTCGGAGCCGTCGATTATCATAAGATGATGAAGCTTCAACTCGTCAAGCTTGTTGGCGAGGAAAACGATAGTTTCAAACTTGGGGTCGCTCTGAGCAGAACAGCCCGAAAAAGCCGCGTAGTAATTAAGCTTGTAGTCGTCTGTCATATATCTGAACGGGAAGCGGTCGGCAAAAATGAGCGTGTCATTCTTCGCAGACGAGCAGGTCTGCTCATATTCACCGTCGAGCTTGTTGAGCTTTTCAATATAGGCTTTGGCGTTTTTGGCGTAGGTATCCTTATTGTTCGGATCCTTCTCGGAGAGCTTGTCAGCGATTTTTTGACAGAGGAACGACGCGTTTTTCAGCGAGAGCCAGATGTGCTCGTCGTATTCCTTTTCGTCCTCTTCCTCCTCATGCTCCTCGGTCTCCATGCCCTCGACCGCGGTTTCTTCCTTGGCTTTATCGCCGAGCAGCTCCATTAGGTCAAGCGCGAGCATGTCCTTGTTTTGGGCGTTACTCAGCACGCTGTCCACCCATTCGTCGGACTCGCCGCCGTTGTAAACGAACACGTCGGAGGATGAAATATCGGTTATATCCTTAACCGAAGGTTGAAAATTATGCAGGTCAGAGCCGCTGTCAAGCAGCAGCGAGACCTCTACGTTATCGGCGCCCTCGGTTATTTGCTTTATCCACTCGTATTCAGGATAGATAGTGGCGATGATATGAAGCTTTTCGCCTGACGTTTTTTTGGCTCCGCAGCCCGCGAACACGGCGAGCATAAGAGCTGCGCATATAATGATCGATAATACTTTTTTCATATACTTCCTCACTTTTCACGGCAGTCGCCGCAGACTCCGTAGAGCACGGTATTAGCCTTGTCTATGGTAAACTCGTCGCTTTGAGCGAGATTTTCTATAAGCGTCCGAGCAACTGCGCTGTTCATGTGGTAGGTCTTTCCGCATTTTTCGCAGGAAAGATGCAGGCAATCCTTGCAGTGCGCACCGTCGGTGTACTGATAAAAGACCTCGCGGCTGCCGCTGTTGTTCACGCGGCGCACCTTGCCCTCTCTTTCCAGCTCGGAAAGGTTGCGGTAAACGGCGCTAATGCTTATGCCCTCAATTTTCAGCGCGTCTTCAAGCTGCTTTGCCGACAGCCTTTCGTCAGCATGCATTGAAAGATAATTAAGCAGCGCCTTTCGCTGCTTTGTCATATACTTAGGCAAAATAATCACCTCAATTTGCGATTCATTCGCAAATTATTATATCAAACCCCCGCCGAAATGTCAAGCGGTATATACTTGCTTTATAATAAAGTTTTGGCGCAAAAGAATATTTAAAATGCTTAAACAAAACAATTGTTATTATAAAAAGAATATGCTATACTTAATCCAGACACCAAAACTCGAACGGAGGATACGCATGTCGACGGAAGTTAAAAAGCTGGATAATAATCAAGGGAAAAAGCCGCTGCTTACGGAAAAGCGGGTTGAAATAATAGTAGTTGTTTTTTTGGGTATTACGGCTGTACTCAACGCGTGGGCGTCCTGGATAGGCTCGCTGCACGGCGGTATTCAGGCAATAAACTTTACCAAAAGCAACAACACCGCTTCAAGCGCCACCGCGTCGTACAACACGTCTATCCAAATGTTTCTTGCCGACATGATGACGTGGAACACGGCAAACGATTATAAGATGCAAGCTCAGGTCGCTGAAATGAGGGGCGACAAGGACGAGGCGAAGATCTACAGAGATATGATGGATACTTTTATTAAAGAAAACGCCAGCGATTATTTAAAGGATTTCATCGAAAAAATGGACGACAATATGAAGTCCCCTTTTGAGGTAAAGGGAGCTTTGGAAAAATATTTTGAAGATCCGAAAAAGGAATTCGACGATTCCCGCGAGCTGCTTGAGGAAGGCAAGCGCGACAACACCAAAGGCGATTCGTATCACCTTGTAAACGTCATTTATTCCGTTGTGCTTTTCCTGCTGGGTATCATAGGCGTTTTCAAAAATTTACAGTCGCGCATCATGGTTCTCGGCATAGCGTTAGCCAGTCTGGTGTTCGCGACGATATATATGATCTCAATACCTATGCCGACAGGCTTTAGCTTCCTGAACTTTTTCAAAATATAGTGGCAGCAGCCAAAATCAGTATAAAAAAACCGGAGCGGAAATCCCGCTCCGTTCAGTCTGTCGAAAAAGTTCAGCGAAAGCTGGGCTTTTTGCTTTAGATATGGTATAATAGACTTGGTGATAGAAATGTTGGAAAAGAATATACAAAACA
>CACYPV010000002.1 GCA_902776375.1 uncultured Ruminococcus sp. | reverse complement strand
CGACGGCGTTACCCGCATAGGCGAAGAGGCGTTCTTTGACTGCCGCAGCCTTAAAGAGCTGGTGCTGCCCGAAGGGCTGCAAACAATAGGAAGCGCAGACTCGCTGCGCAACATGGGCGTGTTTGAGGAATGTCGCAGCCTCGAAAAGATTCGCATTCCCGACAGCGTGACCACCATCGGCGAAAACGCCTTTGAAAACTGTAGAAAGCTGACCGTTTTCGGCAAGGCAGATTCGGCGGCTGCGGACTTCGCGGAAGAAAACGACATCAATTTCAAAAAGTACGGCAGAACAACCGACAGCGGCAAGGTCGTCGGCGATCTTAACGACGACTGGGACGTAAATATCTTCGACGCGACTATAATGCAGAGCGCATTTGCGGAAATGACAGATATCAACCTAAAAGATAAAAATAACATCGCACTGCTCGACACTAACAACGACGGCAAGGTAAACATCCGCGACGTCACACAGATACAGCGCTATATCTCAGAATACATACAGGAAATATAAAGTAAAAGCAAACGGTGGTTTTTATAACCATCGTTTGCTTTTGTCTGTTTTTCTAAAACCACCCGAAAGCGGCTTGTACGTTTCAAAGGCAATAATATATTCGAATCACTCCTGCGGCGCAGCCTGTACTGTTGCTGCCGATGATATGCCGATCAGCTTTTCCAGGGTTTTATATAAAGCCTCCGGTTCAACAGGCTTGCTGAGGTGCGCGTTCAAGCCTGCCTGTATGCTGCGCTGAACATCTTCATCAAAGGCGTTGGCGGTCAACGCGATGATCGGGATCGTTTTTGCGTCCTCTTTATCCATGCTGCGTATGCGCCTTGTCGCTTCCAGACCGCCCATCACCGGCATCCGCATATCCATTAAGATCGCCGCGTAATACCCGGGCTCGTGCGCCGCAAACAAATCAACGGCAATTTGACCGTTTTCTGCAAGATCCACCTCCATCTCGCGCATGCTCAATAACATAATTATGATCTCCGCGTTGATCGATACGTCCTCGGCAAGCAAAACACGGCGACCCGTCAGATCTGCATTATTGATGTCCAAACCGCTCATGTCATTAAGCGCCGGCATTCCGATATCATTATCGTCGCTGTTTTTTTCGGATTCTTCAAACGTGATCGTAACGGAGAAGGTCGTCCCTTTTCCTTTCTCGCTGTCGACCGTGATGGTTCCGTTCATCAGCTCAACTATACTTTTCGTGATAGACATTCCCAGTCCCGTGCTGCCATACTTGCCGGTAGGCGACGACTCCTCTTGGCTGAACGGCTCAAAAATATGCGGCAAAAACTCTTTGCTCATACCGATGCCGGTATCGCTTATCACAAACTCAACGACCGCCTTTTTGTCAAATCGCGCTTTTTCTTCTATCACTAAGCTCACAGTGCCGCCTTCCGGAGTGAATTTGACAGCGTTCCCCAGAATATTTATCAAAACCTGCTTTAGCTTCATAGCGTCGCCGATATAATACTTGTCGATCTTCCCCACTTTGCGGTGATCGTAGACAAGACCTTTGTCCCGGCACTGCTCGCTTATGATCCCGTTGACCTGTTCCAGCGCGTCGTCAAGTAAAAACTCCTCGTTTTTAACGGTCATGCGGCCTGATTCTATGCGGCTCATGTCCAGAATATCATTTATGATCCCAAGCAGATGATGCGCCGAGGCGACGCTTTTCTCCAAATACTTTTTAACTTCTTCGCTCGCTGTGGGATCATTCAACGCTATGCTGTTCAGTCCGATGATGGCGTTCATCGGCGTGCGGATCTCGTGGCTCATATTGGACAGGAAGGCTGTCTTAGCCTTATTGGCGCTCTCTGCGCTGTCCAGCGCGTCTTTCAGAACCTCGCGGCTTTCGGCAAGCTCCTGCTTTTGCGCCTTCTCTCGCTGCAGAGTTCTTTCTAATTCTTTGCGGTATTCTGACTTTTCATCCTCAACGACAAAGCTGTGCAGCAGACATGTTCCGAACATATACCCGATCGTATAGCACGGCCACAGCGGGAATTCTATCTGTAAAATGATCATCGCGGTCATCGCGATACCGAATAGACCGATGGTCAGGTTTCTGCGTCTTACCTTTCCCTCTGACTTTGCCGTGACGCGAAGCGTATAAATAGACGTTATAAGAAATATCAGGGTTTGCGCGAAAAGCGTAAAATACCCCATAACTCCCGTTTGATAAGCGTAGTTTTCATCAAACCAGAACTTTACGGGGTAAAAGATGTTGACGATAAGTACGACGACCTCAATTGCAAAAAGGATCCGTCCGGCATATCGCAGTATGGTTCCGAAAGCATTTTTGCTTTCAAGATAGGCGGTCACATACTGCGTCCAAAAAAGCAAAACCGCTGCCATCGCGACATAAAACAATATCGTTTCAACATACAGAATATCCATAAGGCGCAGATTATACAAAACGCCCCACATACCGTCTGTAATATAGTAACCCAAAACAACAAGCAAAAAGTTCCGGTACAGCCGCTGGGTTTTTGAAAAGGTCACTCCTTTCGGCGTCCAAAAAACGTCGCGGTTGGTAATTATCAGAATAATAGCTGCCAATAGCCCGATGACTGAATATGTCATAGTTCATACTCCTGTTTTTACTCAGAATCGTTCATCGACTCTTGCCATTGATATTTGCATAATATGCCGCCGAAAACCGATTGGAGTTCGGCTTACACCATTCTAATACTATTAAAACATATCTGTCCTGTTTTTGCAACAGATTTATTGAAATTATTTAACTTGAATCGCTTTTTTTGGATATTTTATATGCCGTCGCCGTATCTATACCATATAGTATGATATTTAATATCAGGGTGAAATATTCGCTCGCTGGGAAAGGTGATTCTATGAGGAAAGCTATTGCCAAAAAAAGACGTCTCAGGAGGATGACGGCGGTGCTGCTGACGCTTGCGGTACTGTTCGGTCTTGTCGTGCCGTTTGACGTATTTGCGGAGGAGGAAGAGCCGGCGACTGGCAGCGATATCCACGCGATGCTTTATTACATCGACCCGAACAAAACCACCCAAAGCGGCAGTATAGATATCACCAAAAATCTCGAGCTGGTATTCCAGCGCGGCGGTGATGTCGATCCCGATAAAGTGTTGTTCAAGCACTTTACCGATTTTGAGGACGGAAAAAACAAAATAGCCAGCGAAAGAAACCCGTGGTATCGCGAGGATTATAACGGAAACAAAGGAACCGTCTACGCTATCCAGGTCATGAGGGTAGAAATAAAGGATAGAATCGCGCCTACAAATATGGCGGGTTGGTTCTGGCAGATGAACCAGCTTACATGGAGCGATTACCATCACCTCGACAGAATTGACACTTCCCGATGCAAAACTCTGTTTTACACTTTCTGCGGCAATAAAAAGCTCGAGAAGGTCGACCTTACCTGCTGGAATCTGCCCAATCTGGAAAACGCCGGCAACACCTTTAACGGGTGTTCGGTGCTTACCGACGTAAATATATCAAACTGGACAATACCCAAAGCAACTTACATACCCGGTATTTTCGCCAACTGCACAAGCCTTGAAACCATTGATCTTTCAAGCTTTAAGATAAACAACCCTTATACCATCGGCAGTTTGTTTGACGGCTGTACTAATCTTAAAAACGTTACGCTGTTCGACGCTAACCCCGCCAGCGAAACTCAGCTTGCTTACATTTTCAGAAACTGCTCGAGCCTTGAAGAAATCGATTTGAGCAACTGGAACATCAGAAAGCCCGGTACATTCAGAGAGATGTTCAAGGGTTGTTCATCATTAAAGACGATCAACTTCGGTCCCCCCGAGCACTGGGGAACAACTACAAATTTCTGGAGCTTTAACGGCTGGGAAAACAGCGGTTATGAGCGGATGTTTGAGGGCTGCACTTCGCTTGAAAGCCTTGACCTCACCTGCGTAAAGGGCGCGCTTATCTGCTCGTCCATGTTTAAAGGCTGCACAAGCTTAAAGGACGTTAATCTGAGTTATGCAGGCGTCGGCAGAGAAAACCGAAAAGGCTATACCTACGGAGCCCCCGTATACCCTGACCTTTCTGACAGGGTGAACATTTTCGAGGACTGCGAGGAGCTCTCTTGGATAAAGCTCAGCGCCGAAGGCTGGCCTGCGGCGGGCCTTGCGGGCTCAAGCGTGCCTCCCAAAAGCTCGTGGAGAAAAATCGACGAGCCCAACAAGGATTTAAGGATCTCAGCCGACGAGCTCTTCCAGAATTTCAGATCCGACTACGCCGGCACATGGGTCGCCGACGCGTTCATCACCTTAAAAGGCAACGGCGGTTCGCCTAACTTCCAGTCGGTTGACGGCAACAAAGGCGTAGAGCTCACCTTTGACGAAAGCCAAACCGTCGCCACGCGAGCCGGCTATGACTTCGCGGGTTGGTGGAGCGAAAAAACAGGCGGCACACAACTGCACTCGGGCGACGTTCCCGAGCATTGGAGCTACTACGCGCACTGGACTCCCCACACCTACAACCTCGTGCTTGACGGCAACGGCGGAGTCGTTCCCGAGGGCGTCACAATAGACGGCGCCGAGATATCGCAGGACAGAAAAACCATAACCTTCAGCAATGTTTCATATCCCGATTTTGTCGAGCTGAGTAGCAAGATGTTCGAAAAAGAGGGCAAAAGCGTTCTTTCAAGCTGGAACACCCGTCCTAACGGCGCGGGCACACAGTATTTTGTCAGCGACTCGGTAAATCAGCTCACTCCGACCCAAGGCGGAACCGTCACGCTTTTCGCCATGTGGGACGAGCCCGACTACGTCGTCACCTTTGAGTCGAACGGCG
This sequence comes from uncultured Ruminococcus sp., assembly GCA_902776375.1. Classification (GTDB taxonomy): domain Bacteria; phylum Bacillota; class Clostridia; order Oscillospirales; family Acutalibacteraceae; genus Ruminococcoides. Next base: position 73,940 of record CACYPV010000002.1, on the reverse strand, counting down.
GCACGCGTGTGGGTAAAAAATCATACAAGCAAAGCAACAAATACGGCGTGCTTCCGCCTTCGGAAAAAGACGGCTTCACCTTCCTCGGCTGGTTCCCGGAAAATTCCGACACCGCCGTAACCGAAAACGATATAGTAAGGGGCGATATAACGCTTTACGCCCGTTGGGAGAAAAACCCGGTGGTTACATTTGACCCCCAAAACGGCGATAGCGATCAGGTTCACAGCGCCGTATACAAATACGGACATAAGCTGGGAGTCCTCCCTGTTCCCGAATACGAAACAAGAACCTTCATTGGCTGGTTCACACAAGACGGAGAAACACAGGCTTCCAATGACACCTTGGCAACAGAAGATATAACCTACTATGCTCATTGGGGCTATAAGCCTGAGTTTGAATCCAACGGCGGTACATATACAGAGTTTCACGAAGACGACTACCCCATGCAGGATAGCGCTCAATACACCATCACATCCCTTCCGTCGGCGAAAAAGCCCTATCATAATCTCGACGGCTGGTACTTTATCTATGCCGAAAACGGAGCGCAAAAAGAGCAGAAGGTAACCGCGGGCAACACGGTCGACCTCTCCAAGGGAACTGTCATCAGGGCAAAATGGACTCCGACCTCCGAACCGGTAACCGTAACCTGCATCAACAAGGATCCCGACGATCCGGACAACGCCGAAAAGACGATCACCACCAATATAAGCGTTTACCGGGGAACCGCTATAAGGCAGCTTCCCGCGCCGACGCGCAGCGGATATGACTTTGCCGGATGGTTCAGGGAAAACTCCGATACCCCCGAAACCGTCGAAAGCACCTTTGACAGCGCCACCACGCTTTACGCCCGCTGGAATCCAAAGAATGTTCCGATCAGTTTTGACGCGAACGGCGGAACGCTGAACGACAGCTCGCAATCGACCGTCACGGTGTCGAGCGGCGGCGGTATCGACGTCATCCCCAACGCGACCAACAGCGATAAGCTGCTCGCCGGATGGTATCTCAAAGACAGCGAAGGAAACCTGATCGAAGCCTCAAGGCTCGTGTCCGGCAGAACGCTGCCCGATACAAAAGACTACGGCGTGAATATTACCGATAACGCCACCTATTACGCAAAGTGGATCGATTTGGAAACAACGCTGGACAACGACTTCTTCAGCTGCGAAACGCAGTGGACGACTCAAACCAGCGTCGACGGCGAAAACATGGGCGACACGCTTGTGTTCCGTCCGGTTTCCGGCGGAAAGATCACGGCGCATTTGAGCCTGAGCTTTGAAAGAGTCGGCAACAAAGAATACACCATGCCCGTAGGCGCGCTGCAGATCAAGGTGCCCAAAAAAATATTCAAGGATAAAAACGGTACGTTTATCGGCGAAAACAACATCAAGGGCAACGAAAAGTTTACATTAAGCGAAACTACCATAGACGGTCAGGAATACGTTGTTTACACAAACGCGGTCGCCTTAAAGGAAGACTGCGGACTTGAGCTGCACTATGACGTTGACCCGACCGAGCTCGCGGCAAAAACAGGAGATGACCTGTTCTTTGTCAACAATTTTAAGGTTTATGTCGACTACAGCGACACCAATTCAAGCGACCCGCACTCATTCAATTACGAGCGCGACATGTTCGTAGAGGTGCACACAGGTCTTGAAGCCGATGTAAAGAAAACTCAGGCTTCCGTTTCGCTTGTTTGGAAACCCGAGTGGGGAAATAAACCCGCGGACGCCAACGAATACTTCTATGTCACGTGGGATCTCAGCGCCGTTATCCACAACTGCACCCAAAAGTACAAGCTGAGATGGAGCGAGGACACCGCCCACGACGGAACTATCATTTACAGCTCTTTCCTTGACGAATGGTCTGAGGAACACGCCGGAGGCACCTCCACCGCCACCGTGGTGACAAAGCACAAAAGAAGCGAGGTCAACAGCTCCGACGGCTGGTACACGGTTCAAAACGAAGCTATTCTGGATATCGAGATGGCGTCGGGCGAAATGCTCCACTACCGTCCCACAGCCACCGCTATGGCTTATATTCCGCCCTCGGAAAGCACATCCGGCACAAACGACCCGTCCGTGCACGTATACGACAACAACAATAAGACCGTAACCAAGCTCTCCAAAACCATAAAAGCCGATTATACCGTTCAGGATAATCACACCAAGGGTTACGCTCAGGAATATATCCTCAACGGAAATTCCGCCGCGCTCACCGAGATGGACTACACCATCAACTACACCGAGGTCTCAAATACCGACCCGAATATAACCTGGAGCGACCGAACCAACAGCTACACCACCGTAGAGCGCACTATGATCCTCTCCGACGGTAACCCGGGCGTTCTGAGGATATCCGCGGTTGCGGGCGCAAACAAGTACAAGTGGGGCGACAGCTCTATCGAGCAAAACCTCAACCCCGGCGATTACTCCTTTACCCGTCTTAAGATCCGGCTCAAAGAGTACGACGCCGCAAGGATGAACAACACCTGGTCTAATCCGTTCGAGCACAGCGCCGAAGACTACGACGATATCATCGTAAGGGTAAGGACCACCGCCAACAGCAACCTTGAGGTCGTTCCGATCTCAGCCAACAACGGCGGTAACGATTATATCGAGCTGACCTTGCCCGAGGGCACATATTACTATGAGGTCGAGCATAGATCTTCGTTCTATTCAACCGACTTAAAGGTCGAAACAAGCGTTAAGCTTAATATATCCAACAGGCTTCATTCTATCGTAGCCGACCATGTTGCCGACGGCTATAAAACGCTTATAAAGAACAAGGCGGATATGACCGTTACACGCGCCGGAACAGTAGAAACCATTTCGTCGGCTAAGGAAAATGACGCATGGCCTGCCGCCTATGAGCTTACAAAGGGCGCCAGCACGCTCTACGTCTATAAGCGCTGCGCCGCTGAAAGCTATGTAAATCATCACGAATCCACCTCCACCGAGTATTTCCCCGTCTTGTTATCGGCGTGGAACTACAACACCGGCGTCAACTCCAAGTATATCAGGTCGGGCGAATTCAACGACCTTCTCCCGCCCGAATGTACTGTTGACAAGGATACCGTGTTCGTCGCGCTCCGAACCAACAACGTCAACGTAACCAATACCTCAAGCGACAGCAGCATCAACACAGCCATGGGGGCTAGTCCCTCAATAAATGAAGCTCGATTCAATACCCTAAAGGCGGATCCCAACAATCTTCACATGGGCAACTACTCTGTTGTGATGACCCCTGATTGGCAGGGCTCCGGAAGGACCATGCTCACCATCAAGGTGACCGTGCCCGAGGACAAGACAGCTACGGGATTCAACGTTTACTACATGATGAAAACCTCCTACTCCAACATCAACAGGAGAGGAACAAAGATGATGAATTCCGTATCGTTCACGGATACGACCCCCAAACAGAGCAAGCCCAACCTTAAATTAAACACTATCGATCATCTTGACTCCGATACCAAGCCCTATTTCACTTCTATCGACGACGAACAAACAGCTTACGCCAAAGCCCAGACAAACTGCGCGGTCCCGGATATCTACACCTACGGTATCTCCTCGCTTGTTCAGGCTGAGGGCTCAAAGCTCACCGAGCACGAGATAGTGGGACTCAACACCAACTATTTCTACAACATCAACTACACCAACAACTCCAACACCGACAATCTGGTTTTCTTCGACACGATCGAACACAGAATGGACGGCACCGAGTCGCAATGGCAAGGCGCCTTCAAGGGCATCGATGTTTCCCAGATAAGCGGGGTCAATACCGCCAACGAGGAAGACGGCTATTGCTCTCCCGTGGTGTATTACGCCACAAAGGACAAGTCGCTTTTCACCACTGATGATTTTGACCTTGAAAGAGATATCTGGAGCCAAACCCCGCCCGAGGATCTTTCTCAGGTCACCGCCATCGCTATCGACTGCCGCAAAACCGACCAGGGCAAGGATTTTGTACTGAAGAAAAAGGTAAACCTCGCCTTCAACGTCTATATGCACTCGCCGGGAACCAACGTCAACAACAACGACGTCACCTACAACGAGGCGGTCGTGCGCGGCGAGATCATCGATAACGACATGGAGTTCTACTCCTACACCTACACCGACGTCACCATCAAGTTCAGCGAGCCCGAGTTTTCAAAGACCGCTTTCCCGAAATCCGGAACCGCCGAAAATCCCGCCGAGGTCGTTGGCAACAGCGTGCTCGAGTACAGCCTCACCGTTACCAATCCCGACGAGCTGGTTTCCATGTTCGACGTAACGATCGAGGATTACTTTGACAAGACCTTCAACTTCAACAACCCGATCACCGTTAAGATCGACGAGGACGAGGCACTTCATATCGAAAACTCGGCGCACGTAAGCTCCTATACCATCGAACCCGTCACGGTGGACGGCGTTGAAAAAATCAGGTTTTCGGCGGTCATCGATAACATCGACCCCGAAGAGACCATCACCATCACCATACCCGTTACCGTGTCAGCCGGCGTGGGCACCGTGCTCACCAACCTGGCGCAGATAACCTCTATGAACGGCGTCACCTTCAAAAGACCCGTTTTGAGCGACCAAACCTACCACAAGGTCACGGGCGCAAAGGCGAAGATACTGAAAATCAAGTCAAACGGCGAAGCTCTTAAGGGCGCCGAGCTGCAGATCTTCGAAAACAACAGCACAAACTTCGATCCCGCCACCGGCAAGATCAAATCAGGCGCCGTGGCTCTAAGGCTGACGCATGACGGCGATACCGTCGGCGAGGGCGAAAACAACGATTACTTCACCTCCTCCACCGATGTAATGTCGTTCGATATCGCTCCCGGCAGCTATGTTCTCCACGAAAAAACGCTTCCCGCAAATTACGAAACGCCTGCCGACGATATCCCGTTCAGGGTCGACGTCGAGGGCATCCACTACATAAAGGTCAACAATAAGGAAGAGGCTGTAAGCTACATCGAAATGGTCAACGTCGCTCCTTATGAGGTCATCTATCACACCAACCTGCCGACCGGCGTGGACGAGATCTTCAAAACAGTCGATTCCGTCGATCTGGTTGAGAAAAAGGTTCCCGAGTTCAGCGATATCCCCACCTTCAAGGGCGATAACCACTATTCCTTCACAGGCTGGTACACCCGGGCTGAGGGCGGCGAAAAGGTCACCTTTGACAGAACGTATAACGATACCACCCACCTCTATGCTCACTGGCAGGCGTATAAGGTCATCTTCCACGAGAACAATCCCGAGATCAACGATAAAGACGTCGTGTTCAAAACCTTTGTACCCGCCAACGGCGAGCTCAACACGCGTGAGGGCATAACCCACTTCTACGATATCCCCTCATGGGCGGGCGACGAATACGTCTTCGCGGGCTGGTATCACAACACCGATTACCTGAAAACCACCGAGGGCATCACCATTGCCGCCGACTTTGAGAAGGACACCTACCTCAAGAAGGACGTCTCCGTCTCCGACCCCGACTATCACCTCTACGCCAAGTGGATAAAGGTCGGCACGGTCAGCAAGGACGCCAAGGACGACAAGATATTATCCGACGGCGCCTACCGCGGCTTCGGACTCGCCGGCGTTCAGATACGCGAACCCGAAATGACCGACTCCAACTTTGACGATGTGATCACCCCGGGCGGTCTCAGATTCGTAACCTCGCTTAGCGAAAGCCTTCTCGGTCAGGTCAACAGCATCGAGAAGATCACCACCGCGTCCACCGAGGCAAAGACCTTCGGAGTCGAGTACGGATATGTAGTAGGCACCGAGTCAAACATTAACGCGTTCAAGTCACACTACAACGCCGGCGACAGCTACAGGCTCCAATACAACGGCGAGAATGTCAACGGCGTGAACACCACCGGTCAAAAAGAGACCGCCGCGAACGACTACCGCTACATCTCCAATGTAGACTGCACCTCGCGCGTGGCTCCCAACAGCGGCTCGGCGATAAACAAGGGCGTTGTGGCGCTCGACCACCGCAACTACAACGGCTACAGACTGTACACCCTTATCGTCACCTACGAGGGCGAATCTGCGGCTAACATGGGCGATAAGCTCGACGCAAGAGCCTACATGCGCTACTACGACGCCAACGGCAAGCTCAGGGTATTCTACAACGATTACATTAACGGCAGCGGAAAAACATATTACGGCGGCTGTATGTGCTCCTATCAGCAGGTTTTCGACATGAGCTCCTGATTTTTGCCGCTTTCCTCCTATAAAAAACAGATGACTCATCCAAACGGTGGGTCATCTGCTTTTTTGTCTGTATCATCGATAATTTTGCTTCTTCTCACAAACCAGATCCGTCTTGCCGCTTTTCTCGTTGCTATTACACAAAAGCCTTGAAATAAGCTTAATTTTGTGTTATAATTTTTTAAATATGACATTTGAAAGAGCTGACCTTTTATGCCGATACTTTACGATTCACAGCGAACGTACTACCGCACGCCGTTCGGCGCCGTCGAGCAGGACGTCACCGTTCACTTCCGCGTGCTGGCTCCGCGCGACCTGCACTCAAAGAACGTAGAGCTTTGCGTTAAATATGACTACGACTACAACTGGGAGTTTCACCGCATGATCTGGTGCGGAAACTTTGACGAGAGCACCGAGATCTGGGAATGCGACTTCACGCCGCACCGCATCGGACTGTACTGGTACAGCTTCCGCATGCACACCAAATACGGAATGCGCTATATAGTCCCCTCCGACCCGTACAAAATCAGCGAGGTGTCGGAGCACCCGGGACGCAGCTGGCAGATCACCTGCTACAAAAAGGGCTTTACCACCCCAAAGTGGCCTGTGGGCGGCGTAATGTATCAGATATTCCCCGACCGCTTCAATTTCAGCGGCGAGGAAAAGCAGCTCAAGCGCACCGATTTCCAGCGCAACCGCGACTGGTACGCCCTGCCCGTGTGGCAGCCCAACGAGCGCGGCGAGATCACCAACAGCGACTTCTTCATGGGCGACCTTAAGGGCATCACCCAAAAGCTCGACTACCTGCAAGGCCTCGGCGTAAGCTGCATCTACCTCAACCCTATAGGCGAAGCCTACTCAAACCACCGCTACGACACGGGCGATTATTCCCACATCGACCCGATACTCGGCACCGAGGACGATTTCCGTGAGCTCTGCGCTCAGGCTAAGGCGCGCGGCATCCACGTTATAAACGACGGCGTGTTCTCACACACGGGCGCCGACAGCGTTTACTTCAACCGCTCCGGCAGATACGGCGACGGCGGCGCGTACCGCGACAAAAACTCACCGTATTTCAGTTGGTACAAATTCAACGAGTGGCCCGACAACTACCACAGCTGGTGGGGCTTCTACACCCTGCCCGAGGTCATCGAGACCGACCCCGCCTTCAACGAATATATCAACGGTGAAAACGGCATAATCCGCAAATACATGCGGCTCGGCAACTCCGGCTGGAGGCTCGACGTCGCGGACGAGCTGCCCGACGAATTTATGATGAACCTGCGCAAAAGCGTAAAAGCTGAAAACCCCGAGGCGCTCATCATCGGCGAGGTCTGGGAGGACGCGAGCAACAAGGAAAGCTACGGCGCGCGCCGCAAATTCCTGCTCGGCGAACAGCTCGACACCGTTATGAACTACGTTTTCCGCAACGCTATCCTCGACTTCTGCCGGGGACAGGACGCGCGCTGGACAATGGCGGCAATAATGAGTGTGGTCGAAAACTATCCACGTCCCGTTCTGCGCGTGCTTATGAACAGCCTTTCCACCCACGACACCGAACGCGCCCTCACCATCGTAGCCGGCGAGCCCCTAAACGGCAGAGACCGCAACTGGCAGGCTAACCAAAGGCTCAGCCCCGAACAGCGCAAGCTCGGCGTTAAGCTGCTCAAAATAGCCTCCGCCATGCAGTACACCCTGCCCGGCTTCCCCTGCGTTTACTACGGCGACGAGGCGGGCATGGAAGGCTACCGCGACCCGTTCAACCGCTGCTGCTACCCGTGGGGCAGAGAAGATAAAGAACTGCTCGACTGGCACCGCAAGCTCGGCGGACTTCGCGCCCGTTGCTCCGCGCTGTGGGACGGCGAATTCGTCAACGCCTTCGCGCGCGACAGGCGGCTCGCCTATATCCGTCACGACGGCAAAACCGCGCTTTACTGCGCGTTCAACCTGATGGATCACGACGACGTCCTGACGCCGCCTCCGGGCTACTCCGAAGCGACACCGTTCTTCGGCAGCAAATTCGAGGACAACCAGCTCTATCTCAAATCGATGAGCTGCGAATTCCTTCTCATGGACTTATAAGTTAGGTATTAGCGTGATTAGGTATTAGCGAGATCAGGTATTAATAAAAAAATCTAATACCTAGTACCTAGCCCCTAACACCTAGCACCTAATACCTAATACCTAATACCTAACACCTAGTACCTAATACCTAATACCTAAACGAGGTTTATATGATAAAAGGCGCTGTTTTTGACATGGACGGGCTGATGTTCGACACCGAGCGGCTGGTTTATGAAAACTGGCAAAGCATGATGGACGAATACGGCTACCCCTACGATATCGAGTTTTTCAAACAGACCGTCGGCAAGCGCAAAAAAGAAGTCCACCTTATGTATCTTGCGCGCTTCGGCGACGATTTCCCCTACTGGCAGTACGCCGACGAGGGCAAGGCGCGGTATGTCGAGCACATAAAGCGCGAGGGCATACCCGTCAAAAAAGGGCTTTACGATATCCTCGAATACTTTAAGAACAGCGGCGTAAAGATCGCCCTTGCCACATCCACCTCGCGGCAGACCTCCGAGCTCAACCTTAAGATCGCTAAAGTCAGCGACTACTTCGACGCGCTCGTCTGCGGCGAGGACGTAAAAAACGGCAAGCCGCACCCCGAGGTTTTCCTCACGGCGGCAGAAAGGCTGGGGCTCGACCCGCGCGACTGCGCCGCCTTCGAGGACAGCATAAACGGCATAAAGTCCGCCTATGCCGCCGGAATGACCACCGTCATGGTGCCGGACTTTTTGCAGCCCACCGACGAAATAAAGCCCATGATAACCCACCTGTGCCGCGACCTGAACGAAGCAATAGATCAAATTCGTAATTCGTAATGCGTAATGCGTAATTAATTTAGCAGAAACGTAGGTAATTGTCATCCTGAGCGCCCGTTGCCTCTAGCTGTCATCCTGAGCGATGCCGTAGGCAAAATCGCGTTAGCGATTTAGTCGAAGGATCCCCCAATGTAAGGCAGAATCGTTTGTGTTAAGCCGTTGCCTCTAGCTGTCATCCTGAGCGATGCCGTAGGCAAAATCGCGTCAGCGATTTAGTCGAAGGATCCCCCAATGTAGGGCAGAAACGTTTAGCTATGCAAAAGCCTTCTCTCTCGCGGAGAAGGTGGGCAATTCGCTAGCGAATTGCTCGGATAAGGGGTTGTCGCGCAAGCGACAAAAGGGTTGCCGCCCGGCTACGGGCCCCCTCGGCAATGAACCAAACGCTTCCGCTAATTTCCTAATACCTAACACCTAATACCTAATACCTAACCCCCGGGAGTCCCTATGTTCCGACCACTGAACCCAGACGACAAAAACCTATACTATCAATACGTAGACAAATTCTACCACAGCGACGCCGTGGAATCCCCCGTTCCCCGCGAAAACTACGACGCCGCCTTTGCCGAGCTCATGCGCTCGCAGGACTACTTAAAGTGCTACATCTTCGAATACGGCGAAAAGCCCTGCGGCTTCGTCCTGCTCTCAAAGACATTTTCGCAGGAGGCGGGCGGCGTGTCCGTCACCATCGAGGAGATCTACATCGACGAAGAATACCGTGGCAAAGGGCTTGCCACCGAATTCTTTGAACACCTCAAAAACCGGAAAGACATAGCCCGCCTGCGCATCGAGGTCGAGGACGACAACGAGGGCGCCAAGCGGCTTTATGAGCGCATGGGATTCACGCTTTTGCCCTACCTGCAAATGGTTATCGACAAGTGGAAACAATAATTTCAGCGCGGCATGACCGCGCTTTTTTATCTGCGCATTTACCGTTCACCGCGCAAAAAATACCGTTCACCCGTTTTTTGTGACAAACCAAAAACACCATGCTATAATACAGACAATGGAGGTGCGAGCATGAAATTCAAGCTCCAAATCAAACCCGACGCCGAAGAATTTTTGGCGGTCTCCGTTCACCAAAACGGTGATATCGTCCAAAAGGCGCGCGAGCTGGTCGAAGATTACAACGGCGAGGGCAAGCTGACCGCCTACACCGAGGACGACATGAAGCTTTTAAGCCCCGGCGATATCGAGTGCGTCACCGTTTCGGACGGCAAAACCTACGCCCACACCACAAGCGGCGAAAGCTTCCTGCTGAAAAAACGCCTTTACGAGCTCGAACAGGCCCTGCCCTCCGGCTTCATCAAGATAAACAAAAGCTGCATAGGCAACAAAAAGCATATCGAGCGGTTCTCGGCAGCGTTCTCCGGCGCGGTCAACGTCATATTCAAAAGCGGCTACACCGACTACGTTTCGCGCCGCTGCTACGCGCAGATAAAGAAGGAGCTGAAAGCAAAATGAAAGCATTTGTAAAAGAATTCATCAAAAGAGGAGCCATGTTCTGCGGCGGCGGCCCGTTCATAGTCGCCATAATCTACATGTTCATCCTCGGCTCAGGCGAGGCTGACTCCGTTGCGCTCAGCCGCATAATCACCGAAATACTGTCCTCGCTGGTGCTGGCGTTCATCGCGGCGGGCGTCACCGCCGTCTACACGGTCGAGCGCCTGCAATACCCCACCGCCGCGCTCATCCACGGCTCGGTCATCTTCATCGACTACCTCGGCATCTACCTGCTCAACGGCTGGATCCCGTTCAAATGGCAGTCCATCGCGCTGTTCGCGGCGATATTCGTTACCGCTTTCCTGCTTATCGTCATCATCATCTACAAGGCTACCCAAAGCCAGATCAAAAAACTCAACAGTCAAATTCAATAACGGAGGTGCACCATGAACGCTATCCAAACCAAAGCTCTCTGTAAAAAATACAAGGACAAAACCGCTGTAAAAAACCTTGACCTCACCATCCGCGAGGGCGAGCTCTACGCCCTGCTCGGCGTTAACGGCGCGGGCAAATCCACCACTATAAAAATGCTGTCCACGCTTACGCCGCCCACAAGCGGCGAAGCATACGTGCTCGGCAACAGCGTCACCAAAAACGCCGCGAAGGTCAAAGAGGTCATCAACGTATCGCCTCAGGAAACCGCCGTAGCGGCAAAACTGAGCGTGCGCGAAAACCTCGAATTCATCGCCAAGATCTACGGCGCAAACAAAAAAGAAGCCCGCGCAAAGGCGGACGAAATGATCGAAAAATTCGGCATGGAAGATATAACCCGCCAAAAGGCAGGCACGCTCTCCGGCGGCTGGCAAAGGCGGCTGAGCATAGCCATGGCGCTTATCACCGAGCCCAAGGTGCTCTTCCTCGACGAGCCGACGCTCGGCTTGGACGTTCTGGCGCGCCGCGAGCTGTGGCACGTCATCGAAAAGCTCAAAGGCAAAATAACCATCATACTCACCACCCACTACCTCGAGGAAGCCGAGGCGCTCTCCGACAGGATAGGCATAATGGCAAAAGGCGAGCTCAAAGCCGAAGGAACCGCCGCCGAGCTTAAAGCTAAGGCGCAAACCGACGACTTTGAAGAGGCGTTCATCCGCATAGCAGAGGAGGCGTTAAAATGAGAACAGCCGCATTCGCTTCAAGAAACACAAAAGAGATCCTGCGCGACCCGCTGACCCTCATCTTCGGTCTGGGCTTTCCGCTGGTGCTGCTTGTCCTGCTGTCCGCTATCAACGCCGGCATCCCAAAGGAAGCAAACAACACCATGTTCACCATACAAAACCTCGCGCCGGGCATATCGGTTTTCGGCCTCAGCTTTTTGGCGCTGTTTTCCTCAATGCTCATCTCAAAAGACAGGACGACCAGCTTTGTGCTGCGCCTGTTCACCTCGCCGATAAAGCCCGCCGACTTCATCCTCGGCTACACCCTGCCCATGCTCCCAATGGCGCTTGTCCAGTCGGCTATCTGCTACGCTGCGGCGCTGTTCTACGGCTTGCCGTTTAGCGCCGATCTGCTGCTCGCAACAGTCGTAAATCTGCCCATAGCCGTCGTCTTTATCGCGCTCGGTCTGCTGTTCGGCGCCCTGCTCAACGAAAAAGCGGTCGGCGGCGTCTGCGGCGCATTGCTGACGAACCTCTCGGCGTGGTTCTCGAATATCTGGTTCGACACCTCAATGGTGGGCGGCTGGTTCAAGACGGTCGCCGACGCCCTGCCCTTCTCTCACGCGGTAAACGCCGCAAGAGCCGCGGCGGCAGGCAACTACGCCGACGTCATGCCCGAGCTTTGGTGGGTAATAGCCTACGCGCTCGCAACCACCGCAGCCGCGATAGCCGTCTTCTCCATTAAACTCAGAAAGAGCAATTAGAGGCTAGAAGCTAGAAGCTAGAAGCTAGTGGCTAGTGAGTTATAAGTAATAAGTAATAAGTTATTAGTTGAGGTATTAGGTACTAGGTATTAGGTATTAGGGAACTTTGCCGAAAGGGAAAGCCTTCCCCCTTGTGGGGAAGGTGGCCGATTCGCCTGCGAATCGGTCGGATGAGGGTATTTGTCGCGTTAGCGACAAAAGGGTTGCCGCCCGACTGCGGTACACCCAATACAGCAACCAAACGTTGATTATAATACGTAGGGGCGCACCCATGTGTGCGCCCGCAAAAAACCACAACGACGAAAGGGCGGACGCATGTGTCCGCCCATATTTTATCCCAAAATTCTCCGTATCAACTCCGCCACGCCGTCCTCGTTGTTCGTCGGCAAAATCAGCTCCGCGGCGGCTTTGCAGCTCTCGCTCGCGTTGCCCACAGCCGCTCTCAGCCCGGCGCATGCTATCATGTCCGCGTCGTTGTCGGCGTTTCCGCACGCCGCAACCCCCTTCAGCGGAACGCCCAACCGTCCGCACAGCCATTTCAGCGCGTTGCTCTTCGTCGCGTCCCTGTGCATGAATTCCACAAAATGAGCCGACGACGAGGTAATATAAGTGCGCCGCAGCTCCCTTTCAAGCTTCGCGCGCACCCTCTCGCGCTTTTCACGTTCGGGGCACACATACTCCACGCTGTCCAGCTTTTTGCGGTTTTCAAATATATACCCGCGCATATCGTCAAGCCCGCCGCGCGAGTTCTGCACGTAGCTCACATACGCGGGCGTGCAGCCGTACTTCATCGGGTCGCGCAGATATCGAATATCCGTGTAAGTGCCGCCGTCGAGGAACGCCTCCCAAATCAGGTCGATATCTTCCGTCAGCCGCAGCAGCTTCAACACCTCCGGCTCCTCCATCAGCGTTTCGTGTATCCTGTTACCGCTGAGGTCATGCACCGCCGCGCCGTTCGAGGATATAACATAATTCACCCCGCTCAGCTTCAAAAAATCCTTCGGCATCGAGCCATACGGTCTGCCGCTGGCGGCAACTATCTCTATCCCCTTTTCGGCGGCGGCTTCGACCGCCTCGGCTATCCTCGGCGAAAGCGTGTTGTCCGAGCGCAGCGCCGTGCCGTCAAGGTCGAGCGCAATCAATTCAATCGGCATTTTTAAGCTCCTTAATACCTGTTCTGCAAAAAGCATTCATGCAGCACTGCGCGCACTTTGGGCTTCTCGCTGTGCACACTGCCCTGCCGTGCAGCACCAGGCGGTGGCAAAAATCGTTGCTCTCCTCGGGCGGCAAAAGCTTTTTCAGCTCTGTTTCTATCTTCTTGGGGTCGGTCTGCTTGTGCAGTCCCAGCTTGGTCGTTATACGTATGCAGTGCGTGTCCACCACTACGGCGGGCTTGCCGAAGATGTCGCCGCAAATCAAGTTCGCGGTCTTTCTGCCCACGCCCGGAAGCGTCGTCAGCTCTTCTATCGTGTCCGGCACCACGCCGCCGAAGTCGTCGCGCAGCTTCTTGCTCAGCGCCACTATATCCTTCGATTTCGTCTTATACAAGCCGCAGCTCTTTATATATTCCGCCACCTCGTCAACGCTCGCCTCGGCAAAATCGTCAACGGTCGGGAACCGCTCAAACAGCGCCGGCGTCACCATGTTGACCCTCGCGTCGGTGCACTGAGCCGACAGCCGCGTCGCGATAAGCAGCTGCAAAGGATCGGTGTATGTAAGCGAGCATATCGCGTCGGGGTATTCTTTTTTCAGCGCCTCAACAGCGAGCAGCGCGATTTCCTGTTTCCTCATAAAAAACACCTCTTTTTTAGTGTATCACATTTCAAAAACTATTGCAAACTTTGTTTGAAATTGTTACAATAAAAAAGAGAAGGAGTGAAAAACATGAAATACAAAAACTATATTTTTGACCTGTACGGCACGCTTATCGACATCCGCACCGACGAATGGGCGGCGCAGCTCTGGAAGAAGATGGCGATCCTCTACGGCTACTACGGCGCGAGCTACACCTACAAAGAGCTCGGCAAGGCTTACGGCGAACTGGTCGACAAAGAAAAAAGAGCCGCCAAAAGGCGACATCCGGAATACACCGTTATAGATATCAAGATCGAAAAGGTCTTTCGCCGGCTTTTCACACGCAAGGGCGTAAAGCCCAAAAAAGCTACCGTGCTTGAATTCTGCGAGGTCTTTCGCTGCTTCTCCACCAAATTTTTAAAGCTGTACGACGGAGTTACCGAGCTGCTCGATACCATCAAAGCGAACGGCGGCAAAATATACCTGCTCTCCAACGCCCAGCGCACCTTCACCGAAAACGAGCTGAACTCCCTCGGGCTGACCCCGTACTTCGACGGCATATGCATAAGCTCCGACGAGGAATGTTCAAAGCCCGACGCGCACTATTTTCAGATCCTTTTCGACCGTTACGGGCTTAAAAAAGACGAATCCATAATGGTCGGCAACGACTATATCTCCGACATCGGCGGCGCCGCCGACTTCGGCATCGACAGCCTCTACATCCATCAGGCGATCTCGCCCGACATCGACGGCGAGCTTCGCAGCACCTACACCGTAATGGACGGCGACGTCTATAAAATGATAGATATCCTTTTTGCAGGAGCTAAGAACCAGCGAGATTAGGTATTAGCGGGATTAGGTATTAGCGTGGTTAGGTGTTAGCGCGATTAGGTGTTAGAAGATTAGTACCTAATACCTAATACCTAATACCTAGTACCTAATACCTAAAAGAGGTCGGCTCCGGCGAGCTGACCTCTCTTTTAACCTTTTTTCAAAAGCTTCTTTTTATACTGCGCGGGCGTGCAGCCGTAAACCGTCTTGCACCTTGTTATAAACGATTTAACATTCGCGAAGCCGTTTTCAAACGCCGCCGCCGACACCGTCGCGTTGCGTGTGAGCATAAAGTTGATCGCGTTTTCAAGCCTTAGATTCGCCAAATACTCCGAAAAGCTCACCTGCGTAACGCTCTTGAAGTACTTCGAGAAGTACGACGGCGAAAGGTTCACCACGCCCGAGATCTCGTCAAGCGTTATCTCGCGCTTGAAATTCTCGTTAATGTAGGCGATGGCTGTCTTAGCGTAGGAGAAATCGCGCTTCGAATTTGCCGCCGCGCCCGACGCGCGCCTGAAGTGGACGCATTCGCTCAGCAGCAGATAATACAGCTTGTTTACGAGCGATATCCTGATAAGCTCCGAGTAGTCGTTTTCGGTGCTCGTTTCGGATATCTCCTTTAGCACCTCGATTATCTTCGCCTTGACCTCCGGATTCGCCTCGGTATCAAAATACATGCTGTCTATCGACTTGCAGAACATCCTGATATACTCAAACGAAAAGTTCACGCACAGCAAACTGCAGTCGCATTCCTCGGCGGCGCGCACAAGGTGCACGTCCTCGCTGTTGAAAAGAATAAAGTCGCCTTGCTCCACAAACGTTTTATCGCCGTTGTGGCTGCACTCGGCTCTGCCCTCCATCACATAAACGATCTCGGGCTCGCGGTGCCACTGCAGCTCGGTCTTCCGCGTGCCGGAGGAAAGCTGCATAAGCGTGATCGTGGCAGGATTGTTTTTATTGTAATTCATCACATCATACTGATAGTCCATAAAAAATCCCCTTGCGCTATTGAAAAAAAGGCGCAGTTGTAGTAATATAGTATAAGTATATACGCAACGAAGGATTATTGCTATGTATTTTTGAGTGTTTTATATGGACGAATGTTGAGTGATGAATAATGAAAACCTTTATAAAAAACCAGATCGATTTTAAATGCCATTCATACGGTAACAGCGAAGTATCAAGTAGTTTTTCGCAAAGCAACACAGTGGACGCCTCGTATAAGCTGTTATATATATATGACGGCGGCTGCTCTGTCGTTATAGACGGAAAATCTTATAACGCCTCCCGCGGGGATTCGGTTTTGATCTTCCCCTGCCTTAGCTTTGAGATAAAACCTGAGCCCGACCTAAAATACACGTGGCTTGAATTCTCGGGCTTTGAAAGCGCTGCCATACTCGGCAGAGTGGCGTTCTCCAAGAAGAATCCCGTCCTTGGCAAAATGGATATCGAAGGCTTTGAAGATCTGTTTGAAATGCCCGCCATCCTCGATAACGCGTATTCGCACTACCGCATGGGCGGATGCTTCCTGTTGCTGCTGTCATACTACATCGAAAAATTCCCCAGCAAAACCAACGAGAACGAGGGCTATGTTTACCGCGCCTGCACCTACATCGACAACAATTTCAGCACGCCGGGCTTCGGAGTAAAAAATGTGACCGAAGCGCTCAAAATCGACCGCAGTTATCTTTACCGCTTGTTCATGGACGAAATGGGCGTTTCGATCATAGATTACATCATTCGCCGCCGCATATCAAAGGCGGAGATAATGCTCGCCAACAGCGGACTATCGGTGAAGGACGTCGCTTATTCCGTCGGCTTTTCCGACCAGATGTATTTTTCGCGAGTGTTCAAGCGCATCAACGGCAAAACGCCGTCAGAGTTTCGCGTAACGCTTGGTTTAAAAAACTAATTGTTTGCCGCGTAACATTCCGACAGCACTGAAAACAGCGCCGCGTCGGTGGCGAGCTTGCGGATATAGGTTCGCGAGTTTACGGTATTCACGCCGCCGAGCATAAGCTTAACGGCATAAGCTTTGTCCTTTGTGCAAACGCCCACAAACACCAGCCCCACGGGCTTTTCGGCGGTGCCGCCGGTCGGTCCGGCTATTCCCGTGGTGCTCACGGCTATGTCCGCGCCCGAAACGCGCTTCACGCCCTCAGCCATCTGAATAGCGGTCTCGGCCGATACCGCGCCAAGTATTGTCAGCGTTTCCTCGCTTACGCCCAGCACCTTCGATTTTATCGCGTTCGAGTACGAGCATATCCCGCAGTCAAACACCTCGCTCGCGCCGCTCACGCGCGTGATGCGCTCGCTGAGCAGACCGCCGGTGCAGCTTTCCGCCGTAGCGACCTTGAACCCCAACTCCCTGAGCTTTGCGACCACATCCTCCTGAAGCGTGTCCTGGTTCAGGTTGTTTTTTCTCAGCAGTTGTATAATGTCGATATCTGTCAAAGTTACCATAATATCACCTCAGTTTATAACCTGCTTATATTGTAACACCGATTGCCCTTAAATGCAATCGAAAAAAGGAGTTTTATATGGCTTGGTTTTTCAGTGAAACGGAAATACCCTCCGATACATACCTGCTCACGGGCGACAACGCAAAGCACGCCAAGGTGCTGCGGCTTCGCGCGGGCGAAGAGGTCACCGTCGTCACCCCAAAGGGAGAACAATGCTCCTGCGAGGTAGTCGAGGGCGACGCCCTGCGCGTGCTCCGGCGCAAGCCCTGCGAAAACGAGCCCAACGTATATGTAACGCTATATCAGGCGCTGCCGAAGGGCGACAAAATGGACTACATTGTCCAAAAGTGTGTAGAGCTCGGCGTCAGCCGCATAGTGCCCATGCTCACCTCGCGCTGCGTGTCTCGCCCCGACGAAAAGTCGCTGCGCAAAAAGCGCGAACGCTGGCAAAAGATCGCGCTTCAGGCGGCAATGCAGAGCCGGCGCGGCGTCATCCCCGAGGTAGCGGACTGCGTTTCCTTCCGGCAGGCGGCCGAGCTTTCAATGGAAAACGACAAAACGGTTTTCTTCTACGAGCTCGGCGGCGAATCCGTCAAAAAAATCCTGACCGATGCCCCCGGATCAATAGGCATATTCATAGGCAGCGAGGGCGGCTTCGACCCGTCAGAGGTCGAGCTTGCCGTTCAAAACGGCGGAAAAACCGCCACGCTCGGCAAGCGCATCCTCAGAGCGGAGACTGCGCCGCTCGCCGCCATGTCAATAATAATGTACCAAACAGATAACTTTTAGGAGGAACAAAAATGATCGGTATCATCTGCGCAATGCAAATCGAGGCTGACGGCATCCTCGCCCTCTGCGAAAACAAAAAAACTGCCGAAAAATACGGAATGACCTTCACCACGGGCACGCTCAACGGCAAGGAGCTGGTTGTCGTCGTCTGCGGCGTCGGCAAGGTAAACGCCGCCATGTGCGCCTCAACGCTGATAAACGACTACCGGCCCGAGCTCGTCATCAACAGCGGAGTAGCGGGCGCGCTCTCGCCGCTCGTCACCGTCGGCGACATCGTGATAGGCACCAAGGCGGTTGAGCACGACATGAACACCACCGCCCTCGGCGACAAACAGGGCGAGGTCTCCTTCCCCGACGGCAAGGTGCTCTTTTTCGACTGCGACCCCGAAGCTTCGCGCCTGCTTGAGCAGTCCTGCGCCGACATCGGCGACACAAAAACCGTGCGCGGTATCATAGCCAGCGGCGACGTCTTTGTCTCCGACCGCAAAAAGCGTATGCTTATCAACGACCGCTTCGGCGCTCTCGCCTGCGAAATGGAGGGCGCGGCTATCGGACATGTCTGCCGCTGCTGCAAAACCCCGTTCGCCATCCTGCGCGCCATCTCCGACGACCTCAACGAGAACAAGGGCGTCGATTTCGTCAAGTTCTGCGCCCTCGCCGCCGAAAAGACCGTAAAAGCGATCAACAACTTCACCGCAGCAGTTTAGAAGCTAGAGGCTAGAAGCTAGAGGCTAGTGCAGATAGTTGAAAGTTGAAAGTTGAAAGTGAAGGGTCGCGCTTCGCGCTCCGATTTGTATTGCGTCTGGATTAATGGAAATGTTTGGTGCTTTGCCGTTGCCTCACGCTGTCATTCTGAGCGGTGCCGGAGGCAAAATCGCGTTCAGCGATTTAGTCGAAGAATCCCCCTCGGCAGCAAAGAAACGTTGGCAAAAAAACAACGCCGCATCAGGACGCGTGCCGAAGCCATGACCTTTAATGCGCACACAAAAACAGTCGAAGAATCCCCCAAATGAACCAAAGGAGGTTGCAAAAAGGGGATCCTTCGACTTTTTATACACTGAATATTGGCATAAATTATTGACAACAGCGCTTTAATGCGGTAAAATATAGTTTGACATTGTTTTAAACTACACTCAAAAGGGGTATTGAAATGAAGTTAACAGGTGCAGATATCATTTGCGAATGTTTACTGGAGCAGGGGGTTGACACCGTTTTCGGCTATCCGGGCGGCGCGGCGCTCAACACCTACGACGCTCTCTATAAATACAGCGACAGGATCACGCACATTCTGACAGCGCACGAGCAGGGCGCTTCCCACGCCGCGGACGGCTACGCGCGCTCCACCGGCAAAACCGGCGTTGTTATCACCACCTCCGGTCCCGGAGCGACGAATATCGTCACGGGTCTTGCCACAGCGAACATCGACAGCATCCCAATGGTCGCCATCACCGCCAACGTTAATCTCGACCAGCTCGGCCGCGACAGCTTCCAAGAGGTCGACATCGTAAATATCAGCAAGCCCATCACCAAAAAGAGCACCCTTATCAAGAGGGTCGAGGACTTAGCTCCCGCCATCCGCGAGGCGTTCAGGCTTGCACACAGCGGCAGAAAAGGTCCAGTACTTATCGATGTGCCTAAGGACATCACCTCAATGACGACCGAGTTCAAGCCTGCCGCGCCCGAGATCCCCCGTCCCGACGCAATAGCAAATCCCGACGCCATCGCGCGCGTACAAGAGCTCATCCGCAAATCGCGCCGTCCCATGATCTACGCCGGCGGCGGCATCATCAGCGCGGAAGCCTGCGAAGAGTTCAAAAAATTCGCCGAGCTCATCGACGCCCCCGTGTGCTGCTCGCTCATGGGTCTGGGCTGTCTGCCCGCAAGTCACCCGCTCTGCATCGGCAACATCGGCATGCACGGCGGCTACGAAACCGGCATGGTCACCGCCGCCTGCGACCTTATCATCGCCGTAGGCGCGCGCTTCTCTGACAGAGTAGCCGGCGACCGCGAAAAATTCGGTGAACAAGCCAAGATAGTCCAGTTTGAAATCGACAAATCCGAGATCAACAAAAACGTCAAGGTTGACGAATATATCCTCGGCGACGCCAAGATCATCCTGCAGGCGCTGCTTAACGGAATGGAGCAGCAGGAGCACAACGTATGGCTTGCGAAGATCGACGTCTGGAAGCATCACTTCGACAACGCTTCAAAGCCGTACTCCGACTATCCGTTACCTCACGAATTCATCGAAGCGGTCAACGAGCTCAAATCCGACGGCGACATCATCGCCACCGACGTAGGCCAGCACCAGATGTGGGTCGCGCAGTTCGCTAAGATCGAGCGCGAAAAGACCCTGCTCACCTCCGGCGGCATGGGCACCATGGGCTTCGGCATGGGCGCGGCTATCGGCGCGCAGGTGTCGCATCCCGACAAGCGCGTATTCCTGTTCACGGGCGACGGCAGCTTCCACATGAACCTCAACGAGCTGGTCACCATGAAGTCCTACGACCTGCCCGTCATCGTGCTCGTTATGAACAACACGGTGCTCGGCATGGTGCGCCAGTGGCAAAAGCTGTTCTACGGCAGACGCTTCTCGCAGACCGACCCGCACCGCGCCACCGACTTTGTAAAGCTCGCGAACGCGTTCGGCGTTGAAGGCATGCGCATCACAAAGAGCGAGGAGATAATGCCCACGCTCAAAAAAGCGCTCGATATGAACACCACCGTCGTGATCGACTGTCAAATCAGCCCCGACGCCAACGTTCTTCCGATGATCCCCCCGGGCAAAACCGTAAACGAGATCGTCACCGAAATGTAAATTCCGGCAGGGTCAAAACTAAAAAACCAAAATCGGCTCAGTGTGATATTTTCGCACCGAGCCTTTTTGTTTGAATATCCGCCGATTTAAAACGTTTGCAATAAACCTTCCCCAAAAATACTATATTGCGCAAATTACGTATTGCGCAAGCCGCAATAATATGCTATTATAAAAATACTAAAATGGTAAGGAGAATCGCTATGAACAAAATAACGACCAAAGCCATTGCACTTTTTACAGCGCTGCTCATTCTCATGACCGCACTGCCGATGTCGGCAACAGCGGCGACCGCCGACGGCGAACCCGTCAGCGCGAGCGGCAAAACCGGCGACGTCAACTGGTCGCTCAGCGGCACCGAGCTGACTATCAGCGGCTACGGCAGAATGGCTGACTATGTTTATGACTACAGCAGCAAAACGCCGTGGGGTTACGACATCACCTCGGTCAATATCCTGCCCGGTGTGGAAAATATCGGAAAATACGCCTTTAAATTTTGCAGCAAGCTTACCTCCGTCACCATCGGCAACAATGTGGAAAGCATCGGCGAAAGCGCCTTTTTCCTATGCACCGCAATAACCGATATTTCTCTTCCCGACAGCGTTGCGTATATCGGAGACGGAGCCTTTGCAAACTGCACTCACATGGAAACCATCCGTATGCCCGCGCACTCTGATTACCTCGGTTACGACGTGTTCAACTCTTGCTCGGCGTTAAAAAGCGTCGATATACCCGAGGGTATCACTTGGGTAAACGGCAAGTCGTTTTTTTGGTGCAGAAACCTGAAACATATCACAGTACCAAGCACGTTGACAGGTGTTAGCTCCGAAGCCTTTCTTTCTTGTTACGGCTTAGAAGAATTGGAGCTTCCCGATTCGGTGACTTTTATCGGAACAAGAGCCTTTGGCTATTGCGAAGACTTAGAAAGCGTCAACATCCCGTCCGCCATTTCATCTATTCCGGCGGAAGCTTTTATTGGCTGCGAATCTTTAACAGACCTTGAAATATCAGGAACCATAACCTCCATAGGCGACGACGCTTTCTTCGGCTGCACATCTCTTTCGGATATAGGCTACACCGACTTTAACGACGCGGTCCGGCACGCGGATATCGGTGTGGGGGCGTTTTATAACACCGCGTGGTTCAGCGCCCAGCCTGTTGGGATATATTACATCGGCGACGCGGTATACGGAACCAACGCCGTCGAGCCCGTCTCTTTGACCATCCGCGACGGTGCAACCGGCATTATGGAAGGCGCTTTTCATAACTGCCCCGCGCTGACCGGTATCACCGTTCCCGACAGCATCACCGAGATCCCGGCTAATGCATTCAATAACTGTGACGGCTTACTTTCGATCACTCTGCCCGAGAGCATCACCAAAATCGGGGATTACGCGTTCGCAGGCTCCTCCGCACTCGAAACCGCGATCGTTTCGGGAGATATCGGCAAACACGCTTTTGAAAGCTGCGCGGCGCTCAAAGAGGTCGCCATGATAAATAACACGACGACCGTCGGGAATTCCGCGTTTAATGAATGCAGAGCGTTGGAAAAGGTGCGGTTAGCCGACAGCGTTACAACGATTTGTACTCATGCCTTTTATTACTGTTATGGTATAAAGCGCCTTGTCCTGCCGAAATCGATCGAAACCTTGGAGGATGACGCGTTTTATTATTGTTCGTTTGAATCGATTTGGGTTTCCTCTCCCGATACCGTTATCAAGTATTATTACGAACCAAGAGGAAACACAAGGCTTGAATATCCGTTCAGATACGCCGGTGACTTTACTGTTTACGCGCCCTCAAACAGCCAAGCGCAAACCTACGCGACCACAATGCGCCACCCCTTTGTCAGCACCGACTCACCGGGCGCGTGCAGCGTAGACGACGGCGTGCTGACGATCAGCGGCAACGGCACAATGCCTAATTATTCCGAAAGCGCTCCGGCTCCCTGGACTATATTCGACGGTTGCTTCCCGGGTGAAACCGGCTATATAACAAGCGCTGAGATACAAGACGGCGTAAGCGGGATAGGCAGCTATGCGTTTGCCGGTCTTACCGACCTCACAAGCGTAACTATGCCCGAAACGCTGACGACAATCAACGCCTCCGCTTTTGAAAACTGCACCTCTCTGTCAACCCTGCCCGATATGAGCCACGTGACCTATTTAGGCAAAAACGCGCTCAGCAACACCGCGTGGCTGAACGCGCAGGAGGACGGCGTGGTGTATGCGAATGATATATTAGTCACCTGCAAGGGCGACAGCCCGGCGCTTTACGCCGTGCAAAGCGATACCAGAGTCGTTGCGGCGGGCGCGTTCAGCGGCAGCCAAACCTTGGAGCAGATCGGCATTTCCGAAGGCGTTAAGTATATCAACGACGACGCGTTCAACAATTGCCCGAATCTGATCGCCGCGGGTTTCGGTCACGATCATGTTTTTGGCGCCGGCGCTTTTTTGAACTGCCCCCAATTAGTGTTTTACGGTCCGAAAAAAAGCACAGCTTATACATACGCGATCGATCACAACATCCTCTACGGAGTAATGAGAGATGAATCCGGTGACTGCGAGTGGTTCCTCCATAACGGAAACCTTACCGTAAGCGGCGAGGGCGCAATGGCGGACTACGCTTCTTCTGCTCAATCACCGTTTGCTTCAGGTATCACCTCTATCGTTCTTGAGGAAGGCGTGACCTCTGTCGGCAACTATTCCTTTGCGGACATGCCAAACCTGACAAGCGTTGATCTGCCCTCCACACTGACCCGGATCGGCGGCCACGCCTTTGAAAACGCCGCGGCGCTGACCTCTGTTACCATACCCGCAAGCGTGACCGAGATCGGCGAGGACGCCTTTGCCGGCTGCGAAAACCTGACTATATACGGCTACAACGGCACCGTCGCACAAAGCTACGCAAACAGCCACAACATCCCATTTGTCGCCCTGAAACTCAGCGGCGACGTGAACGGCGATAATAAAGTAAACATCCGCGACGTCACTTTCATACAGCGTTTTGTAGGCGAATTTATCCAATTCACCGACGACCAGCTTGCGCTTGCCGACGTTGACGGCAACGGGGTCGTCGACATCAACGACGCCACCCTCCTGCAAATGTTCCTCGCCGAATACGACGTTGTGCTTGTATAGGAAAAATAAAAAACCCTCTTGGCTTGTTAGGTCAAGAGGGTTTTGTACTATACTTGGGTAAAACAATAACGTAGGGGCGCACCCATGTGTGCGCCCGCAGCAAACGACTTCTTGCAAATCGAAGCCGCAGTATTTGCAAATATTGATATTCAATCAAACGTTGATTTGTAAGCTCGTAACAGACTTGTCACTTAAACACTCCAAATACCGCTCATAAAACTGATCTCCGATTTTATCAAGCTTTTTCTTTGTATAAATATTTGAAAAAATACAAAGTCCTATTCCGCTCAATAACATTAATGCCAACAAAACCAATATAATAATTAAGCTTCTGTAAGTATTAGTAACAGCAAACACAGAAATAAAAGCCAAAACTAATCCGGCGAGCACGAGAAGTGCTCCTACAACCAACAGGATCACCCGAAGGGTAATAATGGGAACTTTCTGTGTCGCATACTCCTGATTCTGCTCAAGATAGTCATCCCTTTCAAGAGGTTTACCGTCAGGCGTTACCGGAATAAACTCAAGCTGCTGCTGATTGTTGAGATAATTACCATTAACGGCCTGCTGATTATAATTATTTCCGTTTACCGGTGCATTATCAACAGGCTTTTCTGCCTTCTTATCTGCGGCCGAAACTAAACCGGCGCCGCACTTGCCGCAAAACTTGCTGCCTTCAACGACCTTGGCGCCGCACTTTTCACAAAACACAATAAACCTCCTTCCGGAAACCGGAATCATAACGCTATTAAATATGCTAAAGTTTTTGCCAAATCCCTTGTTTTCAGTATAACATACCGGTCAGATTATTGCAATATTTTCAATTAATTATTTAACACCATAATATTAAACCACACAACTGTTTTAAAAAAACTCCCCGAAGCCTCGGGGAGTTTTTTTCATCACGGCATGACCTTTTTTTCGGTTCCTACCGTCCAGTTGTCTTTCTTCCAGATATCGTCCTTTACGGAATACCAATATCCGGGATTGAATTGATTTCCGCCGTTAGTGACAACGTCCCACTCATCAGACGCGAGTATCTTCAGATTCTCGGGGTCGTTCTTCGCGCTGCTGTCAAGGCTCTTGCCGGTGAACGGATTCTTCGGCGAGTCGATAAGTCCCTCAGTCGCCAGCGCGGGAACGTCGGCGTTCGTCATAAACTCATCCGAAACCTTAAACTCCTTGCTGTCAAAATCCTTCACCATAAGCAGCGGATAGAAGAACTCAACGTCGCCGTAGCGCACCTCTTCATCCTCGGCGTAGGCGCTCTTTTTATCGACTATCAGGTCGTCCATCTGCACAGTGCCGCGCCCGTGGTCGGCAACAAGGATAATCCTCGTGTTGTCGTAAACGCCCTGCTCTCTCAGGTAATCGAACCACTCGCCCAGCCGCTTGTAGCTGGCAACATTCGACAGATAGCGTCCCTGAGTGTTCACGATCTCGCTCGGGATGTTGTTGAACTTAAGATCCCTTCTCGTTGAGGCGCCGAAATCCTTGTCCTTGCACCTCTTGCTGACAAAGGGCTGCTGGGTCTTGCTCGAAGACTGCACAAGCATATCCTCGTCCTCAAAGGTGACCGAGTTGTGCGTGGACTCGTTGTCCATCATAACAAAGCTGCCCGTTTCGTTGTCATCGAGCACCGTTATGCGCGGCAGGTTTTTCAGCACGTCATACGACTTCTCGAATGTCGAAAAGACGGGATTGAGCTGATGATACACGCCGTCGTTGTAAATACCGGGCTGTATCGCGGTAGGCATTATCTTCATAACGCTGTAGCAGAAGAAGTTGCGGTACCTGTTGGGGATTATCAGCGGCTCCTTGTCGGGAGAGATGACCGTTCCCTGCGTTATATATGACTTTACGCCCTCGTAGTCGTCGTAAATAGAAAGGTCGGGTATCTGCTTGTAGCCCGCGTAGGGCGGGTCGCAGACTGTTGTGGTGTACTTGTTTTCGCTGAAAAGCGCCGGGAGCACCGTAAGCGACTCGTCGTGCTTTTCCTGCAGCTTTTCGGTATCCCTCTTGTTGAGCTCAAGCGGGGTGTACTCGTAGCCGCCGAACAACGCCGGCGCGCCGAAGTTGGTGTAGCCACCGAAGGATATCGTGTTGGAATAATAGGTAAAGCCCGCGAACTGCTCCTTGAGCTTCGGGTCGTCCGACATAACATAAGGTATATAAGAGCCCTGCGCGCGGTCGAGCATAAGCACAACAACGTTCTTGCCTTTTTTGCTGAGCGTCAGCTTGGGCTGGTTCTCAGTCAGGCTCATCGACTCAACGTCGATCTGCGCCACCGAATTGACTATGCCGAAGATGTTTATGCCTGCCATGCACACCACCGCAAGCGCAGCGGTAACTATAACGCCCTGCGTTATCTTGGGCTTCTTTTTCGTGAGCAGCAGGAAAAGGTGACCCGCCGCTATAATAACGATCAGGTTCAGCAAAAGCTGCAAAAGGTCGTAGCTCATGCCGCTGTCGTAAACAAGCTCTGAGGACAGCGTGCCGTGGTTGTTTCCGAAGAACAAATAGGTTATCGTGCCCGTGGTGCACGCCAAGACCATCAGTCTTTCAAATATTACCTTTGCCTTTGCTGAAAACAGCCAGTAGAAAACGCTCATCCAAAGAATGAACATGCCCGCCCCGATAAGGAAAGAGTTGACCACATACCATACCGGATGCAGGTTTTCCTTTACCATTATGAACTCCTGCGGCGAAGAATTGATTACCGCCGAGGGTATCAGCAGACCGGTCAGCACCGCAAGGAACACCGCGCTGCTGATAAACAGCTTTTTGTTCGGCTCGTATACCCTTTCCTTCCTGTAAATATCGCTCTTCTTTTTGACCTTCGATAACAGGAACGGAAGCGTCAGAATAACGCCGAACGCGACAAAGAACATCAGCCTCGCCATGTCGCGGTTAATCACAACGTCTACTATGCCGCCTGCAATGCAGCAAACGCCCACGCAAAGCGCGAGGATATACAAAACCTTTTTGGGGTCTTTAAGCTTGTAAAAAATAGTCTTAACAAGCGAGAACAAATTGTTGAGCGTCCAGTAGAACACCAGACCGGAAGGCGAATCGTACAGGAACACAAGGAAGAACGCCGCCATGCCGTAAAGCTGTATCTTGGTTTTCAGCGGGAAGCCCTTTGTGAATATCGCCGTTGAAACGACGTTTATCGCCGTCATGACAATCGGCAGGAGGTTTATCGAAAAGCCGCCTATGTTTATCAGCCCGTCCGGCTTCGCAAGGTCGGAGATCGGGCCGAACTCAACGCCCTGTAGCAGCGTGAGCTCAGACAAAAAGCGGTAAGCCGCGATAAAGAACGGTATCTCCAGCAGCAGCGAGACCGCGCTGCGCAGCACATACAGCGGACTGTAATTGTTCTGGCGGTAGTAGGTCTGCAAGATCATCGTCCGCTCGTCGCCGTGGAAGGTTTTCTTTATGTGCGCGACGCCGTCGTGCAGCTTCGCCTCAAGGTTGCGCTCCTCCTCCTGCATCATGTCCGCGCGGCGGTAAAGCGGCAGCACCAAAAAATTCATAGCCAAGCTCAGCGCTACTATCGCCACGCCGGGGTGACCGGTCAGCATGTAGGCAAGGCTGTATATCAGCTCGAATATCAACTGAAGCGGCATCAGAAAGAAGGAATAAAGCATTGCGGGAAAATCCATTTACTTTTTCTCCTCCTTTCTTTTTGACTTTTTATCTTTAAATTTTTTGTTTTTTGCCTCTTTTTCGTCCGGCTTTTTGTTATCCGAGCCCTTGTTTTTCAGCTCTTCGCATTTGTTTATAAGGTAGTCGGCAACAGCCTCCGCGCCGTGACCGTAATTCGCCCAGGTCTCGTCGCGGGCGGTCTGACGGTTCTGCGCGTATTTCGGATCGTTCAGACATTCGTCGATGATCGAAGCGAGCTGCTCAAAGCTCTCCTCCGTGAGCTCCGCGCCCAGCGACGGAAGCGTTTTGAACGTCCAAAGCTCGTCCTCGAGCCACCACTGGTCGTACTCCGCCCAGTCAAATCCCGTGTTGGTGTAGATGACCGGCTTGTCGTAAACCAGAGAGAATTCAAACAATACGCCCGAGAAGTCCGAGATAAGCACGTCCGACCTCTTAAGCACATTGTAGTTGTCGTTGTCGTAGTTCCATTCCAGCCTGTCGGAATCCGGAAATTCCTTCATCAGCTTGTCGAGCATCTCCTTCTCGGAGGATACCGACTGCGGGTGCGGACGCACGATGATATGATAATCGGTCTTTAACAGCTCGGTTATTATCCTGCCGCCGAACCGCGCGAAAATCGCGCTCTTGCCCCACGAGGGCGCAAGCAGAACGGTCTTTACGCTTTTATCCTCGGTTTCGGTGTCTGCCGCAAGCCGCGCCGCCATATCGTCCATGTACGGCAGGCCGACCTTCACAAGCTCCTTTTCGGGCAGCCCGCGCAGCTCTTCAAGCTTCCGCACCTGATCTATCTGATAATCGCCCGAAAGCAGAACAGCGTCGTAATAATCTATGCCGAACATGCGGTAAAGGGTGATGTCGTTCGGCATATGCGCTATGTGAACGTAATAATCGACGTTTTTCGAACGCTTCCACTGATACACGTCAAGTCCGGGAGTGGTGGCAAAAACGACATTGGCGTTCAGAAAATTCAGCTTGTAAAAAGCCTTGTTTCCCGCGCCGATGAACTCGCCGTGAATATGCTCATACGGGTTGTTGAGCGCCGGATCGTCCTCGGACGCCGTCATGTACGCGACGTCAAATCCGCGCTTGTCAAGCTCGCGGCAGACGGGCTCAAAGTTTTTCCAGTAACGTTTGTCGTCGGAAAAAATAACCAGAGGCTGCTTTTTCATCTCCTCTTTTTTGCCCTTGCCGCCCGTAAGCATAAAGCGCACCTTGGCGATAACGTTTCTGAAAACAAAACCCGCCGCGCCCAAAACGCCTATCAATATGGCAAAAAGCATGCTGCCCGTACCGGGATCGATATATAGAATCAACATACCACTCTCTTTCAATGGAATAATACTATTATCTAATAAAACCCTTTAACATCTGTTGCGTAAAATCCCGCATAGCTGCGTTGTCGTCCTCGGAATCCGTCAGGATTCCTGCGTCCTCCGCCTTGCTCTGCAAAATTTTCCGCTAACATCTGTTTTAAAGCGTTTTATCAGAAAATAGTATAAAACAAAAAACGTCATAGAATCTCATTTTTCGCCATATAGTATAATACAATAAACCTCGGGGTTTGTAAAGCGGAAATTGCGCAAAATGAATTAAAATAATTACCAAAAATAAACCGCCCGAAAAGCAAAAAAATCACCGCTTTGGCAAGCGACGAAAATGTGTTTAAAATTGAAATTATTATTATGTGTTTTTTGTTAAAACCCACCATTGTGCGAATAGCGGTCGGTGGCTGAATCGTAGGGCGACCCTTGCGATTGTCCGAATGATAGATAAAATACAAAAAACGTATAAGCGGGAACCAAAACCTGCTTATACGCTTTTTACAAGCGACCGAGTCATTCGATCACTTGTTTATGTTTTTTCCTTTTCTTTTGAAAATCACGATCGCTCCGATCGCCGCAGCCATCGCCGCAACGCACACCGTGACAAGCAAGCCGCTGTCGCCCGTCGCGATAAAGCCGTTCGCGTTGTTGCCGCCCGTATTGCCGCCGCCTGTGTACGGAATGTCGGGTGTTGCGGGGGAATCGTAAGTGGCGGGGGAATCGTAAGTGGCGGGGATCAACGTGCCTGTATAGGTGTCGAACTTCATGACCTCGTTGATCTCGTCGAGCAGAGCGTCATCGATCGCGCCGCTTTTGTAGGCGACGCCGATCTCGGTGAATTTTCCGTCCTTGTAAAGCTTGACGGTCTTGTGCGCGGCCGTGCTGACATAGACATACTTGCCGATTATCTCGGCGCCCATGACGTCGGCGTAACCGATGCCCTCCGGCTCAACGAAAATGAGCATCATGCCGTTGCTGAGGGTCTTGTAGTAATACACCTCGCAGTCGGCGGGGTCGCAGTTATAGTCGTAAACCGTTTTGTAATCCTCCGCGATCTTCAGGCGTGTCGCGTCGTCGAGCGGAAGCGTGTCCTTCGGCAAGCCGTTCACAAAATCCCTTTCGGTTTCTATAACGGTTATGCCCTCAAAGGGCTGGAAAGCAGATACCTCGTCTGCCGAAGCCGAAAACGCCGCTAACGCACCGAGAATGATCGCCGCCGCAAAAACAATAGCAAATAATTTTTTCATAATGATCTCCTTTTTAATTATTATATTAAGATTTAAGTCATATCGTGATCTCCGCCGTTTGATCTCCCGTCGGTGTCAGCTTCACGGTTTTATATGAGTCCGGAATAAAATCGCCGTTCTCGTCGTAGGCTATGAACTCAAAGGTGTACTCGCAGTCATCGGGGATGTACACGTTGTTCTCAAAGAAGTTGAAGCGCGTCACCGCCTCGCCGTTTTCGTCCTTTTCGGGAGCCGTGATGACCGTACCGCTGAAACGCGCGCCGCTCTCTTTATGAGTGGCGGTAATGCTCACGTCGATCCTCGCGCTCTCATAAAACAGGCTGTCGGGCGCTGCTTTAATAATAACGTCGCCCGTGTACAGCTCGCTGATGTCGAGCTTAGGCGGCTCAACGGAGGGACTTCCGGGGGCTTGACCCCACGGTTCCGGTCTTACGCTGCGCACGTCTGTGAACCATTCGGTCGACATTTGATATTTTGACGATTCGTCCTCGGTCGTTTCAACGGTCGCGCCTGTGTACGGCAGCGTCGGGGGCACCGGGCGCTCGGTAACAGCGGTCGCTTCCTGAGTTGCGGGCTCGGTCTGTGCCGCCGTTTCAGGCTGAGCTTCCGGCCGTGCGGTCGAGTCCGTCGTTTCAGGCTGAGCTTCCGGCCGTGCGGTCGAGTCCGTCGTTTCAACGGTCGCCATTGGAGCCGCGACAAATGCGTTCGGCTTTTGCGAATTGTTTTTGAGCGTCGCCACGGCGAATACCGTTATGCCCACAGCCAGCACTATCGCCGCAGCCGAGCCTATGACGTACGGGCGAAGAATGATCGGCTTCTTTTTCGGCTTGGCGCTCAGCGCCTTTTCTATCCATTCCTCGGGGACTTCGAAATTTGTCAGCGCGTCGAAATTAAGCGGCTTCATATCTCGTCACCTCCGTAAATCTCCTTCAGCATATCCCGCCCGCGCTTTAGCATTACCTTCACGGTATTCGGGTTTCTGCCGAGCGTTTCCGCGATCTCGCTGATTTGATACCGCTCGCAGTAGTGCAAGTAAAGTATCTCGCGGTAGTCGGGCTTGACCTTCATCAAAGCCCATGAGACGTCGCGCTCGTCCTCGCTGCGCAGGTCGGGGACGTCGCGAGCCTCGTCGAGGGAAAGAGTGCGGCGGTTTTTCCGCAGGAATGAGTAACATTCGTTCATGGCTACCTTCACAAGCCAGTGCCGCAGGTGGTCTTCGTCATTGAAGGAGGGGGACTTTGTCAGCAGCTTGACAAAGGTATTCTGAAAACAATCCTCGGCGTCGGCGTGATTCTGCAGCCGCATGACGCAAACGCCCGCGACAGCCCGCGAGTATTTGCGAACGACCTGCTCGTAGCTCAAACCGGCATATGCAGTCGCCATCTCTCTCCCTCCTCAATAAGTATAACGCCCCAAAGCGACATAAGGTTACAATCAATTTTATAATTTTTCAAAAAATTTTAAAGCAGATATTTGTGATAATCTGTCATGCTGAGCGGTGCCGTAGGCAAAACTGCGAAGCAGTTTAGTCGAAGTATCCCCCAATGCAGCGCACAAACGCATCTGATGCGATGTAGGGGCGCACCCATGTGTGCGCCCGCCGGCTCCCCCCACTGTCATCTCGACCAAGTGAAGCGCAGCGGAACGCGTGGAGAGATCCCCCAATGCATCACACAAACGTTTAGCTCCGCAAAAGCCTTCTCCCTCGCGGAGAAGGTGGGCAATTCGCCTGCGAATTGCTCGGATAAGGGGATTCCCCTTTCAAGGGGAAATGTCGCGAAGCGACAAAAGGGTTGCCGCCCGGCTACGGGTTTGTCGCGCAAGCGACAAAAAACGCAGCCGTTTCAACGGCTGCATTTCACCCTTTTTTCTCCTCTTTTTCCGTCATTATAAACAAATGTCGACACTTCAATATATAAGAATTCACGAAAAAAGTTTCCGTTCTGGAACCCCATCTTTCTTTTTTATGTCATAAAGCAGTATTATAATATAAGAAACAGAAAAATGGGGAATCATGCGGCGTTGCCTTAAAGCTCGTTTATCAGCGTAATGATATCCTTAAACGGCATCAGCATCTCGTCCGCCTCCAACGCGCGGTGCGTCTTCAAGATCGTTTCCGCCGTTTTGGTCATCGCGGGGAACGCCGCGCGCATGAGCTGGTTGGCGTAGATAACGATGTTAACGCCGTGCGCGGAAAGCTCCTCCTCGGTAACGGTGTTGAAGCTTGTCGGCACGACGACCAGCGGGGTCGTGCTGTCGATCTCTCTGAATTTGTCGCAGAATTCAAAAATCTCCGCGGGGCTCTTTTTGCGGCTGTGTATCATAATGCCGTCCGCACCCGCCTCGACGAACGCCTTGGCGCGGGTCAGCGCGTCCTCCATGCCGCGCTCGAGGATAAGGCTCTCGATACGCGCGATTATCATAAAATCGTCGGTCAGCTGCGCCTTTTTGCCGGCGGCTATCTTCGCGCTGAAATTCTCGATGGAATCCTGCGTCTGCTCCACCTCGGTGCCGAACAGCGAATTCTTTTTAAGTCCTGTTTTGTCCTCGATTATCACCGCGGAAACGCCCATGCGCTCCAGCGTTCTTACGTTGTAAACAAAGTGCTCGGTCAGTCCGCCGGTGTCGCCGTCAAGGATTATCGGCTTGGTGGTGACCTCCATGATGTCGTTTATCGTGCGCAGACGCGACGACATATCGACCAGCTCAATGTCCGGCTTGCCCCTGTCGGTGCTGTCGCAGAGCGACGACACCCACATAGCGTCAAACTGGTCGAGCTTGCCGTTGTTCTCAACAACGGTCTTTTCCGCGATAAGTCCGGTAAGTCCGCTGTGCGCCTCGATGGTCTTTACTATCGGGCACATGTTTATCAAATCGCGCAGCCTTCTTCTCCTGTACTCGGGCATCGAAAGCTTTTCCTTCAAGCGCTGATCTATCTTTTTCACGTTCTCGTTGTAGGTGTAGGGCACCTCCGCAAGCTCGCCGCCGTACTGCTCCAAAAGCTTTATGACGTTCGCGCGTATAGCCGACTCGGGGCCGTTTGCCCAGTTGTCGCCGTGCACCACGTAATCGGGCTTAAGCTCAGGGATAACGTCGTCGTACATCATGCTGTTCTGAACGACCACCCTGTCAACGCCCTCAAGTGACTCATACAGCTTGATGCGCTCTTCAAGGCTTATCGTCGGGAACTTGTTGTATCTGATAAGCGCCTTGTCGCTCAGCGCGCCGATGGTGACGCTTCCGAACTTTTTAGCTTCCTTTATGATGTTTAGATGTCCGTCGTGTATAACGTCGGTGCAAAAGCATGTATAAACCGTTTTCATTATTTACCTCTTTCAGCGTTTTACTTTTTTCCGTATTCTTTATATGAAGGGTCAAGCTGACACAGCTCGTCAAATGTGTCTATTTCAACGATATCCTCGGCGCGGCATTCTCTCACCGCCACCTTGTATCTGTCCTTGAAGAACACCAGCGGCACCTGCTCCCAGTAACGGTCGTGACCGCCCTCGCTCTCATATGCGCGGGCGATATCCTCACAAAGCTTCGCTCCGTCCTCGACGCTCCAGTAGGATATACCCACCATCTGCCAACAGTTTTCGCCGCCGACCTTTTCCTTGACGATGAAGCCGTCCTCGACCTCAAAGCACCAGTCGTCGGTCTTATCCATCGGGATAGCCAAAAAGTCCGAGCCGCAGTGGTATTTCGTGACGATCTCGGGATTCGCGAGCAGCAGATCGGCCTCAAAAACATAGGCGTTTTGCAGCAGCTCCCTCGCGAGCAGAGCGGAGGAAATGTTGTTCGCCTTGTCATAAAGCGGGTTCTCAATGAATTTTATCATCGGATATTTTTCGAGCAGCTCGTCGAACCTCTCGCCCAGATATCCCCTTATGATATATATTTCCTCGATGCCCGCACCCAGACAAGCGTCTATAAGCCCGTCGATTATCCGCTTTCCGTTCACGCGAACCAGCGGCTTTGGCGTGTCGAGCGTCACGGGGACCATCCTGCTGCCGAAGCCCGCCGCAAGAAATATCGCGCGCTTTGCGCGGTACGGCTCAAGCGCTTCAAGCCCCGCTTCGGTGATCTCGCCGTCGGCTACATATCCGCGCTCTGTCAGCTCGGATACCGCCCTCGCGATCTCCTCGACCGAGCGGCTCGTGCGCTCCTCGGCGCGGCGCACCGAAAAGCTCGGGTTCTGCAGCGCGAACTCTGCCAGTATTTCAAAATTATTTTTTGATAGTTTACCTTCCATTTTTAACAGCGCCGTTTTCCGAATAACGCGGCGCAACGCCTGCCTTTCGTTTTATATCGGCGTTTCCGCCGTGCAGTAAAATATTCTAATACAAATCTATCCTTTTGTCAATTTGAACACTACACAAAAAAACCGCGCCAACACGCGCTTTTTCCCGTCAAACAGCCCGTCCGGGCTTGTACGGAACGTCTGCGACGGCGATTTATAATTCTTTTTCGTCATATTGCCCAAAAACGAATCATAGGCTTTTTAATATCCGACAAAACGCGAAAAACGAATTTATTTTTCAAAAAAGAATTTTTCTCAGCCCAAATCAAGGTAACTTCTTGTTGTTCAAAAGACATCTCCAATACCTTTAGTACCGAAAGAGTTATCTCCGCCCCTTCCGCACCACCCCATTTACCCACAATAAGCGAGCAATATATTACCGTTATATCCGACACATACAACACTATTTCACAAAGTGTTTTTGTGCGCATAACCCAAGAGTGCTATGCTATCTCATGCAAATAATATTATATATGACATATTTTGACAAGAATGTCAAAACGTTGACACTCTTCTCCTAAAGTGCTACAATAAATAATGTATAATTATGTGTAATATTATCTGTGCAAATACAATCCCGCTTCAATAAAACAATCAGGTGAATTTTAATGGAAATCATACAGATCGACAGTCACGACAAGCAGGCGATCGAATCAATTGTAACTCTACATAAAATAACGTTCTCGGGATTCTTTCTTGCGTCTATGAATCGCGGTTTTTTGCGCTACCTCTACCGCTCGGTTTGCGAGTACGAGGAAAGCACCCTGCTGGCGGCTGTTGACGGCGACAAGCTTATAGGCTTTATCGCCTTTGGAAAAAACATCAGCAATCTATACAAGTACATGATAAAGCATCACATCATCCCGTTTATGTGGTATTCGCTCCTCGCGTTTCTGCGCAAGCCCAGCATATGCGGCAAGCTGTTCAGGGCGCTTAAAATGCCCAAGCGGTCAAAGCGCGACAACAACAGCGTAAAGGTATCGTCCATCGGCGTAGACCCCGAATACCGCGAACAAGGGGTGGGCTCTAAGCTCCTTGACGCCGTAAAGGCGAGCGTCGACTTCAGCACGATCGACTACATCACCCTCGAAACGGACAAGATCGACAACGACCCCGCCAACGCCTTCTACATCAAAAACGGCTTCAGGCTTTCTTATGTATTCGAAACGCCCGAAGGCAGAGTAATGAACGTCTATCACTATCACCAACCTGTAACAGTCTGATGAACATACTATTTATAAACGCCTACTTCTTACCCGAGACCATCGCCTTTACCCATTTGGAGCAGGACATAATCGACGCGCTGCTCAAGGCGGGGCACAAGGTAGAAGTCATCTGCCCCACGCCGTCAAGAGGAATGACGGACGGGGAAATAACCAAATACAAAAAAATAAAAACGGAAAACCTGCGCGGCGTAAGCGTTAGAAGATTCTCCGCACCAAGAGAAAGAAGCAGCGCTGTTTTCAGAGCGCTGCGTTATTTTTGGTGTAATTTCAGGGAATACCGAATCGCCAAGACCATCCGCGAAGCCGACGCCGTTTTTGCCGTAAGCACTCCGCCCACGCAGGGGCTCACCGCCGGAAAGGCGGCAAAAAAGCTCGGCGTGCCCTTTGTCTATTCTGTTCAGGATCTGTTCCCCGACTCGCTGGTTTCCTCCGGACTCGCCCAAAAGGACAGCTTTTTGTACAAACGCGGCGAAAAAACCGCGCGCAAAACCTACGCCCTCTGCGATAAAATAATCGTCATCTCAAACTCCTTCAAACGCGGAGTTCTGGCTGCGGGCGCTGACGAAAGCAAAATAATCACCGTCGGCAACTGGATCGACTCCGACAAGGTAAAGCCCGTACCCAAAGAGGACAACCGCCTTTTTGACGAGCTGGGTATCGACAAAAGCAAATTCACCGTCGTCTACGCCGGCAACCTTGGCGCGTCGCAGGGCGCGGACGTTATTTTCAAGGCAGCCCGCCTTTTAAAAGGTCGTGAGGATATCCGCTTCGCTGTGTTCGGCGCGGGCTCCGAATACGCCGCCGCATGCGAATTTGTCCGCCAAAACGACCTCGGCAATATCACGCTTAACCCCCTGCAGCCCGAGGACAGGATATCCGAGGTGTACAGCCTCGGCGACGTCGCGCTCATCACGGGCAAAAAGGGCGTTGGAGCCACGGCGATGCCCAGCAAGACCTGGAGCATCATGGCGTGCAACACGCCCATAATCGCGTCCTTTGACAAATTCAGCGAACTCGCCGAGGTGCTCGAAATCTCCGGCGCGGGCAAATGCGTCGAGCCCGAGGACCCGCAGGCTTTGGCTGACGCTATCGAAGAAGCTTTCATCGAAAAGCCGCAAAGCAGCGGCAGATACTATGTTCAGCAGCACGCCGACAAAACGCTCTGCGCGGGCATGTACGTCGCCGCGCTTGAAGAAGCGTTCAATCAAAACGATCGGGAGAATTGACTATGGATAAGACCGTCAGCGTCGTGATCCCCTTTTACGCAAACGCAAACTGGCTTTGTGAAGCCGTAGACAGCGTGCTTGCGCAAACATACGGCAATTATGAAATAATCGTCGTCAACGACGGCTCAAAAGAAGACGTAAGCGATTTTCTGAAAAAATACGGCGATAAAATAAAATATTACGAAAAAGAAAACGGCGGCGCAGCCTCGGCGAGAAACGAGGGTATAAAGCGCGCCGAGGGCGATTACATCGCCTTTCTCGACTCCGACGACCTCTGGACGCCGCAAAAGCTGAGCGTCCAGCTTGACGCCATGCAGCGGCACGACGCGCGCTGGTCGATAACCGACTACGACATCTTCGGCGAAAACCTCCAAACCAAACGCGCCGAGGTCTGCCCCGCAGACAGCGCGGCGCTGATCGACAAAATCCCTCCGCGCATCGCGACGCCCACCGTCACTGTCGAACGCGCTTTTCTCCGCGACAACGGCCTGAACTTTTTTGAAGAGCTCAGATACGGTCAGGACATCGTGCTCTGGGAGCAGCTTTTCAACCTCGCACCGGCGCTGTATATCCCCGATACCCTCGCCCGCGTGCGCATAAGAGGCACCAACGCGGGAAAAAGAGCGGCGGTGCAGATACACAGCAGGGTCGAAATATACGACAAATGCCGCGAGGTCATTCCCGGCTACTCCAAAAAGCACTCGCTTTTATACCGCTTCGCAATGTCGCTCTGCCGCTTCGGCAGAATATTCGTAAACAAAAACAGCAAGGGCAATGCAAACGAAACGGTCGCGCGTATAATGTTCGCGCTTCCCTACGTGCTGTTCAAGCTGGACAGATAAACACCTGATTCCGAAAGGGCTTGACCATTGAAGATTTTTTATTTGACAGAGCTTCTTTCACCCTACCGCGTAGAGTGGATGAACATGCTCGGCGAACACAACAGCGTTTCCGCGTACTATCTCAAATCCGAGGAACAGACCCGCGACAGCCGCTGGCTAAACGACGTCAAGCCGCGCTTTGAAACCAAGCGGGTCAAGCGAAGCTCGCTTTCCGGCAGCCTGCCTTCACGGCAGTTCATCTCCGAGGTCTTGAGCGCGGACTACGACGTCCACATAATCGACGGCTACTCCTCGCCGATCAAGCTCAAGCTCATCCGCAAGCTGCTCAAAAAGGGCAAAAAGGTCTATATCAACATCGACGGAATAGATATCTGGCGACCCAAAAGCAAGTCGGATATCATCAAAGACCGCATAAAAAAACGCGTTTACCGCTCCGGCGCGCACTTCCTCTGCGGCTCGCAAATCGCCGCGGACTCTATCATCAGCGGCGGCGCGGACAAGGAGCGCGTGTTCACCCACCCTTTCACCTCGCTGCACAACAGCGACCTCATATCGTTCAGCCAAAAGCGCGCCGAACAGCCCGCGCTTAAGGAAAAGCTCGGTTTAAGCGGCAAAAAGCTCGTGCTCGCCGTGGGCAGGTTCATCCCGCTCAAACGCTACGACTGCCTTATCAAGGCGTGGCAAAACATGCCCCAAGACGCGGTTTTATACATCATCGGCGGCGGGACCGAAAAAGAAAACTACCAAACGCTCATAAAGCAAACCGGCGCGCAAAACATCACCCTGCTCGATTTCATGCCGCCCAGGCAGCTCAACGACTATTTCCGCGCGGCTGACCTCTTTGTGCACACCTCCGAGACCGAAACCTGGGGGCTCGTGTTCAACGAGGCGATGGCTAACGGCTGCCCCGTCATAGCCACCGACCGCTGCGTCGGCGCGGTAGAGCTCGTCCGCGACGGCAAAGAGGGCTTCCTCACCGCTGTAGGCGACCAAGATGCGCTCAACCGCTGCATTAACAAAATACTCGCCGACGACGCGCTTAGGGAGCAAATGACCAAAAACGCCCTCGAACGCATAAAACCCTACACCTACGAAAACCAAGCCGCCGTCCACACGGCGATATTTGAAAAGACCTCACAGAGGTGATCATATGGAAACCGCTCTGCGACTGAGCGTAATAGTTCCCGTTTACAAAGCGGAAAAGCACCTGAAAAACTGCGTCGACAGCCTGCTCGACAGCAGCATATCCGGCTATGAGATCATCCTCGTCGACGACGGCTCGCCCGATTCCTGCGGCGATATCTGCGATGCTTACGCCGCCGCGCACGCCGCCGTAAAAGCGGTGCACAAAGCAAACGGCGGTCTTGCCGACGCGCGCAACGCCGGACTCGACGCCGCCTCCGGAGAATACGTCGTGTTCGTCGACGCCGATGACGTCACCGACCCCGGCTATATAGCGTATGTTATCGACCAAACAGGCAGACAAAGCGAAACCCGCGATCTGTACGTTCTGCCCCACTTCACCGACCACACCGAGGCAGGCTCCTCGGTTCTGCACCCGCTGGACGAGGAACCCCTGCTCACCCCCGCCGAGGCGGTGATAAAGCTCGAAAAAGCGGGCGCGCTGAATTTCGCGTGGAACAAAATTTACCGCAGGGCGATGCTCGAGGAAGCTCCCAAAACCCGCTACACAATAAACTCCGTGCCGGGCGAGGATCTGCTCTTCAACGCCGCCTGCTTCAAAAAAGCAAAAACCGTAGCCTTCCTCACAAAGCCCTTCTATCACTGGATACGCAGGGGCGAGGATACGCTCGCAAACCGCTTCCGCGACGACCTTTACGAGCGCAACATGCAATTCATCGACTGCCGCTGTAAGCTCTACAACGCCCTCGGTATCGACAAAACCGATCTCTCGCTGCTCTCAAAGGGCAACATCGCCTACGTTTTCACCTGCATCCCCAACATGTACCGCAAGGGCAACCGCTTCCCGCGCAAAAGCAGGATGCGGTTTTACCGCGACATAACCGGTTCACGGGACGTAAAGCTGTGGGCGGAGCACGCCGAGACCGACGTAAAGCTCCACAGGCAGTTCATCAAGCTTTACAAAACAAGATCCCCGTTCATTATGGACAGCTACTATCTCTGCGCAATGGGCGCCCGAAACACGCTCGGCAAAGCGTGGGTGAAAGCGAGGAAGAGATTAGGATGACAAAGCAGATAATAATAAACGCCGACGACTACGGCTTGAACGAACGCAACTCAAAAGCCATAGCCCAAGCGTTTGAAAATGGACTTATAACCAACACCACCGTGCTCGCAAACGGCGAATACCTCGACGAGGCGCTTGCCCTCGCGCGCGAAAAAAACTTCTTCGATAAGCTCGGCGTACACCTCAACCTCACCGAGGGCGAGCCGCTGACCGAGGACATCAAAAGCTGCCCCCGCTTCGTGAGCGGCGGCGTCTTCAACAAGGTATACAACAAGCGCCGCACCAGCCCCTTGAAAAAAGCGGAAAAAGCGGCGATAGCAAAGGAGCTTGACGCGCAGATAAGCAAGCTCGAGGCGGCGGGCGTAAAGCTCACCCACGCCGACTCGCACCACCACATCCACACGGGCGTGTTCATCGCCCCCATAGCCGCGCGCGTCTGCAAGGCACACGGCATAAACAAAATGCGGCTCCACCGCAATCTGGGCAGCATCAATACGGTCAAGCGTATCGTCAAAAAAAGATACAACCGCTGGCTGCGCCGTCAGGGCTTTGTCACCACCGAATACTTCGCCTATGTTATGGACATACGCGACTCGGTGATCCCCGACAACACCGAAATAATGGTCCATCCCGACTTTGACAAAGACGGCGTACTCATCGACCGCCGCGGCATGGAGGGCGGCTTCCCCATAGGCTATCCCCTGCCCGATTTCAGAAACGACGACATAAAGCTGAAAGGATATGCAGAGCTGTAATGCGGATTCTATACGGATATTCCAACTGCACCGACGAGACCTACAACAGAATAATGAGCGAGCGTAACGCCTCGGCTATGC
Organism: uncultured Ruminococcus sp.; assembly: GCA_902776375.1. Taxonomy (GTDB): domain Bacteria; phylum Bacillota; class Clostridia; order Oscillospirales; family Acutalibacteraceae; genus Ruminococcoides. The sequence continues at coordinate 32,786 of CACYPV010000002.1, read as the reverse complement.
AGCCCGACCAAAAGTACCACAGCCTTGTCATCCGCGGTCTTGCCGAAAACGGCGCCGAGGTGCGGTGCTTTTCAGGTCTGCCCGTAAATCGCGCGGTCACCGCCCGCAAGCTTGTCCGCGAACAGGACGAGCAGCAGGGCAGCGCGCATTTCCACTACATCACCACCATAAATTACCCCGGCATACGCCACCTTATGATATTCTTCGGCACCCTTTTCGGCGTGCTCAGGTCAAAAAAAGACAAAGAGACCTACGCGGTGTGCGACTTTCTCAACACCGCCACAGCCTTCGCGTTCATCATCGCCTGCAAGCTCAGGCGCATCAAAAAAACCGCGATAGTCACCGACCTGCCCGACATGTTCGATTCCGGCGGAGCGCGCAAGAAGATCAGCAACTTTTTGCTGCGCCGCTTCGACGGCTACATTTTCCTCACCGAATACATGAACACCGCGGCAAACCCCAAAAACAAGCCGCACCTCGTAATCGAGGGTCAGTGCGACTCAAAGGTGCCGCCCCAAAGCACGGGCGAGCCCTACGAAGCCGAAAGCGGCAAGCAGGTCATGATCTACGCCGGCAACATTCAGGGCAAATACGGCATCGGCTACTTGGTCGAGGGCTTCCTGCTTGCAGACCTCCCCAACGCCGAGCTGCGCGTATACGGCAGGGGCGATTTCCTTGACGAGCTGCTAAAGCTGTGCGAAAGCCATCCCAATCTCCGCTATATGGGCGTCAAGCCCAACAGTGAGATCGTCGAGGAAGAACAGCGCGCCGCGCTGCTCGTAAATCCGCGCCCCACGGCTCCCGAGTACACCAAGTACTCCTTCCCCTCAAAAAACATGGAATACATGGCTTCCGGCACCCCGCTGCTCACCACAAAGCTTCCGGGAATGCCCAAGGAATATTACCCTTATATATATCTTTTAGAGGACGAGACCCCCGAGGGCGCCGCAAACGCGCTGAAAGCCATCCTCTCAACGCCCCTTTCGCAAAGACGCGAAAAAGGACGCGCGGCAAGGGAATTCGTGCTCAAAAACAAATCCAACCTTACGCAAACAAAGAAGATCATAGATTTTCTGCCAATATTAAAGAACAAACGAAACGAGAAATAATAAATGAAAGCAAACACTTTTAAGAGCGTATTAAAAAAATACGTATCGCTTAAAAATTTCATATTTCTCTTTATCATCATCTACTCGACAGCGCCAATTGTTTCGCAGATAACGAGCACCTTTTTGACCACATATTTCTACATGGCTATCGTGGTCGCGGCAGTTCTTCTTGTGTTCGGCGCGTGCAGGCTCCAAAACATCCGCGAGCTTATTCTTTTGGTGCTTCCGTTCATCGTGTTCGAGCTGCTCGAAATATCCATCTCGGATGAAAGCAGCATGCTGCTCATAGGCTACCGCGCCTTGCTGTTTATTATGCCTCTGTGTTTGGGCTATTATCTTATAAAAAACGATTTTCCCATATCGGTCTACGTCACGGTCACCTTAGTAGCCTACGCGATCACCGCGGTAACGACTATAATCGGCTGCATAAGAAACCCCGGCGCGGCAAGGATTTTGGCAACTATCAAAACCTCCAACGACCCCGTGCTGATTTTCTTCAATTGGGCAAACATCGGCGGCTACTCGTTCGTATACTCGGCGGTGCTGCTGTATCCGGCGCTGATAATCGCTTACAAGCGCCGCAAAATAAAGCTTATATTCGCGCTCATCCCCACCGTCCTGCTGTTTATGGTGTCCGTTCAGGCGGAATACGCGCTTTCGCTGACGCTGCTGGTGTTCACCTCGGCGCTGTTCTTCATAAAGCGCAACCTCACCCAAAAGGGCTTTTTCAGGCTGGTGATCGTTTTTCTCGTCGCCGTTATCTTTTTCAGCAGCGTGTTCATAACCCTGATGAACTACGTTGGGCAGCTTACGGGCAACGAGGAAATAACGCAGAAGATCACGGCTATCTTCAGCGGACAGGATCAGCTCAACAGCCTTGAAGACAACCGGTTTTCGCTCTACATGTACTCGGTCGATCTGTTTTTGAAAAACCCGCTGTTCGGAACCTTCTTCTCGGGGAACAACGTAACCGGCGGTCACTCGTTCATTCTCGACGCGCTCGCGCACTACGGTCTGGTCGGCGCTGCGCTGCTGTTTTTGATGTACAGGGCTATCTACAAAACCTTCTACATGCCGTTCTGCGAAAAAGACGGCTACGGATTTGTGATTTACGCCTTCCTGCTGCCTTTAGTCCTTTCCCTTGTCAACACGGGAATGTGGCTGTTCGACCTGTGCTTCTTAATGCCGCTGTTCCTGATAGCGGTCTACGGCAAGGATTACTCTCAAAAAAGACTGGGCGCCAAATACCCGCGCCCCGCAAAGGATAAATGGAAGGAAAGGGCGGATACGACATGAAGCTGTTGTTTGTTTGCGGCGCAAATGTCGCCGACGGAGCCCTTAGCTGCGCCCCGTGGATAAAAAGCCTCGCCGCCAACCTGAGCGATGAGTTTGAACTGACCCTCGCAACATACAAAACCGAGCCCGCAGAGCCCGTTTCCCTGTCGGTCGGCGCGCGCACGGCGACCCTGTGCGGCTGTTCCAAACTGATAAACTCCCAAAACGGACTCGCGCCTTACGATGCGATAGTGCTGTTCGGCACCGAAAAGCCATATGCGCGCGACGTTCTCAGGGTGTGCAAAAGCCGCGGTCTGCTCGACAAAACCGCAGTGTTCGCGCAGGGCGTCCTTTACCCCTGCGCTCTGCACTACGCCGAGGGCGTGCCCGCCCGCGTGATAAAGCGCTACACCTTCCGCGACCTTTTAAGGCGGCAGAATATCAAACAGGAGCAAAAGATCCTTCACCGCCGCGCCGAAGCCGAACGCGAGGCGCTTGCGCTCACCAAAAACTTCATAGGCAGAACAACTATGGACAAGGCGATCCTGCGCCTTTACAACCAAAACGCGGAATACTACCGCTGCAACGACGTGCTGCGCGATCCCTTTTACGAGGGCAGGTGGAACCTTGCCTCCTGCGAAAAGTACCGCATCTTCGTAAGCCAGTTCTATTATCCGCTAAAGGGCTTCCATTATCTGATCGAAGCGGCAAACCTGCTCAAGGGCAAATACCCCGATCTTAAGATCGCCGCGGCGGGCTACAATCCCATCCAAAAGCCGCTCCCGCAAAAGGAGCTGAAGGACAGCTCATACATCCGCTACATCAAAGAGCTTATAAAGCGTTATGGGCTCAGCGAAAATATAATCCTTCTCGGCACGCTCAGCGAGGAGCGCATGAAGGAGGAATACCTAAAGGCGAACGTTTTCGTCATGCCTTCCACCATCGAAAACTCCCCAAACTCCCTCGCCGAGGCAATGGCTCTCGGCGTGCCCACCGTCGCCTCCGACGTGGGCGGTGTGACCGACTTCGCGCAGCATAAAACCGAAGCGTATATCTACCCGTCATCGGCGGTATACCTGCTTGCAAATTACATCGACAGCGTTTTCTCCGACCGGGAAAAGACCGAAGCCATGGCGCGAAACGGCAGAGCCCGCGCCCTGCGCGAATACGACAGAAGACGCAATATCGCAGCCTTTGAAAACACCTTGAAAAGCATAGCCCAAAAACATGATTGATATGACCGTAACATTTTTTTCGAATTTTTTAGTACATCATCAGGTGCCCTTTTGCGAGGCTATGGTGCACCGTCTCGGCGACGGCTTCCGCTTTGTCGCCACCGAGCCCATCCCGCAAGACCGCCTCAATATGGGGTATAAAAACCTTGAAAATGCGCCCTATGCGCTCAACGCCTACAAAAGCGACGAGGCGTACAGCGAAGCCATGCGCCTCGCTTCGGAAAGCAACGTCGTAATCCTCGGCTCGGCGCCCCAGGCCTTTATCGAAAAGCGCCTTGCCGACAACAAGCTGACCTTCCGCTACAGCGAACGGTTTTTCAAAAAATTCCGCTGGCGCTTCGACCCCCGCGCCTGGAAGGTGCGCTGGAGGCAGGACACCCGCTACCGCAAAAAAAATCTCCATATGCTCTGCGCCAGCGCCTACACCGCGCCCGACTGCCGCTTCATTTTCGCCTATCCGCACAAAACCTACAAATGGGGCTACTTTCCGCCAATGGAAAGCATCGACTTTCCCTCTTTGCAAAAGGCAAAGGAGCAAAACCGCGTTATCAAGCTGCTCTGGGTCAGCCGCTTCATACCGCTCAAGCACCCTGAAGAGGTCATCGCGCTTGCGCAAAAGCTCAAAAGCGACCGCCTGCCCTTCGAGATAGAGATGATAGGCGTCGGCGAGCTCAGGCAGGAATACGAGGAAAAGGTCAAAGCCCTCGGTCTTGAAAGCAGCATTTCCTTCAAAGGCCCCTTCGAGCCCGCGAAGGTTCTGGAACACATGCGAGGGGCAGATATCTTTCTTTTCACCTCCGACAAAAACGAGGGCTGGGGAGCTGTAATGAACGAGGCAATGTCTTCCGCCTGCGCCGTAGTCGCCTGCCGCGAGATCGGCTCCGTGCCCTATCTGATAAAACACGGCGAAAACGGCATGATATACCGCAAGCACGGCAAAAACAGCCTTTACGACTGCGTTACCGCCCTGATGCGCGACAGCTCTCTGCGCGCAAAAATGCAGAAAAGAGCTTACGAAACCATCCGCGACGTATGGAACGCCGAAACCGCCGCCAAACGCCTGCTCCACCTTATCGACTGCATCAACAAAGGCGAAGAAGCGGGCTACGACTTCGGCCCCTGCAGCCGGGATTGATTTACACGAGGATAATATGTTTAAAATAGTTTACGTCACCGTCGGCGCCGATAAAATCGAATACATCAACATGCAGCGCATAGCCGTCGCCTCGGCTAAAAAGCACATGCCGCACGTCCCCGTGGTCATCGTAACAGACGGCGAGACCCTGCCCAAGCTGCGCAAATATAAAGATTTCTCGGGCGTCGAGCTCGCGTCCTTCCCTGTTCCGGCAGACCTTAACACGGTCGAAAAAAGCAGGTATCTCAAAACCAACCTGCGCAGCCTCGTTTCGGGCGACTTTCTCTACATCGACTCCGACTCCATCATCTGCGAGGACTTTTCCGACGACCTCCCCGAGTGCTCGCTCGGCTTGGTGCTCGACGAAAACCGTCCGCTCGCCGAGCAGGACGACGGCGGAGCCGCTATCCGCCGCTGCGCCCAAGCCCGCGGCTTCGACCTCTCCGGCTGCGAAAGCTATTTCAACGGCGGCGTTATCTTCGCAAAGGATGACGCGCCCGCAAAAGCTTTTTTCAAGGATTGGTACGCCAATTGGGATCGCACGCGCAGCGAGGGCAACCACCACGACCAGTACTCGCTCAACGCCGTCGAAATGAAGCGCAGGCTCATCACCGAGCTCGACGGCGCGTGGAACTGTCAGCTCACCTCCTGCTGCGCCTCCTTTTCGTATTTGCGCAACGTCAAGATCCTGCACTACCTCAGCGTGCAGCCGGACGGTATATATCAGCTCAACAACGCCGACCTCATGTGCGGCGAGCTCAGCGACGCGCGGATAGCGCAGATCATCGACCGTCCCGAGCTCCTCTTCAACCGCTTTCACATGTACGCCGACAGCTCTGTGGAATACCGGCTCACCCAAACCTCGCACTATCACTTCATCACCCGAATGTTCACCAAACACCCCAAGCTCTTCCGCTTCGGCGAAAAGCTTCTCTCAATATTCCGCGCATAGGAGAATCACATTGACAACACTAACAGTAGTCATCCCTGTTTACAACGCGAAAAAATATCTGGAAGAATGTATCGGCTCCGTGCTTGACCAGACCTTCCGCGATTATGATATCATCCTTGTCGACGACGGCTCGACCGACGGCAGCGCCGACCTGTGCGACGAACTCGCTTCCCTCCACGCCTGCGTAAGCGTCATCCACAAGGCGAACGGCGGCGCGTCCTCCGCGCGCAACGCGGGGCTCAAAGCGGCAAAGGGCAAATTCATTCACTTTATCGACAGCGACGACATGCTCAGCGGCAGCAAGGTCTACAGCGAGCTTTCATCCCGCGCGTTCGCCGCAGACCCTCAGATCATCTTCTTCCGCCGCGAACGCTTCACCGAGGGCAGCCGCGAGATCGACGCCGTACAGCCCGAATACGAATTCGACGGCGTTTTCAGCGGCGACGTTCTGCGCCACGTGCTCGAGAAAAAATACCAAATGACCCTCACTTGCCCCGTTAACAAGATATTCAAAACCGAATTTTTAAAACAAAACGATCTTTATTTTTGCGAAGGCATTGACCACGAGGAGGACGAGTGGCTGCCCCGAGTCATCGCCTGCGCTCAAAACGTATGGTTCGACAAGGGCGTTTTCTACACCGTCCGCAACCGCCGCGACTCTTTGTCGGCTACCCCGAACGAGGAAGCCGCCGCGCGCAAGGCTTGCTCAAAAATAAAGATAGCGGTCACGGGCGTAAAGTACATGGAACAAAAGCAGCTTTCTCCCGAAACCATGCCGCTCGCCGCCGCATACTACTGGGGCTACCTAACCGACGCCTGCGTCGACTGCAGCCGCTTCAAAGACAAAGAAAACAAGCGCAGGGTAAAAGCCGAGCTCAAAAAAAACAAGCCGTTTTTCCGCAGCTCGCGTTACCTCAAAAGCAAAAATCAGCGGATACTCGGCGTGCTGTTCAGGCGCCTCGGAGTATCACCGACCGTAAAACTGATAGGAATACGCTATGGAAAATAAGCCCGCTCTCAGCATCATCGTTCCGCTTTACAACGCCGAAAAATTCATAGACAAATGCATGAGCTCCATCCTCGCCCAAACCTTTACGGATTACGAGGTCATCCTTGTAAACGACGGCTCCACTGACCGCAGCGGCGAGCTCTGCCGGCGTTATCAAAGCGCGAACGACCGCGTCATATATATAGAAAAGGAAAACGGCGGCGCGGGTTCCGCGCGCAACCTCGGGATAGGATCGGCGCGCGGCGAATACCTCGCCTTTCCCGACGTCGACGACCGGTTCTCGCCGGACATGTACCGCGAGCTGTACGACCTCGCTAAAAGCGGCAACTACGACGTGGTTTTCAGCGGCGTGAATTACTACAAGCAGAGCGAGGGCGGCGAGCCCGTATATTCGCGCACAGACAATATCAAAGCGGCAGCGTTGCACACACAGCGCGAGTGCCGCGAAAACATAATGACCTTCTTCCCCACCACCACGATCTTCGACGTGCCGTGGAACAAGCTCTACAAGCGCAGCGTCGCTGCGGAGCACAACGTCCGCTTTTCCGACACAAGGCGCTGTCAGGACGCGATGTTCAACCTCGATTTTTTCAACCATATCAACAGTGCCGCGTCCACAGACAAAGCTTATTACAACTACCTTGAAAACACCGCGGAGGACGTTCAGCGCAAATTCCCGAAGGACTACATCAACATCGTCATCCGCTACTATACACATTTGATAAACACACTCACCGGCTGGGGCGTGTACGGCGGCGACATCCGCACTCACTACGACACCACCTTTGTGCTGGCGATCTACTCCACAGCCTCGCGCTTCGACAATCCGCTTTGGGGTCTGTCAAAAAAAGAACAGGAAGAGTATATAGAAGATATCCTCAGCCGTCCCGAAATAACCGCTTTTCTCCCCACCGCGCAGGTGCGCGACGACGCAAAAGATAAGCTGGAAATCCTCAAATCAAAAAACGCCAAAGCAATAATCAAACTTCGCAAAAAGGAAACTTCAAAGGAAAAGCTCAGGCAAAACAAGCTGCTTATGAGCGTGTACAGAAAACTGAAAAATAGTATGATCCTTTGCAAAAACTAACGGGGGTAATCTTGAAAAAAATTCTGTTTGTTATACAATCGCTGCGGATCGGCGGCGCGGAACGCTTGCAGGTAACGCTTGCCAACAAGCTTGTCAGCAGCGGATATGACGTCACCATAGTAACATGGAAGCCGATGATCGACCTTAAATGCGATCTGGACGAACGCGTTCATTTTATTTACAGAGCGCCCAACCAACACTTCGGCGCAAAGATCCCCTATATCCGCCACAAATTCTATGACGACTGCATGTGGGAGCTTCGCGCCTCTCCCAAAAAACTCTACAAATACTACGTAAAAGGTAAATTCGACGTGGAAATAGCGTTTTTCCACGGGCTTGCCGTTCAGATAGTCGGCGGCTCAACAAACAAACGCGCAAAAAAGATAGCGTGGATCCACCACGATATGGAAAACCAAACAGACGCTATCCCCGAAAACTGGGATAAATACATAAAGCTCTACAAAAAAATGGACAACATCGTCTGCGTCAGCAACGCCGCCAGGCAAAGCTACATCAACGTTGTCGGCGACACGGGAAACGTTACAACGATATACAACATGCTGCCCTTCGATCAAATCCGTAAAAAGGCGGCTCAGGAGCCGGATGTCAAAGTAAACAAAGCGGCTTTTCACGTTGTTACGGTCGGCAGATTCAACAAGCTCAAGGGCTATGAAAGGCTGTTCCGCTGTATATCCGCGCTCAAAAAAGAGGGCAAGGACATCTCTCTCCTCTACGTAGGCGGCGGCAAAAAAAAGCCCGTCGATGATTATATCCGCGAGCTCGGCGCCGAGGACTGCATTTTCACCGTTGAAGGCGGCAGCAACCCGTACCCCTACATGAAGGACGCGACCCTGTCTGTTTGCGCCTCCTACTCCGAGGGCTACAACCTCACTATAGCCGAGGCTATGGTTCTGGGTATCCCCGTATTGAGCACCGACTGCGCCGGCCCGCGCGAGATCCTCGACGGCGGAAAATACGGCTTGCTTGTCGAAAACAGCGAGGACGCTCTGCTTAACGGGCTCAGAAAGCTCTATGACGACCCCGCGCTGCTGAAAGAATACAGAGTAATGACCACCCGCCGGATCAAGTTTTTTGACGACAACACAGCGTTAAAACAGATCGCCGGTGTTTTTGAGGACAAGAAAACCAAATGAGCAAAAGACTTATCACCATCATAGTTACCGTTTATAACATCGCGCCGTATCTCGAAAGGTTTTTCGAGTGCCTTAAAGCTCAGACCTTTGAGGATTACATGGCGCTTATCATCGACGACGGCTCAACCGACAACAGTCTGTCCGTCTGCGAAAATCACGCCGCACAAGACGACCGTATCCGCGTAGTGCATTTGGAACACGTCGGCATATCGCAGGCGAGGAACATCGCCCTGTCAATGCTCGACACTCCCTTCACCACCTCGCTCGACGGCGACGATTATTTCGACAAAGATTACCTTAAGCATCTGATTGACGCGCAGCATAAATACAACGCCGATATGGTCATCTCAAACGTCATTTTCCGCAATGAAGCGCTTGAAGAGACCTCGCGTTTCGTCGCGCGCAGCGAAGAGCTGTTTGAAGGTGAACAAATACGCCAAGTACTTCCGGCTCTGCTCGCCGAAAACAGGCTCAATTACCTGTACGGCAGGCTTTACCGCACCGAACCGCTGAAAGACGTCCGCGTCGAGCCCGACGTGATGCAGGGCAGCGACACCGTAATAAACTGCCAGTATGTCGTAAAAATCAACAGCATCGCGGTCATCGAAAACTACGACTACAACTACATACGCTACAAAAGCCGCTCGGTCACCTCATACAAGGGCGACGAATACTTCTCGCGGCTGCTGCGCCTCAACCTCTATGTCCGCGACCTGATGCGCCGCAAAGGATTTTACACCCCTGAAATGGAAGAAGCGATAGATGTCAGGATCCTGTTTACCGGCAGAGCCGCGCTCCAGCGTATCGCGGGCGCGCCGCTTCCGACAAACGAAAAGCACAAAAGAGCGTCGCAGGTCGCTCAAAACGAAGAATACTCAGCTTCCTACGAACGCCAAAAAGACAAAGCCTCCGAGCTTTATTTCCGCGTCATCCCACCGGATGAAGCGCTCGCGTATATCGACGAAACCGCCGCGGTCTACCGCGACGCCGAAAACGACGCCAAAAAAGAAAAAATGCGCGGCAAGATCCCAAAACCGCTGCTTAAGCTATACCGCAAAATGCGAAACCACTGATTTATCGAAAGGCAAAAAATGAAAAAAATACTCTTTGTTCTGCCGTCCTTGGTCGTAGGCGGGATGGAAAAAATGGCGGTCACCCTCGCCAACAAGCTCGATTCGCTCGGCAACAGCGTCACCCTGATGCTGCTGGACAATAAAACAGATCTGCAATACGAGCTCTCGGACAAAGTTCGCCTGATACACAAGCCATACAAAGCGCACCTCGGGCAAAAGCTCCCGTATCTGCGCAGCAAATACTACGACGACGGCATGTGGGAGACCCGCGCAAAGGCAGAGCAGCTCTACAACTACTATGTAGGAAAAGAGAAATTCGACGTTGAGATCGCTTTTTTCAGGGGACTTCCCGTAAAGATCATAAGCGGCTCAACCGACCGCGCCGCCGTTCACCTTGCGTGGGTGCACAATGATTTCCGCAGAGCAAAGGGCTTCCAAAACAATTTTCGCAGCGCCGGCGAGGTGTTTGCCGCATACTCATCCTTCGACCGAGTTATCTGCGTTTCAAACGAAGCGCAGGCAGGTTTCATCGAAACAGTAGGCGACACCGGCAACCTCGCCACTATCTACAATCTGCTCCCCGCGGAAAGGATACGCGCGCTGGCTGAGGAAACCCCGCCCGAAAAATATCCCCGCGCCAAGCTTCACGCGGCAGTCGTCGCGCGGCTTCACGACAGCTCAAAGGGTCAGCTCAGACTGATAAACGCCGTGACAAAGCTCCACAATGAAGGCGCCGATATCTCCCTTTCAATCGTCGGCGGCGGAGAAGATTACGAAAAATTCCAAAAGGCGGTAAAGGATCGTAACGCCGAAAGCTATATCACGCTTCACGGGCTGCAAAAGAACCCCTACCCCTACATAAAAAACGCCGACCTGCTGGTGTGCTCATCCTACTACGAGGGCTTCAACCTCACGGTCGCGGAAGCGCTCATCCTCGGGGTACCGGTGCTCAGCACCGACTGTACGGGTCCCCGCGAGATCTTGGACGGCGGAAAATACGGAATACTTGTAAAAAACAGCGATGAAGGATTGTATAACGGACTAAAGCAAATCGTCGAACATTCCGAACTGCTTTCTGAATACCGTGAAAAAGCAAAAGCGAGGCAGAGCTTTTTCGACGAAAACAAGATAACAAACCAAATCATATCACTTCTCGGAAAGGAAGAATGACCGCATGGACTGTAAATTGACAGTCATAGTGACCACATATAACATAGCCGAATATCTTCCCCGATTTTTCGACTGCATGAAGGCGCAGACCTTTACAGACTATTGCCTGCTTGTTCTCGACGACGGTTCCTCGGACAACAGCCTCGAGATCTGCCGTCAGCGCGCAGCGGAAGACGAGCGGATAAAGGTCATCGCGAGCGAGCATATCGGTATCGCAAGAATCAAAAATCTGTCGCTCCAACACATCGACACTCCGCTTACCGCCTTCGTCGACGGCGACGACATCGTCACCCCCGATTACCTCCGCCATCTGGTGGACGCCATCGAAAAATACAACGCCGACCTCGCCATCTCCCGCGTAAAGTACCTGCGCGAAAAAGACATGGTCCAAACGGCAGAAACGCCCCCGCGCGGCGAAACCTTCATAAGCGAAGCCGAGCTGCAGGACTGGATCCCGACCCTGCTCGAGGAACGCCGGCTCAATTATTTCTACGCCAAGGTGTACCGCTCCGAGCTGCTCAAGCCTCTGCGCATCGAAGAAGACGTCAAGCAGGGCTCCGACACCATGCTCGTCATCCAATATATGCACAAGGCAAAGTCGGTCGTTCTCATCGACGATTTGGATTATCACTATATAAAATACGGCACGCGCTCCATCACCTCATACAGCGGAAAAGAAGCTTTTGCGCGGCTTTTGAGGGTCAACCTTTATGTGCGCGATCATTGCCGCGATCACAACACCCTTACCGACAAGCTCAACCACGTCATAGACGGAAGGATCCTGCTTGCGGGCATCTGGGTGACCGACAAAATCCTCTCGTCGGATCTGCCTGACGATGAAAAAATCGCGCAGCTTTCGGGCGTGCTCGAAAACGAAGAATACACAGCGTCATATCAGCGCCAAAAGAACAACTTCGATTATGACTTCACCCCCATTCCGCCGCAAAGCGGAAAAGAGTATTACAACTCGAAGCTCCGCTCCAAAAAGAAAGCGAGGTTCCGCGGCAAGCTTGCAAAGCTTTGTCCGCAGTTCATAATCAAGCTGTATCACAAAACACAGAACAAATAGATCGGAGGGAAATGGTTTGTCAAAAAAATGGACAGCAATAATCGAATCAGACCATAAGCTTGTCGACTTAAAGCTTAAAGAGGTTTGGCATTACCGCGACCTTGTGTGGCTGTTTGTCAAACGCGACTTCACCACCCGCTACAAACAAACTATTCTAGGACCGCTGTGGTTCGTCATCCAACCTCTGTTTGTCACCATCGTTCAAACTATCGTCTTCGGCAACATGGCGGGACTATCCACCGACGGCGTGCCCGAGCTTCTGTTCTACATGTCGGGCAACGTGGCGTGGCTTTATTTCTCCGCCTGCGTAACAAGCACAGCAAACACCTTCCTTTCCAACGCAAGACTGTTCGGAAAAATCTACTTCCCGCGCATGACCTCGCCCATAGCCTCGGCGATCTCATCGCTCATAAACTTTGTGATACAGTTTTTGATCCTCCTCGGCTTCCTGCTTGTATTCATACTTCAGGGCGCAAATGTACACATCACATGGGTCGCCGCGCTCACTCCGCTGCTGGTGCTCAACCTCGCGGTGCTCGGCACGGGCTTCGGTATCATCATCTCCTCGCTCACCACAAAATACCGCGACCTCCAGGTCATGGTAAGCTTCGGTCTGCAATTGTGGATGTACTTCTCCCCCGTTATTCTCAGCGCGTCGTCGCTTTCAGACAAAATGTACAACGTCATGATGTGCAACCCCGTTTCGCCCGTCATCGAGCTCATGCGCTATGGCTGGCTCGGCTCGGGAACCACTCCCTTCCTCTTCTGGGGAATAAGCTGGGGTGTGTCCGTCATAGTCTTACTTATCGGAATAATGCTATTTAACAAGGTCGAAAGGACCTTTATGGATACGGTGTGATATATGAACAGATCAGAACAAGACATAGCGGTAAAAATCGTCGGATTAAAAAAGAGATACCGCCTCGGCGTTATAGGCGGCGGCACCCTTCAGGGCGATATTCAAAGCTGGCTCGCGCGCAAACGCGGCAAAGAGGATCCCAACGCCGTAATAGGAAAAAAGTTCCACGAAAAAAACGCCACCTTTTTGGCGCTCGACGGCATCGATCTCACTATTTACAAAGGTGAAAAAATCGGCATCATAGGCCACAACGGCGCCGGAAAATCCACCCTGCTCAAAGTGTTCTCGCGCATCACCGCGCCCACCGAGGGCAAGATCTACGTCGACGGCAGAGTGTCCTCGATGCTCGAGGTCGGCACAGGCTTCCACGAGGAGCTCACCGGCCGCGAAAACATCTACCTCAACGGCGCCATTCTGGGCATGAGCCGCGCCGAGGTCGACAGCAAGATCGAGAAGATAATCGAGTTTTCCGAGTGCCGCAAGTTTATCGACACCCCCGTAAAGCGCTACTCCTCGGGAATGTACGTAAAGCTCGCGTTCTCCGTCTCCGCTCACCTCGACGCCGACATCCTCGTAATGGACGAGGTGCTTGCCGTAGGCGACGTCAAATTCCAGCAAAAGTGTCTTAACAAAATGAGCGAGGTGTCCTCCTCCGAGGGCAAAACCATCCTCTACGTAAGCCACAATATGAACACCATCCGCCAGCTTTGCGACCGCTGCGTGGTAATGGATCACGGCAAGATCGTTTTTGACGGCGACGTAGACGAGGCAATAGCCATCTATTCGCAGATCCAAAAAAAGGACAGATCCTCATTCGTCGACCTCACAAACGCCAAGCGCTACAACAGGGTCGAAAACACGCGCTATATGACCTTTAAGTCCATAGAATTTCTCGGCAAGGATGAAAATATATTCAGTAACGGTGAGCACGCGTCCGCAAGGGTCGTTATCGATTCCGAAATAAAGGTCGAGCACGCCAAAATACGCATCGGCTTCTACGACGTTTACGACAGGAAGATCGGCTCAGGCATCTGCACCGACGTAGGCGTCATCGAGCCCGGCAAAAACTCGATAGACCTCGATATAGATTTCACCGGTATAGTCGACGGCACCTACCGCGGAGAGCTTATCCTTTTCACACAAGACAGCTTCTCGGGCGTCTCCGAGCATGACATAGTGCTCGAGGGTTTCTGGTTCGACGTCTATAACAAATCCGACATTCCTTGGAACGCCTTCAAATGGGGCTCTGTCCGCCTGCGTGACATAATCAAAAAATAAACCCCATAGTATTTCTTGGGTATGATGTTTGATAATGGGGGTCGTTCAGCTTTTTTACGCCGAATAAAAGCCGTATACCAAATATTATAAAAAAACATTATTCCCCGACTATTGACACGATAGTAAAAAATTTGCTATAATATTATATTATTCTAATTATGCAAAAAACAGTTTCAGACTAATACATGAAACCTCATTTTTTACTTTTTGAAACATTGCCTCAGGAGGAAAAATGAAAAAAGTAATCATCATCCTATGCTTGGTATTCCTCGCCATCTGCGTACTGCTCGCTGTTTTGGCGCCGGACTTCCTTTCCGTGCTGATAATCGGCGTCATGACCGCGACCATTGCCGCGGGTCTTGCGTTCGGTCTTGTGCCAAATCTCCTATACTGCGACGGCTTTAAAACCGGACAGGACAGCATCGACCTCTCCCGCGAGGTCAACGCCGACAACGTTTGGACGGCTGTCACAAGCGTCAAGCCGTTTTTCAGGCAAAAAAGGCTCGACGACATGTTCGACACCTATATGGACATGGTGAAGGATCAGGAGGAAAAGGGCGTAGTCATCAGCGATATCGAGGACGTCATCAACGACGAGAGCCTCTCTATCCACAGCTGGCGCGGCGTCGTGCTGCAGATCTCCGGTATCCTCACCGCTCTGGGTCTGCTCGGTACCTTCCTCGGACTGGTTACCGGTATCAGCACCGTCGCCTTCACCACCGCCGAAGCCACGATGGAAAGTATCGAAAACCTGCTGCAAGGTATTTCCACGGCGTTCTACACCTCTATCGCGGGCGTTATCCTCTCCATTCTTTTCAACATAGCCTACAGGCTGGTGTGGAACATCATGCTGCGCGAATACTCCATGTTCACCGAAAAATTCCACATCTACATCCAGCCCTCGGCGGATGAGCAGATACGCGCCAAGCAGTACCTCAACACCGAAAAAATGATAGAAACGCTCAACATCATCCGCACCAACAGCACAATGAGCCTCAGCCGCGAGAACGTGGATCCCGCTCAGGAGCAGCGAATGATGATCGACATCCTTTCGGGTCTGCGCCACGGCGAGTTCACTTTCATGCTCGAGCCCGTGTGCAACCTGTCCGACCGCAACGTCGTAAAAGCCGAGTGCAAGCTGCAGTGGAACCATCCCGTGCTCGGTAGAGTGCAGCCCTCGGTCTATCTCCCCATAGTCGAGTCCGACGGCTTTATCGCAAAGCTCGACCAGCACATCTGGGATCAGGTCTGCTCCACGCTGCGCGACTGGATCGACAGCGGCGTTCACCCCGTCCCCATCGTGCTCGACATCCGCAAAACCGACCTTCTGGCTATCGACGCGTTCGATACCATCCAGTCGCTTGTCGACGAATACGGACTTGAGCCGCGCAACCTCGAGGTAGCTATCGACGAAAGCGCCTACATCATCTGCCACGACGAGGCAAAAAAAGCAGAAAAAGAATTCCTGCAGAACGGCTATAAGGTCAACATCTGCAACTTCACCGGCAACTTCGTCAAGCTCGGCAAGGTCGACGCGGATGAGCTCTGTCTTGATCTCGACCTCATCTCCGCCGACAGCGACGTCGAAAGCGTATTTGAACAGGCGGCAAAGGCTCACCTCACCGTTACCTGCGAGGGCATCACCTCGGCAAAGACCCTCGCCGACGTCAAAAAGTACGGATGTCTCGTCGGCAGAGGCAGCCATCTGTATCCCGAAATGTCGCAAGCCGACTTCGCAAAACTGATGAAATACACCTCAGACGCGGAATAACCGCTCATTATCCGCATACTCAAACCTTATCATTTCAGAAAGGGGGGTATCATGAAAAGACCGAGAAAACGTAAAATAAGCGAAGAAGATTATTGGAAATCCGCAACGGATATAATGGCGGGCGTGCTGCTTGTCATCCTGCTTGTTCTGATGCTTCTGCTGCTGTACCTCACACAGCTCAACAAAGAAAAGAACAAAAACACCTCCGTCGCCGACGCCTACGGTATCGACTATGAAGTAGGCGACGACTTCCAAACGACCACCATATACAACGAACATTTAAACGACCACCAGTATGACGAACCGCCGAACGACGGCGGAGGCGGCGGGGGCGGAGGCGGCGACGACGACCCCGGCACCGAGATACCCACCGACGCACACCCCGACGAGGGTCATGACAAAGCCGCCGTATTCGTGACCATAGTCGACGAAGAAACCGACAACGTCATCAAAAAAGACGGCGTGCTGTTCGAGCTTTACGCCGATAAAAACGGAACGGGCGGTCTGCAAAACCTGCACACCTACTACCCCGAAAAAATCGAGTACAAGCAATACAAAACCACCAAAAACGGAACCTTCTACCTGCCCGAAAAAATCACCCGCGGCTGGTACTCGTTCCACAACCTCACCCCTCCCGCGGGCTACGGCAAGGCTGAAAACCTCGATTTTGAGGTCACCGAGCCCGCCGACTGGCCGGAGCCGTATCTCGTAAAGATACCCTTCTCGCCCAGCAAAAACCACATTTTCGTCCGCAATATCGACTCCGTTACCAAAAAGCAGGTCGGCGACGAGGTCTACGAGGTCTACGCCTCCGAGGACATCAAAACGCTCGACGGCACCGTCCGCTATAAAAGCGGTCAAAAGGTCGATGAGATAAAGTGCGACAAAAACGGAGTGGGCAGCAGCAAAAAGCTGTATCTCGGCAAGTATTATTTGTCACAGAAAACCCCCGCGCAATACTATGCGCGCAACCTGACAAAGATCGACGCCGAAGTCAAGCTGACCGACACGGCAGAGAAAAACGCCGTTGTGGTCGAATGTGAGAAAACACAGATCACCCTCACCCTCAACGACGAGTACAGCAAAGAGCCCATCAAGGACGGCGAATACACCGTGACCGACAAGGGCGCTCTCAAGACCGACGCCAATGGCATGCTCACCGTGACCGACCTCGACAAAGACAAGGAATACACGATCACCCTCAACAAGCTGCCCGAGCCCTACCGCACAAAGGCTACCAACGTTAAATTGACGGTCGACAAGGACGGCAACATCCAGGGCAGCGCCGTAGCGGCTGTAAAGCAGACCGCCTACATCATCCGCCTCACCATCGACGTCAAGGATCAGATCTTCGGCAACAGCGTCTCCGGCTTCACCTTCCGGCTGCTCAACAGCAAGGGCGACGTCGTGGACGAATGGGACGGCAACGGTTCAGACCATCTCACAGAGGGCATCGAGCCCGGCGATTACATGCTCGAAACCAACGGCGACAGCTCATCGCAGAAAAAGATCACCGTCAGGGATCAAAGCGGCATGCAGTCGTTCGTAACAAAAACCTGGACAACTTGGGACACCGTGCTAATAATCGGCTGCGCCTTGGGCGCCGCGCTATTAATCTTCATCACCATCCGCGTTATACTTTATCTCAGGAAAAGGAAGAAAAAAGTAAATGGGCAGCAAAAAAACACCGTTGAAAAAAAGTGATATTCTTTATCATCTGCTAAAGGGCTGGCGTATCATCGTGCTGTTCACCCTTGTCGGATTCGCGGCGGGCATTTCGTTCATCGCTTTCGGATACGTGCGCGGCGAAATGACAAAAGAGTACAGCGTTTCGGCGTCGATAGCCATTGTGGCACAAAACGAAAAAGGCTATTTCAGCGCGGATTCCAACTATCCGTACAAAACCGACGTCGACACCGCGCGCACTCTCACTGAGGATGCTATCTACATCATCAAAAGCCGCAACAACCTTCAAGAGGTAATAAACAACCTTAAGCTCCGCGGAGTATCCGCCGGCACCATAGGCGGAAACCTGAACATCAGCCGTTACAACGAAACCGAGATCATCGAGCTCAACCTCCTGTGGCGCAGCGAGCGCGAGGGCACCGAGATCATGGATCAGATAATCAAGACCTCAAACAAAAACCTCGCCGCCACAATGAAGATCGGTAAGATCACCGTCATCAACAAGCCCAAAGCAAGCTTCATCGTCGGCGGAAACATCGGTGTTTCCACGTGGGTCTACGGCGCGCTATTCGGCGCTATCATCGGCGTAGCGTTCTGTCTGCTCCGCTTCATCTTCGCGGCTACCGTCATCAACGGCATCGATATCGAGGAGGTCTTCGACATGGATCTGCTCGCCGTGCTGCCGTTCGACAAGACCTACGCGCGCACGCGTTCCGTTTTCCGCGACGACATGGCTATCCGCGACGACTTCAAGTCGCTCGCCCACATGCTGATAAACCGCATGGAGCAGGCAAAGGCGCGCAGGGTCTACATCACCTCCTCAAAATACAAAGAGGGCAGGACGGGCATCATCGCCAACGTCGCGCTCCATATCGCGGAGCTCGGCAAAAAGACGCTGCTCATCGACTGCGACATCAAAAACCCGCAGCTCGGCACGCTGTTCAAGGAGGAACTGCTTTACGAGCAGACCCTCAACGCCCTGTACCGCGGCGATTCCGACGAGCTTGACGCGGTGCTCCACATCAACGGCTGCCTCGACCTGCTTCCGGTCATTCTGGAAAAGGTGCCCGACAACTTCAACGACGCCATGCTGGGCGCTATCTCAAAGGTCATGGAAAACTACGACTATGTCCTCATCGACGCCGCTCCCATAGGAGTAGACGCCGAGGCGCTCCGCCTTAACGAGATCACCGACGTCGCGCTCTTCGTCGTTCGCAGCGACTACGCCTCCGTCGACAACATCAAAAAGGCGATACACCGCCTCGACAAATCGGGCATTCCCGTTATCGGCGGCATCTTCAACGCGGCAAGCTCGTGGAAGGACGCGTTCAAGCGCACCAAAAAGCAAATGGATAAGCTCGACCGCCTGATCTCCCGCCAAAAAGAAAAAACCAAAAAAGAGAAAAACAAAGACAAAAAGAAAAAATAATACCGTTTACAAACATCAAGCCGCGCATTTTCGGGTGCGCGGCTGTTCTTATAAAATGGTTTTGTAGATTTTTGATAAACATTAATAAACATGCAAAAAATTGTTGTGTTTTTTTATAAAATATATTATAATACTAATATATATACCTTTTTGTCATATCGCTGCACCTCAAACGGTTCTCAACGCGGGATCCGCGGCGGCGAAGCCCCGATGGAGCTCCCTCGGAAAATGCGCGTAAAAAGGAGAGCGACCAATGCTTAACCACGACGGCTCCCAGCCGCATATCAAACTTACCAAATACATCAGCCTGCCCACGGCATGGGCATTATCCTTCGGCTGCACCGTAGGCTGGGGCGCTTTCATCATGCCCGGCACCACCTTCCTACCCGTATCGGGACCTCTCGGAATAATGCTCGGACTGTTCTTCGGCACCGCTATCATGATGCTTATCGGCGCAAACTACAGCCAACTCATGAAGCGTCACCACGACGCCGGCGGTTCCTATTCCTTCACAAAAAAGATACTCGGCGGCGACCACGGCTTTTTGTGCGGATGGATACTCATCCTCACCTATATAGCCATCGCGTGGGCAAACACCACCGCCCTCTCGCTGATAGTCCGCTGCCTGTTCGGCGACCTGTTCTGCTTCGGCTTCTCCTATCGGTTCGCAAGCTACACCGTATACACCGGCGAGGTGCTCCTTTCACTTGCGCTCACGGCTATCCTCGCCCTTATCTTCTTAGCCGGCAAAAAAATCGCGATGTGGCTGCAAACCTTCGCGGGCGTCATTCTTTTTCTCGGCATCACCGCCTGCTTCATCGCGATAGTGATACACTGCGGCGGCTTTTCCGGACTATCCCCCCTGCTCCGCTCCGACGAAAGCCCCTCGTCCCAGTTCCTCGAGATAATCATCCTCACGCCCTGGGCGTTCATAGGCTTTGAATCCATCGCCCACTCTACGGGAGAGTTCAAATTCTCGCGTAAAAAGATAACCCCCGTACTTATCATCTCGCTTCTCTGCTCGTTTTTGTCATACGTCATGCTCGCGCTCTGCGCGGCAATGGTACACCCCGACGGCTACGCGGGCTGGGGCGACTATATAAAGGCGCTCGCGTCTTTGGACGGCGTTCAGGGAATCCCCACCTTCTACAGCGCGCAGCAGGCGCTCGGCAACACCGGACTCGTTCTGCTCGGCTGTTCGGCGTTCTGCGCGGTCATCACCTGCATCATCGGCTACTATCACGCCCTCAGCCGCCTTATGATGTCGATGTCCTCCGACGGCATGCTTCCCAAGCCCCTTTCCCGTCAAAAAAAGGACGGCACCCCGTGGGTCGCGGTACTCGTTATCGCCGCGGTCTCCGTATTCATCCCGCTTTTCGGACGCACCGCCATTGGCTGGATAGTCGACATAACCACCGTCGGCACGGTCATCGTCTACGCCTACGTATCCATCTGCGCCTTTGTCACGGGCAAGCGCGAGGGCAAACGAAGCACCGCCGTATTCGGCATATGCGGCGCTGTCATATCGCTGGCGTTCGCCTTCTTCTACATCATGCCGTTCATACGCGCCAAAAACGCCCTCGCCACCGAATCCTACCTCATACTTATAGTGTGGAGCGTGTTGGGCATCCTCATTTTCCGCATCCTGCTTCAGCGCGATCACACGCGCCGCTTTGGCAAAAGCGAGATCGTCTGGGTCATTCTCTTCGTCCTTGTGATAATCGTATCCACCTCATGGATCGACCGCTCCACCAATGCTAACGTCGCCGAAACCACCGAAGAGGTAAAGGCGGCGCAGACGCAGCTAATAATGCGCAACCCCGAAAAGCCCGGCGTCGAAGAGCTTGAGGAAGCCAACGAGATAGCCGCCGATCACATCGAAGATTTCGGCAATAAGGTCACGCGCAACATCTTCGTCCAGGACGGACTTATCCTCTGCGCGCTGATCATAATATTCAGCATATTCGCCGTAATCAAAAAGCGCGAGAAGGTGCTGGAGGCTGAGCGGCTGCGCGCCGAACGCGAAAGCAGCGCCAAAACCAGCTTCCTGTTCAACATGAGCCACGACATCCGCACCCCGATGAACGCGGTCACCGGCTACACGGCGCTCGCGCTCAAAGAGGAATCCCTCCCCGACAACATCAGGGAATACCTTGAAAAGATAGATTACAGCGGCAAACAGCTTTTGTCGCTCATCAACGATATACTCGACATGAGCCGCATCGAGAGCGGCAAGGTCGAGCTCAGCGTAGCCCCGGCCGACCTCTGCCAAACTATAGACGAGGTGATCGGTGTATTCGCGCTGCAAATGCAGACCAAGAACATCGAATGTACCGCGACCTATGAACACATCACCGATAAATACGTCATCTGCGACAAAAGCCGCGTCACGCGCATTTTGCTCAATCTTGTTTCCAACGCCTACAAATTCACTCCCGAGGGCGGCAAGATCAACATCAAGCTCAGGCAAAACGGCAAGGGCGCAAAAACGGGTCATTACGTCTTCACGGTGTCAGATACCGGCATAGGGATGAGCCCCGAATTCGTCGAGCGCATTTTTGAGCCGTTCGAGCGCGAGCGCACCCAGACAGTCAGCCGCCTTCAGGGCACGGGTCTGGGAATGACGATAACCAAAAGCCTTGTAGAGCTCATGGGCGGCGCCATATCCGTCGAATCCGAAAAGGACAAGGGCACCACGTTCACCATAACTCTCAGCTTCCCGCACGCAAAAGCCGAGGATATCAAAGCGATAGAAAAAACCGACGATATCGCCGAGCGCGATTTCAGCGGAATCAGGCTGCTGCTCGCCGAGGACAACCCCATAAACAGCGAGATCGCCTGCGAGATACTCAAAGGCAGCGGCTTTGTTGTCGACACCGCCGAAAACGGAAAAGAAGTTATTGAAAAGCTTACAAAGGCCGAGCCGGGAACCTATCTGGCAGTCCTCATGGACATCCAAATGCCCGTTATGAACGGCTACGAGGCGGCAGCCGCCATCCGCGCCCTCGACGGCGAGGTGTCGCAGATACCAATAATCGCCCTCACCGCCAACACCTTTGAAAGCGACAGGCGCGACGCCTTCAACGCGGGAATGAACGCCCATGTTTCCAAACCCTTCGTCCCCGAAGAACTCGTCTCCGCAATAGCCTCCTTCATCGACTGACCCGTTGCCACAAGATGGCAACGTTAGGTACTAGGTACTAGGTATTAGTGGCTGGTGCCGTAGGGGCGATCCTCGCGGTCGCCCGCAAAAAAACGCTGTCATCCTGAGCGGTGCCCGTAGGGCAATTTTGCGTAGCAAAATAGTCGAAGGATCCCCTTCGGTTGCGCAGATACGTTGATTGCACCACGTAGGGGCGACCCTCGCGGTCGCCCGCAAAAAACACGCTGTCATCCTGAGCGGTTCGCGGAGCGAAATTTCTCGATAGAGAAATAGTCGAAGGATCCCCCACCAAGAGGCACAAACGCATAGCTCCACGAAAGCCTTCTCCCTCGCGGAGAAGGTGGGCAATTCGCCTGCGAATTGCTCGGATAAGGGGTTGTCGCGCTAGCGACAAAATTGTTGCCGCCCGGCACAGTCCCTTGGCAATGAACCAAACGCCTCTACCCAACCAACCGCAACACAAATCGGAGCGAAGCGACCCTCCATTATTCACTATTCATTATTCTTCATTCATTATTCACTAACCCCCTTCCCCACCAAGGAGAACACCATATGAACAGCTTTATTCAATCAAGCAGAAAACTGCGCAAGGTGCTCGTCGTAGACGACGAACCCATCAACCGCGAGCTGCTCCAAGCCATCTTGGCGCTCAACTATGACGTCGACGCCGCCGAAAACGGCAGCATAGCAATGGAAAAGCTTCGCACGGCGGAAGAGCCGTACTCGCTTATCCTTCTCGACCTGCTCATGCCCCAAAAGAGCGGATTCCAGGTGCTCGAGGAATGTAAATCGGACGAAACGCTCAAAAAGATACCGATCATCGTAATGACCAGCGAAAAAAGCGCCGAGGTGCGCAGCATACGCCTGGGCGCGTCCGACTTCATCCCCAAGCCCTACCGCATGCCCGAGGTCATACTGGCTCGCTGCGAGCGCATCGTCGAGCTCAGCGAGGAACGCGCGCTGATCCGCTCCATCGAAAAGGACAAGCTCACAGATCTGTACAAGCGCGATTTCTTCTTCGCCTACCTCAGCCGTCTGCCAAAGGACAGCCGCACGCCTATCGACGCCTTTGCCGTTAAAATCGACGGCTGTCATCATTTAAGCGATTCTCGCGGCACACATAGCAAAGACGTCGTCATCAAAAAAGCCGCGCAGTTCCTGCTCAAAGAATTTCCCGAAAACAGAGGACTCGCGTGCCGCGCAGACGAAACCGTATTCTTCGTCTGCGGCAGACATATAAACGATCCCGCCGCGGCGTTCGAAAACATCCAGCGCGAGCTCGACGCACTGTCGGCAGGCGTCCGCATAAGGGCGGGCATATACTCAAGAGTCAACAAAGCCGAGCCCTGCGAGTTATGGTTCGACTGTGCGGCAGCCGCCTGCGGCAGCATTATGGACAACTCGCAAATCACGGCATTCTTTAAATAAAAACGCAATTATTTCAGCAAAGGGGTAAAATATAATGGTAACTATCGAAAAATTAAACGCATTCGGCGCAGACACAAGCGAAGGTCTGGCGCGCTGCTACAACAACGAAACGCTCTATCTCAGACTCATCAACATGCTTCCCAAAGAAAAGAACTTTGACAAGCTGCAAACCGCCTTGCAGGAAAACGACCTCGACGCCGCGTTCGAGGCGGCTCACGCCTTAAAGGGCGTCACCGGCAACCTCTCCCTCACACCCATGTACAATGTCGTCGTAGAGATAACCGAGCCGCTGCGCTCCCGAACTCAAATGGACTACACACCCTTGATAACCGAGCTGCTCAAAATGAGAGATGAAATAGCAGCCATGTGCGCAGAATAAAAGCGGGCTATCCTCCCGCGCTCCACAAACGGGGGTAATCATATGAAAAACCAACACCGAAACCAAGCAGCCGCGTGCGCCCGTATCCTCTCGGCGGCGCTCTGCCTTCTTATCTCCTTATCGTGCGTCCTATCGGTCGCCGCCGCTCCGCAGGACGACGACAGCGTGACCGTCAAGGTGGGCTATTACGAAAACAAGGTCTTTCAGGAGGGCGCGCAGGAAGGCGCGGTAAAAACAGGCTACGCCTACGAATACTACCGCAAGCTCTCCGAATACACCGGCTGGAGATATGAATACGTTTACGGCGACTACACCGATCTTTACCAAAAGCTGCTCAGCGGCGAGATCGACATGCTGGCGGGTCTTGCAAAGAACAAAGAGCGCGAACCTCTGATCGGCTATCCCGAAAGCAAAATGGGCAATACCTCCTATTGCCTTATAAAGCACGGTTCCGATAACGAGATCACCTCCGACCCGGCGTCGCTCAACGGGCACACCATCGGCGTGCTCGAAAGCGCCGTGTCTAAAACTCTCGAAAGCTATTTAAAGGAACACAACGTCAAAGCCGACATCGTAAAATATCCCGACTACAGCCGGCTTTACGCCGCTTTTGAGCAAAACGGTGTCGACATTCTCGCGGCTGAGGACGACGCCGTCAACTCTTCCGGCAACATAGACATCGTTTGCGTTTTCGGCGCCTCCGACTATTATCTGTGCGTCGCCAAAAGCCGCCCCGATCTGCTTTCCAAGCTCAACGAGGCGCAGACGATGCTCGCCGCCGAGGAGCCCAGCTACCTTGTAAACCTCAGCAGCAAATACTATTCCGTGAGCATCTCGAGCCACGCGCTTTCCGCCGCGGAAAAGGATTGGCTCAAAAACAACACCACCCTCAAAATTGGCTATCTCAACAACTTCATCCCCTACAGCGAGACCGACAAAGACGGCAAGGTCAAAGGCATAGTCAAAGACCTGGTGCCCTATCTGTTCCGAAAGATCAATGTTGATTCGCTTCAATACAGCTATCAGGGCTACGACGACTACGACAGTATGATCGAGGCAGTCAACAACGGCGAGGTGGACGCGGCGTTTCCCGCCGGCGGCAACATTTATTATTCCGAAATAAGCGGTATCTACCTCACCAACCCCGTCATATCCCCAACCGATGAGCTCGTGTTCAAGGATTCCTATGACGAAAACACCGATAAACGTTTCGCGGTAAACGAAAACAACCGCTTGCAATATTACGCCATCATTAAAAACTTTCCGGACGCCGAGATAATCAACTGTAACTCTATCGAGGAATGTCTTGACGCGGTCAAATCCGGCGATGCGGACTGCACCGTCCTCGGCGGTATGCGCGGCGACGAGATCCTCAAAAACAGCAAGTACAGCTCGATGTCAAGCCATCAGCTCGGCATCAGCGAGGATCGCTGCTTCGGCGTGCGCATAGGCAACGAAGGACTGCTCAAGCTTCTCAACCGCGGCATAAGCCTGACCGAAAACGAGTACGTCCAAAAGCTCGCCTACCTCTACGCCAGCAACCTCTACGTCTACACCGCCGCCGACTATATGCGCGACCACATGTCCGTGTTCATCGTGCTGATACTGATAATCGCGGTGCTCATCATCATTCTTCTCTTCCTCACCGTGCGGCGCAGGAAAAAGCAGATCAAAAAGATCGAGGCTATCCAAAAATCGCTCGAGGAAAAGAACGCCGAGCTCGCAAAAAGCAAGGAGGCGCTCTCCGACGCGCTCGAAGCCGCCGAGCAGGCTAACCGCGCAAAAACCAACTTCCTCAACAACATGAGCCACGACATCCGCACCCCGATGAACGCCATAGTCGGCTTCACCGCGATGGCGGCTACACATATCGACAACAAAGAGCTCACTCAGGACTACCTCGCCAAGATCTCCGTCTCCAGCCGCCACCTCCTTTCGCTCATCAACGACATCCTCGACATGAGCCGCATCGAGAGCGGTAAGATGAAGATCGACGAAACCGAAGTCCATCTTCCCGACATGATCCACGACCTGTGGACTATAATACAATCGCAGGTAAAGGCAAAGCGCCTTGAGCTTTTCATCGACACCAAGGACGTCCGCAACGAGGACATCATCACCGACAAGCTTCGCCTCAACCAGGTGCTGCTCAACATCCTCACCAACGCCGTCAAGTTCACCCCCGCGCAGGGCACCATAAGCTTCAGGATAATCGAAAAGCCCATCTCCGCCAAGGGAATGACCAGCTTCGAATTCCGCATAAAGGACAACGGCATCGGAATGAGCGACGAATTCCTTAAAACCATTTTCGAGGCGTTCACCCGCGAGCAAAACTCCACCGTAAACAACACGCAGGGCACCGGCCTCGGAATGGCTATCACCAAAACCATCGTCGACCTCATGGGCGGCACGATCAACGTCACCTCGGCGGTCGGCAAGGGCAGCGAATTCGTGGTGAACATCCCCTGCAAGATCAGCGACAAGCCGACCGAGCTAAAGCCGCTGCGGGAGCTTCAGGGACTGCGCGCTCTGGTTGCCGACGACGACACCGACACCTGCCTCTCCGTATGCTCGATGCTCAGGGGCATAGGCATGCACCCCGACTGGACGAATTACGGCAGAGAGGCGGTCATCCGCGCCAAGGAAGCCTACGAGCAGGCTGACAAGTTCAGCGTATACATAATCGACTACCTCATGCCCGACCTAAACGGCATCGAAACCGTGCGCGAGATCCGCAAGGTCATCGACGACGACACGCCCATAATCATCCTCACCGCTTACGACTGGAGCGAGATCGAGGCTGAGGCGCGCGAGGCGGGCGTAACCGGCTTCTGCTCCAAGCCGCTCTTCCTCTCCGACCTGCGCAACGTGCTGGCACAGCGCTCCTGCTTTAACTCTAAATCCGAGCCTGAGCCCGAACAGGGATCTGCTCCGGACTTCACGGGCAAAAAGCTCCTGCTCGCAGAGGACAATGAGATGAACCAGCTCATCGCCGTATCCATCCTCGAGAACGCGGGCTTTGATATCGACATCGCCGGAGACGGCGAACAGGCGGTAGAAGCAGTAAGCTCCGCCCCCGCGGGCACCTACGACGCGGTACTCATGGATATCCAAATGCCGAAGATCAACGGTTACGAGGCGGCAAAACGGATACGCGCGCTCGACGACCCGAAAAAGTCGTCTATCCCGATAGTCGCCGTCACCGCGAACGTTTTTGAAGAAGACCGCAAGATCGCCATGGAGGCGGGAATGAACGGCCACCTCGCCAAACCCTACGACGTCAAGCAGATCATAGACACGCTTAAAAAGCTTTTAGACAACAAAGAATAGCACAAAAAACCGGCTCTCCCGTCAGGAAGAGCCGGTTTTTTTGGAGTTGTTTTATATGACAAGGTGGTTATTATCTGGTTCTGCTTACGAGCTCGTAAAATGAGTTGTTGCCGTAGTAGATGAGATCCGCGGATTCCTCCGCGCTGTCAAGGCGGTACTCACTGTTCTCAAACACGCCCTCGACCGTGCGACGTTTAGTATAGCACAGGCGAACAGCAAGAACTGTTATTACCGCGATAATAATGGCGAAGCTGATAATTGTGTTGATCATAGTTTTCTCTCCTTTAACATTTATTTCAATCAATTTGATTTCTTTTTACAGCTGATGATCCGCGGTCGGTTTGCAATTGCCTTTACAGGAGGAAAAGGAGCGTCTTTCGTAGATTTCCTTGACAGAAAACCCGCGGATCACCAACAGTCGTTTGCGGTTTTGTGAAGCTGTTCTCTCGCTTTCACAACTATAGTATAGCGTAAGGACACATAAAAATAAACCGCTATCGCAGCAAAATAACCCCCTCTATTTCCGCCAAAACAGCGTATTTCGAGAAGCTAGAAGCTAGATGCTAGAAGCTAGTTAAATTAGCAGAAACGTTTGTTGCCCCCACTGTCATCTCGACCAAGTGAAGCGTAGCGGAACGCGTGGAGAAATACCCCAATGTAATCCGGATACGTTGATTACACTACGTAGGGGCGCACCCATGTGTGCGCCCGTTGCACAATGGTACGGCAGCACAAAAAAACCGACCCAAAGCCCACACAGAGCTTTGAGTCGGTCGTTTTATTTCCTCTTTCTGCCAATCAATTCATCAAACGCCTTGTCGTCGTAATAATTCTTATCCACAAAATCATCCGGCTCGTCAAGGTTGTACTCGCTGTTCTTGAACATCCCCTCGCCTATGCGATGGTTGTAATTATAGCTGCGCACCATAAGCACGATTATGACCGCGATCACGATAATAAAGCCGATCATTCCGAAAATCATTGTTCTTCTCCTTTTCCGCGTCGTCATTCAACATTTGAAGTTTACGAATATATTATACCGCGCGGCTTTACAAAAATAAATGTAAAAAACTGCGAAATAATTCCGTTTATTACGCCCAAAAAAGCAAAATAAGCCGGAAACCGAATTTGATCCCCGGCTTATCATCACTGTTCTTTTTTGAATCTCTCGTACTGCTCGCGGTTTATCTCGCCGCTAGAAAGCCGCTTTTCTACCCAGAGCTGCAAGGTTTCCACCGTGATTGAGATCCGTTCAAGCTCGTCCTGAATAGCGATCAAATCCGCGATCTCGTGATCCTGTATCTCGCCGTCCGCAGAAATATCTATCAGCACGTTCCTGCTCTTTTCAAGCGAATTCAGCGAAGAAAGTATCTCCAACACTATCTGCGGAAAGTTCTCTTTCTCTTTGATCTCGGGCACATACTTCTCGCCGATGGCGCACTCGCGCGAGCAATAGTAATTGCACAGCGACGGAGAGTTGTACTTTTCCGACATCACGCGCACCTCGTCCGGATGCGCTGTCGCCTTGCCGCTCTCTATCTTCTCTATCCTGTCCGCCGAAACAAAGCCCAAAAGCTCGCTCGCCTCCTCGCGCGTAAGCCCAAGTGCCTCGCGCGTCGTCTGATAGATATTCTTGTTGGTCTTAGTCGATTTACGTCCCATATTCCAACCTCAAGTTATTAGCGTGATTAGCCCGTTGCCACGGGAGGGCAGCGCGGCTTTGGATAAAAAAGCATAACCGCAACTTCGGATTAACGCCGCATCATTCCGTGAGCTGTACGGAAACCTCTGCTGTCATCCTGAGCGGTGCCGTAGGCAATTTCACGAAGTGAAATAGTCGAAGGATCCCCCACCAAGAGGCACAAACGCTTCCGCAAAGAATGCCTTCTCCCTCGCGGAGAAGGTGGGCAATTTGCTTGCGAATTGCTCGGATAAGGGGTTGTCGCGCAAGCGACAAAAGGCATGCCTCCCCCGCTGTCACACTTTTACAGAATAGAATTGATAAGTCCGCCCTTAGCGATGATGTTCTGTATAAACTCGGGGAACGGCTCAGCCTGATAAGTCTTGCCCGTGGTCTCGTCGGTGATAACGCCGGTGTCGAAGTTCACGCTCACGACGTCGCCGTCCTTTATCTCGCGCGCTGCTTCCTCACACTCGAGGATCGGAAGTCCGATGTTGATCGAATTGCGGTAAAAGATACGCGCAAAGGTCGACGCGATAACGCACGAAACACCGCTCGCCTTTATCGCTATAGGCGCGTGCTCGCGCGACGAGCCGCAGCCGAAATTCTTCTCGGCGACCATGATGTCGCCGTCCTGCACTTTATTTACAAATTCCGCGTCGATGTCCTCCATGCAGTGCGCCGCCAGCTCCTTGTGCGATGCGGTGTTGAGATAACGCGCGGGGATTATAACGTCGGTGTCAACGTTGTCGCCGAATTTATGTACTCTGCCTTTTGCATTCATAGTGATATTCCTCCTTATACCTTCGCCGGATCAACTATATATCCCGCTACGGCGCTTGCCGCCGCTACAGCCGGACTTGCCAGATAAACCTCGCTGTCCACGTGTCCCATTCTGCCCACAAAGTTGCGGTTTGTCGTAGAGATAGCTCTTTCACCGGCCGCGAGAACGCCCATGTGACCGCCGAGACACGGTCCGCAGGTCGGAGTCGAAACAACCGCGCCTGCCTCTACAAAAATATCAAAGAGTCCCTCGTGCATCGCCTGCAGCCAAATGCTCTGCGTGCCGGGGATTATAATGCAGCGAACGCCCTTGGCAAGCTTTTTGCCCTTGAATATCTCAGCCGCCGCGCGCAGGTCGGAGATCCTGCCGTTGGTGCAGCTTCCAATAACGCACTGGTCTATCTTGACCTCGCCCTCGCCGATCTCGTCGACGGTGCGGGTGTTCTCGGGAAGATGCGGGAACGCGACCGTCGGTCTGAGCGTGCTCAGATCTATCGTATACTCAGCGTCGTACTCCGCGTCCTCGTCCGCGGTATACTCAACCGGCGTGCCCTGATATCTGCCGTTGCAGTATTCTCTGGTGATATCGTCAACCGGGAAAATGCCGTTCTTCGCGCCCGCCTCGATAGCCATGTTCGCAATGCAGAGCCTGTCGTCGATGTTCAGGTATTTAAGACCCTCGCCCGCGAATTCCATAGACTTATACAGCGCGCCGTCCACGCCGATCTCGCCGATGATGTGCAAAATAACGTCCTTGCCGCTGATATAGCCCTGCGGCTTGCCGACGATGTTGAACTTGATAGCCGACGGCACCTTGAACCAAGCCATGCCGCTTATCATGCCCGCCGCCATATCGGTGGAGCCAACGCCCGTAGAGAACGCGCCCAGCGCGCCGTAGGTGCAGGTGTGCGAGTCTGCGCCGATGCACAGACAGCCAGGTCCCACAAGTCCTTTTTCGGGGAGCAGAGCGTGCTCGATGCCCATCATGCCCACGTCCATAAAGTTTTTGATGTCGTACTTGTCGGCAAAAGTCCTTGTCTGCTTAACAAGCGTAGCCGCCTTTATGTCCTTGTTGGGGGTAAAGTGGTCCATTATCATCGCGATCTTGGTGTTGTCAAACACCGCTGTCGCGCCGTTTTCCTCAAAAACGTTGATAGCCACAGGCGAGGTAACGTCGTTGCCCAGCACCATGTCAAGCTTTGCGTTGATGAGCTGACCCGCCTTTACCTCGTCAAGTCCCGCGTGAGCCGCGAGAATTTTCTGAGACATTGTCATTCCCATAATAATCACTCCTGTTGTTATAGTTTTACTTATCTATTTTACTCGTATTTCAACGGAATTGCAAGTACCCTTTTGTTTTCGTAAAAAATCAACTGACCGCCGTCGTCTATATCGAGTATCCCTCCGGTGTAATGATCCGCGCCCTCAAGCCACGAAGCGGCGTAGCTTTCGGTGATTATCTTACACGTTTCTTTAAAATCGACGCTTTCATCTATCACATAGGCACAGTAGGTGCTGCCGCTCCTCGCCGCCTCAACCAAAGAGGCGATGATCTGATCATCGTCGTCCGGGTCTTTTATCGTCACAAAATTCAGCGCCGCGTAATTTAGCTTGGTGCTGTTACATTTCGGGACGAAAACATTGAAGTATCCGCCCTCGGCGGACTCTCGGTGAGCGTAGTCGCCGCTGATAGAATGGTCGCGCGATATCTGCTCCTCGGTTAGATTGAAATAAAAATAATGCTCTGCCTCACAAGTAGCCTTCGGGCTGTCGTTCCACGTCACGTCGATATGGTACCAGTCGCCGCCAAGCTCAATGCAGTTCCACATGTGTCCGTCCTCGGCGTCATTATTGAAATCCGACATGCCCTCGATGACCGTACACTCAATGCCGAGCCGCATGCATAAAAGCTGAAAGGCGTGCGAATAGCCGTCGCAAACCGCCTCGCCGTTCACCAGCGCGCCGTATGCGGTGTGCTTCCTGCCCGCGTCAACGTTATACTTGCAGTTTTGCGCAATAAAATCGTTTAAGTACAGCTCAACCTCGTAATCGGTGGCGTTGTCCGGCGCGTTCTTCACAGCCTTTTCAACTACCTCCTCAAGCGCCACTCTTTGTGCCGTCAGCTCGTCGCCCGTAGCGTTGAATTTAAGCGACACATTCAGCTTGTCCTCGTACTCGTAAAAGGTGTAGCCCGCGTCAAGGTCTATCCAAAACACCTCGGGATGGTCGGCGATAAAGGCGTTAACAGCTACCTTAAAATCATCCTCGCTCGCGCCCTCCAGTGAAAGCTCGCGCGCGTCCGTATACTGCACGCTTTTGGCGATGATATCATAAGCCTTGACCTGCGATTTGTCGGTAAGATTATCCCTGCACAATTGCGAGCTTATCGGCAAACGCTTTTTCAAAGACTTTTTTTCAAGCTCAACAACAGCCTTTTCGCGTTTCGGTTCATCCCTGAAGCTGTACTTTCCCCGTAAGGAAAAAAAGGCAAAAACGCCCGCGGCTGCAGTCGCGGCAACAAGCAAGAATATTATCGCCGCCTTAATTCCGGTTCTCACATGATCCCCCATTATTAGTAGGTATTTGGTGTTAGGTATTAGGTATTAGGTATTAGGTGTTAGGTGTTAGGTGTTAGTAAACTATACCCCATAAAATGGACACGTGAAATTTAGGAAAAGCAGCCGACGTCCCCGAGAAACGGACAGGGCGGAAAAGCTGAAACCCCTAAAAC
>CACYPV010000001.1 GCA_902776375.1 uncultured Ruminococcus sp. | reverse complement strand
GGAGCGAAGAGATGAAGCAGTCCATCGTCCGGCGCACAAAACCGACGTCATCGTCTGATGAATAATTACAATATATGTACGCAAACCCTCTGCTTACTGTGGAGGGTTTGTTTATGTCAGGGGGGTGGTTATTAAGCGGTTACTTATTACCTTACAATAATTATCCGTAATATCGGTCAAATAAAAAGGGGCTGTCGCATTAAGCTCCGCAAAAAAAGCAAAAGACCGGGTAGCCCGAAAGGGTTGCCCGGTCAGTGCTTTCATAGTATAATTTAAGTGCTAAGAAAACCACACAGAAAGCAGGTTAATTATACAATGAAAGTTTTAAGAAATCAACTGGTTTTGCCGTTAAATTTTGAAATTTTAATCGATGAGAACGATCCGGTATGGAAAATGGCAGAAATCTGTGACACATTGGATTACACACGTTTGTACGACGCATATCTCAGGCATTGGCGAATGATTGATCCTGTTGTCCTTTTTGAGATTCTTGTATTTGCATATATGAACGGCATTTACTCCAGCCGAGCGATCGAACACGCCTGCAAAACCGATATCCGATTCATGTGGCTGCTGCAAGGTCAGCCTGCGCCCGACCATTCAACATTTGCACGTTTTCAAAACGAAAGGCTTACCGGCGTCATCGAGGATTTATTCTTTCAGCTCATCGAAAAGCTGCACGAGCTTGGTGAGATTCAATTCCGCAACATCTTCATCGACGGCACGAAAATCGAGGCAAACGCCAATCGCTACACTTTTGTCTGGGCAAAATCGGTGGAAAAGAATTTGCACAAGCTCAATGCAAAAATCAACTTCGAACTGCCCGAGCTTTGCCGAAAATACGGACTGTCCGAAACGGCTTCAATAACAGATGTTGTGGAGTTTTTGTTGACAACAAGAAATCTGCTCGGAATCGAATTTGTCTACGGTAAAGGCAAGCGGAAATCGGATTTGCAGAGAGATTATGACCGCATTTATGAGTATCTCGAGAGGATCAACCGATACCACGAAAACTTAGCGATACTCGGCGATCGAAACAGCTATTCCAAAACCGACCTTGACGCGACCTTTATGCGGATGAAAGAAGATCACATGCGGAACGGTCAGCTCAAGCCGGCATACAACGTTCAAATAGGCGTTGAGAGCGAGTACATTGTCGGTGTGAGTTTGTTTCCAAATCCGACAGACACTACCACGCTGATACCGTTTCTGGAAAGATTGAGAAAAAACACCGGAAGAAAGTACGACAACGTCATCGCGGACGCGGGTTACGCCAGCGAAGAAAACTATACATATTTGGAGAAGAACAGGCAAAACGCATACATCAAGCCAGCCGACTATGAAATCCGCAAAACACGCAAATACAAGCAGAACATTTACCGCGTTGAAAACCTCAGCTATGATGAAATCGGCGACTTTTTCACCTGTCCCAACGGGAAGAAACTAAATCACGCCTACGACAGCAAACGAAAAACGCAAAACGGATATGAGTTAGTGAAAAGCCATTACATATGCGAAAGCTGCGAAGGCTGCAGCCATCGCAAAAAATGTTACAAGGGAAAGTACGAAAACCGCAAGGTCGAATTCTCCAAAACAATGGCGCAGCAAAAGGCGAAAGCGACTAAACGTATCACTACCGAAGAAGGAATACTGCTGCGTGTGAACCGTTCCATTCAGGTTGAAGGTGCTTTCGGAGTATTGAAGCAAGACCGCGATTTCAGACGCTTTTTCGTGCGCAGCAAGGTAAAGACTGAAACACAAATTTTCCTGCTTGCGTTCGCATTTAACATCAAGAAACTTTGGAACCGAACTTTTGACAAACGTTTAGGTTTAGAATTGTTTGAAAAGGAGGCTGCGTAAATCCGCTAAATCTTTCAACATCAAGCAAAAAGAGAGTGGAAAACTCCACCCTCTAATTTGTTGTGCGCTGTTGCAATCTTTATTTTCAATAATCCATTCAAGACAAAAGGCTGCCGCCAAATCTTTCGATTTGCGACAGCCCCATGTTTCATTTTTATTGTGCAGCCTTAATCGTAGTAATCATAAGACTCGGTAGCCACGGGCTCCTTGCCCTTGCTTACGATAAGAACAACATTCGTGCCGTACTCAACGGTCTCGCCGGCGTTCTTGTCCTTGTAGCCGACAACTATGCCCTCGGCGTACTTGCTGTCGTAAGCGTACTCGGCTGTGCCCAGCAAGCCCTGCTTTGCGATATCCTCAGAAGCTTTTTCCAGCGCCATGCCCTCTACGGCAGGAAGCTCGCGCATCTGCGCGCCCTTGCTCACGGTAAGGCTGATGGTGATTCCTGAAGCAGCGTCCTCGGGCGTTACATGCGAGCCCGCAGGCGGGTTCTGGGTCATGATAGTGCCCTCTTTGTAGTCGTTGCTGAACTCGTCGGTGTAATTTCTGAGAAGCGTTATTGAAGCGTCGTTTTGAACCTCTTTAAGAGCGTCCTCGTAGGTTTTACCGAGATAATTCGGAACGGTAGCTCCCGTCCACTCGGTGACCTCGGTGGCAGGCTGGCTGGAGGATTGTTTTGACGAACCGCCTGAGAAGTCGATATGCGGATAAATCAAAAGACCGACAACCACAAGGATGACAGCGGTGACCGCCGCGGCGATGATCGTTATAGAGATCGGCGGCAAGCCGCGTCTTTCGTTTTTCTCCTTAGCCTCGCGCGGGATATTCATGCTGGCTGTGCGGGAGATCTCGTCCTGGATAGCCTTCGCGGTATGGGCAACTGAAAGCTGTGCACGCAGCTCGTCAAAATCGGTGATACGATTTTCACGCTCGACCTGCAAACCGTTGGCAAGAGCCGAAACGACATGAGGCGGCAGACGCTTTACGGTGTTGGTGCTCATAAGAAGGCGGCTGTCCTTGAGGCGCTCGGGAGCGCTCTTAGGCAGACGGCCTGTCAGCGAATAGAACAGAGTGGCGCAGAAGCCGTAGATATCGGTGATATCGTCAAGCGGGAAGTTTTCTTCATACTGCTCGGGAGCAGCCGCGCCCGAGAAGAGCTGTGACTTGAGCGGAGTGCCGCGCTTGCGCTCGCTTTCGGTGGCAAAGCCCGAAATCTTTATTTTGCCCTGCGCGGTGATATACATATTCTTTGGGGAGATCGCGTAGTGACCGACGCCGCGCTTATGCATAGCCTCCAGCGCGGAGATAACGGGCATAAACAGCGGACGGGCGATATCCCATTCCAAACTGCCGTTGCTGCGCTCTACATACTCCTCAAACGGGATGAGATCCTCGTTTTCCTCAATAACGTAGGCGGTGTTGTTCTCCTCGAACATATTATGCACATTCATGAGCGCCGAAAGCTCGCGCAGCTCGGACAAAACGCGATAATAGTTGATGAAGTCGTCCTTGAGCTTATTGAAGGTATTGCGGTTCTCGTAATTGACCCTTACCTCGATCTCATCCTCGCGGCGGATGAATAAGCCGATAGGAAGAAACTCGCAGATAATGATAACGTCGCCGGTCTGCTGGTCAAAGCCGAGATAACGCGTGCTTTCACCGTTGGTGTCTATACCCGTGCCGACGATGTACCTGTTGGCAAGCACCGTGCCATAAGGCAAGAACGGAGCCTGCTGCTTTTCGCTGTTGTCAAATCCGCAGTTAGGGCAAACTTTTTCGTCGCCGATTTCCTGCATGCAACCCATACACAATGACATTATGTTCACTCCAAATAATAAACGTTTATTCCAAATCTTCAAATTTTCTAAAAAGAATTATACCACAGCAATATATTTCTTTTCAAGATTATTAGATGTCATTTTAATTACAGTTTTGTTATAGATAGACTTATCTATAATATTAACTTTTTTATTATAGCACTTTTCAGAATAGATGTCTATACTTTTTTGCGTATTTTTTGCGTGTTTAAATAAAAAACAGTTTATTATAAAAACAAAAATAAAGCGGGCTTTTGAGAAACCCGCTCTTATTTTTATTCAGCTTTCGGCTGCCGCAACGACCTTCTCGCCTATGCCGTAAACATTCCCTGCATCCGCAAGGAAGCGCTGAACCGCCGTTACGTCATTTATAGTCAGCTTGCCGTCGCCGTCAACGTCGCCGCGCAGGAATACTCTTTCGGGGTCGACGTCGCTAAACTCGGCAAGGCAGCGCTGAGATTCGGTAACATCATCGACCGAGACGTCCATGTTCGCGTCCGTGTCGCCGCGCAGGAACGCGACGTCAAACTCGTTAGCGATCCATGCGTTGCGCTGTTCGCACCAATTTTTGAGGTAGCTGTAGTTTCCCGCGTAGGTGGCGTCGGGCTGGCGCATGATGTTTATCCAGGATTTGCTGACCCTCCAGCCCGCAGTGGAGTAGTTGCGGTCAAACACGTCGCTGTAGGCGTCGCGCATGGTATCGAGCAAGCCGCCGTAGGCGGAAATGTTTTCAAAGGCGCGGTAATGCTGACTGTATACCTTTTTAACCTCGCCTAAAAACCAATCGTTTTGGCAGATGTATCTATAAAGATTATTATGATAAATATAGCCTCGGTTACAGTACCAGCCGTAGGTCTGCGAGCCCAGCGTTGCGCGGGTACCGTACGGCGGGTAGGTGTTGCCCAGCGAGAGGTCGTAGTCCCATGGAGGTCCCGCGTAAAGCTTGCCATCCTTGTAGTAAAAGAAAACAGAGCTCACGGTGAAATCGAAGGTCTTGGCGTATTCGTTGAGCAAATAGAATTTTGCGAAGGATCCGATGTCGATCTTCTCCGCGATAGCTTCGCGGTCAAGCGAGCGTATAGTGGTGATGATATCGTCCATGGTGTTTGTAATATATGCGAGCTGTTCATCGTCGGGCTCTTCGGGCTCGCTTACAAGAAAGCGCAGATCATGGGTCGTGAAGTATGTATTGCCCTCTTCATCGCGACTCGCCTCGTACTCTATGAGAAAATCCTTTTTGCCGTCGTTGCTTTCGATGTCGATATCAACTCTCTCCTTGCCCTCCTGAACGGGCTCGAAAAGAACGTAACAGCCGCGGAAGGAACCGTCTATCCACACCTCGACCGCCTTGAAATTTGAGGTGTAGTCGAGCCCGAGCTCCTTGGCAAGCGTGAAAATGGTCATGTTGCGCAAAAGCGTAGGGTCAAAGACGTTTGCAACAAGCGCCCACTTTTTGCCCTTGCCCATGCCGAGCACGTCCTTTTTCTTTTCAAACTTGAAGGTAAAGGATTTTTTGGTGACCCAGCTCAGCGCGGTCGTATTGCCCCTTACCTTTATGCTGCACGCGTCCGAGAGCATTGAGCCGTCGGTGTCCTTGATGAATATCTGCGCCTGCTGATATCCGTCCTCCTTTTGAAGGGTCGTGCCGTTGCCGTTGGCTGTGTAAACAAACACCTGCGGAACCTGCATCTCCCAAGCGCTTTCGGTGTTGTACTCGTTTTCGCCTTCGGCAAAAGCGGTAAAGCCCGAAACGGTAACACAGGCAAGCATTACGGCAATGCATACCAAAATAGATGTCGTTCTTTTTAATAGTTTAAAGTGCTTCATAACATTCTCCTGTTTAACTTTTTTATAATAATACGCCATAGCCGCGGCGTTAGGTTGCATAGAAAGTTATTTTGCAGATTTATAAAATTTTTAAAAGTTGATAATCAAGACGATTTGCCCGTCATCCACTGTGATCTCCGCTTTGTCCTCGGTAAAAACGTTTGACACGCCCATCGCCTCGCTATGGAGCAGCGCCCCCTTGTCAAGGGGGTATTTGGTTCCCTTATAAGAAAGCACGGCGCTTTGACAACCGAAAGGGAGCGCCGAAAAAGTATGCCCCTTTCGCCCGTCGAAAGCGAAACGCCCCTTTGTAAGTACTTCGATCATTTCATTCTTTGAAAGAATTATACCATGTGCGTTATTCTCTGCCAAATATTCGAGTACCGTCAGGTTGCCGAGCGTGTGATCGAGCCTTCCGCCGATTGCCGCCAACAAAAGGAACTCGCGATATCCCCTGCCGAGTGCGGTCTTAACGCAGTGCATGGTATCGGTATCGTCCTTTTCGGGAAGCAGACGGATAACCTCGCTGCCCTCGGGCAAGCTGCCGGTGTATGAATCGAAATCGCCGACAATAAGGTCGGGCTTTATGCCCGCCGCCATTGCGGTTTTGTAGCCCATATCGGCGCAGATGACGTAATCATAGGGGCGTACCGCCGCCTTTACCGTTTTTATGTCTGCGTCCGGAGCGCCCGCTATGATAACGCAGCGCCGCTCATCGTTTATTTTAGCTGCCAATGCTTTATATCCTTTACTTCGTTGTACATCGCCACATAGCTTTGGTGGCGGGTCTTTTCTATCTCGCCGTCGGAAAGCGCCTGCAAAATGCGGCAGCCCTTTTCGCAGGTGTGCGCGCAGGAGGTGAATTGGCACTGACCGAGGAAGCGTTCAAATTCGGGGAAGCAGTATTGAAGCTGTTCCTTGTCTATCATTTCATACCGCTGTAAATCAACGGTGGAAAAGCCCGGGGTATCGGCGACGTAACAGCCGTTGAGCTCGAACAGCTCCACGACCCTTGTGGTGTGACGTCCTCTGCCGAGCTTCTCGCTGATCTGCCCTGTTTGCAGGCTGAGCTCAGGGAAAAGCATGTTGAGCAGAGTCGATTTGCCGACGCCGCTGTTGCCGATGAACGCCGTCACCTTGCCGCGCAAAAATTCGAGCAGGCGCTTGGTTTCTGCCGTATCGTCCGGCGAGCACTGAAAGGTCTCTAGCCCGGAGTTGCGGTAGATACGCGCGACCTCGTCGCCGTTCTTGATATCGTTTTTCGACACCACGATAACCGGCTCCATGCTGTTGTTCACCGCCGCCGCGGTCATTTTGTCAATGACCATAAAATTCGGCAGCGGGTCAACGGTCGAAACGACGATGACCAGCGCGTCGATGTTGACAAGCGCGGGACGCTTGAGCTTGTTTTTGCGCGGAAGGATCTCCTCTATTGCGCAAAAACCGCCGTCGTCGGGCACGGTGATTTTTACCCTGTCACCCACAATGGGAGAACTTCCTTTTTTTCGGAAGCTCCCCCTTGCTTTACATTCGTATTCGGTTGTACCGCAGCGGACGTAATAAAATCCGCCGATGGACTTCATCAGAAGCCCTGTTTTCTGTTCCATATCGATCAATTAGGGCTCGTAAGGATTCTGGTAGTATTGAGTGTCATCATAATAAATGTCGGGATCTGCGTCGGGATCGTAATAATCCGTGGGAGTATCGTCGTAGTAATCCGTGGGCTCGATATATTCGGTGGGCTCCTCGGTGGGAACGACATACTCGTAGATCTGGGTATCGGTTATCTCGCCCGTAGACATGTCGATGGTGAATTCGCGGTACGGCTGTCCGTCAAGTCTGACCTCGACTTCCTTCTTGCCGGAGCCCTCAAGCTCAAGCGTCACCTTCGGCTCTACGTAAGGATTGACGGTCTTTGACAGTTCGCTGTTTTCAACGCCGTCGATCAAAACGGTCATTTCAATATCCTTATCGATTCCGGTGGGCAAGTCAAAATGGATCTTCTTCTTGCTCTTATCGCCAACGCCGGAGCTTACGGTAAGGGTCACCACTGTGCCCTTTTCCACCTTGCCGTAAGGCAGAGGAGAGGTGCCTATTACGGTGTCTTTCTTTTCGCCGCTGTCGTCGTCATAAATTGTTTCAACGGTCAGTCCAAGATTATCGAGCTCCTGCTGAGCTTCGTATAACGACATGCGGAGCACCGGCGGAATGGAAATGGTCTTGGCGCGATCGCCCTTTGAAACATATACATACACGGTTGAGCCTATCGGCGCCTTAGCTCCCGCTGTCGGGAAGGTTCCGATAACGGTATCCTTATCAGCCTGAGCGCCCTCTACCAGAACGACCTCGGGAATAAGACTAAGCTCTCGAAGCTTGCTTTCGGCTGCTTCCTGATTGGTCGTCGAGGAATTGAAGAACGGAATAGCGATCTCGTCGCCGTTGCTGTTTACGGTAAGTATTACGGTCGAACCCGCCTTAACGGTCATTCCGACAGCAGGTTCCTGAGCCAGAACCGTGCCCAGCGCCTGGGTCT
Organism: uncultured Ruminococcus sp.; assembly: GCA_902776375.1. Lineage (GTDB taxonomy): Bacteria > Bacillota > Clostridia > Oscillospirales > Acutalibacteraceae > Ruminococcoides. The sequence goes on along the minus strand of CACYPV010000001.1, from coordinate 104,562 downwards.
GATCAAAACGGTTTTTTAATTCAAACTGGAAATCGTCGGGATTGTTGCTCTTAGCCTCGGCAAGCGATCTGCCGACATAGTTGGGAACATTAACGTCCTTGACCTGAGCTGAGTTGATGCCCTTTATCAGGAAAATAACGAAGAACACAAGGCCTACCGCTACAGCGGCTATGATAACGCCCTTGATCGCGTGGAACACGCCGCTCTGCTCCTTGTAGCCCTCCTCGTCGTCACGGCGAGCCTTTTTGGGCTTCTTTTCCTTTTCGGGCTTCGGCGCCTTTTGAGCCTTTGCCGGCTTTTGAGTCTTAGTCGGCTTTTGCGCTTTTTTAGCCTTTTGCGGATTTGCCGCCTTTACAGCCTTCTTGGGCTTTGCTGCCTTTACAGGATTCCCCTGCTTTGCATCATTTGCGGTCTTAGCTGGCTTTGCATCATTCGCAGGCTTCGCGGGATCCGCCTCATTTGCGGGCTTTTCCTGTTTTGCGGCATTAATTGCCTTATTGGCGACCACCGCTTTAACAGCCTTATCGGGCTTTGCCGCCTTTACGGCTTTAACGGACTTTTGCGCCTTTTGCGCTTTGAGCGCTGCCTTCTGAGCCTTTTTCTTTTCGGCGTCCGCCTTCTTTTTGGTATTCACATAGCGCGTGGGCTGATCGTCCTCAAAGGGATTCGCATACTCGAACACGATCGAGGGATTGAGCCTGAAACGCTCGATATCGCTGAGCATCTCCGCTGCGGAGGTGTAGCGCTGCTCGGGCTTTTTAGCCATTGCGCGCATTGTGATCTGCTCAAGACCTACGGGGATAGAGGGATTGACCTCGCGCGGCATCTTGGGAGTTGACTGAAGCTGCATTAGCGCTACAGTCACGGCGCTGTCGCCCTCAAACGGAAGCTTGCCCGTAAGCATTTCATAGAGCATTACGCCCACGGAATAGATGTCTGTCTTGCCGTCGGTGATATCGCCGCGCGCCTGCTCGGGCGCGATGTAATGCACCGAGCCGATAGCCTGATCGGTCATGGTGCGCGTTGCTTTGTCGGAGAAGCGCGCAATACCGAAGTCGGTCACCTTTATGGTGCCGTCCTGAAGCAGCATGATGTTCTGCGGCTTGATATCGCGGTGAACGATGCCGCTCTCGTGAGCGTGCTGCAAAGCGCGAAGCACCTGAGTGACAAGATGGAGCACGTCCTTCCACTCTATGATGCCCTGGCGTTCGATATACTCCTTAAGAGTGATACCGTCTATGTACTCCATTACGATATATTGGATCATGTCGCCGAAGCTTACGTCGTATACCTTTACGATATTCGGATGCGAAAGCATGGCGATAGCCTTTGATTCGTTTTTGAAGCGTCGGATGAACTCCTCGTTATTGAGAAACTCATCCTTTAAGATTTTGATAGCGACCTCGCGGTCGTCAACGGTGTCGGTGCAGCGATAAACATTCGCCATGCCGCCGATGCCTATTAGCTCGTGGATCTCGTATCGGCCATCCAGCCTTTTTCCCAGATATTTATCCATAAAAGCCTCCCATTAATAGATAACCGTAGCGGTGATATTGTCGTATCCTCCGCCCTCTTTTGCACAGTCGATAAGCTTGTTGATAAGGTCTTCGCCGCGGTTCTCGTGACAAATCTTCACCATATCGCCCGTTGTTACGTGGTTTGAAAGTCCGTCGCTGCAAATAAGCAGCACGTCGCCGTAGATGAAATTCGCCTCGATATAATCAAGCCGCACAGAGGTTTTGATACCCAGCGCGCGGGTAATAAAATTCTTGTTTGGATGGTGCTGGGCTTCCTCATATGTCAGCTCGCCGCGCCTAACCATTTCCTGAACTACGGAATGATCCTCGGTGAGCTGCTTTATCTTGCCGCCGCGTATTGCGTAGGTGCGGCTGTCGCCCACATGCACCACATGTACGGTGGTGTCCTTAACGAACACGAATTCGCAAGTAGTGCCCATGCCCGCAAGGTCGGAATCCTTTGACGCAAGCTCAAAGAGCTTTGAATTTGCCTGCATGACGATCTCCGCCATCAGCTCTCCGATCTGCTCCTTGGTCATATCGCTTTTATATAGAGTTGTTATCTTGCTGCTGATGTAATCTACAGCGGTGGCGCTGGCTATGTTTCCGCCGTTAGCGCCTCCCATGCCGTCGCACACGACAGCCCAAACACTGCTTGGAGAAATAACTCCGAAGCGGAAGTCGTCCTGGTTTTGAGATCTAACCAGTCCCACATCGCTCTTACTGAAAACTTCCAAGCTACTGTCCTCCCTAATTCTTTATGTACTTTCTTCTTAGCTGACCGCAGGAAGCGTCGATGTCGCTGCCCAGCGTCCGCCTTACAGTCGCCGTTACTCCATAAGCGGCGAGGATATTTGCAAAAGACTGCTGTCTTTGTAAATTGCTTTTCAGATATCCCGTCCCCTCAACGCTGTTGACGGGGATAAGGTTTACGTGGCAGTTCATGCCGCGCAGCTTTTTTCCCAGCTCTTCGGCGCATGCGTCGCCGTCGTTCACGCCGCTGATCAGCGCGTACTCAAAGGTCACGCGTCTGCCCGTGGCGTCAAAATAGTCGCGGCAGGCTTTCAAAAGCTGTTCCATTGGATACGCCTTTGCGACCGGCATAGTGCGCGCGCGTATTTCATCGTTCGGCGCGTGAAGCGACACCGCGAGGTTTATCTGCAATTTGAGCTTTGCAAGCTCGTAGATCTTTGGTACGAGCCCGCAGGTCGAAAGCGTGATGTGCCTCATGCCGATATTCAGCCCCTGCTCGCACCCGACGAGCTCGAGGAACCGCACTACGTTGTCAAAATTATCAAGCGGTTCGCCCATTCCCATCAGCACTACGTTGGAGATCCTCACTCCCGCGTCGCGCTGAGCGGCTTCTATTTGAGCTAGCATTTCAGACGCGGTAAGATCGCGTGAAAAACCGCTTTTTCCCGTTGCGCAGAAGGTGCAGCCCATTCGGCAGCCCACCTGCGTGGAGATGCAAATCGACATGCCGTGATGATAATCCATCAGCACAGCCTCTACACATTCGCCGTCGTTGAACGAAAAAAGGTATTTTACTGTTTTATCATACCTTGAAACTTGTTTTTTTTCAATAATTGCAACAGAAATGTAACAAATTGATTTCAATTTTTTTCTGAGCTCGGCGGGAATGTTCCGCATTTCGTCAAAATCCGTCACGCCCTTGTTCAGCCAGCCGCCGATCTGGTCGGCGCGGAACCTCGGAAAACCCTGTTCGGTAATAAAGCTTTGCAGCTCGTCACGGGTCATTGATTTTATGTCGATCATGTTGCCGACCTTCTTTCAAGCAGAGCTATGTAAAAGCCGTCGGTGCCTGAACAGTGCGGCATGAGGGTTATCTCGTAAGGCTGCTCCTCAAACGCCCGGCTTACCCCCTCGGGAAGCTCTAGCGGCACGCCCGCAAAATCGGGGTGCTTCGAAAGGAAGCGGCGCACATTTTCGCCGTTTTCGGCGGGATTTAATGTGCAGGTGGAGTAAACCAGCCTGCCGCCGACAGCCAGCGACTTGGCGCTGCGGCACAATATCTTGTATTGAAGCTCAGGCAGCTCCTTTGATATAAGGTCGCTTTTTGCCCTGATCTCGGGCTTGCGCGAAAGTATGCCCAAACCGCTGCAAGGCACGTCGCAGAGTATCTTGTCAGCAAGCGGAAGTACGGCGCCTTCGGCGGCGTCGCGCTTTGCGGCGGATATGATAGTTATCCCCAACCGCCTTGCGCCGTCGGAGATCAGCTTTACCTTGTGATCGAACAGGTCATAGCAGCAGAGCTTTCCGCGGTTCTGCATATACTGCGCGGCAGTGAACGCCTTGCCGCCCGGAGCCGAGCAGACGTCGTGCATGAGCTCGCGCGGCTGCGGAGACAGGAAGTGCACACAAAGCTGTGAGGACAAGTCCTGAACATGGAACAGCCCGTTTTTATATGAGTCGAGCCGCTCGATGCTGCCTGTGCGCGACAGGCTGAGCGCGTTGTCGAGAACAGGCACGTCCTTACACTCAACGCCCTCTTTCAAAAACTGCTCCTTTAGAGCGTTTTTATCGGTTTTAAGCGTGTTTACGCGGATAAAAAGCTTGGGTCTTCCGCTCAGGCTTTCGCAGAGCTTCACGGTGTTCGGTTCGCCGTAAGAATCAAGCCACAGCCTTATAAGCTCCTGCGGCGCCGAATATTTAACGCTGTAATAAATGACCTTGTCCTTTTCGTCGGGCAGGGTGTACGGCGGGTCTGTCCGGGTCACGCTGCGCAGGATGCCGTTGATAAAACCCGCCGATTTTTGCAGCTTTTGCTTTTTGGCGAGGATAACGCTCTCGTTCACGGCGGCGCTGTCCGGCACCTTGTCCATGAACAAAAGCTGATAGAGCCCCATGCGAAGAATGATTTTTGTTTTGATTTCAATTTTCCTTAAAGGAATTTTAGAATACTGCTTTATGATGTAGTCAAGGGTGATCTGCCGCTCCAGCACGCCGTAAACCAGCGCCGAAACGAAGGAGCTGTCCACGCCGCCAAGCTTGCTTTCGCGAATGGCGTTGTTGAGCGCGAGATTTGAATAAGCCCCGTCCTGTTCAATTTTAAGCAAAACGTTAAATGCGATCTGTCGCGCGCTCGGCATTTGGTTCACCCCTTTTTAGATGCTAGACGCTAGATGCTAGATGCTAGATAGTTATAATCATACGTCCGTTTTCTAATCCGGCTTCTAGCTTCCAGCCTCTAGCCTCTAGCTTCTAGCCTCTAGCTTCTAAATTCAGTTTCTTCTTCTTGCGAGAAGCAGCAGTCTTAAAAGCTGCATTATCGCTACAAGCGCCGAGGCGACGTAGGTCATCGCGGCGGCGGTCAGCACGCTTTTAGCGCCCTTGTACTCGTCCTCGCGCAGAAGGTTGTTCTCCCGTATGCACTTTAAAGCGCGGCGCGACGCGTCGAACTCAACAGGCAGGGTTATCACGGTAAACAGCACGGACGCGGAAAACAGGATTATACCGGCGTAAAGCAGATATAAGCCGACGGAATTCGGCGTCGACGAGCGGTAGGCGAACATGAAGCCGAGAATAATAAGGATCCAGCTTATGCTCGAACCGATACGCGCCACGGGCAGGATAGCGCCGCGGAGCTTGTTGGGAAGATAATTCTTTGCGGTCTGCACCGCATGACCTGCCTCGTGAGCCGCAACGCCCACAGCCGCCACGGAATTTACGTTATAAACCGTATCGGACAGGCGGATAACGTTGGTGCGCGGATCGTAATGGTCGGTAAGGCTGCCCTGAACGTGCTCGATGCGCACATTCGTAACGCCGTTTTGGCGCAGCACATACTCAGCCGCCTGAGCGCCGGTCATTCCGCGCGAGTTTGGCACCTTGCCGTACTTGGAAAACGCGGTCTTGACGCGGACCTGGCAAATCAGGGTGATGATTATGCAGGGTATCATGAAAATGATATAGGTGTAATCAAAGTAGAACATAATATTCTCCAAAAGAATTAAATCAATTTATCGCCGATTTTAAGATCATGTCCGGCAGCGTATGCCTCGGCGGACATCTTCTTTTTGCCCTCGGGCTGCAATTCAAGTATCTCTACAGCGCCCTCGCCGCAGGCGATGACAAAGGGCTTGACGCTGAGGATAACACCTGCCGAGCCGCTGCCCTTCGCGATGCGCGCCTTGTGTATCTTGACGCGCTTGCCGCCGATCTGAGCGGTGGCGACAGGCCACGAATACAAGCCTCTGATAAGGTTGTGGACAGCCTGAGCCGTAGCTGTAAAGTCTATCGGGCAAAGGCTTTTGTCGATTTTTGAAGTGTGGGTCGCAAGGGCTTCGTCCTGCTTTTTAGGCGTTACGCTGCCCTGAGCCAGTGCGTCGAGCGTTTCCAAGATCAGCTCGCCGCCCAAAAGCGACAGGCGGTCGAAAAGCTCGGCGGAGGTCTCGTTCTCGCCGATGGGGGTTTCCTTTGTCAAAAGGATGTCGCCCGTGTCGAGCCCCACGTCCATCAGCATTGTGGTAACGCCCGTTACCGCGTCACCGTTGAGCACCGCCTGCTGAATAGGCGCCGCGCCGCGGTACTTGGGCAGCAGCGAGCCGTGGATATTCACGCAGCCGTAGGCAGGCAGATCGAGCACCGCCTTAGGGAGTATCTGCCCGTAAGCCGCCACGACGATGACCTCGGGCGCAAAGCTTTTGAGCAGCTCGAATGCCTCGGGAGTTTTCATAGAGGCGGGCTGACAAACCGGTATCCCCAACCGCTCGGCGCAAACCTTTACGTCGGGCGGCGTCAGTATTTGTTTTCTGCCGACGGGCTTGTCGGGCTGCGTGAACACCGCAGCGACCTCGTGGACAGCCGCCAGCTTTTCAAGCGCGGGCACGGCAAAATCAGGCGTGCCCATATATACAAGTTTCATAGTACCTCCGGAGGAATAGATGCTAGATGCTAGACGCTGGATGCTAGATGTTCATTATCTAACAGTCTATCTCGGCTTCCAGCTTCTAGCTTCCGGCCTCTAGCTTCTAGCCTTTAGCTTCTAGCCTCTAGCTTCCAGCTTCTAGCTTTTATTCATTTCCTCTATTTCTTTCTTGGTCAGCATCCGGTCGCAGACGTCCTTGAACACAACGCCGTTGAGGTGGTCTATCTCGTGGCAGAAGGCGCGCGCTAGCAGCTCCTTGCCCTCGATCTCAAATTCTTCGCCGTGGCGATCCTGCGCCCTTACCTTAACGTAATTAGGGCGCTTCACAATGCCCCACTGTCCGGGGAAGGACAGGCAGCCCTCGTTGCCGACCTGCTTGCCGCTGTAGGCGATTATCTGCGGGTTGACAAGCTCGATAACCTTGTTCTGCTCAGGACTAACATCGATGACCGCGACGCGGCGCAGTATGCCCACCTGCGGAGCCGCCAGACCAACGCCGTTGGCGTGGTGCATGGTTTCTGCCATGTCGTCGAGCAGGATATGGAGCCTGCGGTCAAATTTGGTGACGGGTCTGCATTTTTTGGTCAAGACCTCGTCGCCGTCTTCAATAATATTTCTCAAAGCCATTGTTTTATTCTCCTTATTAGATGCCGTTTGTTCGTCATTCAACTTTTAACTTTCAACTCTCAATTTTTCAAAGCGTTCATATCCGCGTATGCGGTCACCTTTGAGAACTCGCTCTTGTCGCCGAAGCTTATCAGCGCCGATGAAAGCAACTGCCTGAACGCCTTGTTGTTTCTGCATTTTATCATTATCTTATAGCGGAATTTATTGCTGACCTTTACGACCGTCGCGGGCGAGGGTCCCAATACCCTTATCGGCAAAGAGGGATATTCCCTGCTTGCCAAGCCTGAAAACTCACCCAAAAAGGCGTTTGCCGCCCTGAGCGTGAGCGCTTGGTTCTCACCCACGAAGCCTACGAGGCAAATGTCCGCGAACGGCGGGTAGAGCATAGCCTGACGGACGGTGATCTCGGTGTTGAAAAACGCGTCGTAGTCCTGCTTTGCCGCCATTGCGATTATCAGATTATCGGGCGTGTAGGTCTGGATGACCGCGAGCCCTTTGTCCTTTCCCCTGCCGCTTCTGCCCACTACCTGGGTCAGCAGCGAGAACGTCCGCTCGTAGCTGCGGTAATCGTCGGCGTAAAGCATTTGGTCTGCGTTGAGCACGCCCACAAGGGTGACGTTCGGGAAGTCAAGCCCCTTTGCCACCATCTGCGTGCCGACAAGGATGTCGTAATCTCCGCGCGAGAACGCCGAGATCATCTTTTCGTAGCTCGATTTTGAGGACGTAGCGTCGGTGTCCATGCGCAAGATACGCGCGTCCGGGAATATCTTCGCGATATCCTCCTCCGCCTTCTGCGTGCCCGAGCCGCCCATCCTGAGCGACTTTGCGTGACAAGTGGGGCACTCGTTCCTGTATGGCAGCGAGTAGCCGCAGTAGTGGCACATAAGGCGGTTGTTGCGGCTGTGGTAGGTCAGCGAAATGGAGCAGTTGGGACAGGTGACCGCCTCGCCGCACTGCGTACAGGTGACGAAAGGGTTGTGACCTCGCCTGTTGAGCAACAGGATGGACTGCCTGCCGTGCTCCAAATTGTATTCTATATTTTGCAGCAGCACGTCGGAAAAGCCCGAAGCGTTGCCGCTTTGTATCTCGTTGTTCATGTCCGCCGTAATAACGTCGGGCAGAACGGCGGCGCCGTAGCGCTTAGTGAGCGTGTTCAGCGAGTACCTGCCGCTTTTTGCGTAGTAGTAGGTCTCGACGCTGGGCGTGGCTGAGCTGAGCACGAGCAAGCCATTGTTCTGCGAGCAGCGGAACATGGCTATCTCACGCGCATGGTATCTAGGCGCGCTCTCGGACTTGTAGCTGTACTCCTGCTCCTCGTCCATGATTATGAGCCCCAAATCTTCAAATGGCGCAAAAACCGCGCTGCGCGTGCCGATTACTATCTGCGCAAGTCCCTTTTTGACGCGCTTGTAAGCGTCGAGCCTTTCCCCCAGCGAAAGGGCGCTGTGAAAAACGGCTATCTTTTCGCCGAAGCGGCCGGCGAACTGCGCCACGAACTGCGGCGTAAGCGAAATTTCGGGCACCATGACTATAATGCCTTTGCCGTCGGGTACGGCGCGCTCGATAAGCTTCAAAAACACGCTTGTTTTGCCTGAGCCGGTAACGCCGTAAAGCAGGCTGACATGCGCTTTTTCCTCAGAATACTCGCGGAAAAGATCGTCGCAGGCTGCCTGCTGCTCGCTTGACAGCTCTATCTCCCCCGCTGTTTCATCGGCGCGAAGCTCCTCGGTGCGAAAGACCTCTTCGTCAAAAAAGTAGATAATTCCTTTTTTGAACAGCGAATCGATGACCGAAGCGGAAACGCCCGTAAAGTAGCGCAGCTCCTTTACGGAAGCCGCGCCCGAAAGCTCCAAAAGCTCGGCGATCTCTCGCTGCTTAGGGGTGAGCTTGACCTCGGAAAGATCGGTCTGCGGCGACAAAGCCGCCATTTTCATGACTGCGTCGTTCACCTTGCGGAACGCCTGATCGGACTTGTAAAGCAAGCCGTCGCGCACCATTTCGTCGAGGACGGTGCTGTCCGAAAGCGCGAAGTCGTCAAGTATTTTTTCAAGCTTGACAGCGCCGCGCTTTTTGAGCAGATAGCCGTAGATACGCCTTTGTTCATCGTCCTCCGGCTCAACGTCCTCCGCTTTTGCCGCGCCGTAAACCGTGGTGACCCTGTAATTGATGCCCGCGGGGAGCATGGTCTTTACCGCGTCGTACAGCGTGCAGAAGTAGTGTTCCTTCATGAAGCGCGCAACGCCCAGCATTTTTTCGGACATTACGGGCTCATCGTCGAGCACTGAAAGGAGCTCTTTAAAGCCTTCGGTATTTTCCGATTTTGCAAGCCCCGTCACTATGCCCTGTCGGCGGCTGTTGCCCCTGCCGAACGGCACGAGCACTCGCTTGCCGACGGCGCAGCAAGCGGCAAAAGCGTCGGGAACAAGATAGCTGAACTCTTTATCGAAGGAATAAGCCGCCTTTTCAACGGCGACCCTTGCGATCAGCTTAGAGCTCATCCTCGTCGGGCTCGTAAATGGAGATTTTGTGGTTTTTGATCTCGTCGATGGCGAGAAGCACGGGCTTATCCTCGGTCACGGTGCCCTCCTCCTCGAAGGTCTGGGTGATCTGTCTGGCGCGCTTTGAAACGCCGACTACCAGCGCGTATTTGCTCTGCTTGCCCTGAAACAATTCGTCTACATTAACCTTATGCATAATATGCTCTCCTTAAATAATGTTGTTTGTATGCTGATGTAATATTGACAAGACTTCCTCAACCGCGTGGTCGAGGTCGTCGTTGATGACCTGATATTTATACTGCGAAGCGACCTTAAGCTCATTTTCAGCCTCACTTAGCCGCTCCTTTATGACCTCCTCGGTCTCGGTGCCGCGCTCGCGCAGACGGCGCTCAAGCTCCGCGACAGATGGCGGAAGGATAAATATGCTCAGCACGTCGGGAAACTTTTCCATGACCTGCAAGCCGCCCTTGACCTCGATCTCGAGAAAGACGTTGCAGCCCTGAGCCAGCATATCCTCCACCTGCTTTTTCGGCGTGCCGTAAAGGTTTTTGCAGTACTCGGCGTATTCGATATAGCCGTCGGCGTCGGCGAGCCTGATGAAATCCTCGCGCGAAACAAAGTTGTAATGAACGCCGTCGATCTCGCCCTCACGCGGCTTGCGCGTGGTGTTTGAAACCGAAAGACGGATAGAAGGGTCGCGCTTCAAAAGCTCCTTCATTATGGTGCCCTTGCCTACTCCGGAACAGCCGGTGTAGAGCACAAGCTTGCCCTTTTCACTCATCCTTGTCATCCCTTTCCTCAGAACGGTTTTGGATAGCCTCGCAGGATATCGCCGAAAGCACAACATGGTTGCTGTCGGTGATAAGCACCGACTTGCACTTTCTGCCGCAGGTGGCGTCGATAAGCAACCCGTTCGCCTTAGCCTCCTGAACTATTCGCTTTACGGGCGCCGAATCGGGAGCCACGACGGCGATCAGCTTGTCGCTGCTGACAAGATTTCCAAAGCCGATATTTATAAGTTTCATGTTTGTACCTCTTTTAGATGCTAGAGGCTAGTTACTAGATGCTAGATGTTCTTTAACAAACATTTCCCTGTCTTCCGGCTTCCAGCTTCTAGCTTCCAGCCTCTAGCTTCTAGCCTCTGATCACTCTATATTCTGCACTTGTTCTCTGATCTTCTCGATCTCGCTCTTTATGTCGACTACCTTGTGCGCGAGCACAGCGTCCTGTACCTTTGAGCCTATGGTGTTCGCCTCGCGGTTCATCTCCTGAATGATGAAGTCGAGCTTTCTGCCGACGGGCTCGGAATGCTCCATAAAGGCGCTGAGCTGGTCAAAGTGGCTGCGCAGACGGACGGTCTCCTCCGCCACGGCTACCTTATCGGCAAACACCGCGACCTCGGTCAGTATCCTCTGCTCGTCTACCTCGACGCTCAAATTCTCAAGCGTCTGGCGGATGCGGTCGAGCAACCTGGTTTCGTACTCCTCGACGGTAACGGGAGAACGCGCCTCGATCTCGGACACGATATCCAGAATAGTCTGCGCCCTGCCGAGGATGTCAGCCTTCATTTTGGCGCCCTCCGCCTCGCGCATGGCGACGAATGAATCGAGCGCGACGCCCGCGGCTGTAAGCACGTCGGCGGTGAGCTCCTCCTCGTCGACGGGAGCCTTGTTGACCGTGAGAACGTCGGGAAAACGCGTGAGCGACACTACCGTAGCGTCGTTCTCAACGCCGTAGGTATCGCTTATCTCCTTCATAGCGGCGAGATAGCCGGACACGAGGCTGTGATTTACGGCGACCTCGCAGGGAACGTCGTCGGCCGCGCCCACGGACACGAACATGTCGATCTTGCCGCGAGCCACTCGGGAGTTCACAAAAGCCTTCAGCTTATCCTCCAAAAAGCTGTAGCCGCGAGTGACCCGGCATGAAAACTCAAAATAGCGGTGGTTGACGCTTTTTATCTCAACAGTGATCGCTCTGCCGTGGATCTCCGTCTCGCACCGCCCGAAGCCTGTCATTGATTTTATCATGGAAAACTTCCTTTCGGTATGCATACTTATTTATTAAGCTATTGTATCACTAATCAAATGGTTTGACAAGCGTTTGATGACAAAACTGTAACCTTTATTTTAAAAGCAGGAGCTATGGATATATTTATGAACTTTGGCTGCTAAGCGCACAAAAACGGCAGGGCTTTCACCCTGCCGTCAGTGTAATCATTTTATATGATTTGCGAGAAGCTTACTGAGCTTCGGCTTCTTTTCTCTTCGCAAAGCATTCGCTGCAATAATAGGTCTTGCCTTCCATAGGCTTGAAGGGGATCCTTGCAGGACCGCCGCATTCGGCGCATGTGGTGTCGTAGTATTCTCTGCTTGCTTTTACAGCGTTCTTACGCGCCTGTCTGCATTCCTTGCAGCGCTGGGGCTCGTTCTCGAATCCCTTTTCAGCGTAAAATTCCTGCTCGCCGGCAGTGAAAACAAACTCGTTGCCACAGTCTTTGCACACTAATGTTTTGTCTTCATACATTGGACATCTACCTCACTTTGGTATAATATTTGTCCCTCATAAAACTGCGCAGCATTCTGTTCAGGACATTTCACTCGTGCCGATCTTTCGCCGCGCCCTTTGGAGCGCGTTGTCAACGGACTTTTCGGAAATGTTTAGCTTATGTGAAATTTTGCTGTAGCTGAGTCCCGAGGCAAAGAGCATGAGCACCTCGTATTCCCTTGCCGACAATAAAGCGTTTAGCCTTTTCATAACCTGATCCAGCTGTTCCTTATACTCAAGCTGTTCCTCGGGGTCGCCGAGATAATCGGTCAACTCCCCATCATAGCCGTCGATATGGATCAGCATGGCGTCGGGCACCGCTTTTTTGGACTGCGAGCTTCTAATGATCGATATATACCTGCGTTCCACTATCAGTGAAACATATCTCCCAAACGAACTACCCCCGTGCGCGTCGAATGTTTTGCAGGCGTACAGAAGAGACATTAGCCCCTCCTGAACGAAGTCGTTCTGCTCATAGCCTTGAGCTGAGTATTTGCGCGCGATAAATCTGATTTTGTTCAGATACCTGATAACCAGCTCGTTAAAGGCATTGTCGTCGCCGTTTTTTGAAAACTCGGCCAGAACTTCATCTGAAAGGGAATCATAATGCACTTTGTTTTCAGACATTGTTTACCCCCGCATATGATTTTCTGTAACAAGATTTTATCATATTTTTCGGCAAATGTCAAGCGTTACGGAGATTTCTGTATACATGCATACTTCTGCAAAAAGTTTTTGTATATTTTTCCTAATAGCCTATTGACATTTAGTAATAACAGTATTGTATTTTGGTAAAATTTATGGTATGATTGTGTCAGCAATATATTGGGAGAGCGTTATTATGGTTGTTTCATGTACAAGCTTCGGAATTAACGGTATCGACGGCTACAAGGTCACGGTCGAGGCGTCCTCGCGTCAGGGATTGCCCGCTATGGATCTGGTGGGTCTGCCCGACGCGGCGGTAAAAGAGAGCCGCGACAGGGTGCGCTCAGCGATGTATTACTGCGGCTTTCACCTGCCCTCGGCGCATTTTATTTTTAACCTTGCGCCCGCCGACATAAAAAAGGAAGGCCCTATCTACGACCTTCCGATAACTGTCAATCTTATGCGGCTTTCGGGCTATGTCAGGAAAAATCTTGACGACTGCGCGTTCATCGGAGAGCTCGGCCTGAACGGAGATCTGCGCGGGATAAACGGCGTGCTGCCGATGGTCATCACCGCGCGCGAATGCGGCGTAAAAAGAATGTTCATCCCCGAACAGAACTGCCGAGAGGCGTCGGTGGTAGAGGGCATCGAGGTGTATCCGATAAAGGATATCAGGCAGCTAAAGGCGGTCTTGAACGGCGAGATCGAGATGGCTCCCGCGAAGCCCGCAAAAGATTGCAACATTTCATCAGACAAGTTCAAGCCCGATTTTTCTCAGGTAAAGGGTCAGTTCGAGGTCAAGCGCGCTATGGAAATAGCCGCCGCGGGCGGTCACAACATACTGCTGATAGGCCCTCCCGGCTCGGGCAAGAGCATGCTTGCCAAGCGCGTGCCGTCCATACTGCCAGACATGACCTTTGACGAAATGATCGAAACCACCAAAATACATTCGATATCCGGCGCTCTGCACAGCGACGGGCTGATAACCGAACGCCCGTTCCGCTCGCCTCATCACACGGTAACGCCTGTAGGACTTGGCGGCGGCGGCTCGGGAAACATTCGCCCGGGCGAGGTGTCGCTGGCGCACAACGGCGTGCTTTTCCTCGACGAGCTTCCCGAATTCTCCCGCGCGGCTCTGGAAGTGCTCAGGCAGCCGATAGAGGACAGCTCGATTACCATTTCACGAGCCGGTCAAAAGTGCACCTACCCCTGCACCATAATGGTCATCGCCGCCATGAACCCCTGCCCCTGCGGCTTTTTCGGCGATCCTAAGCGCCGCTGTACCTGTTCGGAACAAAAGATAAGGCGATACCTCAACCGCGTCTCGGGTCCCCTGCTCGACCGCTTTGACATACATGTAGAGGTGCCGGCAGTTGAGTTTGAGGAGCTGCGCGCAAAGGAATCTTCCGAGTGCTCCGCCGATATCAAAAAGCGAGTAAACAAGGCGCGCGAGATCCAGCAGCGCAGATTTGAGGGGAGCAGCACGACCTGCAACGCCAAAATAAACGCCTCGCAGTTTGAACGCTTTTGCGTTATCGACAAGGAAGCGGAGAAAGAGCTGAAAAACGCCTTTGAAAAGCTCGGCTTCACCGCACGAGCCTACGACCGCGTGCTAAAGGTCGCCCGCACCATAGCCGATCTGGACGGCGAGGAGATCATTCAGTCCCACCACGTGCTTGAGGCGATACAATACAGAAGCCTGGACAGGAAGTATTGGGAAAGCTGAAAACAGAGTTTTTAGCCGTTTTGTATCAGGTGTCATTCCAAGCGGTGCCGGAGCGGTGCCGGAGAAAAAACGGCGCAGGCGTTTTCCTTCGCAAATTCCGCAAAACTGACCGCTCAGAATAACAGCTAATCCTCAACTTTCAGCTCAAAAACCTCTTGCGCAAGCACAAAATATATGGTATAATACTCTTTGCATATACAAAATATACACATGGAGGTAAATCATGGCTATTTCCAAAAACGACATCATCGGCGACGTGCTGGACCGTCACCCCGAGACCGCTCAGCTTTTCCTCAGCATCGGCATGCATTGCTTAGGCTGCCCCGCTTCACGCGGCGAGACCATCGAGGAAGCCTGCTATGTTCACGGCGCGGACGCCGACAAGCTCATCGAAGCCCTTAACGCGGCTGTTAAATGAGCAGCGAAACCCATCTTGATAACCGTTTGCGCCTGTGCGCGGAGTTCGTCCGCCCCGGCGCGCGGCTTGCAGACATCGGCACAGACCACGCTTATCTTCCCGTGTGGCTGTGCCGAAACGGCGTTTGCCCCCATGCGATAGCAGCCGATATAAACCCCGAGCCCCTAAACCGAGGCAGACTTACGGTTGAAAACGCGGGACTGTCGGGCAAAATAGAAACCCGGCTCAGCGACGGGCTGAAAAGCATAGGCTCAAACGAAGCCGACGACATAGTTATCGCGGGCATGGGCGGCGAGCTTATCGCGAAGATAATCGGCGACTGCGATTACGCTAAATCGCCCGATAAACACTTTATTTTGCAGCCGATGACCAGGAGCGAGGTTTTGATATCTTGGCTTTGCGAAAACGGCTTTGAGATCAAAGATCAGGACTGCTGTGAAGCAGGCGGCAAATGCTACACCGTGCTATCCGTCAGGTACACGGGAGCGCCTGCGCCGGCAGACGAAATATACCGCTACACGGGCATTTTGCGCCCGCGCGAGAACGAAACGCATCTCCGCTTCATCCGCGCCCACATCGGGCGCCTGCGAAAGCAGTCGAGAGGGGACGCGCGCTTTGCTGCGCTTGCGGACAGACTGGAGGAATACTGTGGCGACCGTTAAGGACATTTTGGAGTTTTTCGAGGGCTTCGCGCCCGTATCATCCGCTATGGATTTTGACAACGTAGGGCTGCTTGCAGGCGGTAAAGACGCTGTTGTCACAAAGGCTCTGCTCTCGCTCGACATCACCGCTGAGGTCGTTGAGGAGGCCGCGCAAAACGGCTGCGAGCTGATAATCAGCCACCACCCCGTTATTTTCAGTCCGCTCAAAAGGCTTGACCCGAAAGGCCCCGCGTACCTGCTTGCGAAGCACGGCATAGCCGCCATTTGCATGCACACGAATCTCGACCTCTCGGAATCATTCGGCGTGAACACCTGCCTTGCCGAGGCTCTCGGAGTGAAGGAGCTGCGCAAGTCCGATTTGGGCGAATGTCTTTTCATAGGCACGCTTGAAAGTGAGCTCGGCATCAGAGCCTTTGCCGAACACGCCAAAAAGGCGCTCGGCTGCGAGGGACTGCGCTATACTGACGTAAGGGGCGCGGTCAAGACTGTCGCCGTTTCCTCCGGCTCGGGCGGAAGCGAGATATTCGCCGCCGCAAAAGAGGGCGCGGACGTGCTGGTGACCGGCGAGATAAAGCATCACGAGATAAACGCCGCCAACGCGCTGGGCGTAAATATCATCGACGCTGGCCACTTTAAAAGTGAAGATATCGTAATTTTGCCGCTGCTTGAAAGGCTTGGCAGGGCATTTCCCGAAATAACCTTTACAAAAACGCAAAAATACGGCGATAAAATGAAATATCTTTAAGAATTTTGTTGCATAAATTGTAACCTTTTGGTATAATGAAATGAGGCGTTTTAGAAGCCGGATATCATATGACATGTTGAAGCTTCGCGCCGATCACTAACACCTAAAACCTAACATTAATATCTAAACTATGAGAATAAGAAAAAAGAAATGGGCAGAGCCCGAGCTCAGCGTCTGCGACTTCTTTGTAAAGAACCCCGAGGAACACGCGGGGAATTGGCGCAGGGCTTTTAAAAAAGAACAGCCGCTTGTACTTGAAATAGGCTGCGGCAAGGGCGGCTTCGCGGGGCAATTCGCGCTGCTGAACCCCGAGATCAATATAATAGCGCTCGATATCAAGATCGACATGCTCGGCGTCGGCAGACGCACCATCGTTAAGCTGTTTGAGGAAGCCGGCAAGTCCGACGACGAGATCGACAACATCCTGCTCGTCAACTACAACGTGGAACAGCTTGACAGGATAATCAAGCCCGAGGACAGGATAGAGCGGCTTTTTATCAACTTCTGCAACCCGTGGCCGCGCCTCAAACACAAAAAACGCCGCCTGACCTACCCCAGAAAGCTCGAGATGTACAAGAGCTTCTTGCAGCCCGACGCGGAGATCCGCTTCAAGACCGACGACGACGAGCTGTTTGAGGAGAGCGTTGAGTACTTTGAGCAGAGCGGCTACGAGATAACCTACCTCACGCGCGATCTTCACGCAAGCGGATTCTCAGAGAACATCGTCACCGAACATGAGAGGATGTTCACCGAGGAAGGTAAAAAAATAAAGTTTTTGATTGCAAAACAACGAATTCAGTAAATAATAAAGGAGGGACAGCAGATGAAACTGAAACCGGTCGCCGCCGCTATACTCGGCGCCGCGCTGCTTTGCGGCACCTGCGGCTGCAGCATCACCGACTTAGGCAAAGAAGATCTGCTTCGCCCTCCAAAAACAATGGGCGACGAGGCAGAGATAGAGGCGCTGATCTCAAAAACCGCCTCCAACGGCTACACCCTGAAATATCCCAAGAGCGGAAGCTACCGCAGCGCCATCGTCATGCACGACCTCAACGGCGACGACGTTGACGAGGCTATCGCCTTTTTCCGCGAAAAGGACAGCGCCGCGGGCATCCACATGCTCGTGATGTACGAGGAGGACGGCGAATGGAAAATATCGGACGACTTTGTGACCGAGACCACCGACGTCGACTGTGTGGACTTTGCCGACATCTGCGAGGACGACTCGCTTGAGATCTTGGTCGGCTACGCCACCTACACCTCAAACGTCAACTTCCTGTCCGTATACTCCTTTGAAAAAGGCACTACCACAGCCATAGACTCGGGTCAGAACTACTCGGCGTTTTGCTGCGGAAACCTTGATTCAAGCGGCAAAAACAGCGTTGTCACGCTGTCGCTTTTCGGCAACGAGAACGAGGCGAAGGCGTCGATGCTCGTATATAACCAAAGCCGCGGAGCGCTTGTCACAAAGGCGGCGGTGCCTATGGATTCAAACGTAGTCAGCTACCGCAGCGTAGCGCTTTCCGAGCTGGGCAACGGGGTCAAAGGGGTTGTTGTAGACGGCGAGCTCTCGAGCAGCGAGATGAACACGCAGGTCATCTACTTCAGCAAGGAGCAGCGCAAGCTCAAAAATCCCCTGTGTCAGGAGAAAATGCCCAACCCCACGCAGCGCGCGCGTTCGCTTATATCCACCGACATCGACAACGACATGAAGCTCGAGATCCCCACGGTATCCACTCTGCCCTACGTTAAAGAAAGCGGAGCGTTCACCGCCTCAGATCTGGTGGTATGGAACAGCTTCAGCGTAGAGCTGGAGGAGCTTGTGCCCGTACAGCGCACTGTGGTGAATTACAGCTACGGCTACGTGATAAAGCTTCCCGAAGCCTGGTCTGCCGGCAGCTTTACCGCGCTGCTGAACGAAGGCGGCGACAACATGCGTTTCTGCGAATGGGACAAATCGTCTGTCGGCGATAACCTGTTTGAGATAAACGTGTTCAAGGTCACCGACTGGGACAAGGGCGTAGGCAGCGACAAATACACCCTGATTTACAAGGATAACCGCTGCGCTTATGCTTTTGTGAATTACGCTCCCGACAACAGCGAGCTGACTTTGGAAAACGACGAAATAAAGACCGCGTTTTCACTTCTGGGCAAAAGCACTACCAACACAGGCAAATAATACATCTTACATATCGAAAACGAAAAACATCAAACGGAGGTTTTGTAATGAAAAAAATACTTGTTTGTGAAGACGAATCCGCTATCCGCGATTTTGTGGTCATCAATCTTACCCGCGCGGGCTACGACGTTGTTGAAGCCGACTGCGGCGAAACGGCGCTGAAAAAATACGACGACAACGACGGCGACTTTGATATTGCTATCCTTGACGTAATGATGCCCGGCATCGACGGCTTCCAGGTCTGCAAAGAGCTCAGAAACCGCAACGGCGGCATCGGCATCATCATGCTTTCGGCAAAAACTCAGGAGATGGACAAGGTGACCGGTCTTATGCTCGGCGCCGACGACTATGTCGCAAAGCCCTTCTCCCCCAGCGAGCTGCTCGCGCGCGTCGACTCGCTCTACCGCCGTGTGGCGCTTGCCCAGGCTCACGCCGAAAACAACTTTAAGGAAGAGCTCAAATCGGGCGACTTCACCCTCAATCTGAGGAACCGCGCTCTCATGAAGGGCGGCAAGATGATCGAGCTAACTCAGGTCGAGTTCCAGATCATGGAATACTTCTTCTCGAATCCCGGCGTGGCGCTCGACAGGATCGATATCCTCAACCACGTTTGGGGCGACGCCTATGTCGGAGAGGACAAGATAGTCGACGTTAATATCCGCCGCCTCAGAATGAAAGTCGAGACCGAGCCCTCCAACCCCAAACACATCATCACCGTATGGGGTCTCGGCTACAAGTGGGACGCGGGCGAATAACGTCATAGACGTTATTCGAATTAACAATTAACGATTAACAATTAACAGTGAATGGCGGGCTCTGCCCGCACCCGAATAATTATGCTGTGTTGTGTTGGGAAAGCTCATTTTTTCACTTGCATCCGCAACAATTATAATCGGAGCGAAGCGACCCTTCATTATTCATTATTCATTATTCTCTATTCATTAACAACCGGGGGGTGACTGCATGATAAAAGGCATAACCAAGCGCTGGATGATCAACACGCTCAGCGTTATCCTTTCCATTATCATTTTGATAGTAGTTATCCTTATTTTTTCGGTTTCCTCCCTTTTGAAGTCGCAGGTCGAACAGGATCTGCACACCGCCTCAAACGAGCTCACAACAGTTTTCTCGGGCTTCAAGGCGGACGACCCGACCGACTTTACTACTTCGGCGCGCGATTACGTGGAAAACTTTGACAAAAAAGAGCAGATGGGCGTCATGGTACTCAATACCTCGGGGCGCGTCGTGCTGACTTCTACGGGCTTCATACCCTCTGAGGACGAAAAACTGACCGACTTTGAGGGCGCCAAAAATTCACCGAACGGCTACGCCTTCTGGAACGGCAAGCTGCTCTCTGGCGAGCGCGCCATGAGCGAGACCCGCATTATCCGCGACGAAAACAACAACGTCATCGGCGCGCTGCGCTACATAGTTTCGATGGAGCCCGCGCACAGCCGCCTTTTGTTTTTCAGCTTCATCATAATCGCCGTAGGGCTGGCGGTTATCGCTATGGTCGTGCTTTCGGGTCTGGCGTTCATACGCTCCATCGTAAAGCCCATACGCAGGCTGAGCGACGCCGCCGCGCAGATAGCGCAGGGCGACTTCTCCGCCTCGGAAAAAATCGAGCACAAATACAATGACGAGATCGGTGACCTCTGCGACGCCGTAAGCGACATGGCTAAAGACCTGCAAACCACCGAGCAAATGAAAAACGACTTTATCTCGCGCGTTTCACACGAGCTGCGCACACCGCTGACCGCTATCAAAGGCTGGGCGGAAACCATGCAGCTGAGCGAACGCGGTACCCTTGACCGCAAGACCTTTGACCGCGGCATGGGCGTTATAATAAAAGAGAGCAGCCGCCTTACGGGCATAGTTGAGGAGCTGCTCGACTTCGGCAGACTGCAAAGCGGCAGGATGGTACTGATGAAGGAGAAGATCGACATCCTCGCCGAATTTGACGAAACCGTATATATGCTGAAGGAACGCGCCGTCGAAGACGGCATCCACCTGCTGTACGACGACACCGACGTGGTGCTGCCTCCCGTTTACGGCGACCGAAACCGGCTTAAGCAGGTGTTTATCAACATTCTGGACAACGCTTTGAAATACACGCCCAAGGGAGGCGTCGTAGCGGCTCAGGTGCTTTATACCAAGGCGGAGCCCGATGTTATCAAGATAGTAGTGACCGACTCGGGCTGCGGCATACCCGCCGATGATCTGCCCCGCGTAAAGGAGAAATTCTACAAGGCAAATCAAACCGTTGGCGGCTCCGGCATAGGCTTGGCAGTCGCGGATGAAATAATGAATCTGCACAACGGCAGGCTCGACATTGAGAGCGGCGAGGGCGTAGGCACGACCGTGACCCTGACCTTCCCCGTATACAAAGAGGGCGATGAAAAAGCCGAACCCGAAACGGTAAAACTATAAATGTGAAGGAATATGAAATATGTCTAAAAAAACAAAGAAAATAACCTCGATCGGCGGCAGCGCGCTTATCGAGGGCATAATGATGAGAGGTCCCAAAAGGTGCAACGTCTGCGTGCGCACGGGCAAGGATGAGATATATAACGAGGACATAAGCATCACCACCATCCCCGAAAAGGTAAAGCTTTTCAAAGTGCCGTTTTTCAGAGGCATCGCGGGTCTTATCGACTCCATGCGTCTTAGCTACAAGGCGCTCATGCTCTCGGCGGACAAGGCTATTGAGTCGGCGGAAATTGAGGAGGAACCCTCAAAATTTGAAAAATGGCTCGATGATAAATTCGGCGACAAGCTGATGAAGATACTCATGGTCATCTCCACCATATTCGGCGTGGCGCTTGCTATCGGCTTGTTCTTCTTCCTACCGTGGGGACTGTTTCAGCTGCTCAGGCTTGCCGTTCCCGCGCTTCAGGGCGACGGCGAGATGGTCACCCTCTGGCAGTCGGTGTTCGAGGGCGTGATGAAAATAGCGCTCTTCCTGCTTTATATCGTCATCGTATCGCAGACCCGCGACATGAAGCGCGTTTTCATGTATCACGGCGCCGAGCACAAAACCATATTCTGCTACGAAAACGAAGAGGAGCTCACAGTCGAGAACGTCAAAAAGCAGATCCGCTTCCACCCGCGCTGCGGCACCAGCTTCATGGTTATCATGCTGATACTCGGCATAGTAATAGGTCTGTTCGTGCCCACCTTCCTCGGCTTCTGGCGCCCGATCATCAAAATCGCGCTTATCCCCGTGACCTGCGGTATAGGCTACGAGCTCATCAAGCTCTGCGGCAGACACGACAACAAATTAACCCGCATAATCGCAGCTCCCGGTCTTTGGGCGCAGCGCATCACCACCAAGGAACCCGACGACGACATGATAGAGGTAGCCATTGAGGCTATCAAGGCGGTCATCCCCGAGGACGGCAGCGACATCGTAAAGAACTGCGGATGCTGAGGGACGTATACCGCGACTGCCGCCAAAAGCTTATGGACGGCGGCATCGGGAACGCCGATTTCGAGGCGCTCTGCATTATTGAGCACGCAACGGGCTTTGACCGCACGGCATTGATAGCGCGCGGCGACTCTCCCGTAAGCGAAGCTCAAAAACAAATAATCGATACTTATACAAAAAAGAGATTGACCCGCTATCCCCTGCAGTACATCTTGGGCGAATGGAGCTTCATGGGCTTTGAGCTCGAGGTCGGCGAGGGCGTGCTTATCCCGCGCGACGACACCGAGGTCTGCGTCGGGCTGTGCCTAAGCTATCTGAAAAACAAGCCGGGCGCAAAAGCGGTAGATCTTTGCTCGGGAAGCGGCGCTATAGCGATAGCGCTTGAAAAGCTCGGCAAGGCGGACGTTACCGCGATCGAGCTCAGCGACGCTGCTTTTAATTTTCTTAAAAAGAATATTGCAAAAAACAATTGCCGTATCAACGCGGTGCACGGCGACGTACTCACCTGCCACAATGAATATGAGGACAGCAGTCTTGACCTGATAGTATCCAATCCCCCGTACATCAAGCGCGGCGAGCTTGACAGCTTGCAGACCGAAGTACGGTTTGAGCCGAACATGGCGCTTGACGGCGGCGAAAGCGGCTTTGACTTTTACGAAGCGATGATCCGCGACTGGAGCAGCAAGTTAAAGCGCGGCGGCGCCCTTGTATTCGAGCTGGGAGAAGGTCAGGCAGAGAACGTTGCCGAGATGATGAAAGCGGCGGGCTTTGCCGAGATACGCACCGAAAAAGATTTCGGAAACTGCGAAAGAGCCATCATCGGAACAAAAGCATAGTGTCATAAACGGGACAATGCTCAGCTTTTAGAAAATTTGTTCGATAATTTTTGCTCAATAATATTGTAATTTAACTTGATTTGATATATAATCAATGTAGCCCGATAACGGGCAGCAAACGGAAAATATGAAAAGAACAACGGAGGTACATCATGGCAGTAGATAAGAACAAGGCGCTTGAAACCGCCATTTCTCAAATTGAAAAGCAATTCGGCAAGGGCGCGGTCATGCGTCTGGGCGAGAATCAGCACATGACGGTCGACCACATTTCCACCGGCTCGCTGTCGCTTGACATCGCGCTCGGCATCGGCGGACTTCCCCGCGGCAGGATCATAGAGATCTACGGACCCGAGTCCTCGGGTAAAACCACGCTGTCCCTCCACTGCATAGCCGAGGGTCAGAAGAACGGCGGCAACGTTGCGTTCATCGACGTTGAGCACGCGCTCGACCCCACCTACGCTGCGGCGCTCGGCGTGGACGTTGACTCGCTTCTGGTAGCCCAGCCCGACACCGGTGAGGACGCGCTTGAAATCGCTGAGGCGCTTATCCGCAGCGGCGCTATCGACGTTATCGTAATCGACTCGGTCGCGGCGCTCGTTCCCAAGGCTGAGATCGAGGGCGAAATGGGCGACAGCCATGTGGGTCTGCACGCCAGACTTATGTCGCAGGCGTTAAGAAAGCTCGCGGGCGCTATCAACAAGAGCAACTGCGTAGCTATATTCATCAACCAGCTGCGCGAGAAGGTCGGCGTAGTTTACGGCAACCCCGAGGTCACCACGGGCGGCAGAGCGCTCAAGTTCTACAGCTCGGTAAGAATAGACATCCGCCGCGTCGAGACCCTGAAGGTCAACGGCGAAATGGTTGGCTCACACACCCGCTGCAAGGTAGTAAAAAACAAGATCGCTCCCCCGTTCCGCGAGGCGGAATTCGATATCATGTACGGCGAGGGTATCTCGCGTGAGGGTGAGCTGCTCGACCTTGCCGTAAAGGCAGAGATCGTCCAGAAAGCGGGCGCGTGGTTCAGCTACAACGGTCAGCGCCTCGGGCAGGGACGCGACAAGGTCAAGGAGCTGCTTAGGACTGACAAGGAGCTCGCCGCGGATATCGAAAAGAATCTGTGGGCAAATATTGACAAGCTGTACGACCGCAAGCGCCCCTCAGCAAAGGCGAAGGCGACCGTCACCGAAGCGGCGCCCGTTGCGGAAGCACCCGCAGCAGGCAAAAAGGAATCGGCTAAAATCGACGTGCTGGTTGAAGACTGATGCTGATAACAGCCATCGAGCCGCGTCGCAAGGGGCTTAGCGCCCTGTTTATCGACGGCGAATTCGCAATGAACCTCGACACTCAGGCTCTGCTTGAAAACCGCTTTGACGTGGGCAGAGATATAAGCGACGAGGACTTAAAAGAAATGATCGAACTAAGTAATGAGCGCAGGGCTAAGGAAAAAGCCCTGTGGCTCATTTCATATCGAAGCCACTCTAAAAAGGAGCTGAAAGACAAGATACGCCGCACCTGCGACGACTCCTCCGCCGAAAAAGCGGTGGAGCGCATGGAGGAGCTGGGGCTTGTCAACGACGAGGAATACGCGAGGCAATTCGCGCGTAAGCTCCTGCTGCAAAAGAAGATGGCGCGCCGCGCGGCTATGCTCGAAATGAGCCGCAAGGGCATCGACAAAGAGACCGCGGAAGCCGCGCTCGATGAGGTCGACGTGGATTACCGCGAGAACATCCGCTATATAATAGAAAAGAAGTACCGCGATATCGGCGACGAAAAGATAAAGCGCCGCGCCGTCGCCGCCCTGCAACGGCTGGGCTACGGCTGGGACGATATCAGAGCGGTGCTGAGCGAGTATGAGGAAGATTAATGCGTAATTCGTAATGCGTTATGCGTAATTAAATTGGCGGAAACGTTGGCGGTTTAGCCGTAGGGGCGACCCTTGCGGTCGACCAAAAACAAGCACAACGTTTTAGGGCAACCGCAAGGGTTGCCCCTACACCACTAACCACTAACCACTAAATAGGGTGAAAAACATGAACTACAAAACAGCCGTCATATCTCTTGGCTGCGCTAAAAATCAGGTCGACGCGGAAATGCTGCTTTACACTCTCAAAGAGCGCGGCTTCAAGCTTGTTGACGAAGCCGAAAAAGCCGACGCGGTGATAGTGAACACCTGCGGCTTTATCGACTC
Organism: uncultured Ruminococcus sp.; assembly: GCA_902776375.1. GTDB lineage: Bacteria > Bacillota > Clostridia > Oscillospirales > Acutalibacteraceae > Ruminococcoides. The sequence continues at coordinate 79,659 of CACYPV010000001.1, read as the reverse complement.
GGCAAAGCAAGAGAGCATCGACGAAATAATTGAGCTCGGCAGCCTAAAGCGTGAGGGCAAGATAAAGGCGATAATAGTCACCGGCTGCCTCGCCGAGAGGTACCAGGACGAGATAACCAAACAGCTTTACGAGATCGACGCCGCCGTCGGCATTGGCGCGAACGAGCAAATAGCCGACATAGTAGAAAAGGCTTTGAGCGGCGAGGAAACTATTGAATTATTCCCCGACAAGCTGTTGCTTCCGCTCGAGGGCGGCAGGGTGCAGTCCACCCCGTTTTACACCGCATACCTCAAAATCGCCGAGGGCTGCGACAACAAATGCACCTTCTGTGCTATCCCGATGATACGCGGAAAATTCCGCAGCAGAAATATAGAGAGCCTTATCGACGAGGCAAAAACGCTGGCGGCAAACGGTGTGCGCGAGCTGAATGTGATAGCGCAGGACACCACGCGTTACGGCGAGGACATCTATGGCAAGCCCTCGCTCGATAAGCTGCTCACCGAGCTGTGCAAGATCGACGGGCTGCACTGGATAAGGGTGCTCTATTGCTACCCCGACAGCATAACCGACAGCCTGATCGACGTAATGGCGAAAGAGGACAAAATAGTAAAATACATCGACCTGCCGCTGCAGCACTGCAACAGCGAGATTTTACATAGAATGCACCGCCGCGGCGACCGCGAAAGCCTGACCGCGCTGCTGCGTAGAATAAAAGAGAAGATGCCGAACGTTATCTTCCGCTCTACCTTCATAACGGGCTTCCCGGGCGAAACCGAGGAGCAGTTTGAGGAACTTGCAGAGTTTGCCAAGGAGATAAACTTCCAGAGGCTCGGCTGCTTTGCCTACTCGCAGGAGGAAGGCACGCCCGCGGCTAAAATGTCCGGTCAGCTTGACGAAGAAACAAAGCAAAGGCGCGCCGACATAATAATGGAACACCAACAGAGCGTTATGGCCGACTACTGCGAAAGCCTGATAGATACCGAGGTCGAGGTGCTTGTAGAGGGCTTTGACCGCATAGCCGAATGTTGGTACGGCAGAAGCTATGCCGACGCCCCCGAGGTGGACGGCTGCGTCTTCTTTACCGCCGAGGAAAAGCCTGCCGTCGGCGATTTTATAAAGGTGAAGATCACCGATTACATGGGCGTAGACCCGTTTGGAGAAAAAGTCTGAATTATGAATTTACCTAATAAGCTTACAGTGGCAAGGATACTTCTGGTGCCGTTCTTCGTGGCGGTGCTGCTGATAGACTTTCCGCTTAACAATCTCGCCGCGCTGGCTCTTTTCGGAGCGGCTTCAATAACCGACCTGCTTGACGGAAAAATAGCCCGCAAGCAGGGACTTATCACCGACTTCGGCAAATTCGCCGACCCGCTGGCGGACAAGATACTCGTTATCTCCGCTCTGCTGTGCTTCGTGCAGCTCGGGCTGTGCGACTGCGTGGCAGTGATAATAGTGCTGTTCCGCGAGTTCACGGTCACCTCGATACGCCTGATCGCCGCTTCAAAGGGCAAGGTGATCGCGGCGAATATCTGGGGCAAGGTCAAGACCGTGACTCAGATGGTCGCGATAATCTGCGTGCTCGTTATGCAGATCATCCTCGATATCGGCGCGCTGGGCGTGGCTCTGCCCTGCTGTCTGCGCTGTATCTTCTATTGGACAGGCGAAGGTCTTATCTGGGTATCTACCTTATTCACAGTCATTTCGGGCATAATCTACGTAAAGCAGAACAAGCATTTCATCTCGGAAAAATAATCTTCCTAAAGGGGTATAAATATGATTCTATATAACTCACTCGGACAAACCAAACAGGAGTTCATTCCCTTCACCGAGGGCAAGGTGAACATGTACACCTGCGGTCCCACCGTTTACCACTACGCGCATATCGGCAACCTGCGCACCTACATCATGGAGGACGTGCTTGAAAAGTACCTGCGCTTTGCCGGCTACGACGTCAACCGCGTCATGAATATCACCGACGTCGGTCATCTTTCCTCCGACGCTGACACGGGCGAGGACAAAATGCTCAAGGGCGCCAAGCGCGAGCACAAGACGGTTATGGAGATAGCTAAGTTCTACACCGACGCGTTTTTCTCCGACTGCGAAAAGCTCAACATCAAGCGCCCCGACGTGGTAGAGCCCGCGACAAACTGCATCGACGATTTCATCGAGATGATAACCGTGCTGCTCGAAAAGGGCTACGCCTATGTGGCGGGCGGCAACGTTTACTTCGACACCTCAAAGCTCGACGCGTACTACGTGTTCGGCAACATGAACGAGGAAGACCTCGCGGTCGGCGTGCGCGACAGCGTTGAAGAGGACGAGAACAAGCGCAACAAGACCGACTTCGTGCTCTGGTTCACCAAGTCGAAGTTCGAAGATCAGGAGCTCAAATGGGAGTCTCCGTGGGGCTTGGGCTATCCGGGCTGGCACATCGAGTGCTCCTGCATAAGCAAGCGCCACAACGGCGAATATCTCGACATCCACTGCGGCGGCATAGACAACGCCTTCCCCCACCACACCAACGAGATCGCGCAGAGCGAAGCGTACCTCGGTCACAAGTGGTGCAAATACTGGTTCCACGTGCTGCACCTCAACGACGCGCGCGGCAAAATGAGCAAGTCGAAGGGCGATTTTTTGACCGTCTCGCTGCTCGAAAGCAAGGGCTACGACCCCATCGCCTACCGCTTTTTCTGTCTGCAGAGCCACTACCGCAAGCCGCTGACCTTCTCTTATGAGAGCCTCGACAACTGCGTAAAGGCTTATGACAAGCTTATAAAGCGCATTTCCTCGCTCAGCAAGGACGGCGACGTCGACATTGAAAAAGCCGGAGAACTCATCGGCAAATTCAAAGAAGCCATGGACAACGACCTCAACACCTCGCTCGGCGTAACAGTCGTTTACGACGTGCTTAAAGCGGACACGAACGACGCCACAAAACGCTATGTGCTTGGCGAGCTCGACAAGGTGCTGTCGCTGAATCTGCTGGTTGAGAAAGAAGAAGCCGCTAAGGAAAGCGACCCGCAGAGCGCCGAGATAGAAGCCCTCATAGCAAAGCGCACCGAAGCCCGCAAAAACAAGGACTGGGCGACCGCCGACGCTATCCGCGATCAGCTGGCCGCCATGAAGGTCGTTGTGGTGGACACCAAGGACGGCATTAGCTGGCACTACGCGGATTAAGATGCCGGAACCCAAAGGCTGGTTGATTGTTTAACTCATTAACCACTTTGTAATATACAAATCATTCCCTCCATATACATTAGTATACGGAGGGATTTTTATGAAGCTTATGATACTTACGCGGCGCTCGCTGCTGACGGGCGCTATCTGTCTTTTGGCGGGGATAGCCGCGCTGAGCGTTTCGGTCACCTCGGTGGGCAAGGCTGTGCAGACCGCCGCCGAGCCGAAGGTGAACCCGATTTACCGCGTTGAGAGCAGCAAAAAGCAGGTCGCCATTTCGTTCGACGCGGCGTGGGGCAACGAGGAAACCCCGCTGCTGCTCGATATCCTCGACAAATACAAGGTGAAGGCGACCTTTTTCCTCGTGGGCGACTGGGTGGATAAATTCCCGTCCGACGTAAAGACGATAGCCGACAAGGGTCACGACATTGGCAACCACAGCAACACGCATCCGCACATGCCGCAGCTGTCAGCCGATATGGAACAGGCTGAGATATCCGCGTGCAACGACAAGATCAAAAAGATAACGGGTCATTCCCCTACCCTGTTCCGCCCGCCCTACGGCGACTACAACAACACCTTGGTCGAAACCGTCAAAAGCATGGGCATGTACTGCGTTCAGTGGGACGTCGATTCGCTCGACTGGAAGGATCCGACCCCGGAGCAAATGACAAAAACCGTGCTCGATAAAGTTACCGACGGCTCCATCGTCCTGATGCACAACGGCGCAAAAAATACCCCTGCCGCGCTGCCCGATATCATCAAGGGCATTAAAGACAAGGGTTTTGAGATCGTGTTGATAAAAGATTTGATCCCCGAAGGCGATTACTATACCGACGTTCAGGGAGAGCTTCATTTACCTGATAATTGATAATGTATAAAAAAACACCGGAATTTCGACAAAAGATATTGACATATCGCTAATAATGTTATATAATTAAGCAAAAGATTATGATTGATTAAATTAATAAATTGTTTTTTACATTATTCCTCTATCGCCTTGTAGCAGTACTACAAGGCGATTTTCCTTATATTATAACTCTAAAAACGGTTATCAGGAGCCCCGCAGCAAAGGACGCGGAGTTCAGGATCAGCGATAGCTTAAGCGCTCCTATTCTGCGGAAATGAAGAAGCTTTTTGAACAGCAGCGCCTCAAATAACAACACGGCGAGCTCCAGTACAGCTAATATAAGGTAAGGGAACAACGGCTGCCCATTGAACAACACCCAAGCCCAGTTGAATATATAATTCACTATGGGATTTGTCAGGCAATTAATCAGCCCGATTATGACCAGATCCCAGCCTCTGACCTTGAGCAGCGCGGCAAGCGAAAGCTCGACCAATAGCGTGAGCAGCAGCCCCTGCAGCATAGCCGCGGCGATTGCCCACATGCTCAGTTCCCGCTGCCGTTATGCGGCGGCTGACCGGGATATCCGCCGTTGGGCGACTGTGTGGGCGGTTGTTTATTTTTCCTATTTCGAATTATAAGCACGCCTATCAATGCTAACAGAGTTACAAGCAGCAGCGGGATGATGACGAACAGCACGTTAAGCAGCGTGTTGTCGCTGTCACCGGACTTGCCGGCCTCGGTTGGCGAAGGCGCGGTAGTCATCTCAACAACAGTCGATTCCTCAACAACCGCGGTCGTAGGCTCAACCGTAGTTGCTTGCTCGGATTCTTGCTTTGACTCCTGCTTAGATTCCTGCTTGGATTCCTGCTTGGATTCCTGCTTGGATTCTTGCTTGGACTCTTGCTTGGACTCCTGTTTCTTTTCCGGCTCGATCACTATCTCTTGCCCGTCGTTCGGGAGCTCCGGCTCCTCGTATGTAGTCCAGTCCGGCGGCATGACCGCGTCGGCAGTCAGGGGCGAAAAAACATTAACGCTCATAATAGTCACTCCTCATTGTATAGTCTGCCTGCTGCATGACGTTCTCCTGCAGCGGGCTCGATTTCTTTTTCTTGTTGTGCATAATTATCAGAACGACCGTCACCGCAACGGAAACGAGTATCAGCGGAACCGCGAAAAGCAGAATGCTCAAAAACACACCGGTCGCTTCTCCGCCGTCAAAGCTCGGGAAGTCGTCGATAGGCGGAACTCCGGCGTCCGCTGTAAAAAAGTCAAAAGAACCGTTGAACATGTTTTCCCCTTTCTTCTCTCAGGTAAAAAAGCTTATGTCGAAGCTCTGCATAAACAGCCCTTGCGGCTTTTGCTCACTTCAATTCAGTCTTTTTAGGCTTTGATTTGGCGCAGATAAAGCACAGGATGAACAGACAAAGCACCGACAATACAGATATGATAATACAGTTTGCTAGCATTGAGCGCACGCGGAAGAAAAACATCGGCGCGGTGCCGAGGAACAGCCCTATGGTGGTAAAGCCGAAGGCGACTCCCGGGGAGCTCTGCAGCCGCGACACTATGAGAGCCAGCGTAATAGCCATGGTCATGCTGAAAAAGGCTATGCCCACCAGCGATACGGTCATGACCTCGGAGCCGAAAAGCAGAAAAGGCAGCGCTCCCAGCGTGCTTATAACGGCGGTCTTGCGTATGCCGATAGCATCGGTCAGTACACCGCCCATAGCCTTGCCGATACCCATGAAGCAGTAAAGCATTACGGTCTGCAGCTCGGTCTTGTTCCAGGAGGTCGGTATACCGTAGCCCATAAAAGCGCGCACGGCAACCACGAAGGTGGCAAGCGCAATCACTGAGGCGGCGTTGAGCTTTGTATCCGAGAAGTTGTATTGTCTGAGGTTTTCGCTTCCCTCGCCCGCCTTGAGCTTTTCGGCTATCAGTATAGGCGCTACGGTCAGCACATTGAGCGCGAGCACCCACGGAGCGGCAACATTGTGCAATGACAGCAGCTTGCCTGTTACCAAGCCGAAGGAGCCTCCCGACACGAACACCGCGCTCGGAGTCATCTTGCCGGGTGAGGCGCGCAGGGTCAGCTCTGCACCGTGCACATGCACAAGGCAGTTGCCGATAGACAGCACGGTGATAATGAGGAACACATTGCTTTGAAATATCATAAGCAGCAGTGAGAGGGTGGTGAGCGCAGTGCCGCATAGGGCAAAGTTTACATATATGCCTTTGTCGCGCAAATAGCCGAATAAACCCTGCGGAACAAACGCCGCAAAGTCGTAGATAAACATGATGATCCAAACATAGCGGCTGGGCGTGTAGCAGGTCAGCACATAGAACGAGGTTATCTCCACCAAAAAGTGGATGAGGAAATATAGCCCTCCAAGGGTGTTTGCCCGTTTCATATGATCCGCTCCAATTAGTTTATAAATATAGTATAGCATATCACTATTATGATTTCAATTGGTTTTGACTAATTAGGTAATGTGTAATTAAGTCAGCAAAAACGTTTTTAGTTAAACCATACGGTAGCCCTTACACCTAACGCTCTGACCTCTAGATCAAAAAAAGCAGCAGCCCTTATGGACTGCCGCTTGATGATGTTATTTAGCTGTGATAGGTTTAGTACACGATAACGGGGGTGCCGACCGAGGTGTTGTTGTAGATCGTCCTTACGGCATTATAAGGCGTATTGACGCAGCCGTGAGATCCGTTGTAGGTGTAGATGCTGCCGCCGAAGCTTGAACGCCAGCTTGCGTCGTGTATGCCGCAGCCGCCGCTGAAAGCCATCCAGTAATCAACGGGAGAAGCGTAACCGGGGCCGTAAAGTGTGGTGTTCTTCGCTTTGGAGTAAATGGTGAAGTAGCCCTTGGGAGTGTCCATAGAGCCCTTTGTGCCGGTAACAACGGGTGTATCAACGATCACTTTGCCGTCCTTATACAGCCACATGCGCTGTTGCGAGATGCTGATCTCGACATAGGTGCTGCCTACGCTCTGATTATTGATCTTGCTGGAAACAGTGATCTCCTTGGTGTGAGCGGTACCTGTGACGGTGACGTTGCCCTTATAGATGGGGTATACGCGGAAGTAAAGCTTTTTGGCGGGAAGCTTGCCGGTCACAAAGGAAGTGCCGGTGGTTGAGCCCGCCTTGGTGTAAGCGGTCGCGTTTTTATCGGCGGAGTAGTAAATATCGTAGCGGGTAGCGTAAGCGTTGCGCTTCCAGCTAAGATTTACCCTGTAGAGCTGTGAGCTGATGTTGAAGTTGGGCGCGCACAGACCGCTCATGCAGGCGATGGTAGTGCCCGCGGAGTGGTAGCGGTTGCCATTGGGAAGCTGACGGAAGCCCACGACTTTGTATGTATAGATCTTGCCGAGCTTGACGTTCTTGTCGGAATAGCTGTTGTTGGTCTTGCCGATGATCTCCTTAACGAGAGCAAAGTTGCCCGAGGTGCCGTCTGCGCGGAATACCTTGTAGCCGGTAACGTTGGCATTCACGTTCCACTTAACAGTGACGGTGTCGGAAGACTGAGTCCTTACCAGACCCGAGATCTTGTTGGGCTGGGTCGCGGTGGTGAGAAAAACGGGCTCGCCGTCGTAACGGTTGCCGTCCTTCATAACAAAGGCATTGACCCTTATGATGTGCATAATGCCCTGTCTGAGACCCTTGATACCCATGTAGGTGTTTGTGGTGTCGCCCATGTCGGCGTAGGTGCCGGGAGCCTTGTCGGCGTCGCAGATAGCCACGGCATAGCCGCTGGCGCCATCAACAGGGTTCCACTCAACGCGGATACGGTCAGACTCTGTAGTGGTCTTTTTAAGACCGGTGATGTTGCCTACGACAGGATCGCCCTGATCGGCAACGGCGGACTCGGCAGTCTCGGCAGCAAAGGCAGTAACGACCGTAAGCATTGAGAACACGGTCAAAACAGCCAGAAGAGCCGCAAGAAAGCGTTTTGATGTTTTTTTCATGTGCATATCCCTCTCTTTATATAAAGTTTTTAGTGGACGGTTAGTTGCGGTGACGAGCCTTGCTCGTCGTATAAGTTTCACTCATGACCCGCAGAAGCGCGCTGCACTCCCCTGCGATTCCTATTATCTAACCCTGCTCCGAAACGGCTTTGATTACCTCAGCCTTGAAGCGTTCAAACGGCGATTCGTCAGACTCGACCTGGATCTTCGGCTCGAGCTTGCGCGGCGTGAGGTTCGACGCTCCGGTTTGGGCGTGCATTTGAACCACGATATGCTCACGCTGTATCAGGGCGAAGAGCTCACTCAACGTCTTGGTCTCGCGAATGGCGTTTATCAGCCTGCTGTCGCCGTCGCTGCCCTTTGGGGGCACATAGCTCATGCAGACCGCCTTCTTGACCTCTGCCTTCAGCCTGTCGAGCGGAAGCTCCTTTATCTCGTTCAGGCTCAGCTTTCTGGGCTCAAGGTTGGAGGCTCCCGATTGGGCATGCATTTGTATCTTGATCTGCTCGTGCTGAACCAGCGCGAAAAGCTGGCTAATGGACGTGCAATCGTCGATAGCACGCAGCAGTTGCGAAATATTCTTCTTTTTATACCCCGACAGATACGCGTTATTCACCCAATCACCTCCCCGTTTCTTTTGCAAGAGATAGCTTTACGCATAATCTTACCAATACATTATACTAAATTTGGAAATCAATTTCAATAGCAATTTTCAAAAATCATTGTTTACATAAAATTATTTTTATGGTAAAATCATCATGTATTTCAAAAACACTCGGAATGAGGTCATGTATTATGAGATCATCGGCATTTTTAACGGGGACCCTTGCGGCTGTATGCGCTGCGGCAATGCTGCTAGGCGGATGCGCGGGTTCGGATAATTCTAATAAAGAAAATAGCAAAGCAGATACAACGGTAACCGACAGCTCATCGACCGCTCAGGTCAGCGAAACCGCCGTTCAGACCACCGAGAGCGCAAAAATCGACAACAGCGGTTTTTCAAACGAGGACGGCTTTATGGTCTACCGTGTGGACGGTCAGCCCGCCTCGGTCACGGGTATTGACGTCAGCTCCTTCTGCGGCGATATCGACTGGCAGCGCGTGAAGAACGCCGGCGTCACCTTTGTAATGGTGCGGCTCGGCGGCAGAGGCTACGGCGACGAGGGCGCGCTTTACAGCGACGACAGGGCGGTCGAGTACATAAGCGGCGCTCAGGCGGCGGGCATACACACCGGCGGCTACTTCTTCTCGCAAGCGACGAACGCCGACGAGGCGAAGGAGGAAGCCAGGTATTGCCAAGAGCTGCTCGGCGACCTGCGGCTCGACTATCCCCTCGCATATGACCTCGAGTTCATCGAAAACGACACCGCGCGCACGGACGGAATGACCGTGGAGCAGACGACCGACTGCGCCCGCGCCTTCTGCGATGAAGCAAAAGCCCTCGGTTATGAGCCGATGCTCTATTTTTCCGAGTCCTCGGAGCCCTCGGCAAAGTACGATTTGAACAAACTGTCCGACTGCGAACTGTGGTTCAGCGAGTATTCCGACGCCCCGACATTCCCCTACAACTTTGGCATGTGGCAGTATTCCAACACCGCCACCGTGGACGGCGTGGAAAACAATGTGGATCTGAATCTGAGAATAGTTAGATAACGTGAGTTTCTGACAGTTTTTTCTCTGAAATATTACCTTGCGTATAACTTGGCGTTATTATTCGACTTATAGTATAATTTTATTGCAGAAATATTGTGCATATCTTACAACAGCATACGGAGTTATTTGTATATGTTATATGAATAACTCCGTTTTTATTTTCTTCTATTGAAATTTCGGCAGGATTTGGTATAATTAATGTCGGAAGGAAATGTTACACTTTTGTAACGGTTATTTTATTAGGAGAATAAAAGATGAAAAATTTGAAAAGAAATGATGAAGAATTGAAATTTATCGGGCTTGATGGCTTCTCTGAGATAGAAAGTATTTTTCCCGAAGAGAAAAAACAGCCTGTAGCCCACACAACAAAGACTAAGAAAAGCAAGAGCGGCAAGTTAAGCCTCAGCGTATTCAGCGACAAGCTCAAGGCTTCAAAAAAGCTTCCGGAGCACAAGCACACCGCTCCCGCAGAGCGCAACCGCTTTGTATATAAGAAAAGGGTCGTCCTTTCAGTGGCGGCAGGCGTTACCGCCGTTATGCTGTCGCTCGTGACAGTTGCAGGCGCGCTGGACGGTGGTAAGGATCCCATTACAGCGGTCATCGCCGAGTCGGACATCCCCGGCTCTCAGAACACTACTCTCCCCCTGCTCAACGCCTCTACGCTCGACGAAGCGGGCAGCCGCGTTAAGGCAGCCAAGGCAAGAAGCCTTTACGCGCTTTATGTCGACGGCGAGATCATCGGCGTTGTTGAGGACGGCGAGGCTCTTAAGGCAGCGCTCGATCAGTTCCTCGCAGAGGTCAAGGCGGGCTTTGACGACCAGACCACTACCGAGTTCGTAAACGACGTAGAGGTCAGCCCCTACAAAGGCGAGCTTAAAGCACAGAGCGTTGATTCCCTCATGGAGACCGCACAGTGGATGTGCTCGGTAAAGCTCAGAACCGACAGCTCATACACCGAAGAAACCGCTTACGATACCGAGATCACCGAGGACGACAGTCTTCCCCTCGGCTACGAAGAGATAACCCAAGAGGGTCAGAACGGCGTTACCGAATACTCCGTGCGTCTGACATATGTCGACGGCGTTAAGACCGACACCGAGATCACAGGCTCTAACGTTCTGTCCTACCCCGTGACCGAGAAGAAAACAGTCGGCACTAAGGAAGAAACTTACAGCTACGAGGAAAGCAGCGACAGCTACAGCGATTACAGCTACGGTTCCTCCGGCAGCTCGACCGGTTACAGCGCCTCCACAGGCGGCTTTATGTGGCCTGTTCCCCACACGACCAATATCACCAGCTACATGGAATACCGCTGGGGCAGAATGCACAACGGTATCGATATAGCGGGCGGCGGCGACTACGGCATGCCCTTTGTCGCGTCTGCAGGCGGCACCGTTATCTTCGCCGGCAACGACGGCGGCGGCTACGGCAACTACGTAATGATCGACCACGGCAACGGCTACGTCACCGTTTACGGCCACGCAAGCGAGCTTTGCTGCTCCGTCGGTCAGCAGGTGAGCCAGGGTGAGACCATCGGTCTTATCGGCTCCACCGGCAACTCCACGGGACCTCACCTCCACTTCGAGGTACGTCTCAACGGCGAATATCAAAACCCGCTGAATTATGTATGATCAACTTAGTTTAATTAGAGCGCTCTCTTCGGAGGGCGCTTTTTTATATTTTAAAACGCTGATAAAAGAAAAAGCCTCCCCCACCGCTCGCTGCGAAAATAATTAAAAAAAGCAAGCCGCATTATATGCGGGCGCACACATAGGTGCGCCCACAAAACTTAACGCCGGTCACTCACTTAAACATATACTTTGCCGTGTCCGCCACGTCGCCCATCGTGCGCTTGACGCGGCACACCTTCTTGCGTATCTTGGGATTCTCATCGGCGGCGGACTTCGCCGCGCATCCAACAACAGCGCCGGCGACCATGCCCACAGCCACGCCCTTTACCATATTTACCAAAGGACTTTTGCTCATTTTTTTACCTCCTATTTACAATTGGCAAGAAAAAGCTTGCAATATTATTCTTTCCGATTTAAAATAGAATAACGATGTAAAAAATGTAAATCTTTCAAAAAGGACTGATGATATGCCTACCCTGAACCTTGTGCTGGTAGAGCCTGAGATCCCCCAGAACACAGGAAACGTCGCCCGCACCTGCGCCGCCACCGGAGCGCGGCTGCACATTGTAAAGCCTATGGGCTTTGCAATTGACGACCGCAAGCTAAAGCGCGCGGGACTTGACTACTGGTATCTGCTCGACATAACCTACTATGAAAACCTCGACGACTTTTTCGAGCGCAACAAGGGCGGGAACTTCTACTTCTTCTCGACCAAAGGAACGCACGTTTACAGCGACGTAAGCTTTCCCGACAACTGCTTTTTGCTGTTCGGCAAGGAAACGCGCGGACTGCCGGAGCATGTTCTAATGCAGCATCCGAACGAGACCCTGCGTCTGCCGATGATAAGCGAAGCGCGCAGCCTTAACCTTTCAAACTCAGTTGCCATAGCCGCCTACGAGGTGCTTCGCCAATGGAACTTCCCCGAGCTGCAAAACAAAGGCGAACTGCACAGGCATAAGTGGAACGACCTGAATAACCTTTCATAAAAGCATCCCTAACGAAATCACGCTAAAAAATATGTTAAATTCTTATCAATTGGGCTTGCTAAATCTGTTAATTTATACTATAATATAAGTGTCTGTAAAATACGTTGTATTTTGACAAATTTTTCATAAACGAAAGGATGTTTTTATTATGCAGCTAAACAAAGTATCTGTTGACGACATCAATGTAAAGGGCAAAAAAGTGCTTGTTCGCGTTGACTTCAACGTGCCGCTCAAGGACGGAGTTATCACCAACGATAACAGGATCACCGCGGCTCTGCCCACAATCAAAAAGCTTATCGCCGACGGCGGCAAGGTCATCCTCTGCTCACACCTCGGCAAACCCAAGAACGGCCCCGAGGCTAAGTTCAGCCTTGCTCCCGCAGCTGCCCGCCTTGCCGAGCTTCTCGGTCAGGAAGTAGTATTCGCAGATGACGACGAGGTCGTAGGCGAGAACGCCAAAAAGGCTGTTGCCGAAATGAAGGACGGCGACGTTGTTCTGCTTCAGAACACCCGTTTCAGAAAAGAAGAGACCAAGAATCTCGAGCCCTTCTCCTCTGAGCTCGCTTCTCTTGCCGACGTATTCGTAATGGACGCTTTCGGCTCCGCTCACCGCGCTCACTGCTCCACCGCGGGCGTTACCGACCACATCAAGGACACCGCTGTCGGTTACCTCATGCAGAAGGAGATCAACTTCCTCGGCAACGCGGTAGAGAACCCCGTTCGTCCCTTCGTTGCTATTCTCGGCGGCGCAAAGGTTGCCGACAAGCTCAATGTTATCTCTAACCTGCTCGAGAAGTGCGATACTCTTATCATCGGCGGCGGCATGGCTTACACCTTCCTCAAGGCTCAGGGCAAAGAGGTCGGCAAGTCCCTCGTCGACGACACCAAAATCGATTACTGCAAGGACATGATCGCTAAGGCTGAAAGCCTCGGCAAGCAGCTCCTTCTTCCCGTAGACACCACCATCGCGGCTTCCTTCCCCGATCCCATCGACGCTGAGATCGAGGTTCAGAACGTTGACGTAGACGCTATCCCCGCCGACATGGAAGGCCTTGACATCGGCACAAAGACTCAGGCTCTCTTTGCCGACGCAGTCAAGAGCGCCAAGACCGTTGTTTGGAACGGACCCATGGGCGTATTTGAGAATCCCATTCTTGCCGCGGGCACCATCGCAGTTGCAAAGGCTCTTGCAGAGACCGACGCTACCACTATCATCGGCGGCGGCGACAGCGCGGCGGCTGTTATCCAGCTCGGCTTTGCCGATAAGATGAGCCACATCTCCACCGGCGGCGGCGCATCCCTCGAGTACCTCGAAGGCAAGACCCTGCCCGGCATCGCTGTTATCGCGGATAAATAAGCAACGTTTCTGAGCGCGTAGGGGCAAACCCGTGTGTTCGCCCGGGCGCACACATACGTTTTCAATCTATCACATTACCCCGTAGGGGCGACCCTTGCGGTCGTCCCTATTTGTCTTACTATTTTTCTTGAAAGGAACGATAATTATGGATAAAGCAAAAAGAACCGCCATCATCGCGGGCAACTGGAAAATGAACAAGACTCCCAAGGAAGCCGTTGCGCTCCTCAATGAGATCAAGCCCCTCGTAGCGGACGCAGACTGCGAAGTAATCGCATGCGTTCCCTATGTTGACCTTGCCGCAGCCGTTGAGGCTACCGCAGGCACAAACATCAAGGTCGGCGCCGAGAACTGCCACTGGGCTGAAAGCGGCGCTTTCACCGGCGAGATCTCCACGGGCATGCTCAAAGAGATCGGCGTTGAGTACGTCGTACTCGGTCACAGCGAGCGCAGACAGTACTTTGGCGAGACCGACGAGACTGTAAACAAGAGAACAAAAGCTGCCCTCGCGGCTGGCTTAAAGCCCATCGTTTGCGTCGGCGAGCTGCTCTGGGAGCGCGAGTGCAACATCACCGAAGAGGTCATCGCTCGCCAGATCAAGCTTGACCTTTGGGACGTTACCGAGGAAGAGCTCAAGAACGTAGTTATCGCCTACGAGCCCGTTTGGGCTATCGGCACCGGCAAGACCGCTACCGCCGATCAGGCTGAGGAAGTTTGCGCTTTTATCCGCGCACAGCTCGCTAAGCTCTACACCCAGGAGGCCGCAGACGGCGTTACCATCCAGTACGGCGGTTCGATGAACGACAAGAATGCCGACGAGCTGGTATCAAAGCTCAACGTAGACGGCGGTCTTATCGGCGGCGCTTCCCTCGTAGCCGAAAAATTCGCGGCTATCGTTAAGGCAGCAAGCAAGTAATAGAGTTCAACTCTCATAGAAAGGATTTTTACATGAAAAAGCCTTTGATTTTAATGATACTCGACGGCTTCGGATGCGGCAAAAAGGGCGAGGAAGCGGCTAACGCCATCCTTGCCGCGAAAACGCCCAACATGGACAAGCTGTTCGCGGAAAACCCCATCACGCAGATCGGCGCTTCGGGCATGGACGTAGGTCTGCCCGACGGTCAGATGGGCAACTCTGAAGTCGGTCACACCAACATAGGCGCGGGCAGGATAGTTTATCAGGAGCTGACCCGCATCACCAAGACCATCCGCGAGGATAAGCTAAAGGACAACGAGGAGATCGTCGCGGCTATAGACAACGCCCTTAACAACGGCACCGACCTCCACCTTTTCGGTCTGCTCTCCCCCGGCGGCGTTCACAGCCACAACACCCACCTCTACGGCATACTCGAGCTCTGCAAGAAGAAGGGGCTTGAAAATGTCTACATCCACGCTTTCCTCGACGGCAGAGACGTTCCCCCGTCAAGCGCGGCGGAATATGTCGCCGACGCAGTCGCGGAGTGTGAAAAGATAGGCGTAGGCAAAATAGCCACCGTAATGGGCAGATACTACGCTATGGACAGAGACAACCGCTGGGAGCGCGTCGAAAAGGCGTACGCGGCTCTCGTTTACGGCGAGGGCGTCGAGGCTGACGATCCCGTTCAGGCTGTTAAAGACAGCTACGCCAACGGCGTCACGGACGAGTTCGTCATCCCGATAGTCGTCAAGGGCGGCGCAACCGTCAAGGAAGGCGACAGCGTTATCTTCTATAACTTCCGCCCCGACAGAGCGCGCGAGATAACCCGCACCTTCGTCGACCCCGACTTCACCGGATTCGAACGCAAGAAGGGCTTCTTCCCGCTGTTTTACGTCTGCATGACGCAGTACGACGCCACCATGCCCAACGTACACATCGCCTTTAAGCCCCAGAAGCTCACCAACACCATGGGCGAATACATTTCAAGCCTCGGTATGAAGCAGCTTCGTATCGCCGAAACCGAGAAGTACGCGCATGTTACCTTCTTCTTCAACGGCGGCGTTGAAAAGATATACGACGGCGAGGACAGGATACTCGTCAAATCCCCTGCCGTAGCCACCTATGACCTCCAGCCCGAGATGAGCGCATACGAGGTCAAGGACAAGCTCGTCGACGCCATCCGCAGCGGAGTTTATGACATGATAATCCTCAACTTCGCCAACTGCGACATGGTAGGTCACACCGGCGTTTTTGAGGCGGCTGTAAAGGCTGTCGAGGCTGTTGACGACTGCGTAGGTCAGGTCGTATCCGCTATACGCGACATGGACGGCGTAGCTATCATCACCGCCGATCACGGCAATGCCGACAAGATGATCGACGACGACGGCTCGCCCTTCACCGCGCATACCACCAACCCCGTTCCCTTCTGCGTTATCGGCTATGACTGCAAACTGCGCGAAGGCGGAGTGCTGGCTGATATCGCGCCCACTATGCTCAAGATCATGGGTCTTCCCCAACCCGAGGAAATGACCGGAAAGAGCATTATTATTTAATATATTATAGTATACTTCGGGTCGGAAGGCAGCTTGTCTCCCGACCCGTTGCACATTGTTTAGCGTAATTGTTTTTAGCGAACACGTTGATAAATATACGTAGGGACGCACCCATGTGTGTGCCATACACCCGATCATTATTTATATGAACCGTTATAATTCCAATAAAGCACAATACATCCCAACAAACAAATATATCTTCCTTCAGAGCGACCCGTCCGTTGCCTCGCTTAAATACGGCAAACCGGGCATAAAGATAAAAACCAACGGCTGCGGAATGGTAGCCGTATACAACGTTATGCGATCATTAGGGAGCCCGGTTGAGTTGCCTGACATAATACGCGACGCGGAAGCGCTGCGCATGCCGTGGCTGTTCGGCTTTTTCGGCACCAAACCGCGCTCTCTCGGCAGGTATTTTTCCAAAAAGGAAATATCATTCAAGCGCACCGACGATTGCGCCGAGTTCAAAGAAAGCCTTGAAAAATGCCGCGCCGCAATAATATGCACATGGTGCAGCAAGCGCCGCGACGGGATACATTTTTTCGCGATAATCAACGACAGCGGCAAGCTGAAAGCGCTCAACCGCTGGAGCGACGTTGATCACGCAACGGATATCACTCCCGACGATATCCGCGCCGACCGCTTTATAACGGGGTACCTGTTTTAATTCAGATGATGAGTTAAACCAAAGCTTCAATCAGCTTGTACTACCCAAAGCTGTGCTATAAATTGCACAAAAATGCAGTGAATTATTTGTGCAATAAAATATGGAATCCAAGTAAAAAAAGCAAAATACACAAATTAGTCTGCCCTTTGTTGTGCAAAGAGCGGATTTTTTGTTTTTTCTTCAAACGCATTGTTAATTCTGTACAATTATGATATAATCGTATGGTGAGATTTTATATATTTGATAAATATGTAAGATCTGTTAGAAGTTTGAATACATTTGAAGGGAGTTTTTTCTTTTGAAACAATACGATGCGAAAAAAATTCTGAACATCGCGTTTGCGGGTCACAGCGGCTGCGGCAAGACCTCTGTAGCTGAGTCTATCCTCTACCTCGCGAAGGCGAGCGACAGACTGGGCAAGATCGCCGACGGAAACACTGTGCTTGACTTCGACAGCGAGGAGATCAAGCGCCAGGCTTCTATTATGACAGCCGTAGCGCCCATAGAGTGGAAGGGCACCAAAATCAATATCATCGACACCCCCGGTCTGTTTGACTTCGCCGGCGGCGTAGCCGAGGGTATGCGCGCTGCCGACACCGCGGTCATCGTGGTATCCGGCAAAGACGGCATAAACGTAGGCACCGAAAAGGCTGTTGAAGCTGCCGACAGAGCAGGTCTTACAAAGGTGTTCTTTGTAAACGGTCTGTGCGACGAGGACGCGCGCTTCTACCGCGTTTTTGAAAGCCTTAAGTCCACCTTCGGAGCTTCCGTATGCCCCGTTGTTGTTCCCCATATCGTTGACGGCAACGCCAACACCTACATCAACCTTTTCGATTACAAGGCTTATGAATACGGCAAGAACGGCGTTTCCAAGCCCACTGCGCTTCCCGACATGGGCGACCGCCTTGAGGGTCTGCGTGAAGCCATCAAGGAAGCCGTTGCCGAGACCAGCGAAGAGCTGCTCGACAAGTTCCTCGAGGGTGAGGAGTTCACCCCCGAAGAGATCGTTATGGGCGTTTCGCAGGGCGTTAAGGACGGCTCTATCTGCCCCGTATTCTGCGGCGACGCACAGAGCACCTTTGCTATTGATCAGTTCCTAAACTCACTTACATGGCTTGCTCCCTCTGCCGCTGTTAAGGCTGAGGAGATCGGTCACGACCTCGACGGCGAGCCTGTAGAGGTAAGCGTAAACATCAACGCTGCCGCCGCAGCTATCGTATTCAAGACCGTTGCCGACCCGTTCATCGGCAGACTGTCCTATGTAAAGGTAGTTTCCGGCAAGATCGCTCCCGACGTTCCCATTATCAACATGCGCACCGGTTCTCCCGAGAGGATCTCAAAGGTTCTCACCATGACCGGCAAAAAGCAGGCTGACACCGATTACATCGGCGCGGGCGACATCGGCGCTATTCCCAAGCTCGTTTCCACCAAGACCGGCGACACCCTCTGCTCACCGCTCAGAAAGGTCGTCCTCGACGGTATCGACTACCCCGTTTCCAGCTATTCTATGGCCATCTACCCCGCCAAGAAGGGCGACGAGGATAAGGTCGCTCAGGCTGTTGCAAAGCTCAGCGACGAGGATCCCACCATCAAGTTCGAAAGCAACCACGAGACCCACGAAATGATCATCTCCGGTCAGGGCGAGCAGCACCTCGACGTTGTTATCTCCAGACTCAAGAGCAAATACAACATCGACGCCAAGCTCCAGAAGCCGAAGATCGCTTACCGCGAGACCATCCGCAAGAAGGTCAGCGCTCAGGGTCGTTACAAGAAGCAGTCCGGCGGTCACGGCCAGTTCGGCGACGTTTGGATCGAGTTTGAACCGTATGATACCGACAGCCTCGAGTTTGCAGAGCGCGTAGTCGGCGGCGCGGTTCCCAAGAACTTCTTCCCCGCTGTTGAAAAGGGTCTGCGCGAAGCTATCAACAAGGGCGTGCTCGCGGGCTATCCCACTGTTGGTATCAAGGCTACACTGTACGACGGTTCCTACCACCCCGTTGACTCCTCTGAAATGTCCTTCAAGACAGCCGCTTCTCTGGCTTATAAGAACGGTATCCCCAACGCTATGCCCACGCTCCTTGAGCCCATCGGCTCGCTTAAGGCTACAGTGCCCGACAGCAACATGGGCGACGTTATGGGCGAGGTAAACAAGCGCCGCGGCAGAGTTATGGGCATGAATCCCGCAGGTCACGGCGTTCAGGTAGTTGAGGCTGAGGTACCCATGGCTGAGATGGCTGACTTTGCCACCTTTATCCGCCAGATCACCCAGGGTCGCGGCTCCTACGAATTCAGCTTCGTTCGCTACGAGGACTGCCCCGCTGCAGTTGCTCAGAAGGTTATCGAGGCTGCCAAGGCTGAGGCTGACGATTAATAAACTATAATACTTCACCCCGAAGGCGTTAAACCTTCGGGGTGTTTTTTGTTTTATACAAGGATCTCTCCGATACCGTATGTATCTTCAAATTCAGCTAACTTGCGCTGGATCAGCGTGGCGTCCTGAATGTCTACATCGCCGTCGCCGTCGATATCAGCCGCCAACAGCGCGCTGCCCTCAAGGGTAATAAAGCTCGCCACGTGGCGCTGTATCTCGGTAACATCCCTTATATCGAGCTTTCCGTCTAAATTAGCGTCGCCGCGGATAATCTGTCTTTCAACCACCTCGAAGCTCGCCCAAGCCTCGCCCGATAGCACGCCGTTGCGTGTGGGGATAGCTACGACGGTATAGTTTCCGACGTCCTTTATGTTTTCGGGCGCGATCTCGACCTCTATCGGTTCGCCGTCCGTGTCCTCGACTACCTGATAGTAGGTCAGGGTGTAGTCATCGCCCTCGGCGTACTCAACGCCCATCTCAGACGTCAAAGTGACCGCCGGCGGAGCGAGCGGCTCGCCTGTGTAGTACAATGTATTCTCGGAAAGGTTCATGCTGACAACTTCGCTGTCGGCGTTTACCATCGTGCCGAGCGGCTGGACGTTGGTCACTTTCTTGCCGATCTCGTCTGAAACGATGTTAAACGCCACCGAGA
Organism: uncultured Ruminococcus sp.; assembly: GCA_902776375.1. Classification (GTDB taxonomy): domain Bacteria; phylum Bacillota; class Clostridia; order Oscillospirales; family Acutalibacteraceae; genus Ruminococcoides. Next base: position 59,873 of record CACYPV010000001.1, on the reverse strand, counting down.
CGGCAGCTGCTTTTCCGTTCTCATTGGAGAAGCAGGCGGTATAGGTATATTCGCCGTCATCAAGCGACATCAGATAATCAGTGCTTAGAGCGACCGCAGCTCCGTCTTCCTCGGTAATGCGCCACGTCTCGAGCTCTTCCTCAGAAATACCCTCGTCCTCTTCGTCGCCGTCAGCGCCGACGGAAGAGGATGACTTCTTGCCATTGGGCTTATTGCTCGCGATCTCCTTGCCGTTTTTGTCAAACATTTTACAGCTTCCGGCTTCATCGGTGTTCGTCAGCTTGGTCAGCCAACCGGACTGCAGGTTGGCAAAGTTCATCTCATTCGTTCCGGTCGCTTCATAGAGGGGGCTGAGAAGCGCTGAAGGGATCAATAAGTAGTATTTATATCCCTCTAAGTAATCCTGATCACTGAAGCTCTGCAGTTGCTCGGGGTTCATTTTTACGATGGACTCAAAGGCAGCTCTGTAGTCAGCCCAACGCTCAACGTCGATAATGGGATAATCAAACCAACCTTGCCGCACACCTTGGCAGTCCTTACAGGTCTCGGTGTAATAACAGCGATAGTTGTAGCGGGTGAACATATTGAACAAGCCGCCCTTGTAGGGGGTCGCTTCAAACTTGGTTATCTTTCGCGTTCCCTTGAAGTCGCATGCTTCTATCATCAACTGTCCGCATTTTGTACAATGCGATTCATGAGCCGACAAACTTCTCGGCTCCCATTCGCCGGCGGTGCAGGCTTCCTCTTCTTCGAACATCAGCTTCTTGCATCTCGCGCAGTGACTTCTGTGGGTAAAGCTGGGATAAGAGCCTTTGGCGGGGACATAATCGTCCCTGCCGGTGCCCGCATGGGAACAAAGCTGATCCTGGTGATAGCTGCACTTGGTGCAGTCGACGGAGACCTCGCCGTTATAGATCTCATAGCCGCTGACATTGGACAGGACAGCAGTCGCCACGAGATCGTGCGCTTCATTTGCTGTAAAAACGACATGGCAGCGGCTGCAGCGTTCATCGTGGGTGCCGTTGCCGTTATCCACATATTCACGCTGTACGCTGTGGTCGCAGTCGCCGTCGACCGCATAACTGCACTTGGTGCAGACTGTGCGATACTTTCCGGCAGGCTTTCCGGTCTCGGGATCGTTTTGGGGCTCGTTTTTGAGATCATGCTTCTCGGCGTTGGCAAGACAGCCGCCGCAATGAGTGCAAAAAGTCTTGTGCGTCGCATTGTCCTTGTTGTCCACATATTCTTTTTCATAATTGCTGTGGTTGCAGGTGTCGGCGTATATCGCAACGATCGAATAATTCGCGCTCGCGGAGCCGGTAAAGTTGCCCTTGCCTTTAACGGTCACGGTGTAGCTGTCGCTAAACTTTGAAGGCTCGGGGAAGGTCGCGGTGTAGCCGTCCGCGGGGACGGTGAGGTTGCCCGCCTTGACAGAAGTGATCGAGGGCGTTTGATCATTGCCGTTGTAGGTCAGTTGGTTTGACGACAGCGTCACGGAGGTGAGCGTCGCCTTGTTGATAGCCCATACTGCCGGCTTTGCCTCGGTGGTGCCGTCCGTCCATTTCCAGCCGGAATTGAGGATCAGAGCAGCGGTATAGATACCCGCGTCGGTCTGGGGATCGTTTAAAGAAACCGTATAGCCCGCGGTATTTGTATAGGGGCAGTTTTGCGGCTGACCGGTATAGGGCAGCACGACCTCAGTGGGAGGAGCGACGGTCTTGTCATCCGCTACGATGTTGATCTCCTTGGGATATTTACTCTTGTCCTCAATGGTGATCTTCGCCTCGTCCGATACCACTACTCCGCCGGGAGGCAGAGCTTCCTGTGGGATGACGGAAGAATTCATGACGGTCTCGAGCCTGAAGCCGACCTGATCGTTGGGCTTGACGCCGCTGACCTCGGTCAAGCCGGTCGCCTGACTCTGTGTGATTTCCTGAGGATCGTTTTCCGCCGCCATCGGCACGTCATAGCGCACGGTGCCTTCGCCGCCGTTCTCCCCGCCGTTCCATGTCCAGATCAACTGGTTGTTCCATTCCAGCGACACGTCAGGCTTCATCGGACCTATCAGGGTCAATCCGACGCCGGGCAGGCTCTCCGCCTTTCTGCCGTCCGCGAGGTAGACGGTGTTATAGCCCTCCATGAAGTAAACCGCGTTGGAGTCGCTGATATCCTCGTTGACGTGGAATTTCACCTCCATGGGCAGGTAAGTGATACCGTCCTTGGTGTAGGGTTCCTTTACGGATATTTTGGTGATTTTTCCCTTGTAATTATTCGGGTCAAAACCTACTGCCTGATCGCTGTCCGCTGCTGCCGCCGAAGCCGAGGTTATACCCGCGGACATCATGCCCATACACAGACACAGCGACAAAACGATCGCCAATAACCGTTTTTTCATGTTAATCCTCTCCTTTGCCATTTTTGAATTTAGTGAGGAATGATACGATCACAATTGCTATTCCTCCTACAAATACAGCCAGCCAGCTGTACTGATAGCTGTTTGCTATCGTTCCCCACACGACCATAATTCCTACGGAAATGATTGCGATGATCGGAATCAAATATTCTAGCTTCATTATAATCCCCCCTTTACTTACGGTGATAAATGGTGTCGTTTCCCGCGGAATCCTTGACATTCAGGATATCGCCGTTCAACTCATATTCAAGCTCCATAGGAGCGTCCGAGCCTTCGTAGGTGATAGCTAACACAGAGTTTTCGGCGGTATAGGTAAACTTCATCTGAGTGCCTGCCACATCATAAACGCCGGAACCATCGCTGTTAAATGTGTAGGTAAAGCCGCCGCTTTCGTATTCCCATGAGCCTTCAAGACTGTTGTCCGACGTGTCCGCTTTTCCGGTTTCGGCTGTGATATCAGATCGCTGTGCTTCTGCAGTACCGGCAGAGGCTGTCGCAGACTGTTGCACGGCGGACTTTGCCGCGGATGCTTCTGATTTTTCTTTTGTATCGGACTTGTTGCCGCAGGCTGCCAGAGATCCCGCCATAAGCACCGCGCAAAACAGCGCGGCGGTTTTAGGTAATAAGTTGTTCATATTATCCTCCTGAATTGAATATATTAAGCTATTATTATCACTATTTATTCTCGTTTTTCTCCTGAAGCTCGTTAAGCTCTTTGACCTGTTTTTTAAATCCGGCGTACATGATAAGCCAGATGATAAAAAAGCATACAAGCTGGATGCCGGATATCATCAGCTGCGTTTCGATTTGACTGACCCAGCCAAGCAAAAGCGCTATCGGGATGAACAGCAGAACGATCAATGCACAGTGCAGCGCCGTTGCCACAGCCAGCGGCATACGCTCGATCTCGTAGAAGGACATGCCCGCAAAGCAAACCGCGCCGTATAAACCCGAAAAAAGGCTTTGCAGCAGCATCGCGATAACCGCGTTTCCGCCCGCCATTTCAAGCAGCTTCGCAGACGCAAAGGTGATACCTCCGGTATCGCTGTTACCGGTCAGGAACGCGATCAAATTACCTATGACGATTCCCAGTAAAAATCCGATTCCGGCTGCCTTTAAGGTTTTCTTTAACATAGATACCCCTCCTCTCCGGAAAGTCGTTCCTTAATAAGCGGTATGTATCTGCGCGAAGCCCAGGTCTCCATGCCGTTGTCAAATTCAACGCGCAGCGTGCCGACAAGGGTAAAGTCGTATTTACGCACCTTTTTTAGGTTGATTATCTCAAACCGTGACACGCGCAGAAAACTGCGGCTCAAAATCGATTCGATGCTTTGCAGCGATTGCTTCGCTTTGTATATACCTTCCGTGGTAACAACGCGCACCAGCTTGCCCTCGGCGGCGACAAAAACGATATCCTTTTCATCAATAACGCTTGCACGGTTGCCGCTGTCGAGCACGGTAAGCTTTACGGGCTCATCCTTCGATAAGCTCTCTAAAAGCGCCGTGACCTGAGCGTCCTTTTCCGCCGCGCGGACAACTATCTCGATTTTGTCAAGCGTTTTGTCCTGCTCAAAGCGGAGCTTAAGCTTCTTCATTTTCCGGATCCCTCCAATCGATTTTTCGTGCGGGATGAAGACAGCCCACCCTGTATTTATAGTATTTACAGTCGCGGCATGATGGCAGCGAAAGCGCGGCGCGCTCGCACCAAAACTGGTGCTTCCTGCCATATTTGGTGTAACAGTGGCAGCAGACAAAATCGGCGCAGTCGCCGCCGATAATCGCGATATCATTTTTGTATTCAACGCGCACCATTTTTCCCTCTGCCTTTCATAAAATATGTTTAGATTATACAGAAAACATTAAAAACAATCAATAGATTTGGAACAAGCGGTATTCTCCCGGGAACAAGTGGTCAATAGTCAAAAACAGACCGAGCGAACAAAATGCCGCATCGGTCTGTGTTTTACATTATATTGAATTGTGAATGGTACAGCTCGTAATAGAAGCCCTTTTTATCCAGCAACTCCTTATGGCTGCCCTGCTCAACGATGTTACCGTCGCGCATGACGAGGATGATGTCGCTCTCTTTGATAGTGGAAAGCCTGTGCGCGACGACGAAGCTCGTCCTGCCGCTCATCATCTTTGCGAACGCCTTCTGTACGCGGATCTCGGTCAGCGTATCTATAGAAGACGTCGCCTCGTCCAAAATCAGTATCTCGGGGTTCGTAAGCATCGCGCGAGCTATGCATAGCAGCTGCTTTTGCCCTTGGCTCAGGTTGCCGCCGCCCTCGCTTATCACCGTGTCGTAGCCGTTCGGCATTCGCCGGATAAAGCTGTGCGCATACGCCGCCTTAGCCGCGGCGACTATCTCTTCGTCTGTGGCGTTCTCGTTGCCGTAGCGCAGGTTTTCTCTGATAGTGCCGTGAAACAGCCAACTGTCCTGTAGCACCATACCGTAGCGCCTGCGCAGCTCGTCGCGCTTCATGTCGCGGATGTCCTCGCCGTCGACAAGTATCCTGCCGCTGTTCACGTCATAAAACCGCATCAGCAGGTTAATCAGCGTGGTCTTGCCGCAGCCCGTGGGGCCGACGATCGCCACATGAGTGCCGCTTTTTACATTCAGCGAAAAATGCCGTATCAGCGGTTTTTCGGGGACATATGAAAAGCTAACGTCCTCAAGCCGCACCTCGCCCCTGTGCGCAGGCTCGGCGGTGTTTTCCGCGTCGGAGCTCTCATTCTCAGCCTCGAGCACCTCGAACACGCGCCCTGCGGCGGCAATGCCCGTTTGCAGCTGAGTAAGCACGCCCGTGACCTCGTTGAACGGCTTTGTGTACTGGTTGGCGTAGGTCAAAAAGCACGACAGCCCGCCTACGGTCAGCGTGTTTGAAAGCACCGCCAGCGCTCCGATTATTCCGACCGCCGCGTACACTATGGCGTTCACGAGCCGCGTCGTGGGGTTGGCGAGCGCGCCTGCGTACTGCGCCTTGAAGCCGACGGTATATAGCTCGGTGTTGTATTTATCAAAGTCCCCGCACGCCTGCCGCTCGTAGGCAAACGCCTTTACAACGCGCTGATTGCCTACATATTCCTCGACATACGAGGAGATCTCACCCTGCAAAATCTGCTGTCCGCGAAAGCGCTTTGCGCTCAGCTTGCCGATAAAGCCCGCCACGAACAGTGACAGCGGCGTTAGGAAGAACACCGCCAGCGCAATGCGCCAGTCGATCATCAGCATGAACACAAGCGTGCCGACTATCGTGACTACGCCCGAGAAAAGCTGCAAAAACATCTGGGTCAATCCGTCGCCCACCGCGTCGACGTCGTTTATCACGCGGCTTATCAAATCGCCGTGGGCGTGCGTGTCGATATACGAGAGCGGCACCGTGTTGAGCTTGCGGAACACCGCGCGGCGAAGGTCGCGCACCGTGCGAAAGCTCACCAAATTAACGAAGTAAGTCATCAGCCATTGGCAGACCGTCACTCCGACTACGGCAATGCCGATATACATCAAAATTTTTGCAACGTCTTCAAAGCCAACATTGCCCTTGCCGATGATATGATCTATCGCGTTGCCCACAAGCACGGGGATGTACAGCGTGAGCGACACGCTGACTATCGCAAACAGCACCGCGATTATCAGCAAAAAGCGATACGGCTTTAGATATTTCAAAACTTTTTTCACAGAGGATCGCTGCTTCATGACGCCGCCTCCGTTTCGCTTTGCTGAGAGAGGCAAATGTCGCGGTAGACCTCGCACCGCTCAAACAGCTCCTTATGCGTGCCGCAGCCCGCGAGCTCGCCGTCGCCCATAACAAGTATCAGATCGGCGTTTTTGACCGTAGAACTGCGCTGAGTGACTATCAGCACGGTCATGCCCTTTGTGTTTTCAGCCAGAGCCCTTCGCAGCGCCGCGTCAGTTGCCAGGTCGAGCGCCGAAAAGCTGTCGTCGAGTATAAGTATTTGAGGCGACTTAACAAGCGCGCGCGCTATGCAAAGCCTCTGCCGCTGACCGCCGCTGAAATTCTTTCCGCCCTGTTCAACGCGGCTGTCCAGCCCGTCGGGGAGCTTTTGCACGAACTCATAAGCCTGCGCAAGCTTCAACGCGCGGATGATCTCTTCATCGGTCGCGTTTTTGTCCTGCCATTTCATGTTATCGCGGATCGAGCCCGCGAACAGCACGCTCTGCTGCGGCACGATGCCCATTTGCTTTCTTAACTGCTCAAAGGGATAGTCGCGCACATCCCTGCCGTCAACTCGCACGCAGCCCTTGCCCACATCGTAAAAGCGCGGGATAAGGTTGATAAGCGTACTTTTGCCGCTGCCCGTTCCGCCGATTATTCCGACGGTCTTGCCGCGCGGCGCCGAAAAGCTTATGTCGCTGAGCTCCTCGTCGCCGTCGTCGGTGTAATTGAAGCTGACGTGCTCAAATTCGATCTTCGGCGCGGACAAGTCGATCTCTATCGCTTCCGTATTCTTCTCTGTAACGCTCGGCTCGGTTTCGAGCACCTCGTTAATGCGCTTGGCTGACGCCGAGCCGCGGGTCATAAGGTTCACAAGGTTCGCGACCACGATCATCGCCAATAGAATCTGTGTCATGTAGCTGACGAGCGCCACGATGTCGCCCGTCTTCATGCCGCCGACGTTCACCTCAACCGCGCCGAACCACACGATAAGGATTATCGCGACATCCGTAACAGCGTAGGTCACGGGGCTGAGCAGCGCTGAAAGACGGCTGACGCGCACGGAAGTCCTCGCCAGATCGTCTGTAGCCTCATCCACGCGTTCACACTCGGCGCGCTGCTTTGAAAAGGCGCGGATAACGCGGTTGCCCGACAGGTTTTCGCGCGCTATCAAGCCGATTTTATCGAGCTTTTTCTGCATGCTCGAGTAGATCGGCACGCTTTTTGTCATCACCAAATACAGCGTGAGCGCGATAAGCAGCGCCGCGCCGAAGAAGATGAGCGACAGCTTTAGGTTGATAGTCATCGCCATGACAAGCGAGCCGACGATGATGAACGGCGCGCGGGTGAGCAGGCGTATCATCATAGCGATATTCTGCTGCACTGTGTTGGTGTCGTTCGTTATGCGCGTGATGAGCGAGGGCGTGCCCAGCCTGTCAAGCTCCGCGTGCGAAAGTGTGTTGATGTGCTCAAAAAGCGCGCGGCGTATCTTTGTGCCGGCGCCCTGCGAGGCTTTAGATGCAAAGTACTGCGTGAACATCGCGCTCGACCAGCCGAGGACAGCCAGCAGCACCAGCAGCCCGCCCCTTGACCACACATAGCCCGCGTCGCGGTTTGCGATACCCGTGTCGATTATATCCGCCATGACAAGCGGTACGAACAGCTCCAGTATCGCCTCAAACAGCTTGCAAAGCGGCCCTATGATACATTCTTTTTTATAGTCCTTTAAAAATCGCCGAAGCTTCCACATTTTGATTTATCCTTTAAGGTGTTTTATATATGATTATTGTACACCATTTTTCCGCTTTCATCAATACAAAAAACAGGGCTTGAAAAAAATCAAGCCCTATAATTTATAATCTATTGTATATCAGCTTAAAACCGCGCCCTGTGCGCCCGACGAAACGAGCTTTGCGTAACGAGCGAGGTAGCCCGTGGTGATCTTCGGCTCTCTGGGCTTCCAAGCGGCTCTGCGCTTTGCCAGTTCCTCGTCGCTTACGTTGAGGGTGATGGTGTTTTCGGGGATGTTGATCTCGATGATATCGCCGTCCTCAACCAGCGCGATGGGGCCGCCTACAGCCGCCTCGGGGCTGATATGACCTACGCAAGCGCCGCGGGTAGCGCCGGAGAAACGTCCGTCGGTGATAAGCGCGACGGAGTTGCCAAGGCCGCGTCCCATGATAGCCGAGGTCGGATTGAGCATTTCGCGCATTCCGGGGCCGCCCTTGGGACCCTCGTAGCGGATAACAACAACGTCGCCTTCCTCAATGAAGCCGTCGTTGATTGCCTGCATAGCGTCCTCCTCACAGTCGAACACCTTAGCGGGACCCGAGTGCTTGAGCATTTCGGGAGCGACCGCGGAACGCTTTACAACGCCGCTGTCGGGTGCGAGGTTGCCGCGCAGCACGGCGATACCGCCGGTGGGGCTGTAAGGCATTTCGGCGGGACGGATAACGTCGGGGTTCTTATTGATAACACCCGCGATATTCTCGGCGATGGTCTTGCCGGTGCAGGTGATGAGGTCGGTGTTGAGCAGGCCGAGCTTGTTGATCTCGTTCATAACAGCGTAGATACCGCCAGCCTCGTTGAGATCCTCCATGTAAGTCCTGCCTGCGGGAGCAAGATGGCAGAGGTTGGGAGTCTTGGCGGAGATCTCGTTGGCTATGTCAAGGTTGAGGTCGATGCCGCACTCGTGCGCGATAGCGGGCAGGTGGAGCATCGAGTTGGTGGAGCAGCCGAGAGCCATATCCATGGTGAGCGCGTTGCGGAACGCGTCCTCGGTCATGATGTCGCGCGGCTTGATGTCCTTTTCAAGCAGCTCCATTATCTTCATACCGGCGTGCTTCGCAAGCTGGATGCGCTCGGAGTACGGCGCGGGGATAGTGCCGTTGCCGCGCAGACCCATGCCGAGCACCTCGGTGAGGCAGTTCATGGAATTCGCGGTATACATACCAGAGCAGGAACCGCAGCTTGGGCAGGTCTTGTTTTCGTATTCGTCGAGCTCCTCAAGGGTGATCTTGCCGGAATTGTAGGAGCCAACAGCCTCAAACATGCTGGAGAGGCTGGTCTTTGCACCGCCGACGCGACCCGCGAGCATGGGGCCGCCGCTTACAAAGATGGTGGGGATATTGAGCCTAGCCGCCGCCATGAGCAGACCGGGAACGTTTTTGTCGCAGTTGGGCACCATGACCAGCGCGTCAAACGCGTGCGCTATAGCCATAGCCTCGGTGGAATCGGCGATAAGATCGCGGGTGACAAGCGAATACTTCATGCCGGTGTGCCCCATCGCTATACCGTCGCAGACCGCGATAGCGGGGAAAACTATCGGGTTGCCGCCCGCCATAGCTACGCCGGTTTTAACAGCGTTAACGATTTTGTCGATATTCATATGTCCGGGCACGATCTCGTTATATGAGCTGACAATGCCGATAAGCGGCTTTTGAAGCTCTTCCTCGGTCATGCCGAGAGCGCGGAACAGCGAGCGCTGCGGCGCGCATTTAACAGGGGTTCTTACTGCATCACTTTTCATGTATTACCAATCCTTTCGGTTTTTTTCCAATATATTATATCACCTTAAAATGAATATTTCAACCGATAAAAAAGAAAAAGGGGCAAAATACGCCCCTTTTATCATATTATTATACTTTTGTATAAAATGCGCTCAGGAATTTTTCGTAGAATTCCTTTTCTTTGACATAGTTTTCCGCGCGGTCTCCCGTCTGCTTAACGTCGACCGGAACGGTCTCGTACTGGAATTTCATGCTTCGGTTAAATATGAATTCCGTAGCCAGATACGTGATTTTGTCCGCATTGAGGTTAGTGCAGGAATAAGGCTTGCTGGCGTTGAAAAGGTCAATAGGAACCGAAATATCGCTCTTGGTCTTTTGCATAAACCTGGTCAGGAAGGCGTTCATATACACCCTTTGACGCTCGTTACGCTTAAGGTTGGCGTCGGCGGTCTCTTTGCTTCTTAGCTGAATAAAGTCGCTCGCCTGAGCGCCCATGAGATGATACTGTTCGCCCTCGACGAATTCGCCGATAGTCTCGGGGCTTTTTACATCAACACCGCCTACGCTGTCGTTGATCGGAGCAACGCCGTCAAGGTTCATCGAAAAATAAGTCTTGACCGGCAGGTTATAGAACAGCCTCGACACCGCGTCGATCGAGTTCAGGCAGCTTTTTGCCTTGCCGTCGCCATAAGCGTAAGCTAATGCTATCTGCATTTTTTCCCTGCCGACATATTCTCCGCCCGGCGAGAAAACGCTTATATCGGTTATGATATCGCGCGGAACGTTGAATATAACTATCTTCTTCTCGCTTTTGTTGATCGAGCAAAGGGTGATAACGTCCGACTGTCGGTTCTCACCTATCTGCTTGCTTTGATCGCTGCTGTTTTTCTTGTCGATACCAAGGAACAGGATGTTGATTATGTCGTTATTATACTTATACCGCTCGCCGTTATAGGTAACGTAATCGCCTTTGTCGTCCAGGTTGACGTTCAGGTTCTCGGGCGCCGTGATATTGTAATCCTTGGCGACCATAGAAAACTCGCCTTCCTTGCGCATAGCGAATAACGATCCTACAACAACCGCGACCGCGAGCAAAAACAGGATGCCTATATACAGCAATACCCTGCGCGCTCTTTTTTTATTGCGGTGACGGCGGTGGTGGCGGTGATGGCGGCGGCGCTTGCCTTTTTTGCCGCTGTGATGATGGTGGTGATGGTGGTGATGATGCCGATGCTTGCTCTCAGATGAGTCTTCGGCTTTCTTTTCCGCCTGATTCTTCATCTCCTCGTCATGAGCCTTGTTTTCTTCCAACTCTTTTTTCAAAACATCATATTCATTTGCCATATCACTTCACCTCCTTTTTTTGCGCACAAAAGAGAGGGACAGCATATGCCATCCCTCTCCCAAAAACAATCGAATTTATTTATCTGTGGAACGACGTTTAGCAACAATTACAACCGCGCCGAGCGCAAGAACAGCTACGATAAGGATCGCAACAACAGCGCCGTCGGAAGAACCGGTCTTCGGCGACTTGTTGCCGTAATCGATATTCTTAGGCTCTTCGGATTTTGTGGCTGTGGTTGAATCGGTGCCGGGCTGAGTCTTTACAAACACGGGCTTAGCCGAAATATCACTTGAAATGATAAGCTCAAGGGTGGGGTCGGTCAAATCGCCCTGGGGCACATAATCGCCGGTGATCTCCCACTTTGAGAACTCATAACCCTCGTCGGGAATACCGGTGATAACGACTGTCTGCTTGCCGCCTTCGTCAACATCGGTCTTATATTCTTTAACAGCATGACCGCCGTCGTTGTCGATAATGTGGATAACATAGTTAGCCTTTGTTGCGCCGGGGCTGTCAACCGATGCAAACGCAGGTAAAACAGAAACCGCGATTAACAATACCGCAGCGATAGCGATCGCAAATACCTTTTTCATAATGGTAATCCTCCTTATTTATGTATAAATTACCTTTTCTTGCAATAATAAACTAATGCACAATAATATTTTACCACAGGATAATAGAAATGTAAACAAACTAATTGTACAAAAATTCATACAATGCATTGGTAAATCTGCACGGAAATATTATTGCACCGCAGGGGGCTGCAGATCTGTTTCTCCCGTCAGCTTTCCCACGACAAGATAGCGTCCTTCGCCGTAGTTCAAGCAGGTGCTCAAAATAAGTATCCTGTCGCTTGTGTCGAGCTTCGCGCCCTTGCGCACGTTGCTTTGGAGCGATCGCGGATCAAGCACATTGTCAAGGAAGCTCTTGTAGACCTCGTCCTTGTTGAAATCGAATGAATTCATGATATGGCTGTCGTCATACACGAACGCGGATACGATCTCGTAATCGAGCTTTTTGTAGGGCGTGTACACAGTCATTGTCTTGTTCTTGTCAAAAAAGTCAGCGTCCTCAAACCTGTGCAGGGTAGCGAACATGGTGCCGGCGCGCATATTGTGACCGTAAAGCACCGTTACCCTGTCGGAATAATCCTTGCTGTTGCAGTATTGCGAGTAGATAGCGCCCGAAGCGCTGTACTGCTTGTCCACGCCGTGGTCGATATAAAAGTTATCGTCGGTGCGGCTGCGCAGCACGGGATAATCCACATTGGTGTTGGGCACGGTGAGCCAGGAGTATATCTCGTCGTTCTCGTTCTTCCAAAGTCCCGCAAAATCGATGGGATTTGGCGGCAGCGGAACGCCGCTGGCGTCGGTGACCTCGGTCGCCGCTGTAGGCTCGGCGCCGTGTGCGTAAGAGGAAGCTATCTCCTCATACTTCTTTTCATCGCTTTTCGTTTTTGCGCAGTCATGAATCAAAATACCGCCGCAAACCGCAATTATCACTACAAGTGCGGTTATCACGACGGTAAAAACAATTTTTCTTTTATTCATCGGTTTCGTCTAAACGTGTTTTCCGGAGGCAATCTAGATGTTGACGGCTGTAATACTCAGCGCAGCCATGCTCAAAAGCATGACGACCGCAATGGAAATACTAATAACCTTTGTCTTAATACTATTCATTTAAAACATCTCCTTGTTTCAGCAGGATATAGAATAGCACTAAATCCGCATAAAATCAAGGATTTTAATCATTTTGTAAACAAATTGATTGCAATTCGCCAAATATGTTTGTCATCAGGGGTGAATTCCGTGCGTATCGCCGATGACAATCAGCCGTTATTCTTCAAATAACGGCGTAGAGAAGTACCTTTCTGCCGTGTCGGGGAGCACGGTGACGACCGTTTTTCCCTTGCCCAGCTTCTTTGCCAGCTTTAGCGCGGCGGCTACATTGGTGCCGGCGGAAATGCCGCACATAAGCCCTTCCTCGCGCGCCAGACGCTTTGCGGTGGTGAGCGCTTCCTCGTCGGTAACGACGTAGATCTCGTCATAGATATCCCTGTTCAGGATGTCCGGAATAATGCCGTCGCCTATGCCCATCTGCAAATGCGTGCCGATGGTGCCGCCCGCGAGTATCGCCGCGTTTTCGGGCTCTACCGCCCAAATCTCGATGTCGGGATACTGCGCCTTGAGCACCTCGCCGATGCCCGTAATGGTGCCGCCCGTGCCGATCCCGGAACAGAAGCCGTCTATAGGACCCGCGCACTGCTGCATGATCTCGAGCGCGGTGTACTTTTTGTGCGCCATGACGTTATTGATGTTCTCAAACTGCTGAGGCACGAAAACTCTTTTGTCCCTGTCGCGCATTTTCAAAGCGGTTTTAAGACATTCGTCGATGCAAGCGCCTATGTCGCCCGCGTCGTGGATGAGCTTTACCTCGGCGCCGTAGTGGCGGACGAGCTTTCTGCGTTCCTCGCTGACCGAGTCGGGCATGATGATTATCGTTCGGTAGCCTCTTACCGCGCCCACAAGCGCAAGGCCTATGCCCTGATTGCCGCTTGTAGGCTCAACGATGATGCTGTCCTTGTTTATAAGTCCCTCGCGCTCAGCCTGAAGTATCATATTAAGAGCGGTGCGGGTCTTGATAGAGCCCCCCACGTTCAGCGCCTCGAATTTTACCAGTATCTCGGCGCTGTCCTTTTCGGGCATACGGTTCAGCCTGATAAGCGGGGTCTGCCCTATCGCTTCCAAAACATTGTTATATATCATTGCAATTAGCCTTTCCGTTGAAAGATACCGTTATTCGCCGTTGCGAACAACAGTGATGACGATGGCAAATTCTCCGCCGTCGACAGATTCTGCCGCGCAGTTGAAGGTGTACTGATCCCACGCTCCGCCGATCTCGCCGGAAACGCCGGTCTCAGCCTGTTCAACAAACAATTGTTGAGCCGCGTTGTAGGACATATCGCTCTTGTTAGTGTCTGTTCTGACGGAGATACCGCCGCCGCGCAGGCTTGTGTTGCGGGTCATGCCGTTGCTTTCGAGCTTAGCCGCCACAGCCTCAGCCCAACGCGCCGCGTTTTCGGCGTTGCACAGCTCAGTGTGAGGCAGCACGGTATCGTCGGTTATCTCGATATCGGCGCGCTTCACGGTTATTTGGCAGGTAGCCTTATGTCCGTTGTGCGAGGTCACGATAAGCGAGCAGGTGCCGGCGTTCACACCCGTAACGGTGACGGTCTTGCCGGAAACAGTCGCCTTGGCGTTGCCGTTTGTCGTGCCCAGCGAGCAGGTCTTGATCGCCGCGTCAACGGGATCAAAGCGGATCTCCAGCTTCTTGGTCTCTCCCACCGTGACGTTAAGCGAGCTCTCGCTCAGCGAGATCGACTTGACCGCGAGCGCCTCTATCTCGGCAACCATCCTGCCTTGGATAGCGCCGATGTTGGGATTGATGTTCGCGCCGGTGATGTTGTCGTCGGGAACGTTGGCGTTTATCGTGGTAGGCTGCACAGCAGCCGGTTGCGTAGTCTTGGGTTTTGTGGTCTTGGGCGCGGTGGTTTCCTGAGTTTTTGCTTTTTTAGTAGTGGTTTCCTGCTGTGCGGTAGATTCGGCAACGGTAGTTCCGGCGCTGATATCGGCGGCGGAAACGCCGTCGTAATACTTTCCTTCGCCCTCGGGATAAACGCGGTTGACCGCTTCACTTTTGGTTTTTTCGCCGTCTGTGCCGCACGCGCTCAAAAGAGCCGCGCCGGTTATGATCGCCAGCAACAGGGGCAATACCCTGTATCCGATGTTTTTCATACTTTTCATACTCTTCCTATTTTTCATATTGATTGTGTTGCTCAAACTCTCTTAGCGATTGAACCGAGCTTGTTTCTCGGGATGGAGAAAGCTACGTTGTTCGCGTGATCGCCCACTCTCTCGAGTATCGTGAGCATATCAAGATAAATAGTTCCGTTTTCGGCGCTGCACACACCATTGTTCATACGGTTGATGTGGTTGAATTTATAGATCTTGACATGGCTGTCGAGCGAGCTTTCGGTCTCGATGACCTCCTTGGCTACGTCGAAGTCAACACTCTGAGCGTTGAACAGCGTAAGACCGTCTTTGAGCAGCTTAGACACCATCTCATCCAGATGATGCAGCTCCGCCATAGCGTCGTCGGTAAATTTGACCTTGTTCGCCATCATTTCCTTGGCGTGCTCGGTTATGTTTTCGGCGTGGTCGCCGATCCTTTCCAGATCCTGTATCGCCGAGTACATAACGCCCATCGTCTTTCGGTCGGCGTCGACGATATCAAGACCGTTGATCTTTACTATATACCTTGTGATCTCATGCGTGAGGAAGTCGATGACCTTCTCGTTCTTCTCGACCTTTTCAATAAGGCGAGCGTCGCCCTCAAAGAACGCCTGCATCGCGTAATGGTAGTTTTTGCTTGCCAGCTCACCCAAACGCTTGCACTCGTTTTCGACCTGCAGTACCGCCATAGGAGGCGTGGTAAGGATACGGGTATCCAGGTACACGGTCTCCATCTTTTCTCTCTTTTCTTCCGTGTCGGGCAGAAGCAGCCTTGTGAGCTTTTCTATCAAGCCCGCGAACGGCAGCAATATCACGGTTATCGCGATATTGAAGATGATGTGCGTAGCGGAGATCTGCGACGCCAAACCGAAATTGGACGCGGGCAGAACATATTCGATAAACGATGTGAACGGCAGGAATATCGTGACAAACGTCATTATAAGAGCGCCGATAGCGCTGATGAGGAAGTTTGCCAGCGCGATCTGCTTTGAGGTGCGGTTCGCGCCCATAGACGACAGCAGCGCCGCCGAGCACGCGCCCACGTTGAAGCCGTAGATAACGTAGACCGCCTGGTCAAGATTTGTAACAACGCCCGCCATGGCAAGCGCCATCATAATACCGACCGAAGCCGAGGAGCTTTGGATGATGCCGGTGAAAACGATACCGACCAAAATTCCGATAAGCGGGAACGAAAGGTTGTCGGTAAGGCTTCTGAAAGCCTCGCTTTCGCCCATCCACTTCAGGTTTTCGCTCATCAGCGAAAGACCCAGGAACAGCATGCCGAAGCCCGCTAAGATCTGACCGTAGTATTTGATGTTGTTTTTGCGCGAAAAAGTGATGATGACCGCGCCCAAGAATATAAATATAGGCACGAACGCCTTGATGTCGATAGCCATCAACAGCGAGGTCACCGTGGTACCGATCTTGGCGCCGAACAGAATTCCTATCGCCTGTCCCAGCTCCATCAAGCCCGCATTCGCAAAACCTACCACCATCGCGTCGGTAGCGGAGGAGCTTTGAATCACGGCAGTTACAAGCGTGCCGACCAGCATTGCGATAAATCTGTTGCTTGTGATCTTTTGCAGCAGCACTCTCAGTTTGTTACCTGCGGCAAGCTCAAGGCCTTCGCCCATGTTTTTCATACCTATCAAAAACAAGCCGAGACCGCCGAGCGCCATTATAACCTTAAGAACAATAGCTAACCCATCCATAAATCCCATCCTAACTGCGAATAATAACGCAATTGATTCTTTCTTATAACTATTCTCTCTCGGGCAGTATACACTGACCCATTTGTATTTTATCATAATAATCCGCAGTTTTCAACAAATTTTTTGCGCAAATCAAATTTTCATTAGAATATTTCATTATATACGCGCGCGCGCCGACAACAAAAGCCGGCTCAATACTCACAAGAGGAAAGAGCCGGCTTATATCAACCGTTTAAAATATACACCGCAATATTCAAATACGACGCGAAAACCGTCCAGACAACATACGGAAGCTGCAAAAGCCCCGCGGTTTTGTCCCTTTTGTAAAACCTGACCGCGGTAACGATGACCAATACAGCCAGAACCAAGATCCAGATGAATGCGAACAGCCGCCATTTGAGCACAAAGAAGAACACCGGCCAAAGCAGATTGACCGCGAGCTGGCTGAAATACACTGCCTTTGCGCCCCTATCGTCAAGCCCTCGGCTGACGATTATCCCGTAGGACACGCCCATCAGCACGTACAGCGCCGACCATACTATCGGGAATAGCACGGCGGGCGGCGCGAGCGGAGGCTGCCTTAGGCTGCCGTAGTCCATCGAGCCGGAGATCAACAGCCCGACCGCCGTTCCCAAAACTACGGGTATCAGGATAGCTATAGCGAAAATCTTTATTTTTTGCCAATCGATTCGTATCATTAACGCGCACCTCTTGATAACATAATTATATCCAATACTATTATATGTGATCGGACGGCGGTTTATTCCAAAATCAAAAGCCAATATTTTATCGGTCATTCTGCACAATATTTGCTAAGAATATTTATACGCAGCTCACAAAAACCTAGAAGATATCCTTTAATGTCAAATATGACAGACTTGTAATATCTTTTGAGCTGAAAACATGATTTAATACCGCTGGTTTAAAAAAGCCAACTTCATAACTATTTGAGGAGGAAATCCAAATGCAAAAATCAGTAGTATTAAGAATCGCGAGCATCATCATGATGGTTGCGGGTATCATCGGCGTAGTTTCTAACCTTTTCAGCGGGATCGCCGTAAACATGGCAACCAGTAACGCTCTTGGTAAGTTAGGCGCTGCTGTTGTAGGCTTTAATCCCGGACTGTTCTGGTTCGGCATCATTATCGCGACTATCGCTTCCGTAGGCGAGATCGTAGCGGGCGTTATGGGCAAGAACAACAACGCAGACCCCGCAAAGGCTAAGACTTTGATGATGATCGGCGCGGCTATTGCGGTTCTCGCGCTTATCTCCAACATCCTTGTTATTTCGGCGTACAAATTCGAATTCTCTTCGTTTATTTCTATCCTTTCCGGCGTAGGCGTACCCGTATTCTTCACGATCGCCGCGTTCCAGGTAAGCAAGGACGCATAAAAATCCGTTTTTTAAGAGCTGTCGCGCTGCGGCGGCTCTTTTTCTTTTTTGTCCGCAGTCATTGAAAAGCTGAAAAAAATATGATATACTAACATTTAAATAAATGACAAGGAGCTTTGCAAATGGATATTTACAACGAGCAGGTGGTCAAGCGCGATAAAACCGCAAAGACCCTCCTGATAAAAATAATGGCGGTAGTGCTGCTGTTTGTGGTGCCGCTGTCATTCGTACTTTTGGCAAATGTTATCCCGTATATGGCTATGGTCGGCTTTTTTCTGTTTATCGGCGGCATTTACATAGTATGGTGGGTCTTCTCCCAGCAAAAGGTGGAATACGAGTACTCGGTAAGCAACGACACGCTGGTCATCTCAAAAATAATCTCACTTCGCAAGAGGAAGCAGTTAGTCCGCGTCTCGATCAAAGAGATACAGAGCATGGAAAAGGGCGACAAAAATGTAAAAAACCGCCACTTCCGCAAGGTTTATGTCGCCGCAAAGAACGAGCACAACGCAGACGACAACACCTACGCGGTATTCAAAAATCCGCTTTACGGCAACTGCCTGCTGGTTTTCAACCCCAATGAGGACATCATAAACGCCATGAGACCTCACATGAATTCAGATCTGGTAAAACAGCTTTATTACACCAAAAAATAGGATAACGATGGAACGAACCGATAAAAATATCGTAAAAAAAGCTATAGCTCCACGCCCCGACGACGCGCACAAGGGCACAATGGGCGCTTTGCTGAGCGTCTGCGGAAGCTTCGGAATGGCGGGCGCGGGAATACTCAGCGGCGCTGCTGCGCTGCGCTGCGGCTTGGGTCTGCTCAAATGCGCCCTGCCAAAGAGCATTTACCCGATAGCCGCCTCAAGGCTGCTCGAAAGCGTGTTCCTGCCGCTTGAAGAAAACGCCGACGGCAAAATTTCCGCCGGAGCCCTCCCCTATCTGCTCGAGCAAAAGGCGGACGCGGCGCTTTTGGGCTGCGGTTTGTCGGTATGCGACGACACACGCGAGCTCATCACGGGCTTCATTCGCCGCTTTGACAAGCCGATGGTGCTCGACGCCGACGCGCTGAACTGCATAGCGGACGATCCTTCCGTGCTAAAGGACGCGAAAGCCCCGATTATCATCACGCCCCACCCCATGGAGATGGCGAGATTATGCGGCACGACCGCGGCTGAGGTCAACCTCGACCGCGAAAGCACCGCGCGAACCTTCGCCGCGCGCTACGGCGTTATCGTCGTGCTAAAGGGCGCGGGGACCGTTATCGCCTCACCCGACGGCAAAGCAAGGCTGAATACGACCGGCAACAGCGGCATGGCTACCGGAGGAAGCGGCGACGTGCTCGCCGGCATGTGCGCCTCTCTGCTGGCTCAGGGCAAGGCTCCGTTCGACTGCGCCTGCGCCGCTGTGTATCTGCACGGCTTGGCGGGCGATCTGGCAGCCGAAAGGCTCGGCAAGATATCCATGCTCCCGAGTGATATCATCGACGAATTACCGAACGCCTTCCGCGCCTGCGGATTCTAAGTCATTTTAAAAACGCGAAAGACATATAATAGTTTCAGAACAGGAGGTGCCGTATGGCTGCCAAAATTCTGAATCTGTTATGTGTCTTTTTTTCCGTCCTGGCGGTCCTGCTGTGCGGCTGCGAGCACGGCGAAGAGGATACGGCGGTGAACGCGGATTTCGTGGCTGACTTCACCGCCGAATACAATAATATCGAGCTCGGCGGCAGCGTGATAAACACCCGTCAGGACTACTTCGCGGCAGAAATCAGCTCGCCCGAAACCCTCGCGGGGCTGAGCGCCAAATACGAAGGCGGCGTCCTCTCCCTCACGCGAAACGGCGTCGGCGCGACCGCGGACGAAGCTTTCTTGCCATCAGACAGCTTTTTCTCGATCATGCATGAGATACTCCGCGAGGCAGGCGAAGGCAAAGGGATAGCGGAAAGCGACGGCGCGCTCAAATTGCCACTCTCATGCGGAAAAGCCGAGATGACGCTCGGTAAAAGCGGGTTCCCCCTATCCGCCGAGATCCCGGCGCGCGGCTTCTCCGTAACGTTTTCAAACTGCATGCCGGCGGGCAAACAGTGAACAACATACGCTCTGAAAAATAATATATAATAACGGTATATTTTTTTGCAGACAGTCAAAAATAGTGACAGAACATTTTTGGAGCGTGAAAGCCTTGAACATAAAACGCGGAGACATTTATTACGCCGACCTCAGCCCCGTGGTCGGCTCCGAGCAGGGCGGCGTTCGCCCTGTGCTGATAGTGCAGAACAACGTGGGCAACCGTTTCAGCCCAACGGTCATAGCCGCGGCTATAACCAGCCGCCAGTCAAAGGCAAAGCTGCCAACCCACATCCCGCTGTACTCAGGCGGGACGGGGCTTACAAAGGACAGCGTGGTGCTGCTGGAACAGGTGCGGACGATAGATAAGCGCCGTCTGAAGGAAAAAATGGGAGCCGTAGACGAAAACGACATGACCGCGATAGACAACGCGATATCGATATCCTTCGGGCTGACATAAAATATTTTTCTCTTATTTCTTTAAAGGAATTAATAATCCCTCACTTTGGTATATTATATCTATGGCAAATTTCATATACACGTGGGGGTAT
The DNA here is from genome assembly GCA_902776375.1 of uncultured Ruminococcus sp. Lineage (GTDB taxonomy): Bacteria > Bacillota > Clostridia > Oscillospirales > Acutalibacteraceae > Ruminococcoides. The sequence goes on along the minus strand of CACYPV010000001.1, from coordinate 39,404 downwards.
AGCTCAGATGGTAGAGCGCTTGGTTCGCATTCAAGAGGTCAGGGGTTCGATTCCCCTTATCTCCACCAAATAAAAACGGGTACTTCGGTACCCGTTTTTATTTGGTGATAACGAGATAAGGGGAATCGAACAGCCCGTTAAGAAAACGTCACAGTGTGACGTTTTTAGGGCGCCGCGCAGCTGATACGTTAAACTATGCACACGCCGCAGCAAGCGTGGCAGTTTGTATTTTTCCGCACCGCAACACCTTATCTCCACCCAAAATTTTAGGAGTATCATAACAACACTCCCTCTTTTCTTATCGCGAGTTTTGTGTTATACTTTTAAAAAGAACAATTGAATTAATGGAGAAAATAATGAATATCAGAGAATACACTATGAGTGATTTGAAACAAATGATAATGATTTGGAATGAAATTGTTGATGAAGGTATTGCGTTTCCGCAAGAGGACTTATTAGATGAGCAGTCAGGCAAACGATTTTTTGCGTCACAAAGCTATTGCGGAGTTGCTGTTGATGAAAACAATAATGTTCTTGGACTGTATATTCTTCACCCGAATAATATCGGCAGATGCGGACATATATGCAATGCAAGTTATGCTGTATCATCTTTGTGCAGAGGACAACATATAGGCGAAAAGCTTGTTAAGGACTGTATTCGAAAGGCTAAAGAAATAGGATTCTTGATTTTACAGTTTAACGCTGTTGTTGAAACCAATATTCACGCAAGACATCTTTACGAACGATTGGGGTTTAAACAATTAGGCACAATTCCAAAAGGTTTCAGGATGAAGGACGGTCATTTTGAAAACATCTGTCCTTATTATGTAACACTTTAAATTCAAATCGGGATTTGCGGAGGCGACTTACTTAGTATGAACAACAAGAAACTAATCGCTATTATCTACGCTTTTGCTTTGCTGTTTATGATAGCAGGAACGGTGCTTGTGGCAGCAGACACGCTTGTTAATCATCATTCTCACGAACATGTTCATACGTTTACACATACGCACGACGGCTCAACACATTCACATACAGTTGTACACAGTCACGGTCACAATCATTATTTCAATACGAAAAAGCATTCTCATACGCATATTAAATCAAAACTGTAAAAGGAAACAGCGAAAATGAAAAGCAAAAGAATACTCTATCTGACAGATTTAGGCTATCAGGCAAAAGGAAGAAATTACAGCGAGGAAGATATTTATATAACCGACAGACTAAAAGACTCATTTGACGTCGTTCTGTGTCATCCCAAATGCGCGGAAAGCTTTGAGGATATGGCAGATTTGATCGTTTTCAGAAATACGGGAAGCGTTATCGGGTATAAAGATGTCTACCAAGCGTTTGTTGATCGTGTTTCGCGAAAAGGGTTGAAAACATATAATACGTTCACAGGCAAAGCCGACATGCGCGGCAAGCAGTATTTGCTCGACCTCACACTTGAGGGCTACCCTGTTATCCCCACGGTGGATTCAATCAACGCTCTCGGCACGTTGCCTAATACGGAACGTTTTGTTATAAAGCCAAAGGACGGCGCCGACTCTATCGGGCTTGAATTCATCACCAAAGACGAGCTGACAAAACGCGGTATTCCCGACGGGGAATACTTGATACAACCCGAAATCGATTTTGTGTATGAGGCGTCGTTCTACTTTATAAACGATAAATTTGAATACGCGCTGTATGCACCCGATAAATCAAAAAGATGGGAGCTTAAAGAATATGCCTGTAATGAAGCGGATATCGCATTTGCAACAAGGTTCATTGAGTGGAACTCGATAAAAAAAGGTATACAAAGAGTTGACGCGTGCAGAACGAAGGACGGCAAACTGCTTTTGGTTGAGCTTGAGGATTTAAACCCGTACCTCTCCCTGCTCGAAGTGAACGAGGAAACTCGCGACAGGTTTATGCATGACCTCATCGACGCGATAAAACACTGCTAAACGAGGTGACAGCTATGGCGTTTGACTACAAGAAGGAATACAAAGAATTCTATATGCCGAAAAGCAAACCATCCATTGTTACCGTACCGCCGATGAATTATATCGCGGTGCGCGGTCAGGGCGACCCGAACGCGGAAGGCGGAGCATACAAGCAAGCTATCGAATTGCTGTACGGCATTGCGTACACCATCAAAATGAGCAAGAAGGGCAGCCGACAGATCGAGGGTTATTTCGATTATGTAGTACCGCCGCTGGAAGGCTTTTGGTGGCAGGACAGCGTTTGCGGAGTTGACTATGCGCACAAGGAAACGTTTCAATGGATCTCCGTTATTCGCCTGCCGGACTTTGTGACAAAAGCGGATTTTAACTGGGCAATCGAAGAAGCGACCAAGAAAAAGAGATCCGATTTTTCCAAAGTAGAATGGCTCGCTTATGACGAGGGCTTGTGCGTACAGTGCATGCACATCGGCGCGTATGATGACGAGCCCGCAACAGTCGCGTTGATGCATGCATACATGGAACAGCAGGGCTGCGCCCTTGACATCACAGACAAACGTCTGCACCATGAGATCTACCTCAGCGACGCACGCAAGACAGCTCCCGAAAAGCTAAAAACCGTCATCAGACATCCGATCAAAAAAGAGATAAAATACTGACTTGCCGGCGATCCTTGAAGGCGCTGTGCATACCGATTTGTGCGACATCTTGACGTAATTCCCTTTGATAAGGCGGAAAGCTTTTTCAACGCGATATAAACCATTAATTTACCTGATATCACAAACAGCAAAAGAGACTGACCTTCCAATCCCGATGATGAATACGAGGGCGAAATGCCGTAAGTAAAAATCTTTAGCGAATACACAAAAGCCTCGGAAAATGCAAGTACATTTTCCGAGGCTTATTTTTTGATGTGTATTGATTATTTTATCAAGTCTTCGTAAACAAACTTTGCGAGGGCTACACGCTGGGCTTCGAGGTCGGAGATCATGATGACCGATCCCGCGATATTCCAAGACTCGTCGCCGGGCTTGTTGTAGTACCAAAGACCTTCCTTGGGAACATAGTTCTGAACGATCTGATAGCTGATGTAGGTCAGCGCGTTCGTAGCAAGCTTGAGGATCTCGTCTACCTTGAGGTTAGAGGTGATCTTGGGGCCGATGGTGTCAACGATCTCGATTATCTCGCTGAAGCTCGCTCCCTTAAGGTCGGTGACCATTTTGGTGAGCAGCTTTCTCTGACGCTCGGTTCTGTCCCAGTCGTCGCCCGAGATGCCTATCTCGTTGCCGTCCTCGCCCTTTTCCAAACCACGGTTTCTCGCGTACCAAAGCGCTTCCTGACCGTTGAGCTTTACCATTCCGGGCGGGTCGGTGATGGTGGTGCGGTTGCCGTTGGACTGCTTGTTCTTGTACATCTGATAGTTGATGTAATCGATCTCGTCCTGTGTAAGCTCCATCTCAACGCCGCCGAGCGTGTCGATTATATCCTTAAAGCTGTCAAAGTCGACTATCGCGTAGCGGTCAATCTTGATGCCGAAGTTACTTTGTATAGTCTTGATCGACAGCGCCGCGCCGCCGTAGGTGTACGATGCGTTTATCCTGTCGTATCCGTAGCCGGGGATATAAACGTAGGTATCGCGCTGGAACGACGTGAGCTTTAGCTTTCTGTGCACCGTATCGATAGACAGCAGGATCATCGTATCGGTTCTGCCGTACTTATAACCCTGATTGTTATCCTCACCGAACAGCATGATGTTCAGCACGTTGGGGTGTGAAATTAGCTCGCTGTTTTTGTAAATGACCTTTGAGGTGTCAACGGCGGGGCCGGAATAGGTTGCCTCGACCTTTTCCTCCTGCTTGATATCCTCATTGTAGCTGTAGTCGTCCTCGTACTTGTAGTGAGTGACGATATAAGTGTACGCGCCTATCGCCGCCACGCCCGAAATAAGAAGAACAATGGACAGCACCAAGGCGACTATGCGTAAAGCCCTTCCTTTTTTGTTATACAACTTGATGACCTGGGTGTTGGAGCTGATGTCAACTACCCTGTTATCATCATTCGGTTTGTTCGCCATAATATACCTCCTGTAAAGGGGTTGCAAAATCTTTTCATATCTTTTTTATTATATCACATTATTCCGGCAAATAATTCTTTTGGGGAATTATAAAAATTGTGCCTGACAAAATTTGACAGCATTTTCTTTCAGCTTATGTCTATTTTATCGGATATCTTTAGTTTTTCTTTATTTCGTCAAGCGACAGCTCGAACGGCGGCAGGAACTCCTCAAAGAACACCTCAGCCTCCGGCAGGTGCATTTCGTGGATAGAGCGCTCTATGGTACGCCTCGCCTCTTCAAACTCACCGTTGCCCATGCGTAATTCCTCAATACATTTTATCAAAGCCGAAAAACGGTCGGCGGCTTTTACGTATATTGCAAGCTCCCGATCCTTATCGGACGACGGCTTGAGTATTTCGCGGTACTCGTCTTTAAAATCATCGGGGAGCAGCCGGAGCAGGCTGTCGGCTGCGCTGTCCTCTATCTGCTTATACACGTCCCTTATATCCGGGTTGGCGTATTTTATCGGCGTGGGCATGTCGCCCGTGATTATTTCGGACGCGTCGTGGAACACCGCGAGCAGCGCCGCGCGGTCGGCGTCAAGCGCGCCGCCGAAGCGCTTGTTGTGTATAAGAACAAGGCAATGGGCAAGCACCGCCACCTGCTGACTGTGCTCGCTTATATTCTCATATCTTGTATTATTCATCAAACCCCAGCGGTTTATGTATTTCATGCGTGAGAGCATTGCATAAAAATGTGAACGATTCATATATTTCTTCCTCAAAAAAATTGCAAATTGCGTTTGTTTGTGTTATAATAAACTGAATATACCATGTTTGGCGCGGATATGCAACCGATTTTCGGATTTTTCACGCATTTTTCACTTTTCATCTGTTGCGCCGAACCGAAACGGAGACTACAAATGCCGACGCACCTTTCACGATTACAACCCAAAAAGAACGGTCATTTTTTGCTGATGACGTTTCTGATAGCCCTGCTTTCGGCGGCAGTGCTGTTCGTGCCGTATATAATCTTTAACGGCGGAGTATTCTATTACTACGGCGACTTCAACGTTCAGGAGATACCCTTCTACCAGCTGCTGCACGGAATGGTGCGCGACGGCGATATGGGCTGGAACCATCTGACCGACCTCGGCACCGATACTCTGGCCAGCTACAGCTTCTACACGCTGGGCAGCCCGTTTTTCTGGATGACTATCCCCTTCCCCAACGAGGTCGTCCCCAACCTGATAGGGCCCTTGCTCATTCTCAAATTCGCCTGTGCGGCTTCCGCGGCGTATATATTTTTGCAGCGCTATGTGCGGCAAAAGAGCATGGCGGTGCTTGGCGGACTGCTGTACGCGTTCTCCGGCTTCTCGATATACAACGTGTTTTTCTTCCACTTTCACGAGCCGATGATCGTGTTCCCGCTGCTGCTTGCGGCGCTCGACGCGTTTCTCTACGATAAAAGGCGCGGCATCTTCGCGGTCGCGGTATTCGGCGCGTGTATAGTGAATTACTATTTCTTTGTGGGTCAGGCATTATTCGTTTTGATGTACTATTTGATGCTGATGTTCACAAAGACCTGCAAATTCCGCATAAAGGAATTCCTGCTTTTAGCGGCTGAGGTCATCATCGGCTTTTGCGGCACGGCGTTCGTGCTGCTGCCGAGCGTGCTCGGACTCATGGGCAACCCCAGACTCAACGCCTTCCCGGGCGGCTGGGAGTCGCTTGCCTACGTAAAGGAGCAGAAGTACTGGCTTATAGCGCTCAGCTTCCTCTTCCCCTCCGATATCCCCGCTATGCCCGTTTTCACGCCCGATTCCAACTGCAAATGGGCGTCGGTCGCGGGCTGGCTGCCGCTGTTCAGCGTCACCGGCGTTATCGCCTATTTGCAGCTGAAAAAGCGCGACTGGCTCAAAAAGTTTATACTGCTGCTCATGCTTTTCGCTATGATCCCCGTGCTCAACAGCATGTTCCAGCTTATGAACAGCTCAATATACTACGCGCGCTGGTTTTATATGCTGGTGCTTATGTTCGTGCTCGCCACGGTGCGCGCCGTCGAGGACAGTGAAGCAAACTGGAACCGCGCGATAGTCTGGTCAACGGGGCTTACGCTCGGCGCCACGCTGCTTATCGGCGTGATGCCTAAAAAATCCGAGGATGATGACAGTATCATCACCGGCATAGGCGTTCAAAGCTCGTTTGAAAAATTCTGGGTATACGCGCTGATGGCGATGATAAGCCTGTTGGTGTTTGTGCTGATATACAAAAAGCTTTGGAACAAACGCGGATTCTCCGCCGCGCTGATAGCCTGCACTATGGGCGTCGCGCTGTTCTCGTCGCTGATGATAATCGGCCACGGCGTATATGTCAGCAGCTCGACCGAGAGCATAAAAAGCCACATCATCAACGCGCGCGACAAGATCGAGATCGACGACCTTGAAGATGTGCGCAGCGACTTTTTCGAGGGCGTAGACAACACCGCGATGTTTTGGAAGGTGCCCAGCATAAACTGCTTCCAAAGCTCGGTATCGACCTCGATCATGCAGTTTTACGACAAAATGGGCATCACCCGCGACGTAGCCTCACGCCCCGATTACAACGCTTATGGGCTGCGCACGCTGTTCAGCTGCAAATACTTTTTTGACGACATGCTTGACAGCAACGACCCCGAATACGACGAATGTTTCGAGGACAAAAACGGCGACCCGAAATTGCCCGGCTTCAAATACCTGAAAACAAGCAACGACTTCAAAATATACGAAAACGAAAACTATGTCCCCATGGGCTTCAGCTACGACTCTTACGTCACCGAGGAAGAGTTTGAGCGCGTAAGCACCTCAAACAGGACGGAGGCTATACTAAACGCAATGGTGCTGCCGCGCGAGCTTATGGAAAAATACTCCGGCATCACCGGCTACAGCGACAAGGATTACGCCGAGCTTTACGGCGACGAGCCGTCAAAGTTCAAAAGCAAGGTCGACCGTTACTCCTACGGCAAGCAAGCGTTTAAAATGCAGGCGGACGCGTTAAGGAGCAGCTCCTGCTCCGCCTTCGGATACACAAAGGACGGCTTCAAGGCTGAATACGAGGGCGATAAGGATACGCTGGTATTTTTCAGCGTGCCCTACAGCGAAGGCTTTTCGGCAACGGTAAACGGGGATCCCGCGGACGTCGAGCGGGTCAATTACGGCTTCATGGCGGTCAAGGTGCCAAAGGGCAAAAGCGAAATAGTATTTCACTACAAGACCCCCGGCTTCAAGACCGGCACGGTGATAAGCCTCTGCGCGGCAGGCGCGTACCTTATCTACATGGCGCTTGTCATCGTGTTCAGAGCAAGGAAAAAACGCCTTTTTAAAGAACAGCAACCAAAAACTGAATAACGCGCGCAGGATAAAACACCTGCGTTTGCACCATAATAACCATCCACACAAAAACAACTTAAAAATCAGAGCGAAACAACAACCCTTCACTATTAACAATTCATTATTCAACAAACTATATGCGGGGAGAAGGCTTATGTTATTCGGAAATAAAATACTGGATTATAAGGAAGAGCTGTTAAAGGATCTTGAATACTTTATAGGTATCGAATCTATCGACGGTGAAAAGAACGACGAGTGCGAAAGGGCGCTGGCTTTCCTGCTTAAGCGCGCTCAGGATTTCGGGCTCGAATACAAGCTTGTCACCGACAAAAGCGTGCATATAGAGCTTGGCAGCGGCGGAAAGCTGTGCGGCGTGCTGGCTCATGTCGACGTCGTACCCGCGGGCAACAACTGGAGCGTCATCCCCTTTGCCCTCACCGAGCGCGACGGCAGGCTCTACGGCAGAGGCGTCGCCGACGACAAGGGCGCCGCGCTGATAAATCTTTACTGCCTGCGCGCGCTTAAAGAAAACGGCGTCGAGGGCAAAAACACCCTGCGCGCCATCTTCGGTTCGGGCGAAGAAACGGGTATGCGCGACATGGCGGGCTACTTTGAAAAGCAGCCGCTCCCCGACATGGCGTTCACCCCCGACAGCGACTACGGTATCTGCTACGCCGAAAAGGGCATACTGCATCTGCGCGTCAGCACCCCCACCAATGAGGCAAAGGTGCTTTCGCAGTTCCATTCGGGCAAGGCGATCAACGCCGTACCCGATCTCGCCTATGTGATGCTCGACTCCTCCGGCTACGACGAGCAGCTTCTTATGCGCCTGTCCGACGCGAGCAGCGGCAACTTTGAATTCAACTACACAATAGACGGTCTTATGATAATCAGCCGCGGCAAGGCGTCGCACGCCTGCGAGCCGCAAAACGGAAAAAATGCCGCCGCGCTGCTCATTGATCTTATCACTCACGCCTACGACGTGCATGATATCGGTGCGCTGTGCTCGTTCATCGACTACGCGATAAACTGCGAAACCAACGGCAGGTCGCTGGGATTGAAGATGAGCGACTCCGTTTCGGGCGAGCTGACCGTCAATCTGGGCATGGTGCACATCGAGGGCGCCACGGCTGAGGCTTATTTCGACATACGCTACCCCGTGACCGTCAAGGGCGATTATATCATTCGCCAGTTCAAGGCTGTCGCCGAATACAGCGGACTCGACGTTGAGGTGCTCCACCACGATAAGCCGCTATATGTTGAAAAGGATTCTCCGCTTATCCGCGAGCTGAGCGCCGCTTATGAGAGCGTTACGGGCGAAAAACCCACCCTGTACACCACAGGCGGCGGCACCTACGCGCGCAAGCTCAATGGCAGGGGCGTAGCCTTTGGTCCCCACTTCCCCGGCGACCCCATAAACATGCACAACGCCGACGAAAGCGTGGACAAGGAAAACTACTTCAAGCACGCGCAGATCTGCCTTGAAGCGATGTACAGATTGTACACAATGGACTAGAAAACAAATAAGGTCGAATAAAATGAAAACAGAAAGAATAATCAAACAGCAGGCGCGCGAAAGCATGCGCGGTAATATGAGCGTGTTGATAGCCGCTATGGGCATGGTGGCTTTGAGCTTTTTGCTGTTGGAATACATTGAATATCTCGTGCTTTATTTCCTGAAAGCCGTAAATTTTGACACGGGCGAGATCATCGGCGATAAAAAGCTGATCTACTATATCGTAACTGCCGCCGCCACGGTGCTGATACTGTTTGTATCTCCTTTGCTCAACGGTTTTTTGAGAACCGCTGCAAACGCGGCGCTCCACCGGAAAAGCAAGGCGGTAGATGTATTCTGCTTCTTTAAGTCGCCCAAGCTTTACTTCAAAACAGTGCTGTACAACTTTTTGCTTGCCGTACTGTTTCTTACGGTATCAGGCGCGCTGAACATCAATACTTATCTTGAAACGTTCGCGCCTGATTGGTATCATCAGGATCCCGCGTGGAACACAGACACGGTATTAAAAGTTATTGCGGGCGTCTGCACGCTGTTTATCAAGCTGGTCGTGTACATGGTTTTTGTACATTATCCGCTGACGGCGCACGCGCTTGATGAAAACACGAGCGTAAAAGAGGGCGTTTTCGTGATGCTCGCTTTTTCCGTAAAAAACTTCGGCAAGCTTTTCAAGCTGGTGCTCAGCTTCATGGGCTGGTTCGCACTCTGCTTTTTCGTCGTGCCCGCAATATATGTAATCCCCTATTTTTCGGTCGCGGCTCTCACCTCGGCTAACTGGCTGTTTAAAATAGACAAGCGCGGAGGTGGCATATGATCGTATCCCTCTGCATGATTGCTTTCAATGAGGTGGAGGCGATCGACGGACTTTTCGGAGATATCGCGCTTCAGGAGTATCCGCACAGCAAGATCGAGATCGTATTCGTAGACAGCATGTCCAACGACGGCACCTACGAAAAAATGGTCAACTTCAAAAATACCGACTACGGCTTCCGCGACGTCAAGATCGTCCGCTGCGATAAGAAAAACCAAGCCCACTCATGGAACGAGGCGCTGATGGTGTTCACCGGCGACGTAGTGATCCGCGTCGACGCACACGCGCGCATCCCGCGCAATTTTATAACGCGCAATGTCTACAACCTCAGCCTCGGCGAAAACGTCGTGGGCGGAGGCAGACCAAATATAAGCTCGAACGTCAGCTCGTGGAAGCTCACCCTGCTCGCCGCCGAGGACTCGCTTTTCGGCTCGTCTATCGCGGGCTACCGCCGTCCCTCCACCAAAAAGGAGTACATGGACAGCCTGTTCCACGCCGCGTACCGCCGCGAGGTCGTTCAAAAGGTCGGCGGCTTCAACGAGGATTTGGGCAGAACAGAGGACAACGAGTTCCACTACCGCATACGCATGGCGGGCTACAAAATGTGCTGCTGCCCCGATATAATCTCATACCAGCACTCGCGCAACACCCTTAAAAACATGGTAAGGCAAAAATACGGCAACGGCAAATGGATAGGACTTACGCTGTCGGTCTGCCGCGGCTGCCTGTCATACTTCCACTTCGCGCCGTTCCTTTTCATTATGATGCTCGCCGTCTGCGGCGTGCTGGCGGCGCTCGGTCAAACTATGCCGCTCATTGTTCTGCTCATCTTATACAGCATGTTCGACTTTGTAAACTCGGTAAGCTGCTGCACGCTTAAAAACATACAGCCGCAGTTCTTCTTCCTGCCGCTTATCTTTCCCCTGCTGCATGTCGCCTACGGCGTAGGCACTATAGCCGGATTGATACAAATACCGTTTTGGAAGAACAAGATAAAAAACAGCGGCTCGAAGGAACGCATCGAGCTTGTAAAGCAAAAGGTCGCCGAAAACACCGTTTCGGCGCAGGGAGATAAAGCGCCGTGAGCAAGGAACGCTACCGCCTGATTGACGCTCTGCGCGGTCTTGCGTTGGTGAACATGCTGGTGTTCCACTTTCTGTACGACTGTTTTATGGTGTACGGATTCGACACCCGCTGGGCGCTGTACCCCGGGGTCGTTGTTTGGGAGCGGTATATCTGCGTTTCATTTATCGTGATATCCGGCATTTCGCTCAATTTTTCGCGCCACGCCTACCGCCGCGGACTTATAGTTAACGCCTGCGGACTGTTGATAACCCTGGTCACCGCGCTGGTGATGCCGGAGCAGATCATCATTTTCGGCATCCTGAACCTGATAGGCTGCTCGATGATCCTGACGCAGACGGCAAGAAAACTGCTCGATAAAATCAACCCCTTCGTCGGAGCGGCAGTATCGTTCATACTGTTCGCGTTCTTTTACGGCGTTTCGGAACAGTATTTGGGCTTTTTCAATCTTCGCCTTTTGGATCTGCCCGACTCGCTGTACAGGGCAAACTATTTTGCCGCCTTCGGCATACACAACAGCGATTTCTTTTCCACCGATTATTTTCCGCTTTTTGCGTGGTTCTTTCTGTTCGTGTTCGGATTCTTTTTGTGGAGAGTCTTTTGCGCGCTGCGGTGGGAAAAGGTTTTCAAAATCAACATCCCCGTTCTCGGATTCATCGGCAAATACACACTTTGGATATACATGATTCATCAGCCGGTACTCATGGGCATATGCTTCCTGATTTTCGGCAAACCCTGAGGTAATTATGGAAACAGAATTAGTCAAGCTCAGCCCCGAACAGCTCAGGGAGCTGCAGCTCGCGCAACTCGACATGCTGCGCTTTTTCAAGCAGTTTTGCGAGGAAAACAACATAACCTTCTACTTCATCGGCGGCGGCTTGATAGGAGCTCTGCGCAACGGCGGCTTCATCCCGTGGGACGACGACGTCGACCTGCTCCTTCCGCGCGACGACTACGAGCGTCTGTGCACGCTTTGGCAGGAAAAATACCCCGACGGCAGGTTCCGTCTGCTGAGGACCGACGGCAAAATGTTCACGGGCAACATCTTCGCCACCGTGACCGATACAAACTACACCATGGTCAAGGCTAACCAGACAAAGGTGGACATCCCCCACGGGCTGGTTTTTGACGTTTTTCCGCTCGACGTCTGCCCCAACGGCAGCTTCGCGCGCAAAATGCAGTATTTCCACACCCTCATCTATTCGCTGTTCCTCGCGCAGATAGTCCCCGAGAACCACGGCGGCGTCGTAGCCTTCGGAAGCCGCGTGCTGCTGGGCATTTTCCGCGGTAAAAAGATACGCGAAAAACTGTGGCGCAGGGCGGAGAAGAACATGAAAAAATACAAGCGCGAGGAAAACGATTACCTTACCGAGCTCTGCTCCGGTCCGCACTGGATGAAGATAAAATACCCCAAGCACATCTACGACGGCATAGATCATGTGACCTTCGAGGGCATCGAGCTTCCCGTAGCCTCAGGCTACAAGGAATATCTGGAGCTCGTTTTCGGCGACTACATGACCCCGCCGCCCGAGGATCAGCGCGTGCCGCACCACGACATAGCCTACCTTGACCTGCACACTCCTTGCAAGGAATACGACGACGCTCATAGAGCGGAATACACAATGGGTAAGTAATCGCGCAGTCAATGTGAAGGAATAACGGCGAGCATACATCCGCACACGATCGACGATTTTTGCAACTTACAACCGTTTCATAACCGAATATCAACACTGCGGATTTTTTAGGCTGTTTGCCGATTTTTTCACCTTTAACTTTCAACGAAAAAGCAACATCTGACCCCCTATAAATTATAGCTTCCTACGAATTTTAAAATTTCACAAAAAACAGAGCCTTTGGGTCTTTACCCGACGGCTCTTTTTGTGTATAATAGGCATAGTATGTAAAAAGCACCACTATATATTGTTATTGAGGAAGCTATGAACACAGGATACATACATTCAACCGAAACCTTCGGCTCCGTCGACGGACCGGGAGTTCGCTTCATTATTTTCATGCAGGGCTGCGCCATGCGGTGCCGCTACTGCCACAACGCCGACACCTGGAAGCTTAAGGCGGGCAAAGCGATGACCGCCGACGAGCTGCTCGACAAAGCCGAGCGTTACCGCTCCTATTGGGGAGAGGACGGCGGCATCACCGTCAGCGGCGGCGAGCCATTGTTACAGCTTGACTTCGTAACAGAGCTTTTCAAAAAAGCCAAAAAGCGCGGGATCAACACCTGCCTCGATACGGCAGGTCAGCCGTTCGCGCGGGGTGAACCGTTCTTCTCAAAGTTCAATGAGCTTTTAAAATACACCGACCTGCTTTTGGTCGACATAAAGCACATCGACGACAACGAGCACCGCGCCCTGACAGGTCACGGCAACCAAAATATCCTCGACATGCTCCGCTTCCTCAGCGACATAAAAAAGCCCGTGTGGATACGCCACGTGCTGGTGCCGGGCATAACCGACAACGACGAATACCTGCGGCGCACGCGCGGGTTCATCGACTCGCTGCAAAACGTCGAAAGGGTCGAAATACTTCCCTACCATTCCCTCGGCGCGTACAAATGGGCGGCGCTGGGACTTGATTATACGCTTGAAAACACACAGCCGCCGACGGCTGACCGCGTAAAAAACGCGGAAATGATATTGAATAATAAGGAGTAAGAGCAATGAGAGTTTGCATTCCGGAAGATGTGATCGGCAGCGCATGGCGCGGCTTTTCAGGAAGAAAATGGAAAGAAGACATCAACGTACGCGAATTTATTCAGAATAACTACACGATGTACGACGGCGACGAAAGCTTTCTCGCGGGTCCCACGGACGCCACGGACAAGCTTTGGGGCAGACTTCAGGAGCTCCAGAAGGAGGAGCGCGCCAGAGGCGGCGTGCTTGAATGCGAAACAGAGATCGTATCCTCGCTGACCTCCTACGGCCCCGGCTACATCGACGAAAGCATGAAGGAGCTTGAACAGATCGTCGGACTTCAGACCGACAAGCCACTAAAGCGCGCGTTCATGCCCTACGGCGGCATCAAGATGGCTGAGCAGGCGGCTGAAACCTACGGCTACAAGGTGAATCCTCAGCTTCATAAAATATTCAGCGATTATCACAAGACCCACAACCAGGCTGTCTTTGACGCGTACACGCCCGAAATGCGCCGTGCCCGCCACAGCCATGTCATCACCGGTCTGCCCGACACCTACGGCAGAGGCAGGATAGTCGGCGACTACCGCCGCGTGGCGCTGTACGGTCTTGACTACCTTATCAAAATGAAGGAAAAAGATCTTTTCTACTGCGGCGGCAGGAACATGAGCGAGGAGCACATCCGTCTGCGCGAGGAGATCGCCGAGCAGATACGCGCCCTCAAAGGCATGAAAGAGATGGCTAAGATCTACGGCTACGACATTTCGGCGCCCGCAAAGAACGCCAAGGAGGCCGTGCAGTGGCTCTACTTCGGCTACCTTGCTGCCATCAAGACCCAGAACGGCGCGGCGATGAGCGTGGGCAGGATCTCCACCTTCCTCGACATCTACATCAACCGCGACCTTGAAGAGGGCACGCTGACCGAAAGTCAGGCGCAAGAGCTTATCGACCACCTCGTGCTCAAATTCCGCATGGTAAAATTCGCGCGTATCCCCTCTTACAATGAGCTTTTCTCGGGCGATCCCGTTTGGGTAACGCTCGAAATGGCGGGAATCGGCATGGACGGCAGACACATGGTTACGAAGAACGACTTCCGTTTCCTGCACACCCTTGAAAACATGGGTCCTTCTCCCGAGCCGAACCTCACCGTGCTCTGGTCTCCGCGTCTTCCCGAGACTTTCAAAAAGTACGCCGCTAAGATCTCGGTCAACACCTCGTCTATCCAATACGAGAACGACTGCGTTATGCGTCCCGTCTGGGGCGACGACTACAGCATTTGCTGCTGCGTTTCCGCCACTCAAACGGGCAAGGAGATTCAGTTCTTCGGCGCGCGCGCGAACCTCGCAAAATGCCTGATATTCGCGCTCAACGGCGGCGTTGAGATAACCACCATGGAGCAGATCGGTCCCGAGATACAGCCGATAACCTCGGAATACCTCGACTACGACGAGGTCATGCACAAGTTCAACGCCATGATGAGCTGGCTGGTTGAGCTGTATGTCAACACCCTCAACCTCATCCACTACATGCACGATAAATATTACTACGAGGCAGCCGAAATGGCGCTTATCGACACCTACACCCGCCGCACCTTCGCAACGGGTATCGCGGGCTTCTCGCATGTCGTAGACTCGCTTTGCGCCATCAAGTACGCCAAGGTCAAGACCATCCGCAACGATAAGGGACTTATCGTCGATTACGAGATAGAGGGCGACTTCCCGCGCTACGGCAACGACGACGAGCGCGCCGACGAAATAGCTATCTGGCTGCTTAAGGCGTTCATGAAGAAGGTTCGCGAGCACCACACCTACCGCAACTCAGAGCCCACCACCTCCATCCTCACCATAACCTCGAACGTGGTTTACGGCAAGGCAACGGGAGCTACTCCCGACGGCAGAAAGGCGGGCGCTCCCTTCGCTCCCGGCGCTAACCCCGCATACGGAGCAGAGAAAAACGGCTTGCTCGCTTCGCTCAACTCCGTAGCGAAGCTCCCCTACGAGTTCGCGCTCGACGGTATTTCCAACACCCAGACCATCAGCCCCGACGCGCTGGGTCACACCGACGAGGAGCGCGTAGACAACCTTTGGCACATCCTCGACGGCTATTTCTTAAAGGGCGCGCATCACCTGAATGTAAACGTCTTCGGCGTTGACAAGCTCAAGGACTGCATGGAGCACCCCGAAAAACCTGAATACGCCAACTTCACCATCCGCGTTTCGGGCTACGCCGTTAAGTTTATCGACCTGACCCGCGAGCAGCAACTCGACGTTATCGCCAGAAGCGAGCATAAATTCCTGTAAAAGGCGGTAAAACATGAAAACCATCAAAGTAACTCTGTTAGCCGCCCTGCTTGCCGCGTGCGTCGTTTTTGTCACGGGCTGCGGTTCATCCGACAGCAAGAGCTCAAAAGCGGAATCGTCTGAGATCCCATCCGTAGTTGTGGGCAGCGACGCCGCGCCTACAAAAAGCTCGACGCCCGCGTCGTCATATGACGATGACGAGACCTCGCTCGAAATGAGCAGAGACGTCGCCGAAGCGGCTCTTGAATACTGCGACGCCGACGCCGATAACGGCGACACGGTGGAGCTTCAAAAGACCGACATGGCGCAGGACGGTATTTTCTACCACTTCGTTTATGTGCATAAGGGCAGCACGGTCATACCGCTGGTGATATCAGCAGACGCAAAGCTAATTTACGAACCGACCGATTACTTTGCGGAATACGGTATAATCGACGAAGAGGCGGCTTCCGTACCGGTAAAGGCGACCGAGCCTACAAAAGCAAATCAATAATAACAAAAATAAAAAACGCACGCCGTTGCAATTGCATTTCGGCGTGCGCTTTTCTTTTTTTATTAGTCTTCGTAAGGAACGAAATCTTCCTTGGTCGCTCCGCAAACGGGGCAGCACCAATCGTCGGGGATATCCTCGAACGCGGTGCCGGCTTCGATACCGCTGTCGGGATCGCCCTCTGCGGGATCATAAATATAGCCGCAGGGCTCGCACAAATATTTCATGCCAATTCTCCTTTCGTAATAATTAATTTACTTAAAATCAACAATTGACTCAACAGACTCAGATTCCCGTTCACACTACATGTATGATCGGGTGTGGGCGGAGCCCACCCGCAACTGTTAATTGTCAATTGTAAATTGTTAATTATCAAAGCAGGTGTGCTCTGAGCTCCTCGCCGGACTGAGCGCTGAGGTAAGCCGGAGCGATATCAAACACGGTCTTTGCGCCCATGCAGCCCTCGCTGTTCAGCCTTGCCGCCGCCCTTGCGTAGGCAACGAGCACCGAACCGGTGAACTCGGGGTTGGAATCGAGCTTCAAGCTGTACTCGATAACGTGCTTAACGCCGTCGGATGAGGTGCCTGAATATATTACCGAGCCGCCGTGAGGCAGTCCGCTGTGATTCGCCTTCATCTCGTCCATAGAAATGAAGTGAACGGTGGTGTCGTAGTCGGAGAAGTAGTTTGGCATGGTCTTGATCTCGTTCTCGATACGCGCGAGGTCGGCGCCCTCCTCGGCAACGACAAAGCACTCTCTGGTGTGCTTTTCACGGGTGGTGAGCTCGGGGTTGCTGCCGCTTCTTACAGCGTCAAGCGCCGCGGGAACAGGCACGGTGTACTGGCGAGCGTCGATAACGCCCTCTATCCTTCTTACCGCGTCGGAGTGCCCCTGGCTTACGCCCTTGCCCCAGAAGGTGTAATCCTTGCCGTCGGGCAGTACGGAATGTGCGTAAACTCTGCTGATAGAGAACATTCCGGGATCCCAGCCGCATGAGATGATGCCGATCTTGCCGGCAGCCTTGCTCGCCTTGTCAACGTTCGCAAAGTGGACGGGCACCTTGGCGTGGGTGTCAAAGCTGTCGATGACATTGTACATCGCAGCGTATTTGGGGGTCATTTCGGGCAGGTCGGTGGCGCTGCCGCCGCAGATGATAAGAACATCTATGTCCTCTTTGCCCGTGTCAAGGTCTGCGGTGCTTTTTACCGCAACACCCTCGGTGTTGATTTTGAGCGTCGCGGGGTCGCGGCGTGTGTAGACTGCGACAAGCTGAGTGTCGCTGTTCTTCTTGATAGCGGCCTCAACGCCTCTGCCGAGGTTGCCGTAACCCAGGATTCCTATTTTGATCATATATTTTTACCTCCTATGGAATGAATACTTTTTAAATTACAAGTGACAAATTACAAATGGCAAGTTGTAATTTGTAATTTTCAACTCTTAAAGATTTCATCCTGAAATCTTTAAGGAAATATCAAACGCCTTTACCGAGTGGGTCAGCGCGCCCATCGAGATGATGTCCACGCCGGTTTCGGCGATCTCGCGCAGGGTCTCGTCGGTGATGCCGCCGCTCGCTTCCAAAAGCGCCCTGCCGTTGGTTATCTCGACCGCCTCGCGCATCTGCTCGCAGCTCATGTTGTCGAGCATAATTACGTCCACACCCGCTTCGAGCGCCTGACCGAGCTCGTCGAGGTTGCGCACCTCGAGCTCGATTTTTGTCATATGACCGAGCTTTTGCTTGAGCTTTGCAACGGCGTTTGCGATACCGCCGCCCGCGTCGACGTGGTTGTCCTTAAGCATAGCCGCGTCGGAAAGGTTGAAACGGTGGTTTCTGCCGCCGCCCACGGTCACCGCGTACTTTTGCAGCGGACGGAGCCCCGGCAGGGTCTTGCGCGTGTCGGCGATAGAAGCGTTGGTTCCCTCTACTATATCAACAGCCTTGCGCGTCGCGGTCGCAACGCCGCTCATGTGCTGAATAAGATTGAGCGCGGTGCGCTCGCCCTTTAGCAGCGCGCGGGTCTTGCCCTTTATCTCGGCTATGATATCGCCCTTTTCGAGCAGGTCGCCGTCGTGCTTGTACACCGTAGCCTCAAAGCCCTGCGGCTGTAAAATCTGGAATACGCGCAGCGCGATATCTATTCCGCAGAGCACGCCGTCGCTCTTCGCGAGGAATCGCGCGGTGTTTTCCTGCTCCTCGTCTATCAAATAATCGGTGGCGCAGTCAAGGTAATTTATGTCCTCTAAAAGCGCGGTTTTGATGATCTCGTCAACGTAAATGCTGTTTATCATGTATTTCCCTCCCTGACCTCTTCAAGAATTATCGAGGCTGTGACCGCTATGCTCTTAGCCTCAACAAAGTCAGAACTTATCGCAAAGTTTTCACTGAATAGCTGTTTTATTATTTCCTCGATCTCGCGGTAGCTTTCCTCGTATTTTTCGGGCTTGGGAAGCACAAAATACGCGTCCTGCAAAATCTCGCGGATCCGCGAACGGAAGCCGTGCGGTATCTCTCTGCCCGTTATCGGACGATGCGCGGGCTCTAAGCCCAGCGGCCGTCTGCCGTACTTTTTGAGCATGCGCGTTATATCCTCCGCCGCCGTGCGCGAGAACACAAGCGCCTCGAGCAGAGAGTTGCTGGCAAGGCGGTTTGCGCCGTGCACACCGGTATGAGAACACTCGCCCGCGGCATACAGTCCGTCGATAGACGTCCTCGAGTTGAGATCGACGTCGATGCCGCCCATCAAATAGTGCTGGCACGGAAAAACGGGTATCCTGTCCTTGGTTATGTCCACGCCTTCTTCAAGGCAGCGCGCGTATATCATCGGGAAGCGCTCGCGCACAAAGTCGGCAGGCTTGTGGGTGATGTCGAGGTAAAAGTCCTCGCTGCCCGTTTTGATCGCCTCGCGCGCGATGGCGTTTGAAACCACGTCGCGCGGAGCCAGCTCACCGCGTTTGTCGTAATCAAAGGCGAAGCGCTCGCCCTTGCAGTTGAGCAGCACAGCGCCCTCGCCGCGAACCGCCTCGCTTATCAAAAAGCGCTCTCTGTCCTTGTCCGCCGCGAAAGCCGTGGGATGGAACTGAACGCGCGAGAGGTTGCGTATCTTCGCGCCGAGCATGTGGGCAAAGGCAATGCCGTCGCCGGTCGCGATGGCCGAGTTGGTGGTGTATTTATAGACCCTGCCTATGCCGCCCGTGGCGAAAATGCAGTAGTTGCAGCCGAAATACAGCGGAGCTCCGTCGCGCAGCACGCTAAGATAAAAGCCGTTGAGCGTTTTATGGATTGAGTAGAGCAGCGCGTTTTCGATGATATCGACATTCGGAAGCTCTCTTACCGCCGCGATAAGTCCGTCGACTATCGCCTTGCCAGTTGAGTCCTTGTGGTGGACGATACGGTTGCGGCTGTGCCCCGCCTCCAAGGTCTTTTTCATGGTGCCGTCGGGGTTCAGGTCAAAATCCACGCCGAGCTGCTGAATGCGAAGCACGTCGGCGGGACCTTCCTTAACGAGCTTTTCTACCGCCGCGAGGGTGTTTTTGTATTTGCCCGCGATAAGCGTGTCGCTGATGTGCAGCTTGTAGGCGTCGCGCACTGTGTCTAGCACGCAGGCGACTCCGCCCTGAGCGAGCGAGCTGTTTGAAAGCGGAAGCTCGCGTTTTGAGATGAGCAGCACGCTGACGTCGCTCGGAAAATTGATAGCGGCGTAAAGCCCTGCGGCGCCCGTGCCGACTATGACAACGTCATATAGTTTGTCCATAATAAACCCTCGAATCTATTTACAAAACCGATATTTTATATTATACTGGTAAAGTAATAACAGGTATAACGACCTTATTTTTTATTATACTACAACTTGCTAAATTAGTAAAGAAAAATATAAAAAAAGGATACAGTAACATAATGATCGAAAACGAAGAAAAAATCACCCGCGCGCTGCTTGTGAGCGTCGATACCGGCGACTTTGACGCGGAGGCTTCGCTCGACGAGCTTTGCGAGCTTGTTAAGTCCGCAGGCGCCGAGCCCGCCTTTACGCTTTCGCAGAAGCTCAGCAGACCCGAGAGCGCAACATATGTCGGCACGGGCAAGCTTCAGGAGATGGCGCAGCTTTGCAAAGAGCAGGAGATCGACTTGATAGTGGTTGACAGCGAGCTTTCTCCAACCCAGATCAAGAATATCGAGAATGAGACCGACGTGCGCGTTATCGACCGCACCACGCTTATACTCGATATCTTCGCCCTGCGCGCCCGCTCAAAGGAGGGCAAATTGCAGGTCGAGCTCGCGCAGCTCAAATACACGCTGCCGCGGCTTACCGGCAAGGGAATCGAAATGTCGAGGCTCGGCGGCGGCATAGGCACGCGCGGCCCCGGTGAAACCAAAATAGAGACCGACAGAAGGCACATCCGCAGGCGCATGGAAACGCTGAAGGAGGAGCTGTCTGAGGTCGAAAAGCGCCGCGCCATGCTGAGGAAGCGCCGCGAAAAGGACGGCGTTATAACCTGCGCGATAGTCGGCTACACCAACGCGGGCAAGTCGACGCTGATGAACACGCTGACGAATGCCGGCGTGCTGGCGCAGGACAAGCTTTTCGCTACCCTAGACCCCACCTCTCGTGCGCTGAGGTTGCCTAGCGGCGTCAGCGTTATGCTGATAGACACGGTTGGACTTGTGCGCAGACTGCCCCACCACCTGGTAGAAGCGTTTCGCTCAACGCTCGAGGAAGCCGCGCAGTCGGACATCATCATCAACCTTTGCGACGCTTCAAGCGAGGAGGCGCGCGTTCACTTGCAGGTCACGCGCGATCTGCTCGATTCGCTGGGCTGCGGCGACACCCCGATACTCACCGTGCTAAACAAGTGCGACCTGCTCGACGACAGCCTGCTCGCTCAGGACTTCAACTCATACATTCAAATTAGCGCAAAGACCGGCGCTGGGATAGACGCGCTTTTGCAGGCTATCGACGACAACCTGCCGGTGCGCATGAGGCGCGTTTCGCTGCTTGTGCCCTTTTCGAACGCCGGAATAGTCAGCGAGATTCGCGCCGGCGGCACACTTATCAGGGAGGAATACACCGCCGAAGGCGTTGCGGTCGAAGCGGTCGTAGACGATATAATTTTTGCAAAAGTTCAGGAATACATAAAAATATAAAAAAGGAGCGTCGACAATGGATTTTATTCTTGATTTTGATTTTTCGATCCTCAACTTTATTCAAGAGCATTTACGCTGCGCTTTTATGGACGGCGCGATGTCGTTTTTCAGCTACATAGGCGAAGCGGGCTTGGTATGGATAGTTTTTTCCGTAGTGCTTTTGTTCTTCAAAAAGACGCGCGTTATCGGCATAGCGTCGTTAGCCGCGATGGCTATAACCTACGCGCTGAATGACTTGGTGCTGAAGCAACTGATAGGCAGACCCAGACCGTTCAGCGATTGCTACGAGCAAAGGATGCTCAGCGAAACCAACCTGATAATCAAAAAGCCCAGCGGCGCAGGCTTCCCCTCGGGTCACAGCGCTATCGCCGGTACAGTGACGACAACGATGTTCTTGCACAACAAAAAGCTCGGTTTTTGCGTTCTTGTGCCGGCTCTGCTCGTAGTGTTCTCACGCCTTTACAACTACGTCCACTTCCCCACCGACGTGCTCTGCGGCATCCTGCTTGGCGTAATAGTGGCGATCATCGTTACCTTCGCGTTCAAAAAGACCAAGGTTTACCACAAGCTGTTACCCTAATGCGCCGGTGGGCGCTCTCGCCCGCCTATCTAAGCCTTATCAATAACGGTAAACATGAGCAACGGCGGGGTCAAGCCTTTTCACGTACAAAAGCTAACGGAGAGATGTCAAATGCAGACATCCCTCCGTTTTTTGAATGGTTTATTTGGTTTTCCACGGGCGTTTCCTACCGTTCCAGCCCTTTTCCTTCCAGTAGTTTACGTCAGCCTCGTTCCAGCCGGTCTTTTGCAGCTTACGCATAATGCCGAAAAAGCCTTTTGTTTTAATTCCGACGCGTACCCTTCCGTTCCTTTTGCGTATCCTTTGGGCTATAGAGTCTGTTGTTTTATCTATCTTCCGCTTGTTCTTTTCGCTTACGCTGTCCCAGTTTATCGCTTTTACCGCAACTCCGATCTTATATATCTTGGCGACGCCCCAGAAAAACAGGCTGTGCGCCATGTCTTTGTTGGTCGACTTCATTCCGCCGCCCGCCGCGGTTGAAATGCATACGCCCTGCTTTTTGAACATGCTTTCCTCGGGGCGGTGCACCATCCAGCGATAGCCGTAGTGATCCAAAAACGCCTTCATTGCGCCCGTGGCGTGATATACGTACACGGGGCTTGCCAGTATTATCACATCCGCTTCATCCATAGCCTTGGTGAGCGGCGCGAGCTTTTCATAGTGCGGACATCTTGCTTCGGTTTCTTTGAAGCACCGCGTACAGCCGACGCAAAATTCGCCGAAATCCCTCGGCAGAAAAAACTCGGTCGTCTCGCCTCCGAGCTTATCTGCAAGGCTTCGCGCGATATGGTATGTTGAGCCCTTATGGTTTTGTCCGTGGATAATAACTGTTTTCATGCTCGTTCGCCTCCGGCATATATTGATACCAAATAATTGTAACGCCGCCGAAGCGTTTTGTCAATTGCTTTTATTGTCCTGTTTGCTTCATGCATATTTCATATTTTTTGTTGACATTCCGATATTATTATGATAGTATTATATTAGTATAGTGTTGCTGTACCATAATATTTTTTCTAACCCGAAGGAGGAACAGAGAATGGGCAAATTCGTAATGAAACCAACAGCAAACGGCGGCTTTAAGTTTGACCTTAAGGCGGGCAACGGCGAGATCATCGCTTCCTCGCAGATCTACAAATCCGAGGCTTCCTGCAAAGCCGGCATCGAAAGCGTTATGAACAACGCGCTGGCGGCTGTTGAAGACCAGACCGTGGAAAACTTTGAGGTCCTCAAGCACCCCAAATATGAGGTTTACACCGACAAGGCAGGCGAGTTCCGCTTCCGTCTTAAGGCGAAGAACGGCGAGATCATTGCCACCTCTGAGGGCTACAAGGCTAAGGCAAGCGCGATGAACGGTATTGCCAGCATCGGCAAAAACGCGCCCGACGCCAAGATCGAGATGCTCGAGGCATAACAATTAAAAAATTCAGCGGCGTACATCGGTGCGCCGCTTTTGTTTATATATTTATATATTTATATAATAAAAGTATCCGCCGGCAAAAAACCGGCGGACATATTTTTGATCATATAACATCAAGCGCCTGCAGTCCTGTAATGACATACATGATAATGAACAGGCCGCAAATTATGTACATTATCGGATTGACCTCTTTGAACTTCGCTCTGGCGCACTTTACCAAAACAT
Source organism: uncultured Ruminococcus sp. (assembly GCA_902776375.1). Taxonomy (GTDB): domain Bacteria; phylum Bacillota; class Clostridia; order Oscillospirales; family Acutalibacteraceae; genus Ruminococcoides. Next base: position 15,831 of record CACYPV010000001.1, on the reverse strand, counting down.
AAGAGATAAAGCCAAAAGCGATACCGTCGGTGATGGAGTAGAAGAACGGCATTCCGACGAGGGTGAAGAAGCACGGGAACGCTACCTCAAGGTCAGACCATTCAATATCCTTCAACGAGGAGCACATCATAATTCCGACAATAATAAGCACGGGAGCGGTAGCGGATGTAGGCACGAAGCCGAGCAGCGGAGAGAGCACGAGCGCGAACGCGAAGCAAAGCCCCGTAACGGTGGATGTAAGTCCCGTTCTGCCGCCTGCCGCGATTCCGGAGGTGGATTCAACATAAGTAGTAACGGTAGAGGTGCCGAAAACAGCGCCTGCGCTGGTAGCGAGCGCGTCTGCAAGCATCGCTCTTTCTATCCTGGGGAGGTTTCCGTTTTCGTCAAGGTAACCCGCCTTGTCGGCTGCGCCGATAAGGGTGCCTATAGTGTCAAACATATCGACCATAAGCAGGGTAGCAAGCACCGCGATTATGGACGCTACCGGCGCCGAAAACAGCTCGCCGAAGCCCACGAAGCACTTGCCGAACATGGAAAAGTCGATTTGCGGAGCCCAGCTTTCGGGATAATTTATTCCCATATTCACGCCCCAGTTGAACCCGTTGGACATTATCTGCAAAACATTTGCGACAACAGCCGTGAACGCCATACCGATAAAGATCGCGCCGCGAACCTTTTGAATGACCAAAACTGTCATTGCTATCAGTCCCACAAGCGACAGTATAACATTGGGGTTAGTGAACGCCGCCAAGTCGACAGCCGTCGAAGCGCCGTCGTTCTGACCGATAACTATGCCCGCGTTTGAAAAACCGATCAACGCGATGAACAATCCTATACCGGCTGAAATAGCCTTTTTAAGGCTCATCGGGATAGCTTCTACTATCGCTCTTCTTGCGCCGGTGACGGTGAGAAGAATGAATACCACGCCGCCGATGAACACAGCCGCCAGCGCCGCGCTGGGCGAAAGACCGAATTCAATGCAAAGGGTGTATGCGAAAACCGCGTTAAGTCCAAGGCCGGGAGCCTGCGCCATTGGGTAGTTGGACAGCCAGCCTACAAGCCATGTGCCGAGCGCCGCGCCGATACAGGTCGCGGTAAACACCGCGCTGTCCGCCATTGCGCCTTCATATCCCGCCGCGGCAAACGCGGGGTTGCTTTTACCTATGATGGTTGGGTTCAGAAAGATGATATACGCCATGGTAAAAAACGTTGTCAAGCCGGCGACTATCTCTGTTCTGACAGTTGTACCGTTCTTTTTTAGTTGAAAAATTTTTTCCAAAGATTATCCCTCCTATAAATCTTTTTGAGAAAAAAGAACTTTGCCACTTATACATTATATACAATAATTCCTCATTTTTCAATCACTTATTAGAATTATAGCAAAAGTTTATAAGGCTTTAACAGTGTTGCGATCAATTGAAATACAGGCACAAAAATCTCACTTAAAAGCGCCCTGCTGTTTAGGGCAGGGCGCTTGGTTCGCTTATTATTTTGCTTTTGCGTCAGCGGGCTTCTTTGCTTCGGGAGCGGGAGCCGGCTTTTCCTCTTCCTTCTTGGCGGGAGCGGGTTTTTCTTCCTTCTTCTCTGCCGCGGGAGCTTCCTTAGCGGGAGCTTTTTTAGCAGGCGCCTTTTTGGCGGGAGCCTTTTTCTTCGCGGGAGCTTTCTTTACGGGAACCTTCTTGGTCGCCGAGGCAACAGCTTCTACGGGCTCCTCGTCGTCTGCTTTCTCTACGGGCTTGGGCGGTGCGGGCAGCTCTTTCTTGAGCTTGTAGTAGGTAACGCCCAGCGGAGGCAGAGTGATGGAGATGCAGTAGTCAAGGTCGTGCTCTTTCTCGTTGATAGCCATGATATCGCCGGGGTTGCCGATTCCGGTGCCGCCGAACTCTTCCGCCTCAGAGTTGAAGACCTCTTCATAAACGCCGTATACGGGCACTGCTACGCGGTAATTCTCGCGGGTAACGGGCTGGAAGTTGCAGACCACAAGGATCTCGCTGCCGTCGAGCGCTATTCTGCGGAAGGCGATAACGCTGTTCTGATAGTCGTCGAGAGCTACCCAGCGGAAGCCGTTCCAGTCGTAGTCGTTCTCGTGCATAGCGGGAGTGTCACGATAGAACTTGTTCGCTGTTGCGAAGAAGTGCTGCAGCTGCTGATGCTTGGGATATTCAAGCAGGTTCCACTGGAGCTGAGCGTTGGCGTTCCACTCGTCGAACTGACCGATCTCACTGCCCATGAACATAAGCTTCTTGCCCGGGTGAGCGAGCATGTAGGAAACAAAGCCTCTGACCCCTTGGAACTTCTGATCGTAGCCGCCGGGCATCTTATTGATAAGCGAGCCCTTGCCGTAAACGACCTCGTCGTGCGAGATAGGCAGCATGAAGTTTTCGGAGAACGCGTAAACCATGCTGAAGGTAAGGGTGTCGTGGTGGTAATTTCTCCAAAGGGGATCGAGCGAGATGTAGCTGAGCATATCGTTCATCCAACCCATGTTCCACTTGTAGTCGAAGCCGAGTCCGAGACCCTCGATGGGATAACGGGTTACGTTCGGCCAAGCGGTGCTCTCCTCGGCGATCATCAAGACCTCGGGATAGAACATATGGCAAACGGTGTTGAGCTTCTGCAGGAAGTCAACGGCAACAAGGTTTTCTCTGCCGCCGTAAGCGTTAGCGATCCACTCGCCGTCCTTGCGGTTGTAGTCGAGATAAAGCATCGAGGCAACGGCGTCAACGCGGATACCGTCGATGTGATACATGTCGAGCCAGAACATAGCGGAGGAGATGAGGAAGCTGGTTACCTCATATCTGCCGTAATTGAAGATATAAGTGCCCCATTCCTTGTGCTCGCCTATTCTCCAGTCCTCGTACTCGTAGCAGCCGGTGCCGTCAAAGCGGGCAAGGCCGTGAGCGTCCTTCGGGAAGTGAGCGGGTACCCAGTCAAGGATAACGCCGATGCCCTCTTGGTGAGCGCGGTCGACAAAATACATAAGGTCTTTCGGCTCGCCGTAACGGGAAGTAGCGGCGTAGTAGCCGGTTACCTGATAGCCCCAGCTTCCGTCAAAGGGGAATTCGGTGAGAGGCATGAACTCGATGTGAGTGTAGCCCATCTTCTTAACATAAGGGATAAGCTCGTCGGCAAGCGCGCGGTAGTTGTAGAAGTTGCCGTCGTCATACTTCTTCCAAGAGCCGGCGTTTACCTCGTAAACGTTGATAGCCTGCTCCTTGTGCGGATGATCCTTCTTCCACTGTACCCACTCGTCGTCGTTCCACTGATAGTCATAGATGTGGTAGGTGCGCGAGGCGTTGTCGGGACGGGTCTGGCAATGGAATGCATAAGGGTCGGTTTTGAGGATGCGCTCGTTCCACGGAGTCTCTACGCAGTACTTATAGCACGCAAATTCCCAAACGCCTTCGATGAACAGCTCCCAGACGCCTGAGTCCGAGATCCTGTACATATAATGCGCGTCGGCGTTCCAGTCGTTAAAATCGCCCACTACGGAAACAGATTTCGCGTTCGGCGCCCATACTCTGAATACACAGCCCTGACGGCCGTCCCAGTTCTCAAAATGCGAACCGAGGAAATGGTATGCTCTTGCTGCCTCACCCTGCAAAAATTGTTCGAGAGGGGATCTGTTGTCGTCAATTGAAAAAGCCATAGTATACCTCATTTCTTAAATGTTTTGATTTCTTGGTTTTAGTCGAATTGTCCGTGCGCGGGATATACCAACGCCCACTATACAACTATTTACTATATTATACCTAATATTACCCAAATTTACAAGTACTTTATTTGATTTTTATGTAAATATTTTTAGACAATTTTGTACATTTGCTTCATTTTTTCGTTATTTAGCACAATTTTATCTGATGATTTTTGTGCGGTAGTCCGCTCCGCACGATTTTACACGGTTATAAGCCAGCGCGGCAAGGTCGGTGGCAAGGATATCGGCGCGCAGAAAATCAGCGTTTTCGCCGCACGCCCGCAGGGTTTTTCCGACCGAAGTGACCACCTCGAACGAACAGCTTTTCAGCAGCTTTTCACCCTCGCCGGTAAAGCCGAGCACACGCGCGTATGAAGCCCTGCGCGACTGCAAGTCCTCTGTTATCCCCAGTGCGGCGCAGCAAAGTATACGGCGCAGGCGCGCGTGAGTGTAACGCTTTGTTTTTACTTCTTGCAATATTTCTTCTATGGAATTATAATTCGATACCGCGTTCATTATCCTGTGCTCCAAGCCCTCGCCCACCTCGGGCAGCGCCCGGAAGTCCTCAACGCTCATCGAGCGCAGCTTGAACAGCAGGGCGCGTTCAAGGTTTTCGGGATAGGTCATGCTGTGCGGCAGCTTTGGCAAATAGGGCGAAGCATCCTCCCCGCCGCGCAGCATTTCGCGTATTTTTGAAGCGGAGGCATATCCTTCGCTTTCTTCATCGCTGTCGTGCGCCGCGCCTATCCGCTTTATAGGCAGCGGCTTTATGCGGCTGTTTTTCAGCGCCCTGATATACTCGACCGCAAGGATGTTGTTAGGCGAGCTTACCGCGTCCGCCGCCTTATCGCCGCAAACTGACCTGACGGCGCGTTCAGCCGCCTGAGGATAGTAAGCGCCCGCCTTCATCTGCTCGGCTATCAGGGCGTTCACTTCGCTGTTGTCAAACGCGTCCGCCGCCGCCATTAGCGAGTCTATGTCGTCGCTCTCACAGCCAAAGGCGAGGAAGTCCACATCGCCGAACGACCTCGCGATATCAACGCCGCCCCGCGCGAAACGCTCGGCGCAGGCTACGGCGTACACCGCGGGAAGCTCAACTACAAGATCGGCGCCGTTTTGCAGGGCTGCTTCTGCACGCTCGAATTTTGAGCATATCGCCGCCTCGCCGCGCTGCGTAAAGCTGCCGCTCATTATCGCGATGACCGGCTTATTTGTCAAACGCTTGGCGGTTTCAAGTATGTATTTGTGCCCGTTGTGGAACGGATTGAATTCGCAAATTATCGCCACAGCCATACAAATTGCCCTTTCTGTAACGGTTTTTCTGCGTTTCCGCCCTGATTTAACGCAAAAAATTAGAAAAACCTCTTGAAATCTCGATTTTAATATAGTATTATATACAAGTGTATTTTTAAATTATTATACATTATTTATCACGACTAATCAATAGTGAAGGGATTGTTTAAGATGAAAGTATTGGTAATCAACGCAGGAAGCTCCTCGCTGAAATTTCAGCTTATCGACATGACTGACGAAAGCGTTCTTGCAAAGGGCAACTGCGAAAGGATCGGCACCGACGGCTCCTTTATCGGCTACAAAGCAGCAGACGGCAGCAAGATCGAGATCGAAACCGAGATGAAGAACCACACTCAGGCGTTCGAGGCTGTTAAAAACTCTCTGCTCGACCCCCGCGTAAACGCTATTTCCGACCTCAGCGAAGTGACCGCTATCGGCCACCGCATAGTACAGGGCGGCTCATACTTTGATCATTCTGTACTGATTGACGCCGAGGTGCTTGACAAAATCAAGGAGCTCTCCCCTCTTGCGCCCCTGCACAATCCCGCGCATATCCAGGGAATCGACGCCTGCACCGAGGTGTTCGGCAAGGACGTTCCTCAGGTTGCGGTATTCGACACCGCCTTCCACCAGACCATGCCCGAAAAAGCGTACATGTTCGCCGTTCCCTATGAGTACTACGAGAAGTACGGCGTAAGAAAGTACGGCTTCCACGGCACCTCGCACCGCTATGTAAGCGCGAAGATGGCAGAGATCATGGGCAAGCCCATCGAGGATCTCAAGCTCATCACCTGCCACATCGGCAACGGCTCCTCTATCACAGCCGTAAAGAACGGCAAGGTAGTTGACACCACAATGGGTCTTACTCCGCTGGGCGGCTTTATGATGGGCACACGCTCCGGCTCGCTCGACCCCTCCGTAGTCACCTTTATCGCAGAGAAAGAGGGCATGAGCCTCAGCGAGATGGAGACCGTTCTCAACAAAAAGTCCGGTCTGCTCGGCGTTTCGGGCGTAAGCTCCGACGACAGAGACGTCACCGCCGCCGAAGAGCAGGGCAACCACCGCGCTAAGCTCGCTCACGAGATGCTCTATTATCAGATCGCACAGTACGTCGGCAGCTACTATGTAGCAATGGGCGGCTGCGACGCTATCGTTTTCACCGCGGGTCTGGGCGAAAACCAGCCTGTTCTGCGCGAAAAGGTCTGCGATTATCTTGAGTGCCTTGGCGTTAAGCTTGACAAAGCAGCCAACAACGCCGCTATCCACGGCAATCAGGGCATGCTGACGACCGCCGACTCAAAGATAAGAGTAGAGCTTATCGCCACCGACGAGGAAATGGTCATCGCCAGAGATACCAAGGATATAGTTGAAAAGCTTTAATAAATAACAAAATCAAAAGCTGCACCTCTTATTCGGAAGTGCAGCTTTTTTCTTTTATGCAAAAATAAATCATAATATAGCTATAATTCGTTATTGACATAATACCAGTCTGATGATATCATAATATGTGATAAAACTTCACAATAAGGTGAGCAAAATGCCACATTACATTGTCGTCGGCGATTTCTCGGCGAATATAACCGAATACGGTATAGCGCTTTTCGAGGGAGAAACGGAGCTTCAAACCATACCGAAGCTTTCGCCCTGCAAGGAAGATATAGAATCGCTGGCGGCAATGCTCAACGAGCTTTCAATAGAACCGTGCCACTTCGAGGATATAGTGGAGGATTATCTGACCGACTTTGCAATATAACGGTTGACCGTATTGACAAGCGGGCGGCTTCCAGCCTCTGGCTTCTAGCCTCTAGCCTCTAAACTAGCTTCCCGCGCTTTCGTAGGCTCTCAGTCCCCTGCGCCAGACCAGTACCCCCGCGGTCATCAGCACCGCCGAGGCAAGGACAGGCATGCCCAAATTGAACAGCGGGTTTTCGCCCCTGAGTATGAACAGCGCCGGATAATAGGCGGTCAGCGCGAACGGGATGATGTAGGTGATGACATTCTGCACCAGCCTGTTGTAAATGGCAGCCGGGTACTTTGCAAAGTCGCTGAACATATAGAACAGATATATCACATTGCCGCTTCGCTTCGTCCAGAACGATACCGAGGCGGTTATTGTTTTTACGCCGGTAAAGATAAGCGTTACGAACGGTATCATAAATACCATCGCGATAAACCTGAAGGCGTTCCAGTCCGCTTGGATATTCGGAACGGAAACGCACACCAGCGCAACGCCCATAATGAGTTCGCCCAGCGCGTCGATCTGTATCTTCTCGACAAGCACATGGAAAAGCGTGTTGACGGGACGGGTGAGGTACTTGTCGAAGTCGCCTTTTCTTATTATAAAGAAACCGATATTCCAAAGGTTATCGAAGAAAAAGTGGTCGATGCCCTTCGGGATCAGCGACATTCCGTAGATGAAAACCACCTCGTAGACCGTCCATCCCATAAGGGTCGGCACCTGGTTGAAGATTATCCACAGGAACAGCAGGTTCGAGAGCTGCACCAGAAAGAATCCGATAATGCCCACGATAAAGTCGCCCTTGTACTCCATCATCCGCTTGAATTCCTGCGCCATGAATATGCGGTGTATTTTTAGCGCTCTTTTTACTTTTTTCATATCATCAGCCCCCCTGAACCGTGAGGCGTTTTACCGAGACCTTCCAAAGCAGCTTTGAAAGGGCGAAGAAAAAAAGCGCCCAAAACACCTGCAACGCTAAATAGTACCACAGCTCTGCGCCGCCGTACTTGCCCATGTAGATCATTACCGGCGTATAGTTGAGCGAGGCGAAGGGCAAAAGCAGAAACACCTTTTCCATAACGCCCGGCAAAAACGATAGCGGTATGACCGTACCCGACAGAAAGCCGATAACGACGTTTTTCATCATGTTTGCGCCCCAGAGGTACTTTATAACAAAGGCGATAAAGCCGAAGCAGATATTGAAATAGAAGTTTATAAGGTAAGCGAGCACGCAGCTTAGAATGTACAGCAGCAGGCTGAGGGCGTTGAACTGCAGCGAGCCGCTGAGGACGGTGCGGATGATCTCGACCGTGATTATCATAGGCGCGGCTATGGCTATTTCGGTGGGCAGCTTATTGCCCAGCTCCTGAAACAGGAAGGTCGCGTTATAGCTGACGGGCTTTATAAGCCTCATGGCTATGGTGCCGTCGCGTATCTCCTCGCCCACGACGTACGCGCCGTCGCTCGCGATTATGGTGCCCGTTAAAAACATCAGGACTATGTAGACTATCATCTGCGGCAGGGTAAAGCCGTTTATCGCGCCTCCGCCGCCGGAGCCGTAAACCGCCGCCCAAATGAAGTAGGACACAAAGCAGGCGAGCGCGTTGCCCAGCATAAAGAATATCCAGTTGACCCGGTAGGTGGCTACCTCCTGTATGCCGGCGTTGACAAAGGGCAGGTAGGTTCTGAGCCTTCGCTTCATCATTCCACCCCCTGACCGTAAAGCCTGCGGATTATCTCCTCGATGTCCGCGTCCTTTACGCTTATGTCGCTGATGTTTATTTTGCCTAGCGTGTATGACAGCATGTCGGACACCGGCACGATCGAGCTGTTGAAGCGCACCTTCACCGAATTGCCCTCGGTCTCAACGCTCAGGTCGTCCCCGCCGAGAGAGAATCGCTTGTCATAGGCGAGCGTCTGCTCCGGATTTTTGCAGTCGCTCTCAAAATAGAGCTCGCGTATCTGCCCGTACTTCGATTTGAGCTCCGCGATGGTGCCGTCAAAGACCTTGGAGCCCTTGTCGATCATGACTATCCGCTTTGAGAGCTGCTCGATGTCCGCGAGGTCATGCGTGGTGAGGATGACGGTGGTTTTCTCCTGCTCATTGATGTGCTCGATAGCCTTGCGGATGTTGTCCTTTACCACCACGTCAAGACCGATCGTGGGCTCGTCCAAAAAGAGCACCTTCGGGCTGTGAAGCAGCGACGCGGCTATATCCGCCCTCATGCGCTGACCGAGCGAAAGCGTGCGGACGGGGCTTGAAATGAAATCGTCAAGCTCGAGCACCTCGTTGAGGAACGCCATGCGCTTTTTGTAGCGGTCGTCGGGGACTTCGTATATCTCCTTCAGCACGCCGTAGGTCTCGCGCAGCGGCAGGTCCCACCAAAGCTGGGTGCGCTGACCGAACACAACGCCTATCTCCTTTACGTAGGCTTTGCGGTTTTGCGTGGGGTTTTTGCCGTTGATGGTGCAGCTTCCCGAGGTGGGCGTAAGGATGCCCGTCAGCATTTTTATCACCGTGCTTTTGCCTGCTCCGTTGGGGCCTATAAAGCCCAGTATCTCGCCCTCGGCAACATCAAAGCTTATATCGCGCACCGCGATGATCTTCTCGGACTTTGGACGGAACAGCGACTTTATGCTGCCCTTTAGCCCGGGATCCTTGACGGTCTTTTTAAATTCCTTCCTCAGCTTGTCGACATATATCATATCCATACCCCCTTATGCTTTGCGCGAAATCAAGTAATAATAACCCAGTATAACACAGTTTTTTTCGATTATCAAGGAAAAGCGCAAACCAAATAAATAAAGTTTTGCCCCATACCGATTTTGCGTCGGCACAGGGCTTTTTTCAGCTTTACATGTTGTCTTTGATAGCGGTCAACGCGTTTTTCTCGATGCGGCTGACCTGCGCCTGCGAAATGCCTATCTCGGCGGCTACCTCCATTTGGGTCTTGCCCTGAAAAAACCGGAGCGCGATTATCCGCTTTTCACGCGGTGAAAGGTTGGTTATCGCCTCGCGCAGTGCCAGCTCCTCCAGCCACATGCGGTCGTCGTTCTGGTCGCCGATTTGATCCATGACGTACACGGTGTCGCTGCCGTCTGAGAACACCGGCTCGTAGAGCGACACAGGCTCTACCACCGCCTCAAGCGCCAGCACCACATTCTCCTTGGGCATGTCCATTATCTTGGCTATCTCCTCAACCGTAGGCTCGCGGTTGTTGCGCGTGGTCAGCTGCTCCTTTATCTGCATGGCGCGGTAGGCGGTGTCGCGCATAGACCGCGAGACCCGCACGGCGTTGTTGTCGCGCAGATAACGCCTTATTTCGCCGATTATCATCGGGACGCCGTAGGTTGAAAAGCGCACGTCGAGCTTGGGGTCAAAGTTGTCGATAGCCTTTATAAGCCCGATAACGCCCACCTGAAACAGATCGTCGGGGTTCTCTCCCCTGCCGGTGAACCGCCGGATGACCGAAAGCACCAGCCGCAGGTTGCCGCTTATCATCTCATCACGCGCGCGTTTGCGCTCGGCGGGCGTACCGCTTTTTATGGTTTTGAGCAGCTCGCGCTTCCTGTCCTCGCTGAGCACCTTGAGCCGCGAGGTATTCACCCCGCAGATCTCGACCTTTCCGTACTGCATGTTTTACCTCCGACAATATTCTATAAAAGAAGTATTGCCGAAAGGCGGCTTATTATTCGCGCATTTGTGTTATATTAAACAACGCAAAAAAGCCGCTGTTCAGTTTGACGGCGGCTGTTTTTGTTTTATCTGCAAGGCTTAAAATGAGCGTCGGTTTTATTGTATCAAATCAGTTCGGTTCCCTTTTGATTCGTGTATTCGGGGTCGATGGGCGCCACATACTCCTCGTCGTCATCGGGCGCGATAAACTCCCTTCTGCCCGGTTTGAAAAACTCGGGATCCATGTTCGGGATGTATTCCTCGTTGTTGGGCATGATAAAATCTTCCCTGTTATGCATAGCGGAGGCGCTTTCCTCCATCGGGGTATCGTCAAAGTTGCCTGCCGCTATAAAATCTACTCTGTTCTGCTTGGCAAAGGCGGTGTCTTCAAGCGGGATCTCCTCAATGCCGTCTGCCGCTATAAAGTCGTTTCTGTTCTGCTCAACATACACGGGGTTTCCAAACGGAAGATCATCGGCATCGACCGGCGCGACAAGCTCGCTGTTGTCAAGCGGCAAAAACTCGCTTCCCTCGGGCGGCATGAAATCGATGTCGTCCGCCGCGATCATCTCGGAATCGTCGGGCGCCATGTAATCGAGGCCGGTGTCCAGCTCCGGCGGAAACAGAAAATAAGCCGACAAAAGTATGAACGCCATGTAAAACACCGGACGTATCACCAGTGTCCTCAGCTCGTTTGCCTCCAAGCCGATGTTGTACATAAAGTAGAGCATGCCCTCCATAACAAAGCTGCATATGAACAAAAGCATTGCCGTCAGCGGAAGGATAACGGACGCCTTGCGGTGGTGCGGAAGGTTTTGACGGATAAAGGCGTAGTAGATAGCCAAAATCAGCAGCGCCACCTGCGTAGCGATATACGCGCAGTAGTACATAACGCTGTCGGGCTTTGTAATATCAAAGTACGCCACAACCTTGTCGAGCATGCGCAGCTTTAGCAGGAACATAGCCATAAAGGCAGAAATAAACGCCAGCCTTCGCATCACAAGGAACCTAAAGCTCTTTACCTCCGCCGTGAACGCGAAGAAGGCGAACACGCCGAAAAGCAGCACGACGAAGGAAAGGACAAGCATGTCCTCCATAGCCAATTCCTTGTAGTCTTTGAATATGACAAAAACATTATACGCGGAATACACGGTAAACAGCAGACCCGTAAGGATCACCAGCAGTATTCTCAGCTTTTGCTTCATGAGCTCCTCCTTCAAGAATGCATACTTGTTAATACAACACAGCGGCGTTTGCGTGTGTCACAAACGCCGCATAGTCATATCTTGATTCAAAAAAGCGCAGTACGCCTGTTATATTTTGCATCAGAACCATGACCCTCCGAATTTTCTGAAATCACGGTAGGCATTTTCTTTTTCGGCTCCGAAAGTCATCGGATTCTCCGGAGCAGCGGATGTGGTGATAACATCCATTTTATCAAATTCTGTGATCGTAAGATATGTGCGCTCGTATTCGGGCTTCATATAACGTTCTCCATATCACTTAAATATCTGCCGGATCAAGGCCGGTAGATCTCTCGTCCCCAGCCATCGGGGTCTGTCGCGCTTTGCGTCGTAACAGCCGCGCTTGTTTCCGCAGGCTGTTCAAGCTCTTCGCCGATCGAATATGCCACATTCATTTCTGCCAGCCACTGCTGCAGCAAGGTGGCGTCTGTTATCTCGAGTTTGCCGTTGCCGTCGATATCAGCGGCTTTTTCGGAGCAGCTGCTGTCAGTCCATTCGGCGAGCGCCCTTTGTATGCAGGTCACGTCGCTTATCGTGACCTCTCCGTCGCCGTCGGCGTCACCAAGTATAGTCCCGCCGGCAGCTGCCGCGGAGCCTGTGAGAGTCAGCGCGAGGGTGCAGAAAACACCTGCAACAGTCAAAACTGCGGCGCTTATAAAAGCAGTTTTGAGCCCGCGCAGTCTACTAAAGGTCATTAAAATTCACCTCGGCGTTATCGTTGTTCTTCGGGCTTTCGGGCGCGGCCTGAGTTGGACGGGCGTTATCGGGCTGCGTGCTTTGATTGTCGGCGCTTTGGCTTGCTTTGCCGGCTGTTGCCGAGCTTTCGCCGTTCTTTGAAGCCGAGCTTTCGCCGTTCTTTGAAGCCGAGCTTTCGCCGCTTTTGGGTGCGGACGAAGCGCTGCCGCCGGTCGCCGAGCCGCCGTTTTTCTGCGGTGCGGACTCAGCCGAGCTGTTTTGCGCGCTCGCTGAACCGCCGCCCGACTGCGCGCCGGACTTATCGCCGCCGCTGTTCTGCTTTTCGGTTTCGCCGCTCGACGCGGTTTTGCCGCCGCTCACCGAGGAAGCTCCCTTATCGGCTGACGTCTGCTGCTTTTCAGCGGACGACTGCTTTGTTCCGCTTTGCGGGGAAGCCGTGCCGGAATCTTCATTTTTGCCGCATCCCGACAGACATAGAGTAAAAGCGACAAGCAATATCGCCAATATAATACTGATTTTTGACATGATTTTCACCCTTGCGGTCGGCAATGCGTATAATAATACTTATCATAACATAATTATTTAGTCTATTATACAATAGATGTTTTGAAAAGTCAACCGAAGGGCAAAATATATTTACATATATATTACTGTTATTTAATCATTTATATCGCGGTTTTAAAAAAATTTTCAAAAAATTTCAAATAATTTTAAAAAACTTTGAAATCTGTAAAGATGCTGTCAATATTGACCTGGTACAATACAGACAACAAAATAAATCAACGCACAGAAAGGATGTTAATCATGAAAGCTCAAACAACCACAACCACAATAACCAACACAGAAACAACAATGGCAAAAACAAAAGTCAATACAAGGATAGTCGCGGTGATACTTTCCGTGATAACCGCCTTCTCAATAACGGCGGTAGCTTTTACAAGCGCCTCGGCGGCGTCCGTTGCCGACAAGGTGACGATGCTGAAATACAAGGGCGACACAATTTATTATTCGGACGAATATTTCAAACGCCCCTCGTCACAGTACGACCCGCATCTGGCGACCCTGTCCTGCATAATGACAAACTACACGGTCCCGCTTAACAGCCCCAAGAGTGTAACCGACAGCAACTGGTACCTTTCACAGCCCGAAAGACTGAACGGCTTTTTCAACACGATAGGCTTTAAGGATTTCAAGGCAAATGAGGACTATACAAAGAGAAGCGCGTTTGACACCATCGGCGTGGCGGCGGCTCAGAAGAAGGTCGGCGACTACACCGTAATCGGCGTAGGCTTACGCTCCGGCGGATACTTCCGCGAATGGGGCAACAACGTTTATCTGGGCGACGGAACCAAATCCGACTACATGCACGAGGGCTGGTACAACGCCGCCAACAAGACCATAAAGTTCCTCAACGATTACATTTCCGCCAACAACATCAACGGAAAGATCAAGTTATGGATAGCGGGCTTCTCGCGCGGCGGAGCTACCTCAAACCTCACGGCGGGCTTGCTCGACAACAAGATAGACAAGAAGGAAAAGATATTCACAAGCGGCGCGACCCTCACCCACGACGACCTTTACGCCTACACCTTTGAGGCTCCGCAGGGCGCAAACTACAACTCAAAGAACGTCAAACTCCCCGGAGATCAGATCTACAACAACATTTGGAACATAGTAAACCCCAACGACCTTGTTCCCAAGGTAGCTATGAGCGAATTCGGCTTTACCCGCTTTGGAACAGACAAGTACATAACCACCAAGTTTTTTGACGCCAAAGGCTTTGCCGATAACCGCAACACCATGAAGGTCATGTATGAAAAGAACGGTCATCCGTGGAGCGGCTACTCCGCCGATGAGTTCAAGATGTACAACCTTCCGATCAAGAACGCGGCGTCCCTTATAACAAAGCTGTCATCGTCCGCAACAAGCGACGCTAAAAACGGCAAAAACCCCATATTTGAAGCGGACACCAAAAAGATCAATTATGACTCGAACATCGCAACGACCCTCGTGCTCGAAGAGACCACAAGGAACATAGGCAACCGTGCGAATTACTGCAAGTATCTTCAGGACGGCGTATCCAAATTCCTGCTGGCGTTCATGAGCGACGTAGACGCGATCAAAAATGAAGACTTGGGAAAGATCGCCAAAAATCTGTTCCTCAGCAAGCTTTGCAGCCAATTACCGGGATGTAAAGAGAAAGCCGATAAGCTGGTCAAAGAAGCCCTGCCCGGAAACAAAGACGCTTACGCGATCCGCGACGCGCTGGATCCGCTGCTCAGCATACTCGTAAAAGTATACATAGAGCGCCCCAACGAGCTTGTATCGACAATGCTGAACATCTCGTCAGTCTTCCAGAACCACGACTTCGACGTTACCATAGCTCATATGGAAGCGCAGGATAACTACTACATCGACGCACACAACTCCGCAAACGCAAACAAGATCAACATCGTTCCGTTAAGAGACTGCGCCGATCTGGGCAGAGTATCCTTCAAGGACTACAACTCCCTTACCCTGCTTGACAGCACCGGCAAAACAGAGCATATCAAGGTGACCGGCGCAAAGCTTGAAAAGAGCGTCATCCATAAGTGCGACCCCGGCTTTGCAGTAGGCTATTACTCCTACCTTACAGAGGATAAAATGGAGATCTTTATGCCCGTAGGTCAAACCTACGAGATGAAAACAAAGGCGTATTCCATAAAGCCCAAGCACACCGTATGGTACAAGGCGTTTTATCAGTCGGCAGGCCCCAACAAAGATCACCGTTACAAGGATGACAGAGGTCACTTTGAGGACTGGTTCTACATGAACTCCGACCTTATGGAGCAAAAATTGAACATGAATTATCAATTCAGCCACAAGTGATATAATGAACGAGCCGGGGCTCCAAGCGGAGTTCCCGGTTCTTTCTTTTACAAAACTGTGCACAAGCGCAACAGATGGCAAAATAATAGCGATGCGCACTTGCAAACAGAATAAAATTATGCTATAATGAGCCTGTGAAAGCTTGGAGGTGAAGGCTTTGGTACTTAAGGAATCAGGCGAGATGTATCTTGAAACTATTTACGTTCTCAGCAAGCAAAAGGGCTTTGTACGCGCTATAGACGTCGGCGCAGAGCTTGGCTACTCAAAGCCGAGCGTCAGCCGCGCCATGAGTATCCTGCGCGACGGCGGTTTTGTCACCGTCGGTCAGGACGGCGGAATAAAGCTGACGGAAGCGGGCTTGGAGGTAGCAGAGCGCACCTACGAACGCCACACCGTTTTGAGCGAGCTGTTTATGAGGCTTGGCGTTGACGAGGAGACCGCCGTGAATGACGCGTGCAAAATAGAGCACGTCATCAGTCCGGTGACATTCAACGCCCTAAAAAAGCACTTAAAAGACTATTCATAATCGAGTAGGGCGGAATAATTCCGCCCTCTCACACCACCGTACGTGCCGTTCGGCATACGGCGGTTCAATTCAATTTCAAAGTATGCTGTCTAAGAT